>NZ_CACVAD010000059.1 GCF_902726545.1 Yersinia artesiana | reverse complement strand
CCATTAAATTTTTATCATGATGGATTTAGTTATAAATCCAATCAATATCTTAACGTGGTAATTATTTAATTATATGAGGAGTTAATGATGAAAAACGACTGGCATTCAGCCGATATAATGGCGGCAATTAAGAAGAAAGGAACCTCTCTCTCAGCCCTATCAAGGCGTGCAGGATTAAATTCAGCAACACTGAGTAATGCCCTTGTGCGCAAATGGCCAAAAGGGGAAAGGATAATCGCCGAATTTTTAGAGGTAGACGCGTCGGTCATATGGCCTTCTCGTTACCCAAAGGAGAGAAAAATTAACTAACAGGTTTATGAATGAAATTAAACGGTCAGATTCAGATAAATAATTAGAATACTTCTGACCGTAACTAAAGATAAAAAGCATTTCGTTGATTTGATTTATGGTGAACCAAAATGGCTCATTCACAGGCAATCAAACAATAGGTGAAGTCATACCTTATCCTGGGTCATATTGAGCAAAGTCGCCAATCAATAGCCGCCTTTTAAAATTCACTCGCTTCGTGACATCACTTCTTAACACGGCTATAAATCGCCCTCAGTTGCTGCGCTGTCTGGCTGTCTGAGGCTGTATCACGCTCAGGTGTTTTTGCCGGCTCTTGCGGAGACGACGCTTCCCGTTGCTGCCGGTCTTGCTTCCACTGCATAAAGAACTGCTTGTCCTGTGGATTATTCATATCGGGCATGGCCCCAACTTTTTGCTGATATTCCTGGGTAAACGCCTCCCATTCTGCGCGCTCTTCCGTTGTCGGCTCCGGCCCACCCTGATCGAATAGCTGAGCGGCCTGCTGTCGGCGTTGCCCTGCCTGCGCGATAATATCTTCACGGGCGATGGCCAACAGCTTCTCATCCATCATTGCGCTGTCCTTATACAACGCCGCCAACTGTTTGCTCTCGTTTTTGCCGATATCCAGTATCGCCTGACGATAATCGGCCGTTTCCTGCCGCATCGCCGTCTTGTCGGGAGGATTGACCAGACTACTGATAAAACTGGCCTTATCTGGTTGATTGAGTTGCCCCACCATCTGGCCGTAGCCCCGAAGTTCATCCATCACCCGTGCCAGGGGGATCCGCACCACCTCGTCATCCGTTTTATCTGCTGAGCCATAGCGGGTCAACGGCTTATCGGCTGTCGTACCGTCGCTGTACGTCACCTTCAGACTCAAAATAACAGACTGCCCATCTTCACTTATCCCAACATGCGCCAGCGATTTATCTTTTATTGAGTTGCCGGTCTGTGGGTCAACTTCGCCGATATTGCGCTGGATATGCGGGGCCAGCACAATATTCATGGCCGTTAATACCTGTGGATCGTTGTAACTGATGTCGCCGGCCAACACCCTGGGCATCAGTTGGTTGATGGCCATGACGTTATCGATGGCCGTTTGCCCAAAGAATCGTGCCGGGTGCAATGGGTTATCTGGTGATATCTGGCTGTATAACTGAGGGTCAACCTGCCCTGCTGTTTCAATCTGGTGATAGAGCGCCTGCACCACCGTCATTTCTTCCTGCATCCGTTGCTGACGAGCGGCTTCTGCCCGCTGGAACTGTTGAGTGGCGCGTCGCAGGTTAAATTCTTGTGTGCGCAATCCAAGATTGGCATTCGCCACGCGTTGACTGGCCTGGGCCAGACCGTAATTTTTCTCCCACTGCTGGTCGGCCCGCTCGTTGCGTTCGATTTTATAACGATGGTCTCGTTTATCTGTCTGTTTGTGCCAGTCCATCTGCTCTCTGGCCAGCCCATGTCGACGGTCGGCATCCTTGACCTGCTGCTTTAACATGACATCACGTAACCCTTGTTCGCGATTACGACTGATAGCCTGGTCTGCGGTATTAAACCCCGCCAAAAAACCGTCTGCCAATCCCTGAACACCCATCACCGTTATCCTTTAAAAAAAGCGACTAGCCAACAACCCCACCGCCGCACCTATGCCCATACCGATCGGCCCACCTGCGGCACCATAAGAGGCACCCACAGCCAGACCAGCTCCCGCGCCCATCCCCACCATGTTCATTTGGCCCTGCTGCTGTTGCATCTTGAGCTGCTCGCTGAGTGTTCCTCGTTGCGCTTCCCGTTCAGACGCCTCGCTTAAGCTCTGCAACGCCTGTTGTCGGGTGTCACGACCCGCATCAATCAATCCATATCCCATCAGTGACGCCCTCCTCCCAGCGTCATTTGTTGTCGAAGCCCCGTCCTGCCGCCCGTTAATATCGCCATTTGCCGGTCCTGCTCTGCCTCGCGGATCCCGTTCTTCGCCCCGGCGATGGCCAAGGCTGACCGCAGCCCCAGACGGTGATCATCCGGATGAGTGTCATGGGGGGTACCATAACGCGCCAACTGGTTCTGTATCCCCATTTGAGCCGAACGCAGACTGTGCGTGGCACTGTCATTGACACGAGTCAGTTGCTGAGCCATTAACCCGCCCCGGGTCGCCAGCCCCATTAATGCTTTTTGTTTTGGATAAAACCGCGCGAGCCAGTCGTTATACTGGTCGCGGGTCAACCGAGCGTAGGTATCAGCCGCTTGTCCCATCACGACCTCCTGTTAAATATTCACGGGTTTACGGGTTTGTTGGCGTCTTTCAGCCCGTATGTGCGCGCGGCCACGCCACCCGCTACCCCGACCAGTTGCCCAACCGCCTGACGGTTGCTGAGGGATTTTTGAGCATCAAACGTAGCTTTGCTCAGGCTGTGGTTGGCAATATGACTGTAGCTGGAAAGCGCATCGGCCTTTTGCCCTGCCCCCATGGCGACCACATCCTGCAACCCGGCCACATACTTATCCTGCTGTGAGGTCTGCGCCCGTTGGGTAGTATCAATTTGCCCGGTGAGCTGGTCATGCTGTACGTCACCGAGTGTTTCCCGGAACCGGCCGCTGCCAGGGTCAACCCCTCCGGCTGTCAATGCGGATGCCGTTTGCTGCCGCCCGGAGCCAAATGCCTGCTGATACCCCAGATTCACTATCCCCGCTGTTTTAGCGTACTTTTCGGGATGGTTCAGCGTGTCGACCTTGCTGATAAACAGGTTTTCCATCGGTTTGAATTCATCCAGATACAGAGCCCATTGTTTTTGTGCAATCTCTGCCGCCGCCAACTCATGTGACGTCTCTTTGATTTCCGTGCTCCCGCGCCCTCCTTTGCCCATGATTTACCACCACCGTATTGCTTGGATCAGACTGGATAATCCGAACAAAAGGAAAACTATCCAGACCAGTACAAACCTCCAGCCAGTTAATTTCTCACCTATCATTCGCCACTCCCGAATCAGTTTGATAATATCGTTCACAGCTTCTCCCTTGCTTTGCTCAAGGTGCAGAAAGTAGAAAGCCCCGACTGCGCTTAACAGTTCGGGGCTTTCGCCTCATACCCGGTTTATCAGTCAACCGGGATTTTGAATCTCATGAATCCCTCTTCATCAGCCATTCGCTCAAACCCCAAACACCCCGCTATCCGGGTAAACCCCCGACGTACCGTGTAAAACTCTGCCCACCTTCCGCCCATCCGTCGCGTCAGGTATTGAAGCGTCGGCAAGTAGTGCTCCAGCCCTTTTCGCCTTGTACTGACCGCCAGCCAGACCAGGACATAAGGCATGCCATTGCTCACTCGTGGGCGTAAAACGAGTACCGCATCCGCTGCTGAAAACCAAAATGCCTGCTGTTGATGGCAGGCGTGCCGAATGTTGAGGAGAAGACTGGGGTCCTGGGTATCACGAAGGATCCGGGCTAATTTAGAAGTGAAAGTAATCTGATGCATCCAGCACCATAATCGGGACAGGGGCGATGAAATAGGTGTACGCCCCCGTGGAAGCCTCTTTATAGAAAGCCGTTCCCCATGCAGGGCCTATCTGGGTACCGTTACTGTTAACCCACAGCTCGACTTGCCAGGGGTAACTAAACAACCCGCCAATATTGCAAGGGGCATACATCGGTCGGCGCACGCCCTCCACCGGGCGCATTGCCCCCAATTCCGCGCCCGCTAACGTGACTAATCGGGGGCGAGCCAGGATATCGTAACCAGAGTTATAGACGACAGACCCGTTATGTCGGGAATAGATTTCCATACCATATTGACTGCGGTTTAACGGTCCTTGTCCAAAGAGACAGATTTTGGCACGTACGGGGGTTGTCGAGGCTCCGCCCCCCACATTGAAGACACCAAAACCTTCCATCGTCGTGGGAGTTTTGTAACGTCTGACTGCGCGAGCAGAAATGGTTTTGCTGGTGTCTTCCGTATAGAAAAAACACATCACGTTATTGGGCGTAAAGGCAGGATTGATATGGTTCGGTAGCCAGCCATTATAAATATCCACCTCGCCTTTAAACAGTAAGCAACTGAATTGGCTCACATCACTGATACCGGAAAGGTGATCGGCACCATAGAATTGCACCCCATAGCGCCCCTGAGGAGTCGCTGTCGGCCAGATACACACGCTGTAATAAGTCGCTAAGACTGCCGTGTTGTAATTAACCGAATTCACTTTCAGTACCCGATTAGCATCCAAATGGACACGGTGATAAGCCTGGCCTCCCGGCGTCCATTGACTGCGCCTTCCGTGACGGACAACGATGTAATTCAACCAGGCATTGCTGGTCATCCACAAAAAATAGTCATATCCCTCGGGGACCGTCACGCCGGTATTCCACTCACCATAAGTGAGTGTTTTGCTCCCCATGGCGACAATTTTCGTCATCGTGGTTTTGTTATCCAACACCAATGACGTACCGTCCGGGCGGAAAACTTTCAAACCATAGCCTGACATAAACCGGTTCCCTCCGCGGTGTCATGTCGTGGACGAAAGACTGGGCAATGCCTAATCATCAAGCTTGCCGAAACGCGCCATCAACACGCCATTTTCATCGTAAATATCGATACGCTCATGGGTGATCACCAAACCGATGTTGCGTGAGCCCAACCGGAAAGTGATACGCCCTGTACTGGAGATAGTGATCAGGTCACCAATTTTCACATTACCGGCGGCATCGACGCTAAAATGACCATTATTGATGATGGCACTATTGAGGATGGGGGTGGACAGGCTGATACCGGCTTTCACTTCATCCGCGACGATGGTTTCGGCTTTCAGGAACTTGATAATGGCATCGCGTATTACGGCATCGGCAATCACGACCTTTCCGCCCGACATTGAGAACGGGATGGCATAACGGCCAGTATCACCGGGCTTATTCGGATCAAAAACAAACAGCCGGTCGGCCGCAATCGCCACCTGGCTTATGGGTCGTCCATAAGCATCTTTCCCGGCAACTAACCCTATTCCCGCAGTAACCCCGCTGGCATGGGCTTTGGTGCTCCACATGGCCTGAAAAGCCTCGCCGCCCTGCTGATCCAGATGGTCAACTTTATCCCCCAGCGACCCCATCGTATCCGTTATCTGGCCTATCAGGGGGGATTGATGAATTTCAGCATGGATAAGGTTGATCATCTCATCAACATGGGGCTGAGTTGCTGCTGCGGCCCCCCCTGTACCGCTAAAGGGCCCCGGGATCCCAGAGGCATTCACAAAACGGACCCAGTAGTATCCTTTCCAGCCGGGATCAACCGGGTCACTGTACATCGCTGCGGCAGATGTCCCCACCAGCACGGCATTGGCCAGATTATCCTCCGTATTGCGGTAAATCTCGGTGTGGGCATGACCTCGGTAGGCGGGCATCTCCCACAGCAACAGGACAACACTGAATCCCCCCTGCGCACTAAAATGTTGGGGTCGGATGGGAAAGGCTGGTACCGGACCTGTTTCTGTATAATGGTGAGGCTTAAGCTGAAACCGCCCCCCACCTCCGGCACGCAATGTAGCCAGCTTTAATTGGGCAAGCTCCTCCCTCGTCACCGCCTGACCGCGACCATCCCCACGTTGTCCGGTGAGGATCTCGATATTCTCCGTCAGCGCGGCCGCATCACGTCCGGCACGATACCCTTTCGTCATGCTGGCATCTCCATCATCGAGGTACTTAATGTGATGCGATCAACCTGGGCGTAACCCCACACTTCCACCTCCCATTGCCGACCGGTGATGGCAGGCAGCCGCAAAATACCGTCAATCAAGGTGCCGGGGGGCATCGACAACACCTGCCGGTTATCCACCAGCAGACTGACGCCGACCCGGTTCAGATGCTCACTCATGATCCGCAAACAGGAAAATGACGTACCCACTGGTGTCAGAAAGGGTTTGCTGCGCCACGTCATGGGCAGCGGCTTTGTACTGCCCTGGGACGGATAAAGGGTATTTTCTCGCAGGGTATAGAGTGTATCAGAGGCCAAATCATGGAATGCCGTCTCAAAAGCGATGGTCAAATGACGGATATCCATAGTCAGTGGGTTAAAAATAAACCCGGCCGATATCCCCTTGTTCGTTCGGTAGACTGCCAGATATTCACCTTCTAACGGCCATGCTTTGATACTGTCTGGGTTGAAGTGCCTACGCCATTGGCGCGGCTCAATAATCGGTTCGGTTGCCACCCGTGCATTGCCCTCAGCATCCACTGACACCAGCCCATTCGGCGAAGCATAAAGCACAAAATTGTCCATGCTGACCATGCTGTGCCTGCTGACACAGGCCTGCATCACCGGCAATTGGGTATGGGTGATATTTGACGGGGTGACCCCAGAAAACAGATACGCCCATCCTGTGGTCCCCACCACCAGTCCGGTTCCCACCGGGGCGATAGCGACAATATCGTGCGCGGTGCTTTGCTTGTAGCGTTCGGGCCAGGCATAGGGCAAATAAGCTTCTGAGAACATCACCTGATTACCCGTAAAGCCTGCGGCAATGCCATTTGCCATCAAGCACAGTCCTTTCATTTCATCGGGTGGCATCAGGTAGTTTTCTGTTTCCAGAACCGGTCCGAGGGCGTTATCCGGCGACGTATCCTGATAGGTCAGAACACCGATCGGCAATTCCACCAACAGCAAATACTCAGCAATGCCGCCCCCGGAAGCGGAACGGTAAATACGCCGACGGGTAATATTGGAGCGCTGACTGCCGGGGGGCTGTAGCGTCAAAAGCACTGTGCTGCCGGGATGGGTCAGCGTCACCTCAAGGGACACCGGTCCAGGAGGGCCCTCTTCTCCATAACCGGTGACATAGGTCTCGATATAGAAACGGGTATCGTCGTCGGTCGGCTCATCATTACCTTTATCAGACGGGGGAATGATCCGGGTCACGTCAATGGGGTGGCTGGGTGCAGGAACACCCAATCGATAACTGACCGAGGGGAAAGGCCCCTTTCCCTGGGTAGCCACTTCATGACTGGTGACGTTGGGGGAGTGGCCATCGGTGAAATAGACCCGCCCATACTGATCCTGAGCCACAGGGCTGCGGATCACCTCCACGTTCTCCGGCCAGGTAAACCAAACATCCTCCCGATAACGAAACAGGGTGGTGACTTTCTGCGTAAAGGTCTTAATGCCCCCGGCATCGGCCATCATGGGCGTGATCACCCCATGGCGAAAATGGCAGTTTTTGGCCACCGTGGCCGCGGACTCCGGTAACAAATGGGGGGTGAGACGGGGCATTTCACCCTGCATGGTGGTGATGTCGATAATGGGCATAGGAGACATTTCCGATCAAAAAAAAGCCCCACTAAGCAGTGAGACTGGTGACCTTGTTTACATTCAATCCGTCACGGTGGGATTTATGCAGCAGATTAAGCAGCAGACTGCGTTGTCGACTCAACCCACAATCGCTGGAATATTAGGCCAATCAATATCCGGCGCTTTATTGATATCAATATCATCCAGTGCCATGCGATACGCTTGCCAGCCTCGTAACTCTTCCATTCTTTCCTGACCCACGTCGATCCGGTCTTTTAACGTATCAATCTTATTGCTGGCTTCACTGATTAACCTCGCTCGCTGGGACGCCGCATCGCTGAGCAACCTCGCTTTTGCCGCTGCCGAGATCCCCAATTGCCACACGCCCTCCGGTGTGGCATAGGCGGGTTCATCAGGACGAGATTCCTTCATCTCGACCCAGTGATCAGGAACGTCGAAGGTTTCGGTGTAAATGACATACTCGATATCACTCCCCGGTTCGGAATAAACTTTCATGTTCAATCAATACTCCAGACGGCAACACGATAGGGGACATTTATTCGACGGCGGATATCAGGGAAGGAATGGGCAACATGTTTGGTGGTATAGATCAGGCCGTTGTTCCCCGTCCAGATTAAGATTTTTCCCCCCTGAGGCATAGCCAGTGCGCCAGTTGAAAAATCACTGTCCGCAAAGTAGCCGGCGATCCCCCACACACTGTCCGGCCGAATTTCACAACGGAAAGCAATTTCTCGTCCCGGAAAAGGGTTATCCACAATGATCCGCTGTGCAGGGCGCAGACGCGGGGGACGCTTTTCTGTCCCACCGGGATAGAGATAAATAAAGGAACGGGGTTTGACGATGTCATGTGCATTTTTCTGAGCAGCTACTTTAACCTGATGAGCAAACTTTTCCGCGTCATCTCTCAGACTTTTAACCGCATTTTTCTCCACCGTCGTGCTTCTTGCATGTTGCTTCGCCAGTGTTGCACTCTCTGCCGCCGCACGGGCAGATGCGGCCGCCTGAGCTTCACTCATTCTTGCAAGACTGGCCGCCTGGGTGACTTCGCGATGCTGTTTAGCCACCACGCTGGCCGTCTCATTAACGGACACCTTGACCTGTTCGCTGGCAGCTCTGGCCGACTCGGTCTGGTTCAACTGAGTCCCCATGCTCTGTCTGATGTGATCCGTAGCTTGCTGTGCAGCACGTGTTGCCGCGTTGTCGGCGGCTGACTGCGCCTTATCGCAATGCGTGAGTGCCTGCCGTTCGGACAAAGCCACGGCGTCTGCTTTCGCCACCACAACACGCTCACTCTTTAACGCCACCAGTGCCGAACACGCCGCCGCATTCGCATTCATAACGACCGCATCCCGGTCATTTTTGACCGCCATAAGTGCCGTATTAAACTCCCTGGCATAGCGCAAGGCCTCAAGACGAAACTGGGTGGCTTCCTCTTTTGCCTGGCGGGCACTGTTTTGCAGCGTGCTGAGCGCGGTCAGGTCATGTGTGACCTGCTGTTGGATCTGCCGGAAATACACGATCACATCGGGTGTGACCTCTGATTCAAGCACTTGTTGTTTCAGTAACTGATTCAGGGTCGTGGCGCTGCTACTCTTATCCAGCGTAATGGTGCCATAGAGGGTGCTGCGGCCGTTGACCGTCACGGTAATGCTGTAACTCCCGGCTTCCAACTGCATCCGGTACGCGCCGGTACGGTCAGTTTTGACACTGGCAGAAATACCACTCAAGACTATCAGGTTGCTGGCCATTGCCGTCAACATGATCTGTGCATTGACCACCGGCTCCCCTATCGGATTTATCAACACGCCGGACACGGTGACACTCATTCTCCCCCTCCCTGATACTGCGCTTTGCGCCATTGCCGGGCGACACTCTCTGCGTTTTGCTTCACACCTAACTGATCACTGAACGCATGATAATGCTGCATCGCTAAATTGAGATTGGCCCCTGCCTCGCCATCTTTGCTGAATGCCCGAAACAGTATCCAGTCCACCAGAGGATTCACATAGAGCGCATCAAGCGGGACCGGAGTTACCTCTGCCAGATCATCAATGGCAACAGCCACCGGGACTCTGGCCACTACCGCCTCGATCCCCATGGACTGCGACGCGCCCGGAAACAAGTAATACAGGTTGGGAGTCAACTCGTTATAGCTGTAACACTCGACCGATCCTGTCATCTGATGCCAGTCAGGATACTGACTGTCCAGGACCTCACGCGGGACCGGCCTCAATGCCCTGCCATCTACCACACGAATAAGGTCAATGAGCCGGATCGCCCCTTCAGGTAACACCTGCCTGGTACCGGGTGTTGCGGTGAGCACCTCGGACTTCGCTCCGGCATCAGGGCGAGCCAGAATGACAGCCCGAACCGCATCATTGTAATAATCACACAGCTCCGCCAACGGCCAGCGCAGCCATGCCGTATCTTTGAGCTGGGTGTTAACCCGCCCCATTATCTCGGCAATGCTGATCATTAGAAGAACTCGTGTTGGCGAACAGGATTATGGAAAGCGGAGATGGGAGAATTATCCAGTGCCTCACGAAAGGCCCGGCGGTATCCTTCAACAAAACGAACCCCAAAGTGGTGTGAGCGCTGCGGATCGGTCCAGGGCTTGCCCGGCATGATAAACAGGTCTTCCAGCGCCCCCATGGCGATAACATCCTGGTGATCGTCATAGAGTAAGTCAGGAATGTCATGCGCATCACGGCGTGGTTCAAGGGCAAAATCCACCGTCACATGATGAAAGGCGTGCTTAAAAGTGATGTCGTTGGCTGATTTTGCGGTGAAATCCTGTCCGACCATCAGCCGTTCACCCGGCCAATGACGAGTCGGCTGCGTAATATCCAAGACCCGCAACCGCTTGATACACTTCAGTCCTTTATCCTCGGTCAGACGATAGGCGATATCCGGGATCACCTCCTTGAAGCTGACCGCATCCCGGCAAGACAGCGATTCACGGCAAAAAGTGATGGCGGCATCTAACACCGCCTGTTTCATCATCAGCTCCAGCGGACCGCTGATGTGCTTTCGGATGGCCGGAAAAAAAGCATCAAGCGCGACCATCTTTCTGCTCGTCTTTTTGGCTATCTTGAGTGGCATATTTCTCCTTCACTGCATCACGAACACGGACGCGGAAATCATCCACCCTTTCCTGAGCTGCCTGTTTGAGGTCCAGTTCTTCGGATTCAATCAGGGTAGCCAACTGAACCGACGTCAACTTGGCGATATCCATCTCCGCGTCCCCCACCATAAGAACAAAGCTGTTCTCCTGCGCGTCACGGGCGGCAAGTTCAAGCAGGTAGGCCTCATGTTCAGCGCGCACCTTAGCCTGTTCGGCTTGTTTGGCCAGGACATCTTTCAGGACTTCCTGACGCACAAACACCGTGGGATACTCCAGTAACTGATACGCCAGGGCACTGTCAATTTCGACCGACTCATGGCGCGGAAATATCAGGCGACTGCCCGTCACCGTATCGCGTTTTTTCTCTTTAGGGCCAATATAGACCACAGCAATTTTGTCAGACATGAAATACTCCGGATAACAGACCGTTATAGCCTGTAGAAAAGGGCTGCGTAGAAAGAGACTATCAGTAACCGACTGCGGTATAGAAAAGACTGACCGTCAAAAGGCCAGGAACAAAGATATTTGTAGTAACCGTCGTACCAACAACCGCTACCAACTTCTCACCTGGTGTCTTTGTGCTATAAGGTTTGATGGGGGTATAATTCTCGAAAGCAGATGCGCAACTGACGGTGGAGATCAAATTCATTCCATTAAATCGAATCGAGATATAAATCCCCAATTTGTCACTGGACATATTTAAGCCATAAATACGCATACCAATCGGCAGTGCCAACATCTCAATGATGTCACCATGTTTTTCTGTTCCGCTAAATTGGTACCAACCCTCTGCCACCGATAAATTGCCCTGTGGACCTTGATACACCGTATCAGCCATGGAGGGGGCCGTAATGATCGCCATAGTGTTTATCTCCCTATAGATTATTGGGTCACCGCAGAGTCAACCACAATCACACCGTGGTCATTCACCCTGCCGTCTTTTTGCTGGAAGCGGATTTTCTTTAACCCGTTGATCCACCGAATGGAGACCTCCGTTCCGTTGCCATGGTCGACTTTCTCTTCGTGATAACCGAAAAAGCCTCCGCCCTCACCGACCCCATAGGCATTGGCCAGTGCCTGACCGCCCAACAGCATCGCGCGGTCAATCAGGGTACTGGTGGTGATATTTTTGGTGGTGGCGGTCAGGTCATTATTGGACACCTTGACGGTCGAACCGCTGTTAAACCGGATCGGCGTCCCCCCGTACTTGCGCACCAACACATTGCGCCACATAGCGCACTCCCCCTTGAACAACGGATGGTTAAAACCTTTGGAACGCTGCATCGCACGCGACAGCATGGCTTGCCAGTCTTTACCGGTGGTGGAGGTGTACCAGTCATTCCATTGACGCGGGGTCACATACAACACAAAGTACGGGTCTTCATTGGCCAGTTCGTCTTTCGACATACGGATCGGTTGCAGGGGGTGCGCCATTTCATCCAGAAACAGGGCGATATTATCGACCGTGCTCAGGGTGAACAGATCGGTGGCATCCAGATTTTCCATCGAGGTAGCATCACCGGCAAAAAAGTGACGGTCATAGGTCGGCGGCACCACATCGTTAATCATGATCTCACCAAATTCCCGATGGCTGGTCAGGGGCACAATGGTGTCATCCGCCAGGTAGTCACCACGCGCACCCGCCAAATGGATGGTGGCTGACTGGTCTTGCAGGTCATTGAAATACGTGCCCAGCAAGGTGCGTGCGGTTTTGTTCAGGTTGTGCTTGAAGCGCTGTTGTGACATTTTCCCTCCCGCATCCACCAGGTGACGACCCTGACCGATTTTGAGCGAGAAGTTGGCAAAGGTGAGGTTCTCACCCCGCCCAGCCAGCTTCTTATCCCCCATGGTGGGACGTTTGGACAGCTTGTGGACAATCTGCATATCCACTTCATCGCCTTTCTGCTTTTTCAATTCGGTAATGCGGACCACCGGCGCATGAAAGCTGGTCTGCCGGGTCCCTTTTTTGTCCGGACTCACCGCCTTGGGGGCCTCCTGCTGTTCGGTCAACATGTTAACAAAAGACCGATGGCGGCTTGCCGCAGTGAACAACGCCACCTGCATCAGCTTATTTGCCTGGGCCATTGTGATGGTTGTCATAAGCACTCCATTCAATAAAAAAACCCGCCGAAGCGGGTCAAGGTGTCAGTCAAGTGACCGGTCAGATGGTCTGCTCCAGCAAAGCCTCTATCTGGGCATCCGTCATACCGGCAAACATGACCTGTAGTTCATCCATCGACGCATTGGCCGCCTGCTCCAAAGGCGAGACGGTATGTGCGGTGGTGACCCCGAGTTCTGACGGCGAATTCGGGATTTGCGAGGCAACTGTTGCACTCGCCAGTTTCTCGGCCGCCACCTGCGACACATCGACAAGCGGTGGTGGTGACGGTGGTGGCGCAGGCGCGGGGGTTTTCGCTTGAGGCGGTTCACTCTCCTCGCCATAAGCGGCCCGTGTGCGTTTTGCCACCTCGGTGAAGCGCTCGGTCAACGACTTGTTTTCCCATGCAGGGTCATTTCTCATTGCCTCATCAATATGTTTTGCCAGGGTAAAACGGTCATGATCGTGTTCCTGCCATGATTTCAGGTCTGGAACCGCGTTTATCGCCTCTATCACCGGATCCTCGGCGGTCTGGTGAGATGTGGGTGACGGTTGACTCTGTTGCAGGTAATCAATTTTTTGCACCAGCGTGTCAAACATCGCGGCCATTTCCGGAAAATCTTCCCGGATACCGTTAATCTGCTCAGGGGTGATCTGGGCGTTCTCAGGTAAGGCCGCAGGCTGCATCCCTGCGGCTTTGATCTGATGGGTTAAGACCGCCAGTTGACGCTGTGCATCCGCCAGCTCGACAACGGCTTGCTGATTGGTGCTGACCCAACGCTGCTTGTCTGCGCGTTCTGCCTCCAACACGTCATAAGGAATGACATGCTGACCGTCTTTGCTGCGGATCCCCTGAGGCTTATCGCGCTCCTCGAGCTTGGGGGGTGTCGTCATGCCTGGTGTCGGTGCTTCCTGCCCCTCATTCCCGCTCGCGGTATCCGTGGACGAAGGTTCGGTCACCGTATTCGTTAGACTTGCCATTGTCGGTTTGGTGGGGTCGTCATCGACAATCTCCACCTCCCCCAGTCCATCAATCAACGCTTCCAACTCTTCAGGGGTTTCATTACCGGTTAATTCCATATCCACTTATGACTCCTGTCTCACTTTTTGTCGGAGAGATCCGAGTGGTGAGCCTGATGCGGCCCATGCGAATAAGCCCTCTTGGCGAAGAGCGCTTAGCGGCACAGGCAGGTTGTTCAATGGGGTATTGTGCGGAACACCAGAAAGCAAAAAGCCCCGCGATTAGGCGAGGCTTAATTGAGAGTGATGTCGGGCATCTTTCGGAAATCTAGCGCGTATTTTGCAGGCATGCAATAGTTAGAGTGGTATTTGGTCAATTTGGCCCTGAATAGTCTGCATCATCTGTTCATGTAACGCGCCCATCTCTTCAGTCATATTCTGCATCTCTTGCAGCACCTGACCGGTTTTTGCCTGAGTGTAAGCATCATTGAAGCGTTGTCCCTCTGCCAGCGTAGTTTCCCGCACCGCCTGGGCCTGAATGCGTTTCGCCTCGGCTTCCAAGCGGTCCACTTTGGCGGCCAGCTCGCGCATGGCCAGTGCCTGTTGTTGCTGCTGTAACTGCTGCTCTTCTTGGGCGGCCTGCTGTTCTTCAGGCGTCATCTCATCCGGTGCCTTCGGTGTGCCCAATGCCCCTCTGAGCCGCTCGATAAACTGCGGTTTATTTGGCAACTCCAACAGCTCAACCCACATGTCCAGCACGCTGACTTGTACTTCCGGCGGGAGACCCACAATGACTTCAGACAGTTGTTGCGCCAACAGGGATTTGTACGCCGGCGTCTGCTGAATAGGAGCCAGGGCGATATGTGCACGCAACCGGGAAACGTCATTATTCATCTGCCCAGCGTCCTCCTTATTCAGCATGACCTTCCTGCGTTTACGCGGGTCATCCCGGTGGATCACCACCGGATATTCGCGGCGTGAACCCAGGTCTTCCAACAAATAACTCAGCAACAGTTGCCCCACCTGCTGGCAGGCAAACTGATAGTTATCATTGATTTCCGCCAGGGTCGTTGCCCCCTGCTCGACCAGATTACTGATGGCCACCCCACTGGCCGCATTGGACTCTTGTCCCAGAAACGCCGCATAAATCCCCATGCCATCCTGGATCAGCTTCATGGACTCATGCATCACCTGAAACTGCTGCTCTGCGACCTGAAAATCTTGCTGGATGGTGATGGCATCGGCCGCCGTGGTTTTATTATGCCGATGGGGATTCAGGGTGATCAGGCCATCAGGCCGTTCAGCCTCTTCTTTCAACTGCTCATCCGGCATCTGCGTGGCATCAAAATCCTTGATAATGCGCTTGGCCTGAAGCAGCCAGGTCAGTTTGATGCGACGAAAATTCACCTCATCCTGAGCCGGTATGGCGCGACAGGCCAAACCATAGGGGGCACCGGTCTTGTCTTTGCGGTATCCCCAAAACGGGATCAGTGGAAACATGCCTTGCGGCGCTGAAGACGGCCGGTCAATCAGGAAATGCGGCCCGACAAACCAGGCTTCGCGTACCCGGCTGACACGAGCTACCGTCAGCGTCGCCCGACCAGTGGCCACCGCGACAGCATGCAACTTGTTGTGTTTGTCGTACTCGACCACGCGCCCCTGACTCAATGTCATCACAGGCAAACGCAGAAAGGTGCGGTAGTAGATCACTTGCAGTAGCACACGTCGCCGATTGGTACTGATCCACTCGGTGCTCTCCCGACTCCAGGACTGGTATTCCTCATAAGCATTAATCAAATCCGACTCATCGCCCGCCGCCAACTCGGTATCCACAAAGCCTTTCCACTCGTTGAGTGAATAATCAATGACCGGTGCCTTGTCCGGAAAAGTGCCTTTGACTTCATCCACATCCAGCCAACGTTTACGCAGCAGCCAGCGGCAATCACTCAAGTCCGCTTCCCGGCTGAACCAGTCCCAGAACACCTCATTACGATGAACGGTCGACACTTTGAATCGTTGACCAAAGGGGTCGCTGTTGCGGCGCACCTCCACCCAGGAGAGTCCGGCCTTGATTTGATCGGCATAAGCATCGCTGCGGGCTTTGTTCAGCCCACTTAATCGACAGGCATCGGCGAATTCAGCATTGACCGCTTCCACCATCAACTCCACTTCTTCGTCCGGATCGTCCGCCACCACCATCAAATCGGTACGGGTTTTGGCTTCCATCCCCAGGACACCGTCGATGGTCGGGGCGATCAGATTGTGCTGTGTCAACGGCTGGCCGCGCTCACGCAGTTTGGCCACCACTTCCGGGGCCAGTTGATCTCCGTCGTAATAGGCGCACGCCAGATTAGCATTGGTGCGCCAGTCCGGCTGGTGGTCAATATCCGATGAGATATCCAGTAACTGTTGCTGAGTGAAGCGGTCTGACGGCTTCGGTTGAGACACCGCTGCGTCAGTATTGGGGCTTGGTAAGAACATTACAGTGTCATCCAGTGGGTGGGTTTGGAGCGGTCAAGGGGAACCTGTTTCACCCGTTTGGGCATCCTGATGCGCATTTCCTGCGCAATGGCATAGCTCATCACCTGATCGTCAAAGCAGTCAGTCTGCGCATTCATGCGGCCACGGGCGTCATACACATAGGTATTCAACTCATTGATAGTGCCTATCCAGCGAATACCCGACTGCTGTTCGCGCAGCAGGGTTTTAAGGCCTTCCATCATGACCGGTTTACTTTGGGCCGTGGTCAGCCAGCCCAGTCTGGGGGTCTCATCATCGTGGTCACGGTCAAGGTATTGCTCGGCATAGATAAAACGATGCGGGTAAACCTCGCGTAACTTTTGCAGCACAGCATGACCGTGGTTGTTGCGCTCCGGCCCAATCAAGGCGGTGTTGTACCATTTACCGACCTGCGCCAGCAGTTGGGCAAAGAGTTCGGCATCCAGATACCCGAACCAGTGAGCCACCTGCTCACCAGTGGAGTACTTCACCACATCAATCGATGATCGGTCACGGTTTTCCAACCCTTCCGCCACATCTGCGCCAATGGCGTAATCCTCATCCGGATCGGGCAGTTCCCACACCAACAGATAATTGAGCAAGGTACGTTGCAGTTCACCGGCGTTTCCTACCCGCAAGGCCTGCACCCGAGTGCGTTGACCGGTCACCGGTTCGATGTCGTAGACCAGCATGGGCGATTTGCACTGCCCTTCGGCGGCCATAACACTGATGGCCGAGAAAACGCGACGTCCTGAGGTCAGAAAGGCTTCGGTGGGTGTGCTGGGGAACTCCTGTTTCATCTCCTCTTGCTGCTCAATCTCTTTGCGGATGTACCACTGCTTTTGCCGGTCGGTGAGTCTGATCCCCATGGATTGTTCAACGGCGGCAAAATACGCCTGATGATACTGACCCAGTCGCAGTCCACCTGCCGGTACTTCGGCCTGATACTTTGGATCCTGCCACCAGGCAAAGAAATGAAACTTATAGTCCTGTGATGTCAGGTCAACATGGGTTTGGGCCAATTCCATCGCCCGCATACTCATCGTGTGGAAATCGCCGCCCACGCCTTCCGCCGTGCTCTCGATAAACACAATCGCCTTGTCATGTACGGTATTGAGCGTTCCGGTGCGCACTTCTTTCGCTTTGGCGGGGTATTTAGCGCATATCTTGCCGTGTTCGGAAATGTGTAACCGCTGCACCGTGCCAGAACGAAAAGAGATGGCCACTTGGATACTGGAACCATGCGCAAACAATATCGTGCCCCCATTCGCCCCGCTGCGCCGCTCAGTGACATTGAACGTGGCTCGAAGCCATGTGGGTAAGTTATCAAAAGGCACCGCGACCTTGGTCCGGAATATCTCCCCGGCAGCCTGCTTGTCTTGGGCGACTATTCCGCATTTCAGGTGTCTGCAAAATAGCGCCTGATCCAGCAGATAGATATCAATCGCCGTCGAAAAGCCTATCTGGCGCGCTTTCAACACGATGTTGCGATAATGCATGCTCTCAAACAGCAGGCGTTGTGCTGGCCGTAGTTTGAAGGTGACCAACTGCCCGCCTTCATCTTCTATCTTGTACAGATTATTGAGTCTCCACCACGGATTGCCCAGGCGTTGGCGGATATAGTTAATCTGTTCCTGCTCCGTCATCATGGTGGTTCTCTCCCATCAGGATCCCATTCTGGGTGGCCTCACCCTGCAAACTCGCCACCACCTGCCCCAACGGCGTGATGTCGTCTTTGTTCTCGTCAGTGAGCTTCTGGGTTTCTGCTTTCAACTTGGCCGTGGCGGCCTTCAGGCGGGCAGTGTCGGCCAGCAACCGTGGTCCGTTAATATCATCGAGTCGTAACCGGCTCAGGCTATTTTCCAGCGATTCGATGCGGGCAATGTTCCTATCCAGCGCCATGTCGGCCTTGAGCAGTTTGTCGTACAGCGCTATGCGCTCGGCCAGGATGTCCGTCGCCAGCAAGTCTTCATGCATTTTTCGCAGGGTTCGGGTGACGGATAAGGCGCGGGCGCGGGTGAACATCAGCTCATCATGCAGATCCGCTTCGGCAGCGTCGTCAAACAGGTCATCGGCATTCAGGTATTTGGCGTACGCGCCGTGTTTGCGGGCATGCTGGTTACCCTGAACAAATGCCCCGATGGGATGAGGATTGCCTGTGTTGCCTTTGGCATGTGGGTTGCGCTCGGTAAATCGGCCCCCTTTCGTGCGACCGGTGTTCGGTTTCGTTTCAGAGTCGTCAGTCTGCGCACGGTCATTGAGTGCTTCTGCAGCATCTGGCTGAGGATTTTCTTCTTGTTTATCAGACGCGTTATCCTGTTGCGCAGTCTCCCCATTTGCAGCATTTTGCGCAGTTTTACGGATCTTTTTTTGCGCAGTATGCGCAGTTTTTGTCGTGGATTTTTGCGCAGTTTTGCGCAATTTGATGTAACGTCGGGCCGTCTGATAATTTAGGCCGTGCTGCTGACACCAGTGTTGGACACTGATGCCAGTTGCAGCGTGCGCGGCCAGAAAGTCGGCCTGTAATGTCTCCCAGTCATGTTTTGCCATGGTGTGGTGATGGCAGGTTGCGGAGCGACTCCCTGTCGTGATTGGCCCTGTCCAACAAGGTCAACAACGGGTCAAGCCACAACACGGCCTGTCGATACGTCATTCTGCGGGGGGCAGCGGCACCAGCAAGGGTTCCGTCAGGCTGGTGGGGATCACGCAGGGCACGGGCACGAAGACGGTGCGTGTAGTCGTGCAACCGCTGAGCAGTAGCGTCAGGAATATAGTGGTCAGCGCAGGCTTCAGTCTTGAGTTCCTGACGGTTGGCATGTTGGCGCTCCTCGCTGCGGGCAGAAAGTGTCAATTGATAGGCCGCGGTTTTTGCCGTTATCTCATTGACTCGCTGAAACTGAAACACCTGTAAAGCCAGGGTAGCTTGTGACGCATTCAGGTCAGCCTGCAATTGTGAAAGTTGCCCGTTTTTCTCAACAGCAGATTGGTGAAAATAGAACGCAGCACTGCCCAGGCATAGAAACAGCAGCAGGCCGCTAGCAGCAATCAAAGAGAGAGGAGACATGACTGATATCAGACAAACAAGCGACGGGGCCAGCGATGATAACTCACTGTATTACTGTGTTGGGTATCAGACATAACTCGCGTTCCACCTCACGGCGATGGACTAACCCCTTCCACACCTTACCTCCGGCGTGAACCCAACGCCGCAACTCATTACAAGCCTCCGTGGTATCCCCCTGATTCAGTTTTTTCACCAGAGTGGAGCGCGTCAGGGCGTTAATGCCCACATTGTAACCAAAGGATGCCAGTGCTGCTTTACGGTGCTCACTCATGGGAACACTGACACTGCGTTCAATAGCAGCAAACACCCGTTGTAGATCTTGTTGCAGCAACTCATCACATTCCGCGTCGGTATATTTCTTATGGGCAATGATATCGCGGCCGGTATGACCGTCACAGACGGTTAGAACACCCGCCACATCTTTGTAAGGCGAATACTTACGCCCTTCCAGCCCGTCACGGCCTCCCAGTACGACGATGGCAATGGCGATAGCGCCACCTGCGGCCACCAGCCCAATTTTCTGCTTCAGACGTTTCGACAAAGCCATCACTCCTCACCTCGCATAATGACATATCCCTCACGCGCCGCTTTTTCGAGTGCTTTGGTACGGCGACGCTGCCAGTAGGCATTCACCCCAAAAGTGGCAACAGCAATGATCATTCCGATAACGACAGCCCAGTCATCAAGGGTCAGATCCTCCAGAATGCTGCGCAGCTTCCCCAGCAGCGCCAACGCCCCACCGGAGAGGTAGGACGCGAGCGACGTTTTTCCAGACATTGGCATGTTCCACCCCAGCGAACGAGGGAAATAAAAAAAGCCTGCGGAGATATCCGGCAGGCTTTGGTTGAGAGTCAGAATGACCAACACTGACCCATAAAAAAGTCGGAGCAGCGATTAAGCAGACTCCGGCATCTTTCGGGAATTTAGCGTATTTTCGGGGGAAAGTAAAATTGTCGACTCGTGAACCTATACAGAATGCTTAAGCTTTCTTAGTGCCGCAATATCCCTCAGCGATAACAGACTTTGAAAAGTATCAAAATCGCGTTAAATCGAAAGTATTTACGTTTTCAAAAGAGTATCTGTAATGCTGTCATCGTCTCTTTCATAAATACTGTCGGTTGATATACGAATATCTAACGCCGAATGCAACATTTTGTGAATTTTGATACCGCTAGCTCTTTTGATTTCGTTTTTTGTCGTCGGAGTGCTGTCCCGGTAAGCCCATTTATATGGAGTGAGACTGCTCACTTTAAAACCTACTACACCAAGGTTATAAAGGCAGAGCAGCAATTCATTGATAACATCGGGTTCTCTAGCATCACCGTCAAGCATTTTGTTTGCAATGATTGCACAAGGATCCAAGGTGTTTTGTATTGCGAGTTCACTGATCACAGTATCAATATTGCTTTTCGGTATTAGTGTTTTGGTAAATTTATCTGGTAAATCTCGCAGAAGTTGAATTGTTTCTTCAAAGGATGGGTAAATTTCCCCCCACTCCTCTTTGAGAGAGCGCAAACGTTTCAGAGAGTATGCGGATTCGGCTTTATGTATCGAGTCCCAAGACACTCGCTCACGGTCAAGGGCTACACCAAAACACTCGTTGACATACTGAAGAACATCACGAGGACGAAGAAGTGTTCTCTCGATAATGTACTCTATTGAAGTAACTCCTTTCGAGCCCCCCTTTTGTTTGGGGAAAATATCTTTTATGGTTACATCCTGGCGGGTGTATTGCCTCCGATAAACTTCATTAACACGTTTCTGAACTAATTCGGTTAGCTGATGAGGAGTCCATTTAATGTCAAGAATATAAGATTCATATTTCTCCTCTTGAAACCCAGAACCACGCGTTAAGTTGAAAACGGAACGAAGTAAATCAAGGCGTAGGGCAGCGATAATTTTGATATTCCTGATCTTTCGGAATACCTTTATCTCTTCGATTAGTGCGCGTATAAACTTATAGCGAGTGTCATTTTCAGCCCAGTTCTCGTCAAGTTGATCAATGATAATGTAATAATTCTTTTGGGGGTCATCAAATGAGTAATCAGCTAATAATGTCAGGATCTCGTTAAGCTTCTGGATCTGCATGCTGCTGACCACTTCGCTAGCACGTTTTTTCACATCATGAACTTGTTCTTCAGATAGTTTTCTTGCGTGTTCAGCATTCAGACTAAGACCTTTATATTCCGCACCTATAGACGCACGAGTATCCCGCTCTAGTTTATAAGTAATCTCCCTTAGATGAGTGTCTGTGTCGATCCAGAATTTATCACCCCACTCTCGAAAATACTCGAGTGCCTTGCGTTTTACTTCATCCTTTCGAAGACGACCTAACAGACTGGTAAAAAAGTTATTGGTATCAGATTCGCTTTTAATATCGTGGCGAATTTTAAGCAGTTCCATTATAAGAATGTGACGCCACAATATTTTATAAAACATATCTAGATTGACATTTAATTCATTAAAAAACCCAATAATATCAGAGTGTTCAAGGAATCTAATTGAAATATCATTAGGATCTAATTTTTTGAATTTATAAGAGTGATTAGCAACCATATGAAGAAGTGCGCTTTTTCCTGCACCAGTGCGTCCAATCACTATTGACGAGGTATCTGCCGGATTTAACAACTTCCCCAAATATCCATTATCGATAAAACAACTCTCAAGTAGTTGAGAGTCGGATTCTGCATCCAATTCACCGATTTTAAAATTCTGCCTTATTATAACGGGATTAGAATTCATTTACGCACCAGAGGTTAGGGAGGGATAAAGCTCAAATTTAGCAATAGAAAGTAGTTACAATTACGATAATAGATACTTATTGCTTAGAAGTGTTCACTACATCACTCCAGATAAGAGGCAATATCCAAATTTGTGATATTACGTCCGTTTTCGCTTAAAACTGACTGGATTTGTCACCCCGACGGCCTCCGGCCAATAGCAGACGTTGGCAGATATTCAGATCCGCTTTCATTTCAATGTCCTTCTCAAAAAACTGCTGGCTAAACCCACAGTAAAACTAACCAAATGATGCTAGAACGTGCAATCCAGCTCTTTTAAACCTAGAGTTTTATAGTAAAATTCTTAGCCGTAATTCGGTGTAGCTTAAATGCTCAAATGTCACTGGTACTTGCGGCTACACCATATTAGGCAGAGTACATAGATTGCACCAGATAACTGATACATAATGGAGTGAAGCTTGAACGACATACCAACATCTACTCAATGGACTCTGGATGCTGCGGGTGAAGTCGGCCGCTCATCAGTAACTTCTGTTTACATGATTTTCTGTTCAGCCACAGGCTCAAAAGGGTCCGGTTTTTTAATAGATAATGGCTTTATTGTAACGAACGCACATGTCGTAACTGATTGTTCTGAAAATCAAATACTCGCTATTTCCGCTTATGGTGAGCAAATTCCAATCTCTCAAAAATGGATAGACACTGATCGTGATTTAGCGGTCTTGAGGCCAGCTATTAAGCAAACGGGTGGATTAACTATTGCTAGTAGTCATGACATTAAGGTTGGTGAATCAGTTACTACTTGGGGATATCCATTAGGGTATAACGGTCCAAACCCGCTGCTATCTGTTGGTTATCTAGCCGGATTCATGGAACATGAGGTGGGTAGTGGACGGAAAAAGCACTTAGTGGTAAATGGTGCATTTAACTCGGGAAACTCTGGCGGAGCCCTTTTCAGAGCTTCAGATAATAAAGTAATTGGTATTGTGGTAAGTAAGCACGCTCCAATTAGCCATGACCATCAATCCGCTATTGAAGCATTGTCTAAAAACGATTGCGGTGTCATGTTTACTGCTAAGAATAAGAATGGGGAAACAAAAAAATTTGTAGAGTCCCAAATTGTAGCAGAGCTATTGATTCATATGAGAAGTTTAACTCAAGTTATGATTGGAGAGGCGATTGCCGTAGAAGAGCTGCGTTCTATGCTCAATGAAATTGACTTAAGTCCACCTGATTCATTACCAAGAAATGCTCTATGTCATTGCGGGAATGGAAAACGTTTTAAGGAATGCCATGGAAAGTTAGTGTAGCAATTAATTGTTACGGCAACGGAACTTGATAATGGCCCTTTAAGGAGCTGTAGCGAGAAACTTACTGCGGAACACGGCGTTATATTAGCTTCTCGCTATAAGTGGGATATCAGATTGAGTAACGGCCAATCCCTACCGTTGACACTAGAAGCTCACGCGGACTAAATTGATGTTCGGTGCTCAAAACACCTCGAAAGCGGAATCCACACCCGAAAGTTATGTGGTTTATTTGTGTCCTGAATTTTTGATATATGACCGGGTGTGTGGCTAATACAATACCTGCATGGGGAATACGCCCGCCGACTTTCGACGGTTTTGAGCGCCTGGTCGCCCTCTCAAAAAGGGTAAATCAAAATATTCGAAAGGACGCAAATTATGAAAACCGTATGCATTGAAACCC
This sequence comes from Yersinia artesiana, assembly GCF_902726545.1. Taxonomy (GTDB): domain Bacteria; phylum Pseudomonadota; class Gammaproteobacteria; order Enterobacterales; family Enterobacteriaceae; genus Yersinia; species Yersinia artesiana. Next base: position 2,427 of record NZ_CACVAD010000059.1, on the reverse strand, counting down.
TTCCTCATATCTCCCATTTAAATATTCCCGTCATTACCACTGAGTTACTGGCTCAGCTTTATTCCACTGGAGTCAAAAATATCCAGATGAACTATGCCAGAAACAAAGAACGATTTGTCGTTGGGAAACACTTGTTCAAGCTGCAAGGCCCTGAGCTAAAAGAGTTAAAGCACAGACCCACAATAAGTAGATCTGTGAAAATTGTCTCAAACGTGTGCTCCCTCATCCTCTGGACAAAGCGCGGCGCCGCCCGCCACGCCAAGATGCTGGAAACCGAGCAAGCGTGGGATGTGTTCGAAAAGTTAGAGGATTGCTACTTCAACAGAATGGAACAGCCCCCGAATGGAACACCCTACCAATCCACACCCGCACAGTTAAAACCCCTCCATCAGACAGCAAAACGCTTAATCACCACCGGCCTTGGTAAAATCTATTCTGATATCTGGAAACTGGTGCATGCCCGTTTTGATGTCGAGCACATTCACCAACTGCACCCACAGCAGATTGATGAGGCAGTGAGTTATCTCACGACGCTGGAGGGCGAATACCTTGGCAAGCAGGAAGCACTCACCAGGCCCACGTTCAGTGCAGATTTCCCGTTGAGCTGGTGGGATCAGTTCGAGCATCAGTTCAAGCAGTTCGGAAGACATCAATATTCACTCACAGACCCCGGCAAGTTTCCCATCAAAATGCTGTTTGGTGATACGTCAGTAGCCCCAACGGCCATTGGCAAATTGATAGTGAATCTGACCAAAGCAGGATATGACGTTAGCGCTGCACGCTTTGAGTTGTCGGCCCATCGCCACTATGCCGAGCTGATGTATTCCAACTTTGAAAAGATACATCGAATAGCTGAATCAATATTGAGCAACACGACGGGATTTCGGATAAGCCCGCGTTAACTCATCACCAGACTTTTACCGCACCAGTACAGCCAGACATCGGTGCGGATTTAGCCCGTCTGAAAAGACGGGTATTCTGGGAGTTAATATCTTCAAAATGAATTATGAAGCGTCAAACGACCGCTCTAAACGAATGCGTTTCATTAAAACTTCACACGCACTCGACTCTTCACTATAAAGCCACTGCAAACATTCCTTCACCATTGGGACATAGTGTGCAGCCCAGTCAGTAGCACCTATCTCAGGGCCAATGAACCCCATAGATTTGCGTAAATCTTCCAGCGTGGCGTTGAAACGCCCATGGCCACCGCACTCATTGCATAATTCAGGATGTGGCCGCAGCGTTTTACCCGCACCACGACAACGAGGACAGACCTGGGTTCTGGCCGCTTCCAGTGTCGCCCATGCCCTCAGTGCGCCCCGTACAGTTCTGATTTTGCTTTGTAGCGCCGTAATCTGCTTTCCGAGTGAAACAATCACGTCATCATTTAAGGTTTGGGCTTTATCCCTTTCCAGCTGTTTGATTTGCTGCTTAAGGTCTTCAACGACTTTGCGCGTCATCTTGGTGCGAGAACCATAACGCAGCAGTAAGGTCGCGATTTGTTGTGTCTGCGCGGGAAGATTTCGCTCAAGTACCATATTCAGTGATAGCTGGCAGGCCGCTTTTGCTCTTGGAGGGTGTGGCCGCTTATGTAGCCATGCGCTAATCGCTGCCCGCACACGTTGTTCAGCTTTGCAGTCGTTGCGGTACTTGGTCATTAGGAGATCGAAACCAACCGGGTGACTGTGCTGGCACGAAGCAAAAGCGCCCACTATCTGCTCTTGGGACAGAGTTGTACGGCCACGGCCAATATTCAGTGCTTCAATACTGACACAACGCGGATCGTGCATCTTGATGAGTTGTTCGAGTGCAGTTGTCATATTGGCCAGTCCATATTCCTTTTTCGCCAATTTTATTGGTATATTGTAATATGGCAACTAATTATGACCACGGTTAGATTTGTTATATGATAATGCTATTCCTATAGTTAGGTCACTTCAGAATATAACCATTTGGTGAGTTAGCATCACAATATAATGTTTTTATATTCATGCTAAATTTATCCTTAAAAGTTAGAACTTTATACTCATCTGTATCTGTCCTTAAATATAGCGTTTTTTTGGCTTCAGGAGATTTTAATTTCCCATATTCCCGCTGACAAATGAATTCTGGAGACCACTCATAACTAGAAAGTTGATAATATACATATGCAGATACGTATTGCCACCTTCCAGTTAATAAAGTAAATATGGAATATACAAATACCACCCCAAGTACCATGGACAGTGATAGATTCTTATAACTATTAACACCATTACTCGAATAAAATGCTAGCACAATTAAAAAAAACATCGAAATCATTGAATACACTAAAACAAAAAATAACACACTGAGAGTATAGTATATTAACTTAGACTCTTCAAAAGAATATCCATAATAGATATTATTCTCTCCATAGATGAACGCAGATGAGAAAGCATACAC
>NZ_CACVAD010000058.1 GCF_902726545.1 Yersinia artesiana | reverse complement strand
TTTATCGGCTATTTAAAATACAAATAATTAGCGGTGAATATCCTTTTTGGTGCAACTAAGAAAAGAGAAAAGTATAAATAGCATTGATAGGTTTATAAAAAGTGTGGGTTTATGACGTTATTAATTAGATAGGTTTATCAAGTGGCAGGCGAGTTATATAAAATTAAATAAGATAATTTCTTATTCAACGAATAAAAAATGAGCCATTACGACTAAGAGTTAACTATTTTACATAGCAAAAAAGATATACCCCTTTAAATTTAGCTTAAGTAAAACGCCCTGTAGTGATATTAACTTGCGTTACTATCTTAGAGTATAGCCTTACTTATACTTGCGGTAACTCATTTTCATCCATTTGCACTAACATGATCCCTGCACGCAATCCCAGCGCAACTCGCGGATTGGGGAACAAGATCCACTCATATTCATGCTCAACGCGATAGTGCTCATTGAGCTGTTCTATCATCAATGTTCCTTGCGGATAGCGAGTGAAGTTTACCGTGTCATCCGCCACCCACAGTTTAAAATCAGCATGTTGCTTCAGGAGTGATTTAACGACACGATAAAATATCATTGGCTCGGTAGATCGAGTAGGCAATTGCCCTCTGCTGACTAATGCACGTAAACCCGCAGTGATCGGACTAAACTGTTCGAGCTGATTTTGCCCAAAGGGTAGCGCTTTACCCAATTCCAACGTACAACTGGCCGCCTGGCAGAACTCACTACTGAAGTGGGCAAAAGTTCCTCCCACCGAGGTATGCATAACTAATGCATCTAACTCACTATCTTTTAGCCAACGTAACATTGCCGCACAATAAGGCGTTGTTCGGTAAGGTAACAAACCAAATCGGTTGTGATGTGAACCCCGAATGGCCGTATGTAGATCATAATGTAAACGTAAAGACAGTGGATCAGATGCAAAAAACTCCCCCACCTTTTGTTCGAGGATTTCAGCCCGTATTGCCTCATCAGTTAGTGAATAATTTTTATAACGTCCACCAAACATGCGATTGATATCTGCGGTGAGATAGCGTTCCCCGGCTCTGATAGCGGGCGGATTACCTAATATCACTAACAAACGCACTGCTAATGGCAGTTGACTAGCTAATAAATCAGAGACTAATTGGTTTAGAATCTCAATCGGAGCTGTTTCATTTCCATGGACACCGGCCGATAACACCACTGATTGCGAACAGGTTCCGTGGGGGGTGAGCATCAGCACCCCTTCATCCATCCATTGCCATTTAAGGTTTGATGTTTCGCCGCTAATGAGTGGCGGTGGGGACCCCGCCAGGGTGATTGACAGAAAATCTGGCATCATCGTCCCTTCCCTTTGCTTATCTTTTTTCATGGCTCATGCCGTTCGATTTTTGATATTTCGATTAAGGATGTTGGAACGGGTATATCGAACCTAAATTGAGTATTTTGGTCAATTCATCCAATGCTTGCCGCCCTTCTTGTAACAACTGTGGGTCAGCCAAGTCCTTAAATTGCAAGCGATCACGATAGTGCTGGTCGACCCAATTATTCAGCGCAACAAACAAAGCGGGTGTCATCATCACTCTGCTATTCACTGCCGCTAACTCAGTATCATTAAGCGCAACACGTAGTCGTAGGCAAGCCGGGCCACCACCATTGTGCATACTTTCGCGCAGGTCAAAAACTCTGACCTCATCAATCGGACCACCGCTGCTTATCAGCTCAGACAGATACTCCCACACTGCGGGACATTCCTGGGATTCTTGTGGAATAACCAGCAGCATCTTGCCATTGGGTTTACTCAGTAACTGGCTGTTAAACAGATAGCTCGATACCGCTTGCGAGACAGAAACTTGTGCTGCGGGCACTTCAATGGTGAGCAGCTGTTGCTCAATTCGCCCCATTTTGCGACGCAGATCTTCCATTACTCGGATATCGGGTACAAAGGCATGTTGGTGGTGGAATAACACGTTTTGGTTACTGACCGCGATAACATCATTGTGGAATACCCCTTGATCGATTACCGCCGGATTCTGCTGCACAAAAACAGTGCGTTCAGGGTCTAACAAGTGTAAACGTGCCACGGCTTCGCTAGCTTCTAATGTTTGGCGCGCAGGATATCGGCTGGGCATTGCCCCGCTTTCAAGCCCTTGACGGCCATAAACAAATACCTGAATCGCCGGGCGGTCATACTCTCCCCCCAGGCGATTATGATTAGCTGCGCCCTCATCGCCAAATAACTCAACAGAAGGCAATGCATCGTGGTGAACAAAGTGACGGTGATTATTAAAAATGCTTTTTAATATTGCTGAAGTTGTCTCTGCCTCGATGGCGCGATGAAATTTATTATTCAAATTTGCCACGGTAAAATGAACTCGCCCGTCAGCGCTGTCCGCGGCAGGTGATACTGTTGCCGCATTAGCGGTCCACATTGATGAGGCGGAGCTGACCGCCGACAATAGCCGTGGCGATTTGCGTGCCACTTCACTTAATACTTGCTCATCTGATCCACTAAAACCCAGCTGGCGTAAAACCCCCATCGCTGGGCGCTCTTGCGGGGGAAGAACGCCTTGCTTGTAACCTAAATCGGCCAGCGCTTTCATTTTTAGCAGGCCCTGTTTTGCTGCCAGCCGTGGGTTGGAGAGCGTATTTTGATGCTTGGTGGAGGCCTCATTGCCAAAAGACAATCCGGCATAGTGATGTGTCAGCCCAACCAATCCATCGAAGTTAACTTCATATCCTGCCATCTTATTCTCCGTTCGCACCTATGAGTTAATCAGATAAGTGGGCTAATCAGGTAAGTCGAATGAAATGCCTGGCGACAGTGTTGCAGGCAGTGTCAGACTTTCACTTTCGAGTGATGCCATGGGCCAGGCACAATAATCTGCGGCATAAAATGCACTTGGTCGGTGATTACCTGAAGCCCCAACCCCACCAAATGGAGCCGCGCTGGAGGCTCCGGTCAAAGGTTTATTCCAGTTAACAATACCTGCACGGGCTTCCAATAGCAGTTGTTCAAACTGTTGCCTGTCTTCTGAAACCAGACCGATGGCTAAACCAAATCGGGTTTGATTGGCTATTTTTAGTGCCTGGTTAAAATCGCTATAGCGAATAACACTCACCAGCGGGCCAAAATACTCTTCATCAGGGACCTCGCTGATACCGGTAATATCAATGATACCTGGGGTCAAAACCGCACTTTGGCTGTCAGGTCGGGTCATGGTTAATAAGGCTTTCCCCCCTAATGACAGCAAATGTTGCTGTGCTGCCAGCATTTTTTCAGCCGCTTTAGATGAAATCACCGCCCCCATGAAAGGAGCCGGTTGACTATCCCAGCGCCCAATACGCAGCGCTTTACTCACCGCAACAAAACGTTGTAAAAATGCATCGCCTTCAGCGCCACTCTTGATCAACAAGCGGCGCGAGCAGGTACAACGCTGACCAGCAGAGATAAAAGCTGACTGAATCGCGAGGTTTACCGCTGCATCACAGTCTTTGACCTGCTCAACAATCAGGGCATTATTCCCCCCCATCTCCAACGCCAGAATTTTCTCCGGTTGCCCCGCCAGTTGCCGGTGTAAGTGGTAACCGGTATTGGCACTGCCGGTAAACAGTAAACCATCAATATCAGGTTGGGCCGCCAGCGCTTCGCCAGTGTCACGTCCGCCCTGAACTAAATTGAGTACGCCATCAGGAATGCCTGCCAATTGCCATAACTTGACAGTCTCTTCTGCCGTTCCCGGTGTCAATTCACTGGGTTTGAACACCACCGTATTGCCCGCTAACAAAGCAGGAACAATATGTCCATTGGGGAGATGTCCGGGAAAGTTATAAGGGCCAAAAACCGCCAATACGCCATGTGGCCGGTGCCGCAGCACTGAGATAGCGTCCGCCATCGGCGTTTGACTGCTACCGGTTCTGGTTTGATAGGCTTGCAACGAAATAGCTACTTTGCCCATCATGGCCTGCACTTCTGTTAGCGTTTCCCAGTGCGGTTTACTGGTTTCCAGACTTATCGTTCGCGCCAATTGCTGCTTATGTTGTTCGAGTAATACGGCAAAACGCTGAATAATCGCCACTCGCTGTTCCAGTGGCGTTCGAGCCCATGTGGGGAAAGCATCACGCGCGGCGCGACAAGCTGCGGCGACATCTGCGCTATCAGCGGCACGCGCTTGCCACAATAATTGCTGTTCCATAGGGTCATGTTTATCGAAATGGGCACCTTTACCGGTGCGCCATTCCCCCTGAATAAACAATGCAGGATGGGTCATTTTTTGGTCTCCGGTGCAAAAAGGCTGATTATCCGAACCACATCACCCGCCACAACACCCAGTGCCGCTGCATTGTCAGTGGTTAAATGCAGAAATTCGTCTGATAGATGGGTGTTAATCAATATGGATCGAAAATCTTGGTAACGGTCATTGGCCACTAAATAAGCGCTGCCACTTGGGTCAATATCAATATCATCAATAACCACTTTTCGCTGGCTGCTATCGCGCACCGCCCGCACTTCGTCGGTGTTGGCTTCCAAAGTCGGCCCACCATCAAAGATATCGACATATCCCTGATGTTGCAGGCCTTCAGTCTCCAGAACCGCGCGAGCAGGTGCGGTGTGAGGATGAACCTGACCTATCACCGCACGGGCTTCTTCTGCCAAAAAATCCACATACAGCGGGTGTTTCGGCATCAGTTCGGCAATAAACGCTTTTTGCCCCGTCCCACTCAGGTAATCGGCTTTTGCAAATTCGATAGCGAAAAAGTGCCGACCGACATTTTCCCAAAATGGTGAACGGCCTTGTTCATCGGTGTAACCGCGCATCTCGGCAATCAATTTACGTGAGAAGTGCTGGCGAAATGCGGCGATAAACAGAAAACGAACTTTCGATAAGAAGGGGCCGTTTTTATCTTTGCGATATTCAGGGTCAAGAAACAGTGTGCAGAGTTCGCTATAACCGGTGTGATCATTACTCAAAAACAGCGTCGGTACCGATTTGTACACATTGAGGGTTTTAGAGGCATGAACCAGTGTCCCCACGCGGAAGTTATACCAAGGGTCATTCATTCCCACCGCCACTTCTATCGCGCTGACGCCCACCACTTTCTCTCGCTCAGTGTCTTCCAATACGAACAGGTAACCTTGCTCACCCGCAGCCAAAGAACCTTGCCAGGTATTTAATGCACGCTCAATTCTGGCGGCGAGGTGTTGCTCATTTTGTGGCAGTGAGGTCATGCCAACGCCAGTTTTCCCAGCCAACTCCAGAATGTCGGCTAAATCACGGCGTTCTACCGGGCGAACTCTCATCATATTCAAGGTCCTTGTTGACTGCCGATGCGTTACGGCTGATGTGCTACGGCTGATGTGTTACGACTTAGCCTTACGACAGACCTGCTCAATACCCCTAGCAAGTCGGGCCAAGCCCTCTTTAATATCGTGCTGGGAAATAATCAGTGAGGGCGCAAAGCGGACGACATCGGGGCCTGCAATTAAGGCGATTAATCCATGCTGGGCAGCGGCCTGAATGATATCTTTGGATTTACCCGCATAATCACTGTTCAGCACGCAGCCAATCAACAGACCACGCCCGCGTATTTCGGCGAAAACCTTGTAACGCGCATTAATATCCGCCAACCCCTCCAGGAACCATTGGTGCCGCTCTTTCACGCCCGACAATACAGTTGGTGTATTGATGAGAGATAAAACAGTGCCCGCCACAGCACAAGCTAATGGGTTACCGCCATAAGTTGTCCCGTGACTGCCGACATTCAGTGCGCTGGCATATTTTGTGGTCGTCAGCATGGCCGCTATTGGGAACCCGCCCCCCAGTGCTTTGGCGCTGGTCAGGACATCAGGGGTGACGCCATAATGCATGTAGGCATACAACTCACCGGTACGGCCAACACCGGTCTGTACTTCATCAAAAATCAGTACCGCATTATGGCGATCACACAATGCACGCAGGCCATGCAGAAACTCGCGGTCTGCGGGTAACACACCCCCTTCGCCCTGAATCGGCTCGACAATCACCGCACAGGTTTGATCGGTAATAAGGGCTTCGGCAGAGGCCAGATCATTGAAAATACCGTGGCTAATGCCACCCGGTAGCGGAGCAAAATCCTGCGAGTATTTGGGCTGGCCTCCCGCCGAAACGGTGAACAGTGTCCGGCCATGAAACGCGTTTCTAAAGGCAACAATCTGGTTCTTTTCGCCCTGCTGTCCCGGTTTATTAGCAAAATTATCCAAGGCATATTTACGCGCCAATTTCAGTGCGGCTTCATTGGCTTCAGCGCCTGAATTACAGAAAAATACTTTTTCAGCGAAGGTGGCATCAATCAGTTGTTTTGCCAGTCGCAACACCGGTTCATTGGTATAGCCATTGCCCAAATGCCATACTTTGTCTGCTTGCTCAATCAATGCGGCTTTTACGGCCGGATGCCCATGTCCTAAAGCATTGACGGCAATCCCCCCGGCAAAATCAATATAAGATTTGCCCTGTTGATCCCACAGTGTCGCCCCTTCGCCACGTACCACAATAAAGTCTGCGGGAGCATAAGTTGGGACGATCCATTCATCAAAAGACTGTCGGGTAACCGGAATTGGCTGTTCCATAATGGCCTCTTTAATCAGCGTAAATATGGGTTGGAGAGACTCGTTGTCAGGTGTAATCCTGCCGCCCAACAAAATCTCTTATTCTGTTAACAATAAAGAATGAAATATATTCACCTGATATAAAGTGTAGAGCAGCTTTCGTGCCACACTGCTCACTATGTGAATAAAATGTATAAACCTCATAAAAACAAAGTTTTAAAATGCATAATTATGCAAATCACTCACATTCATACTGTATATTAACCAGCAAAATGACCCATTAGAGGGGGTTGGCTCGAAATTGTATGCATTAGGAACCAATGTTGATTTTTGCCTTGCCAGATCACATTTTTGCAACACAAACACAACACTGGAGATTCTTAACGCCCTATAAATGAGCAGTCAATGTATCAATTGGGTGCATTTCTGCTGCCGGGAAATGGAGGGTAAAAGGATGGAAAAAGACGTTTATGCATAACAAGCGCAACAATAAGGCGGTTATTTCGACAGCAGATCATGCGGTTATGGCCCCATTTTCTGGAGCCATCAGGATTAACCGATTAAAGAGGGGGAAATGGCAGGATTAGCGCGAGCGGTTATCCACACTACTGGTCAATTGAGTTATCAGCATAGCCAGAATGCGGATGGCTTTTTCGCTTTGCTCCGACCAGGCAAATGAAGCATTGAGGCGAAAACAGTGATCGAACTGATTGCCAGTGGTAAACATCCGTCCCGGCGCAATACTGACGCCCTGCGCCAACGCTCGCCGGTATAATTCACTGGCATTAAATGGCGGTTCCAATTCCAGCCACAAGAAATAACCTCCGGATGGATGGCTGATTTTGACGTTCTTGGGAAAATGCTCAACCACCGCCTGACGCAGCGCGTTTAGCCGCTGTTCCATCATACGGCGCAACCGGCGCAGATGAGTATCGTACCCCCCTTGACTGAGGTAATCGGCAATAGCTAACTGAGTCGGAACACTGGCCGAAACGGTACTCATCAATTGCAGATGTTGCACCCGCTGTGCATGTTCTCCCGCCGCCACCCAACCGACTCGAAATCCCGGAGCCAGACATTTTGAAAAAGAGGAGCAATGCAGAATTTGGCGGTGTTGATCAAGTGCTTTGGCTGGCAAGGGGCGCTCAGCACCGAAGTACAACTCACCATAAACATCATCTTCAATTAACGAAATATTATTCTGTTGCAGCAACGCCACCAGCCGTTTTTTCTGAAGCCAGGACATGGTGCTACCAAGCGGATTCTGAAAGTGCGTCATCAGCCAACAGGCTTTGATTGGATACTGGCTGATGACCTGTTCAAGAGCATCGAGATCCATCCCATTTTGCGGGTGCGTGGTAATAGCAATCGCTTTTAAACGCAGCCGCTCTATGGCCTGTAGCGCACCATAAAACGCTGGCGATTCAATAACAACCCAATCGCCAGGCTGCGTCACCGCCTGCAAACTCAGGCTAAGGGACTCCATTGCACCGGCGGTAATCACAATTTCTTCGGGTGAAACATTCATGCCACTGGCGGCATAACGCTGAGCAATATTACGGCGCAAACTTTCATTACCCGGCGGCAAGTTTGTCACCGAGCTTTGCGGTGATATTTTACGCGCAACCCCCGCCAGAGCACGTGACAGGCGAGGTTGCAGCAATAAGCTCGGATCTGGGAATGCCGAGCCAAACGGCATGATGGCCGGATCTTTTCCCGCCTGTAAGACATCAAAAATAAAAGTATTGATGTCTACTTGCTCGTCCAGATGCAGTTTTTTCCCCCGCTGAGGTTGCGGTAACTGGGTTGGACGCGAAGCAACATAATATCCCGATTGCGGGCGTGCCACGATCCACCCCTGACTTTCCAGTAACTGATAAGACTGCACCACGGTCATTAAGCTTAAACCCGATTGCTTACAACTTTCCCGCAGTGATGGCAGCTTGTCACCCGCTTGCCAGACCTTGGATTGTATTTGCGCACGGATTTGTTGCGCTAACTGTTCATATCGCGTCATAAGCCAACTGTTATAGGTGAGATTGAATTAATTGTCACTATTATAGCCACTTTAACTTATGGTTAACTAACTGCCAAGTTTACTCCGCGAAATAATTGCCCGTGGCGGTGTCACCCAATCGCCGCTGTGGCAGGATTTCTTCTATAGTTTGATGAGGCTGTACCATGTTTTTAGCGAGGTCGCTATGTTTGGCTTAACCGCTCTCGAGTTGGCCAGAATCCAATTCGCTTTCACCATTTCGTTCCATATTATTTTCCCGGCCATTACCATCGGTCTTGCCAGTTTTCTGGCGGTACTCGAAGGCTTATGGCTAAAAACCAAAAATGAAGATTACCGCGACCTCTACCATTTCTGGTCAAAAATCTTTGCCGTCAACTTTGGTATGGGCGTGGTGTCCGGCCTGGTTATGGCCTACCAGTTTGGTACCAACTGGAGCTTTTTCTCTGAATTTGCTGGCAGCATCACTGGCCCGTTGCTGACTTATGAAGTCTTGACCGCCTTCTTCCTCGAAGCCGGTTTCTTGGGTGTGATGCTATTTGGCTGGAATCGTGTTGGCCCCGGCTTGCATTTCTTTGCCACCTGCATGGTGGCATTGGGAACACTCATGTCAACCTTCTGGATTTTGGCCTCCAATAGCTGGATGCAGACACCACAAGGTTTTGAAGTCATTAATGGGCAAGTGGTGCCCATTGACTGGCTAAAAGTGATCTTTAACCCCTCCTTCCCCTATCGCCTGTTGCACATGTCGACCGCTGCCTTCCTGGCCTCAGCCTTCTTTGTCGGCGCTTCCGCCGCCTGGCATTTGCTGCGCAAACGCGATACTCCGGCGATGCGAAAAATGCTGTCGATGGCGATGTGGATGGCGTTGATTGTCGCCCCTCTGCAGGCGGTTATTGGTGATGCCCACGGCCTGAATACGCTGGAACATCAGCCAGCCAAGATTGCGGCGATTGAAGGTCACTGGGAAAATAAACCCGGCGAACCTACCCCGCTGATTCTGTTTGGCTGGCCAGATATGAAGCAAGAGAAAACCCGTTTCGCACTGGAGATCCCATATTTAGGCAGCCTTATCCTGACTCACAGTCTGGATAAGCAGATCCCGGCACTGAAATCTTTTCCACCCGAAGATCGCCCTAACTCAACCATCGTGTTTTGGTCTTTCCGCATTATGGTCGGATTAGGCATGTTGATGATTTTGGCAGGTTTTTGGAGTTTATGGCTGCGTTGGCGTGGCGGTTTGTATCAGTCTCGTCCCTTCCTTTATTTTGTGTTGTGGATGGGGCCATCAGGTTTGATTGCCATTCTGGCGGGGTGGTTTACTACCGAAGTGGGTCGCCAGCCGTGGATCGTCTATGGCTTACAGCGCACCAGTGATGCGGTGTCATCCCACGGTGAAATGCACATGAGCATCAGCTTGCTGATATTTATCCTGGTGTATGGCTCAGTCTTTGGTGTGGGTTACGCTTATATGATGCGGCTTATCCGCAAAGGGCCAATCGCCCATGAAGGTCGCCAACAAGATAGTGGCGGCCCCGGTCAACACGCAACACCGGCCAGACCACTGTCGGCAGTCAGTGACCCCAATGCTGATAGCGGCGTATTGACCACTGACAATAACCAAAACAGGAGCTAACTATGGGTATCGACCTTCCACTGATTTGGTTTGTCATCATTGTATTCAGCACCATGATGTACGTGGTGATGGATGGCTTTGATCTAGGCATTGGCATCCTGTTTCCACTGGTTAAAAACAGCCGTGATCGGGACTTGATGATGAACAGTGTCGCCCCAGTCTGGGATGGCAACGAAACCTGGCTGGTACTTGGGGGCGCGGCTTTACTGGGGGCGTTCCCGCTGGCTTATGCGGTGATTCTTGATGCACTGGCTATCCCGCTGACGTTAATGCTGCTGGGGCTGATTTTCCGCGGTGTCGCGTTCGAATTCCGCTTTAAAGCCACGCCGGAGAAACAGCATATCTGGGATAAAGCCTTTATTGGTGGTTCGCTGATTGCCACATTTACCCAGGGAATGGTGGTCGGTGCTTTTATTCACGGATTCCCAGTCACCGGTCGTAGTTACAGTGGCGGGCCATTTGACTGGTTTACCCCCTTTGCACTGTTTTGTGGCTTAGGCTTGGTCATTGCCTATGCCCTGCTTGGCTGTACCTGGCTTATCATGAAGACTGACGGTCATGTGCAGCAAGTGATGCATAAACTGGCGCGCCCACTCACCCTGATGATGCTGCTTATTATTGCCATTATTAGTGTTTGGACACCACTGACTCACCCACAGATTGCTGCACGCTGGTTTAGCCTGCCCAATTTGTTCTGGTTCCTACCGGTGCCTATATTGGTGCTCTTCGCCAGTTGGGCATTACTGCGCGCAGTCAAGCATGGCGGGCATTATGCCCCCTTCCTGTTGACCCTGTTGTTAGTGTTTTTGGGCTACAGCGGCTTGGGTATCAGTATCTGGCCGTATCTTATCCCGCCGTCAATTACCTTATGGCAGGCCGCAGCCCCCCCGCAAAGTTTGGGATTCATGCTGGTCGGCGCACTCTTTATTATTCCGATCATTCTGGTTTATACCTTCTGGAGCTACTACGTATTCCGAGGGAAAATCAATCACGAACAGGGCTATCACTAAATGATGAAATCACCATCACCGTCCCAACCACTTGAACCAGTGAAATCCCCTTGGTGGAAGAGAGTCGGTTGGATGTTACTTATCTGGTGCGGTAGTGTGCTGGCTTTATTGGCAGTTTCTATGCTGTTCCGTATGATGATGACAGCCGCTGGCATGAAATCCCACTAGCACTCACGCTGTGGGATGAACAACGGCAAGGTTGCCAGCTTATTAATGACAGGGATCCCGCTTTATGAAACGTTACCTAATTCCATTAGTTAATCAGATTGCTTTGCTGATGATGCTACTGGGTATGTTGGGGCTGGCTGGCATGACGATTTCGTCATGGATGGCTCAAAGCATTCAAGGTAACGCGCATGCCATCAATACAGCGGGATCTTTGCGGATGCAAAGTTACCGGCTGCTTTCCATGGTGCCGTTAGATAAAGAGGATCTACCCTATTTAGCGGCACTGGAGCAGGACAAAACCAGCGATGATTTGCAGTACGCCCTCCAGCGGGAGGGGTTAACCAACCAATACCAACAAATCGAACGTTACTGGCAAAACACCTTAAAACCGCAACTGCTACAGGCTAAACGGCCCGATGATGTTGCCGCCAGTGTGGCCGATTTTGTCCGCCAGCTTGATGCATTGGTATTAGCCATTGACCATAAAACCGAGCAGCGTCTTCAACTGGTGATGATGATTCAGTTGGTGTTCATTGTGTTGACTCTGGGGTTGATGCTCGCCACCATTTATTATCTTCGCCGCCGTTTATTGCGCCCATGGCTGCAATTGATCTCGATGGCGAATGCGATTGGACGCGGTGATTTCAGCCAGCGCTTTACTTTGTCTCATCAGCGAGACGAGATGGGGATGTTGGGTGCAGCGCTGAATAGAATGTCGCAGGAACTGTCGGTGATATACAGTGATTTGGAACAGAGAGTCACACAGAAAACGGCTGATTTACAACAGAAAAACCAAGTTTTGGCTTTCCTTTATCATAGCAGCCGTCAATTGCATACACGTCAGCCATTAAGTGAGCGTTTGGTGCCGGTCATCGAACAGTTGCAAGCACTGACACCATTAGAAAATGTGCAAATCTGTTTATACGAGAATCACCTCTATCGCTCACAACTGGCTGATAATTTAGATGGTGAATATTTACCGCCACAAAATCGCCCGACACAATTAACCATTAGCGGGTCATTCATTGCCGTGAACCCACCGACAGCACGTGAATCAGTGAGCTGGAGTTTGAGCGATAAGCTGGGTCAATATGGTTTATTGCTGGCAAAGCTCCCTTCAGGGACCCCTCTTAACTCAGATCAGCAACAGTTGGTGAATATGTTGGTCGAGCAATTAACCAGCACATTGGCGCTGGAAAGTCAGGCGAGACATCAGCAGCAACTCTTGTTGATGGAGGAGCGTTCAGCCATTGCGCGCGAACTGCATGACTCCATCGCGCAATCTCTTTCCTGCCTGAAAATACAAATTAGTTGTTTGCAGATGCAAGTTCCGGACTTACCTGAGCCCAGTAAGCTATTGATACAGCAAATGCGTGATGAACTTAACATCGCCTACCGCCAACTGCGGGAGTTGCTGACCACATTTCGCCTGAAACTGAATGAAGCGACATTGCAAGCCGCACTGCAAAATTTAGTCAATGAATTCAGCGAGCGCGCCAACTTACCCATTACACTCGATTTCAATTTACCGTCAGACTTTGTTCCTAACCATCAAGCCATTCATATGGTAAACATTGCCCGTGAGGCACTGAACAATATCTATAAGCACGCTCATGCCACTGAGGCCGCGGTGAAAGTCACGGCAGAGCAAGGTGATGTCGTCATGTCTATCATTGATAATGGTTGTGGGATTGGTCAAGCCAATAAACGGCCAAACCATTATGGTCTGATGATTATGCAAGACCGAGCCGCTAGTCTGCACGGGCAGTGTGAGATTCATCAACGGGACGTCGGCGGAACAGAGGTACAGGTGCGATTTACGCCAGACAATAATGACCTTGACTGACGATGTGGCCTAATCACCGGCCTGCCTCACATACAGACTAAATCTGGTAATCAATCACCACTTCGTCTGATGCTTCTGCCAACACTTTCTCTTTAATATCATGCAGAGAAAGTGTTGGATTGCAGAGTTGGATAAAGAACCAGATAAAGTTACGTTGTAACTGACCTCGTTTTAATCCTAGCCACACTGTATTCGCGTCAAACAGATGCTCGGCATTAAGGCGCACCAACCCTTTGTCACGATGTGCTTCGTAGGACATATCCGCCAGAATCCCCACCCCCATACCCAGCTCGACATAGGTTTTAATCACATCGGAATCTTGCGCGCTGAGAGCGATATTGGGGGTTAACCCGGCACCTTTGAAGGCATTGTCCAACCGTGATCGGCCGGTGATCCCTTGGCGATAAGTAATTAATGGCAAGGTACTCAAGGTTTCCAGCGTAATGTTTGGCTCTTGTGTTAATGGGTGATTTTCGGGTACCACTATCGCGTGATGCCAACGGTAATAAGGAAATGCCGCGACAGATTCATCACTCATCAGTACTTCAGTGGCAATCCCAATATCAGCCTCACCAGATTGCAGCATCGCCGCGATTTCTTGTGGATTTCCCTGACTAATAACTAGTTTGACCTGTGGATACAGCAGACGAAACTCTTTTATCACCCGCGGTAAACTGTAACGAGCTTGAGTATGCGTGGTCGCAATATGCAACTGGCCGCTATCATTGTTGCTAAAGACATCAGCCAGGCGGCGAATTTGATTGGCATCATTTAACATGCGTTCCGCGACTGTGAGTAACTCTTTGCCCGGCTCAGTCATTCCCAACAAGCGTTTTCCACGCCGAACAAATATCTCAATACCCAATTCTTCTTCTAACTCGCGAATATGCCGACTCACACCCGATTGCGAGGTAAATAATGTGTTTGCTACTTCAGTCAGATTGTAATTACAACGGGCCGATTCCCGAATAATTTTAAGCTGTTGGAAATTCATACTTTGCCCCTTTCATTCTGATTGATGTACAGAATCGCGGGGATAATAGCGACAAACAAATACAAAAAAACCGTTGCTTATGTTTTTTTGTACTAAGCAAAGTGAATGCCTTATTACAGAAAGTTGGCTATCAGCGAAAGATTGAAAAATAGGCTTAATTATCAAAAAAATAAAGATTTGTAGAAAATAACCAGCTTCACGCCAGTTAATACCCAAAAATAAAATCAGCTATATTAAATAACTTTTTAATATAGCACTTTGCCGTTAGACGCTCTTTTGGGGCAGTGCTAGAATCGGCCGATTAAATTCACCTGCAAAGACTATTCTTCAGCCTCTTCATGCCCGTTGAGCCGGTTCAGGAGTCATTCATGCCGTTGGCTATTATTGCGCTGACCATTGCTACCTTTGGCATTGGTACCAGCGAGTTTGTCATTATGGGACTATTACCAGAAGTCGCCCATGATCTCGGGGTCAGTATTCCTAAAACCGGAATGTTGGTATCAGTCTATGCCATGGGAGTGGTGATTGGTGCTCCCTTGTTGGCTATTGCAACCGCACGAGTGCCGCGGAAATCAACTCTGTTGGGTTTAATTGTTTTATTTATTCTCGGCAATATTCTGTGTGCTTTGGCTGAAACTTATAACTTGCTGATGGCAGCGCGTATTATTGCAGCGTTGTGTCATGGCACATTCTTTGGGTTAGCTTCTGTGGTCGCCACTGATTTGGTGCAACCCAATCGCCGTGCGCGCGCAATTGCATTAGTGTTTATGGGGGTCACACTGGCAAATGTGCTCGGTGTGCCATTGGGCACTGCTATTGGGCAGGCTTTCGGCTGGCGTGCGGCATTCTGGGGCGTTAGCGCCATTGGTATTGTCGCCATCATCGCCGTGATCGCCTGGTTACCTAGCAATATTCCGATGAAGAAAATCAGCCCAAAATTAGAGTTCAAAACGTTGATGCAGAAAAAAGTGCAAACCGCTTTACTGCTATCAGTATTAACCAATACCAGCCTGTTTACCGTCTTCACCTATATTGCCCCCCTGCTGCGCGAGGTCACCCGTGTCTCTGAACATGGTGTCACGATTGTCTTACTGATCCTTGGCGTTGGATTATCCATCGGCAGTGTACTGGGTGGTCGGTTAGGTGATAAAAATCTGGTTGGCTCAATGACACGTCTGATAACCATTTTGATAGGTATTCTGCTGGCATTGCATTACACCATTGGTTTTTACTTACCGGCAGTGCTGACCTTGTTTATCTGGAGTATTGTGGCTTTTGCCCTTTGCCCGATGTTGCAGCTATTGGTGGTGGATCAAGCCCGCGATGCGCCTAATCTGGCATCAACCTTTAACCAGAGTGCGTTCAATTTAGGCAATGCGCTGGGAGCCTGGCTCGGTGGTACCTTGCTGGCATTTGGCTTGCAATTACAGCAACTCCCTCTTGCCGCCATGGCGGTGATGATTGTTGCTCTGGTGACCATGTTGCGGCTACGCATGCATTTCCGCCGTATGGCTATCGTGCAGCCTATTAGCTAATTCTGCGCTAAATCATATTTTTTGCCCCCCGCTCCGGTGGGGGTATATCACTCTTTTCGTTTTCCTTACACTCCATTCATGCAAATAATTATCATTAACATTGGTTGGTGATATAATTTATGCCTTGATAAGCCGCCCCCATGCTGCTGATGAACAAGAATAAAACGCCATAAGATAAGAAGGATAAACTGTGACCACAGAATCAACCGCAGCAAAACCCAAATACCGTCCAACCCCTCCACGCCTGGTGCAAGTCCAAAAGGTGGTAGACACTTCCCCACACCTACGCCGAATCACTTTCTACAGCCCAACATTGCACAATTACCCGGCAGATTGTGCCGGCGCTCATTTAAAAGTCTTCCTGCCATTAGCACACCAGGCACAGCCGGAACTCCCAGTGCTTGGTGAGAAAGGCCCACAATGGCCAGCCGCAGAAGTACGCCCGATTGTTCGAACCTACTCTGTTCGGGCCGTCAGACCTGAGCTTTGTGAGATAGATATTGAATTTGCGCTGCATGACCACAGCGGCCCAGCGGTTAATTTTGCCCGCCATGCTAAATCAGGTGACTGGATAGGCATTACCAATCCCGGCGGCCCTGAAACCATGCTGCCAGCGGCTGAATACAGCTATCTGGTTGGTGACCCTTCTTCATTGCCTGCCATTGCGGCACTGTTAGAAACATTACCCGCCGATGCGCAGGGCCATGCCATTATTCGTGTCGATACCCCACAGGATGTGCTTAATCTGGTGAAACCGGCAGGTGTTGAACTGAGTTGGGTCATTGGTGGTACTGAAAAAACCGATGAAGTTATCACCCAATTCTGCGCACTCGAACTGCCGATGGCGGAAGCTACATTCTGGCTGGCCGGTGAAGATCGGATGGTGGTGCAGCTACGCCGTTATCTCCGTCGAGAGAAAGGCTGCGAACGCCAACAACTTTATGCCGTCCCCTATTGGCGTGAAGGTCTCAATGAAGAGGACTATCATCACCAACGTCATGAAGTCATGGACAATCTTGACAACTAGATCTCATTAATATCTTTAAAATCAATGGACATTATCCCCTGATGTCCATTTTGTTGACTCTTTTTTTACCATTACCCGTTAAAACCTTGTAAATTCCCTGCGACAATTCCTTGTTATTTGTTAGTCTTAAAGCTACTTAGCCTGCAATATGGCGCTTAATTATCGTTAAATGGCTCTAATGCCCGTTTAATGCAGTAAAGTTATTAGGAGCGTGCTCGAAATGAAGTCGCAAAATGATCCTGGCCGATCTAAATCTCGCCATAACGAATACTCCCTTATTCTGCCTATTATCGCGCTGGTTATTCTTAATCTCTGGGGGGATACCAGCAATTTCGCCGCCGTCATCGTTATCAACTTGATTGCCCTGGTCGGTATCCTGAGTAGTGCTTTCAGTGTGGTACGCCATGCTGACGTTTTGGCACACCGCTTGGGTGAACCCTACGGATCATTGATTCTTAGTCTGTCGGTGGTGGTGCTGGAGGTCAGTTTGATCTCGGCGATGATGGCAACAGGTGATGCCGCTCCCGCCTTGATGCGCGACACACTCTATTCCATCATTATGATTGTTATCGGCGGATTGGTTGGGGTGTCGTTGCTGCTTGGCGGGCGTAAATTTGCTACCCAGCACGTCAATCTGGTCGGTATCAAACAGTATCTGATGGCTATCTTCCCCCTGGCTATCATTGTGTTGGTATTGCCAAGTACCCTGCCCGGTGGCAATTTTAGCGTGGCGCAATCACTGGTAGTTGCTGCTATTTCGGCGGCGATGTATGGTGTTTTCCTGCTGATCCAGACCAAAACCCACCAAAATCTGTTTGTCTACGAACATGAAGATGAAGGCGATGACCCAAGTGACCCACATCACGGTAAGCCGTCATCTCACAGTAGCCTGTGGCACACATTTTGGCTGTTGGTTCATTTGGTTGCGGTAATCGCAGTGACTAAATTTGATGCCAACCCACTGGAAGCGCTGCTGACTGAATTAAATGCACCAGCCAAATTTACCGGCTTCCTGATTGCCTTGCTTATCCTGTCACCGGAAGGGCTGGGCGCATTAAAAGCCGTGCTGGCAAATCAGGTGCAACGGGCGATGAACCTGTTCTTCGGTTCGGTGTTGGCCACCATTTCCCTGACTGTACCGGCGGTAACCTTAATTGCCGTATTGACTGGGCAGGAGCTGAACTTTGGTCTGGAAGCACCGCATATCGTGGTGATGGTCAGTGTCTTGATTCTGTCGCAAATCTCATTCTCTACCGGAAGAACCAACGTGCTCAACGGCACCGCCCATCTGGCCTTGTTTGCCGCGTATATGATGACGATTATGTTGTAGCGATAGGCAACGCTGCTGATAGCTCAGTGAGTGAAGGGTTTACCGCACCTAGGGGCACTTCGGTGGCTTACGCACTTGTATTTGCAACTAAGAGCGGCCCCAACGGCACGATTCCCCTTCATTTGACTTTATCAGTAATCTGAAAGGGCAAGCGCTATAAACGCTTGCCCTTTTTTATCGGGTCTCCATTCATAACCTTGAGTTATGAATAGGCATTTAAGGTACGTTGGCAGAGCGCAGAGCGGACACAGTCCTGTTTATCAAAGCGAATGATGCCAATCATTTCATCCTCGGCAAAACGCTCCAGTGCGTCGCTGAGACCTGATTTCACCCCACGCGGCAGGTCGCACTGGGTAATATCACCATTCACGATAACCGTGACATTTTCGCCGAGACGGGTGAGAAACATTTTCATTTGGCTGGCGGTCACATTTTGTGCCTCATCGAGGATCACCACCGCATTCTCAAAGGTACGCCCGCGCATATAGGCGAAAGGCGCAATTTCGACTTTACCGATTTCTGGTCGTAAACAATATTGCATGAAAGAAGATCCGAGTCGGCGCAGCAGAATGTCATACACCGGGCGGAAATAAGGCGCGAATTTTTCAGAAATATCACCGGGCAAGAAGCCCAAGTCTTCATCTGCCTGTAGTACAGGTCGCGTCACAATTATCCTATCTACTTCTTTGTGAATTAATGCTTCAGCAGCCTTGGCTGCGCTGATAAAGGTTTTACCACACCCTGCTTCACCGGTGGCGAAGATGAGCTGCTTACTTTCTATGGCTGATAAGTAATGACCTTGAGCTTCCGTACGCGCCTGAATAACGGAGGTATCACGGCTATCCCGTGCCATACCTATTGATTCAACACCGCCCATTTGCACTAACGATGTCACGTTTTCTTCCTCACGCTGACGATGACTACGTGAATCACGTCTAATAACGCGTTTCGCTTCACGACGAGCTTTGATCACTGCTTTCTGTCTTCCCATAGTGGCACCTTTCAGTTTGATTCATCTACCGCAGCAGAAATTGCCTGCGCGATTATGTTTCATATACAGATGCAGTTTTGGCTTCCTTTGCAGCCAATAATAGCCAATGAAAATGCAAATAAAGTCGACACCCGGTTCAATGACCGGAGGAAAACAATATCGCAAGGGGAGTTATTACGTGATGTTGAAACTGGGGACGGGAATACGAGTGACGATAATATATTAACAGCACATGATGATGGTAATACTGGAATTTGAGAGTCGGAGCTTATGCCCTCGTAACAACGAGTCGCCTGGATAAAACTTTGATTTTGTCTTAACAGCCCAATCATGGACTTTACCATTAGCGATCCCCGCAGTGATAGATAACAGCCTAAGCTGTGCACCGTGTGAAAAATACCGCCAGATGATTACAGTATAATGACACTCTTAAAATTCGCGATATCAAAATGTAAAAAAATATAACTTTTTAGTTTGTTTATTTTTTACTCTAATTGTTTTTAATATCGCACTATATCATTTTACAAGTATTAGCGGCTAATTCTTAAATCCTGCAAACGTGTCTTTTGCTTGCCTTGGCTGTCAAAGTTTTCCATCGCTAACCAATCGTTAAATGCCTGTTTAATTAATGACCATTCGCGGTCAGTGATAGAATACCAATTGGTATCTCTGTTACGTCCTTTGGTCACAATCGCCTGCCGAAATTGCCCTTCATACTGAAAACCAAATCGCATTGCCGCCGCATTTGAAGGCCCATTTAAAGAATCGCATTTCCACTCACAACGACGATAGCCTAATTTGTCGAATACATAATGTAATAGCAAATAGATGGCCTCAGTGCCCGCTGAATTGCGTTTTAAGCGCGGTGACCAATTAACTGAGCCAATCTCAATCACACCATTCTTTTCATCAATTCGTTGTAAGCCAACCGTTCCTAACGCTACATCGGCTTGCGCATCCATTACGGTATAATGCAAAGCATCTTTCGCATTAATTAATGTTTGCAGGTATTGCTGAAAATCATTTTCACTCTCTGGCCGCTCACAATAAAAATAGGTCCAGTCACTGGCATCGGGAATCAGGTGATATGCCTGATACAAAGACGCCTCATGTTTATCTGAGTCAACGGGAGCCAAATAGCAAAAATGTCCCGATAAAATTTCTCGTTGAGGCCGCAGCGCTGATTGCCATTGCGGTAATTCTGCACCAATAATTTGTCCGAAAGGGTTTTGATTCACTGTGTGCTCCCGTTGTCATGTCGCTTCCATAGGAATATTCATTATGACTGCCCGTAACAAGATCGGGTAAATCATAGCAATATATAAAGAAAGGGGGAGATTAAAAGTGAAGTTTGGCACGATTAACTTAGGTGGAAATAACATACTGGTTGGTTCTGAATACCTGATACAAGCACACATTGGCCTGCTATCAGGTATTCAGTGATAATTACCTGTTACCCACGTCGCAAATTAACGACCGGTGCCACTTCGGGGAGTTGTAACCCCTCTTTGACTTCCAACAGTTGCCCGTGCTCATCGTTATACAGGGTGAGGCACGAACCGGCTTTTAATTGGGCAATCATCTCCCCCGTCATTTCCATGCTATCGGCGAGTTCATCGTCATCCAAATGAGGACGGTGCCCACGGCGCTCAACCTGAAAACGTATCTGGTTATATTTGGCCCAAACAATCAACACAATGGCATTAAATGCTGCAATGGCTGCATATAGCGCCAACGTCGTCAGACCGGCCAAAATGTACATTCTGAACGGAATCGGCCCCATGTTCGGGGCGCGGTGGATCATATCCAAAAAGCCCTTCACAAACAGGAAGATAAAACCGAACCAAGCCAAAGCAGTAATGATAATATCAATTAAGCGCGGTAGCAGCCGCTGCTCAGTATGAATCAGAGGCACACTCATGGTTTAACCCTCCCAATCCCGCGATCTGGACTGACCCAGCGTGCACGTTTACGTTTGGTGTTCAGCATCACTTTTGGGAACGAAACAACGGTGGTGAACAAACTGAGCATCCAATAAACCATTGGGTACCAAATAATCCAAAATAGCGAATTACCCAGTTTAGGCTCATAGCGCCGTTCAATCACCAGACTGATAGCAAACTGCAACAGACAGGTCAGGGCCAATACCATGCCGGTAAAGGCTGGCGGGAACACGGTCTGTACATGAATGCCCGGTGGTAAGGTAATAACCAGCCCCAACAGGAACAGGATGATACTAAACAGGTAAGTAAAGGCCCAGGTGATAGACAGTGAATATTCAAGGAACAATAGCCACATTCGGCGATTACGCCAACGCCACAGCTTGAACATATTCTTCAGGAAAACCTCGGCCCCACCCTGCGCCCAGCGTAGGCGCTGCTTCCACAAACCCCCTAAGGTTTCTGGCATCAAAATCCAGCACAGGCCCCGTGGCTCAAAGAATACTGACCAATGTCTTATCTGGAGTTTCCAACTGATATCAATATCTTCAGTTATCATATCCGGGCTCCAGTAACCGACATCCGCCAATGCTCTACGGCGAAAAGCCGCCACGACGCCAGAAACGGTAAACACTTGCCCGTAAACCCGCTGAGTTCGTTTAATCAGCCCAATGATAGAAGAGAACTCCCCGACCTGAACCCGGCCAATCAAGGTCGAACGGGTACGGATGCGCGGGTTGCCTGTTACCGCTCCGGTACGCGGGTTAGCAATCAATGGCGCGACCAGATAAGGCACCGCTTTGCTGTCCAGCAAAGCATCACCATCAATACACACCAAATATTCACTGCGCGCCGCCGCTGCCCCCATCCGCAAGGCAATAGCTTTGCCCTGATTATGGGCCAGGTGAATAACACGCAAGCGTGGGTCTTCAGCCAATAAGGCATCCAGCACTTGCGCCGTATCATCACTGGAGCCATCGTTGATAGCGATCACTTCGATATTGGTGTAAGTCTGTGCCAGTGCTGCGTGAATGGTTTCCCGCGCATTCAACCCCTCGTTAAAACAAGGGATTAGAATTGACACCAGTGGATTGCCTTTCAACTCCGGGGGCGGCACATCATCACCCCACGGCCAATGTCTTTCTCGCTTTAGCCAGAAATAGACACCGCCAGTTATCCAGATACCGGACATAAACAGCGGATAGAAGAAGACAAAATTCAGCAACACGTCGCCGGTAAAGAGTAGGATCATGCCCGCGGGAATACTCAGCACCAGGCATAGGATGAGTAATGCAATAATTCTATCGATCATATAAAGGATACCAGGCAGAAGATAGCACAGGGCGGACATCTTTTAGCGGTGGTTCGCCAGTGATAAAGTTATCCGGATAGTAACCAAAATTTTGCGCGCCATTTAACTGCAACTGGCGCATCCATCCTGCCAGTATTGGGCCACTGATGGCATTACTGCCTTCTGGTTTGGTCCAGTCTTTCGATTGCAGTTCAAAAACAGTTTTATTCAGTGCGCCGGGGCGCTGTGCAACTTTATTTACCAGTTGCGCTAGCCACTCGTTAGACTCTGATAACGGCACCTTCTCCATTAACGGCATTGCCATCGGGGCAACCCAATCATAGTTAGCCAGGAAATCATCGAGATTCTGCGCAAACCATGCTTCGCTTTCCGGTTCAAGAATCGGCATAGCAAATATATTACGGGCTGATTTGACTTGCGGGCCACGGATATCACGGACCTGACGGGTCAATTCATTGGTGAAATCAACCAAATATTTACTCTTATAACGCGTCCAGCGGGCCATGGTTTCCGGATCTTTACGTATTTCTGCAATGGAACCTGGGAAACCGGCTTTTTGGTATGCGCGAATCGCATCGGGTGAGGCATCTTCAAAGTCAGACATCACGGCATCGTCGTGATAAAGAATGCCATCAATTGGCGCGCTATAGGCCATATCACGATAGATATCGATGATGCGTTGCCGCACTTCCGGGTTAAACGGTGACAGACGGCGATATTGGTCCGGATCAATGCTGGTCTTACCAGTTTTCGGATCAATACGTTGAATGCGCGGTAAAGATGAGTCCATCTCAAACGCCAATACCGGCATCCAGGCATAAACATCAACATCCGGGCGGGAGGCTAATTGCCATGCGACGCGGTTAAACAAGTCCTGACGCATCGGGATCCAGCGGTTCGGGAAGTAAACCTGGCGAATATTGCCATCGCCTTTCGGGTCAGAAAATGCCTGTAAAAACACGGTAGTGACACGTAAATCGGAAATTCGCTGAACTAATTTATCCAGATTTTCCTTTTCCTGCGCCGGATCTGGATCGTAGAGATAATCCAAATCGACATGCGCCACTCGCATAATGTCTTTTTCCTGCACCGAGGTGACAAGCTGGGCGAAATCTTTCAATGACGGGTTATTACTGATCAGAATACGTGGAATATTCATCAGATCATTGACGTTACCAATACCCGGTTCCAGTGTCATCGCCATCTGGTAGCCATGTTGGCGCAAGATGTTGAGCACCGTGCCGTTTGGCGCACCGTATGGCCACACCCACACCCGCGGCTGCTTGCCGGTGGCCTTAACTATGCGCTCAGTTATCAACGAGATGTCTTTTTCCATCCGCTGCTTAAATGCGGCTTCGGTCTCATACTTTTTGGTTTTGGGGTCATACATCAGGTTGGCTGCTGCCGGTTCAGTATTCCCTTGTGGGTTGGCAATCACCCCATAGTGTGAAGCATAAGTATGTGCGCCAATTTCGATCAGTTTTGATTTCGCCATTTCACTGATCTGTTTCCAGGTCAGAAAACGGTCCCTATCCGTGCTTAAACCGCCAAAATCCACTTTTTTATTGGCCGGTGTATCTATCCACGTTCCCACAGGAGCCAGCACAGCGCTTAAATTATTGGCTTCTAATAAGGGATAAACACGGTTATAGAAACTGCTATAACCATCATCGAATGTCAGCAACACCGCCTTATTCGGTAAAGGAGTGCCACCATTACGCGCAGCTAAAATCTGATCGACAGACACCACGTTGTAGCGGTTGTCCTTCAACCAGGCCAATTGTTCACTTAATGCGCTGCTTCTTACCGACAAATAACGTTGGTCAGCTGACTCATCTTCAACATCATGATAAGCAATCACCACAAACGTATTCTTCTGCCACGGCCTTTCACTGAGCGGCAATGCGCGCTCGGCAGGTGGAACAAATACCGGTTTCTCTGCATAACAGACTGAAGCCAGCAGCGTTATCATTCCAACTACAAGTATTCGGATAAAAAATAATATCTTCGCCATAGCGACTTCCCTTAGAAACGGTAATTCAAATCAAAAGCGAGTGAGAGGTCATGTTCACGGACACCATCATAGGGGCGCTTGTCGTAGGTAACGGCTAAACCTGTATCGACGACATCATTCCATTGAACTCGCTGCCCATAACTTGCCGTAGTGACCAGGCCATTACCGTAGTTTTTCTCCCAGTAGCCGCCTACACCCAGTTGCACTTGCTGGCTCCAGATAGTTTTATAATGGCGATACATAATATGATTCAGGGTAACCGCAGGAAGGTAGGTGAAATCCCTTTTCGGGTTGTAATAAATCACGTCTTCTTTGGTGTTAGTGCTGGCGGCTAAGCCTAAATTGAAATCAGCCGTCAGATAAGGCCCTGTCCAGATGCGCTGACGCCCATTCAATTCGTATTCCCAACGGTTGTTACCGTCAGAGAAATCAGACGGAGTGACATTAAATTCAACATCACGGCGATCATCGGCTTTCCACAATACAAAGGCCGAGGCACTGTTGGCAGTGATATTATTTTTCATCGCCCGCAGCGGCGTATCTTTTGCCAATCGCTCCACCTGACCACCCACACGCCAATGGTCATTAAAGTCATACCAGGTTGCTAAACGGAATCCGGTTTTATTGCCAAAACCATAATTCTGATTATTCACTTCAGCTTCCGCCCAGTGGTCACGGGAAGTCCATTCGCCCCCTAATCGGGTCGCACGATTGATACCCTTACCCTCTTCAAACTGGGCATTATCAAAGCTCCCGCCGCCAAATACGCGCCAGTTATCGGCAATAGGTGGGCTATATAAAATCGCCTCAAGGCCGTAATCTTTATCACCGGTAATGGGGCTTCCAGAGGAGATGACGCGGTTACCCGTTACGCGCAGTTCATACATATTATGAATTTTACGTTGACGGTCTAACTCTTGCGAAGGGACATCTTCCGGGGATCGCGTAATGACATCATCAGTTAACAATTCCATCTGACGCCATTCCTGCAAATCCATCGCTGTTTCGGCTTGCGCACGTTCCAGAATAAGGCTGCGTGGTGCCAACGACTCTACCGCTTTCAGCTCTTGCTCAGCCTTGCGCGGTAAATCTCTGGCCAGATAAACACCCGCCAAAGCAATACGTAAGTTCTGGTTTGCGGGTGCGGTGCTGGATAGCGTCTCCAGTTTTTTCTGGGCAGCAGGCAAATCATTCAGTGCGACCAAAGATTGCACCAACAAGGTCTGGCCTTCCATCCAATCATCATTTGGCTCTTTACCCGGCAGGCCATAGACCCCTACCTGATAAGGTGTTTGCTCGCTGTAGTTCTTGGCGAATTGATGAGCCTTATCCAATTGCTCACTTTCATTCAACGCGTAATAGAGATCATCAGCATCAAGCAAATCATCACTATTACGGAATGTTTTTCCGTCGGCGTAATAGAGGCTGGTGAGGATCGGTGCGGCTTTTTCTGGCATCCGACGATCAATATAAGCAGAAGCGGCCCAACGGCGGGCGTAGTCAGGCATTTTGTAGCCCTCAGCTTCCATACTTTCATACTCTTTAATCAGCTCTGCGGTGTTGCGACGCACCAATAACGCGCCGAGTCTGTCGATGCGCGCTCGCTGATAATCTGACTGTGCTTCAGGGTCTTTACTCCAGCGCGTTAACAAATCCTGATAATCCGCCAGGGCCTGATCAGCAATATAAAAACGCTCAGTTTCACTGCGTGTTGGCAGTACCGCCATACGAACTTGTTCAGCCGCCGCATCCCTTTCAAGTTGTCGATACTGTTCAGCCGTCACTAATTTCGGATTCTCTCTGGCCAGTTGCAGCGCCGGATCAGCAATACGATTTCGTTGTAAAATTTCAAGGTGATTTTTTAATACTTCCTCGGATTCGGGCGCCAACCGCACCGCTTCACTGGAGGCCTGCAACGCATCATAATTGCGATTAGTGGCACGATTGAGATAAGACAGGGTCATATAATTTTGCGCGGAAGGGTTGCTCTCGGCCAACTCTTTTGCCTGTTGTAACGCCGCACCACCACGGCCGGAATCAGCCTGCGTCATGATCATACCGGTAATGAGATCAGGGTTGGTGGGGTCTTTTTTCAAACTGCTTTGCCAGAGAGCCAGAGCTTGATCCCAACGTTTTTCGTTGCGATAAGCCCGCGCGGCAGAGGCCAGTCCACGCGAGGAGAGATTCACCGAGGAGTGATATCTCTCGTAAACGTCGATGACCTCCTGATCACGCCCAGCCCAACCGGCGATTTGCAGCCAGTCATCAACCTGACCACTATTAAGTGGCCCGGCTTGAGATTCTTTTTGTAAATAATCAAGGACCGGCGCGGTATCCCCTGCTCTGGCTTTGATGATTAATGAATCATACTGTGTTTCTGCCAACGCTGGATTAACTGAAAGGCCGGAAATTAATAGCGCTAATAAAGTAATTCTGTGCCGGTGCAACGGGCGCAGCAGTGTCGTGAATGCGTTATACATTATATAACCCTTAAGCCAGCAACTTGTTTGGTTTTCAATAAAAGCTACTTCACGAACATCCATTTTTCATTATGGGATTATGATGAAATGAAGTCCTTGGAATGTATTACAGCATGTTACATAGGATAGTTGAAAGAAAATACTATTGCGTAATTATTATAGAATATTGTTATTACAGCGATTAATAGAGGCGAAAAAGTAGTATGGGCGTTAATTTAGATCGATTTAAGATTATTCTTAGTTAAATATGCTACTAAAGAGCAAAATTTAAAGAC
>NZ_CACVAD010000057.1 GCF_902726545.1 Yersinia artesiana | reverse complement strand
ATGTACCGGAATATAAAGATTTAGTCCTTTTGTCTTATTATGGATTTAGTCAATCACCAGTTCATGAATTGGCAATGCTGATGGTTTTGAAAGATATTGGCGCATCTAAAGATTTATTAGAACTTTCTTATAAAAAGAGGTTCGATTATGCGCCGGTTTACGTTGCACTAAATTATGAAGGGGGGCAGGAAAAAATAATGGAATTATCCAAATTATTTCTTGCTGGGGAAATAGGTCACCATGATTTCGTTAATAGAATACGTAACTCTTTAAGTGATCTTGAAATAGATGACAATAGACAGGGGGAGGATACTGGTCAACCTTTGTTAAAGGAAGCTATCCCTCGTAATTTATACACCAGTGAACTTGACATCAATTTTTTAACTAATACCCTCTCTGCAATTCTTGATAATAGTGAACCAGGCGCCACTAATTTCTCACCACAGTGTTCTAAGTCATTAGCAAACCTCGGTAATATGTTAGCCGTGAGCTAAACTTAAATACCGTAGAATACCAGTAAGCCAGATTGACTCTTCTAAAATTAACCTATTATTACTGTTTGTTTCCTGCGAGATTAATCCGAATCTCGCAGGAACAACCTCATCTGACTCACATCCCAGGCACCACACCTGTGCAGATAATTCATCACCCGTTATCATTAATGAGTATCCGAATGACTCGACAATAATGCATAAAGGAAGATAACTGATGAAACTGAAATACCTACTTTTACCCGCGATCCTTTTTACGGGTAGCGTGCTGGCTGCGGATATTACTGTGACCATGAATGAAGCGCTACCGGAAGGCAATGGTAAAGCTTTGGGTACTGTGACCGTGACCGAAACTCCTTATGGTTTATTGTTCACACCGAACCTAACGGGGCTGGTAGCGGGTATTCATGGTTTCCATCTGCATGAAAATCCAAGCTGTGCGCCGGGGCAGAAAGACGGCAAAGCCGTGCCGGCATTAGCTGCGGGCGGCCACTTTGACCCACAAAAAACTGCTGTCCACCTTGGGCCGTATAACGATAAAGGGCATTTAGGTGACCTGCCCGGATTGGTGGTGAATGCTGATGGGACTGCCACTTATCAGGTATTGGCTCCACGGCTGAAATCACTCTCTGAACTGAAGCAGCATGCTTTGATGATCCATGCTGGTGGGGATAATTATGCTGACCATCCAATGCCTCTGGGCGGTGGTGGTGCGCGCATGGCCTGTGGTGTGATTGAGTAACACTCTGATACAGACAAACTGGCGGCTAAGATGCAGCCAGTTTGGTCACTGCCATGGAATCTGCGATAATCACCCATTGGTTTGAATGACGATAGAGATACTGATGCAGTACCCGATTAATGAAATGTTCCAGACCTTGCAGGGCGAGGGTTACTTCACCGGCGTACCGGCGATTTTCGTGCGCTTGCAGGGCTGCCCGGTTGGTTGTAGCTGGTGCGATACCAAACATACTTGGGAAAAAGAGGCTGATCGGGAAGTCGATATGCAGCGCATCATGGTAAAAACTGTGGAAAGTGATGCCTGGGCAACCGCCAGTGAACAGCAATTATTGGATATCTTCTCTCAGCAGGGATATACCGCTCGCCATGTGGTAATAACCGGCGGTGAGCCAGCTATTTACGATTTGTTCCCGTTAACCTCTCAGTTGGAACAGGCCGGTTACAGTTGCCAGATTGAAACCAGCGGCACTCATGAAATACAGTGTTCCGCTACCACTTGGGTGACAGTGTCGCCAAAAGTGAATATGCGTGGTGGCCTAAAAGTATTGCCACAAGCACTACAGCGCGCAGATGAAATTAAGCATCCGGTGGGGCGTTTACGGGATATTGAAGCACTTGAAGTGCTGCTGGGAACACTGACGGATGACAAAAAGCGGATTATTGCGTTACAGCCTATCAGCCAGAAAGAAGAGGCTACCAAGCTCTGTATCGAAACCTGTATTGCCAGGAATTGGCGGTTGTCGATGCAGACACATAAGTATTTAAATATAGCTTGATAGGCAGGGCGTGGTAGCGCCCTGATGAATCAATTTTACTCACCGCGATTTATTAGCCGCGAAAAACACAACCCGCAGAACAAGTCTCTTTTACCATGACGGCGCTCAGTTCTGGTAATTGCGGTTTAAGCTGTTGCCAAATCCAACTGGCCAGCACTTCACTGGTCGGGTTTTCCAAACCGGGAATATCATTTAGGTAGTGATGATCCAAACGTTCCCAAATCGGTTTAAATGCAGCTTTAAGCTCAGCAAAATCCATCACCCAGCCGGAGTGAGCATCAACTTCACCTGTGACCTCGATACGAACCATAAATGAATGGCCGTGCAAGCGGCCGCACTTATGGCCCTCTGGGACATGGGGTAACAAGTGGGCGGCTTCAAACTGAAAATCTTTAAATAGGGTGGTGCTCATTATTCTGACCTTATTGACTCAAAAAACCGCCGCATAGTACCGGAAAGCATCGATGCTGGCTATGAAGGCGCGAACGGTGTGCCCTCCCGAGCCTGACGCATTGTGCTTATCTACAGCGTAGCCTACTGATTTATATACAGACGACCCCAATCTGTGGCGCAATATCACTGGGCATAAATTTCCTAATAAGTTGAACACTTTAACTCATATCTATTAGCTGAAAAACCGCTTAGTCGTTTTGGTTATTTATTATTTCCATTGCTTCTTTAATTGTTATTATCGAGATGGTTAACCTTACAAACATAAAGATTTATTTGCTAAATATATCAGCTGACACTGGCTATAGCTTAAGGGAATTAGTACTGCAATGACGACTCAGGTTCCTCCTAGTTCTTTACTTCCGCTATCGCCGGAGCAGTTAGCCCGCTTGCAGGCGGCGGTGGGTGAGTTTTCCCCAACCCAAATGGCATGGTTATCTGGCTACTTTTGGGGCATGGTTAATCAGCAACCCGGTGCGGTTGTTGCCCCTGCTATAGCGGCTCCTGCGGCAGTAACCATTACTCTTATTTCCGCTTCTCAAACCGGTAATGCGCGCCGTTTGGCTGAACAGTTACGCGATGACCTTTTGGCTGCCAAACTTAACGTCAATCTGGTTAACGCTGGTGATTATAAGTTTAAGCAGATCGCGCAAGAGCGCTTGCTGGTGATTGTGGCTTCTACTCAAGGTGAAGGGGAACCGGCCGAAGAGGCTGTTGCCTTGCATAAGTTCTTATTCTCTAAAAAAGCGCCGAAATTGCCAGAAACTGCCTTTGCGGTATTTGGTTTAGGCGATACCTCATACGAGCATTTTTGTCAGGCAGGCAAAGATTTCGACAACAAATTGGCTGAGTTGGGTGCGCAGCGATTATTGGAGAGAGTCGATGCTGATGTGGAATATCAAGAATCCGCACAGCAGTGGCGTCAACAGATTGTGGCGGCATTGCAGGCCAGAGCCCCCGCACAATCAGCGGCTGCGGTAGCAGTAACACAAAGCGGCGTGGTTGATGAAATTACCTCCAGCCCATACAGCAAGGCTGCGCCACTGACCGCACAGTTATCTGTGCAGCAAAAAGTGACGGGCCGCAACTCTGAAAAAGATGTGCGCCATATTGAAATTGATTTAGGGGACTCCGGGCTGCGCTATCAGCCGGGAGATGCACTGGGGGTCTGGTTTGATAATGACCCGGCATTGGTCGAAGAGTTGTTGGCGCTATTGTGGCTTAAAGGCGATGAGCTGGTCAGTATTGATGGGCAGAATATATCGCTGTCGCAAGCACTGCGCAGCCAGCTTGAACTGACACAAAATACTACCGTAATTGTCGATAAATACGCCGCACTTTCTCGTGATGAAAAATTGATTGCTTTGCTGGCGGATAAACCGGCGCTGCAACACTATGCGAAGAATACCCCAATTGTTGATATGGTTCGTCAGGCCCCTTCAGACCTGAATGCCGATCAATTGGTTGCGCTGTTACGGCCACTGACACCTCGCCTCTATTCCATCGCCTCCTCACAGGCTGAAACCGAGAATGAAGTGCATATTACCGTCGGTGTGGTGCGCTATGACATTGATGGTCGGCCACGTACTGGTGGTGCATCGGGTTATCTGGCGGATCGGCTGGAAGTAGATGGTGACATTCGCATCTTTATCGAACATAACGATAATTTCCGTTTACCTGCTGATCCAGAAACGCCAGTGATAATGATTGGGCCGGGAACCGGTATCGCCCCCTTCCGTGCGTTTATGCAGCAGCGCGAAGCCGATGGGGCTACGGGCAAGAACTGGTTACTTTTCGGCAACCCGCATTTTACTGAAGATTTTCTCTATCAAGTGGAATGGCAACGTTACGTCAAAGACGGTTTGCTGACTCGTATTGATCTGGCATGGTCGCGCGATCAAGCCCATAAAATATATGTACAAGACAAACTGCGCGAGCAAGGTGCAGAACTGTGGAACTGGATCCAACAAGGTGCCCACATTTACGTCTGTGGCGATGCTAATCGCATGGCGAAAGACGTTGAGCAGGTTTTACTGGACGTGGTGGCTCTGCACGGCGCGATGGATGCTGAGCAGGCTGATGAATATTTAAGTGAGCTGCGCCTGGCGCGCCGTTATCAGCGGGATGTGTACTGATGAGTGAAAAACACCCTGGGCCGTTGGTCGTGACGGGAAAACTTTCTGACGGCGAGCGCATGAAGTCGCAAAGCAACTTCCTACGCGGCACGATTGCAGAAGATTTGAATGACGGGCTGACCGGCGGGTTCAACGGCGATAACTTCTTGCTGATCCGCTTCCACGGCATGTATCAACAAGATGACCGTGATATCCGTGCCGAGCGCGCAGAACAGAAGCTGGAACCACGTCACGCCATGATGCTGCGCTGCCGTTTACCCGGCGGAATCATTACCCCGCAACAGTGGTTGGGGATTGATAAGTTTGCTGCGGATAACACCTTATATGGCAGTATCCGTATCACTAACCGCCAGACATTCCAGTTTCATGGCATTTTGAAAGGGAATGTGAAACCGGCTCACCAGTTGCTTAATCAATTAGGTTTGGATGCATTGGCGACGGCAAACGATGTTAACCGTAACGTGCTTTGCACCTCGAATCCGGTGGAATCAGTGCTCCATCAGGAAGCCTATGAATGGGCGAAGAAGATTTCTGAACATTTACTGCCGCGCACTCGTGCTTACGCTGAAATCTGGTTAGATGCAGAAAAAGTCGCGACTACGGATGAAGAACCGATCCTCGGTGCCACTTATTTGCCCCGCAAATTCAAAACTACGGTAGTCATTCCGCCGCAAAATGATGTGGATCTCCATGCCAATGACCTTAACTTTGTCGCTGTGGCGGAGAAGGGCAAGTTAGTCGGCTTTAACGTGCTGGTAGGCGGTGGGTTATCTATTGCTCACGGTGATAAGAATACTTACCCACGTAAAGCCAGTGAATTTGGCTATATCCCGCTACAACACACTTTAGCTATCGCTGAAGCGGTGGTGACAACCCAACGCGATTGGGGTAACCGTACTGACCGTAAGAATGCCAAAACCAAATATACGCTAGAGCGCGTCGGTGTTGATGCCTTTAAAGCTGAAGTTGAAAAGCGCGCCGGTGTGAGTTTCGGAGCCATCAAACCTTATCAATTTACTGGCCGTGGCGATCGTATCGGTTGGGTGAAAGGCATTGATAAAAAGTGGCATCTGACCTTATTTATCGAAAATGGCCGTTTGCTGGATTACCCAGGCCGCAGTCTGAAAACCGGCGTGGCGGAAATTGCCAAAATCCATCAGGGCGATTTTCGTTTAACCGCTAACCAGAATCTAATAGTGGCTGGCGTGCCGGAAAAAGACAAAGCGCGCATTGAAGCATTGGCCCGTGAACATGGACTGATGGACGATAGTGTCAGCCCGCAGCGTGAAAATTCAATGGCTTGTGTTTCGTTCCCAACTTGTCCATTGGCGATGGCGGAGGCTGAACGCTTCCTGCCGGAATTTGTTACCCGTATTGAAGGTATTTTGCAACAGCACGGCCTGCCCGATGAGCATATTGTGATGCGCGTCACCGGTTGCCCGAATGGCTGTGGCCGTGCTTTATTGGCGGAAATGGGGCTGGTGGGGAAAGCGGTTGGCCGATATAACCTGCATCTGGGTGGCAATCGCGAAGGTACGCGAATACCGCGGATGTACCGTGAAAACATTACCGAAGATGAAATTCTGGCCATTACCGATCAATTGGTCGGGCGTTGGGCGAAGGAACGTCATACTGATGAAGGTTTCGGTGATTTTGTTATTCGCGTCGGTGTTATTGCTCCGGTGATAGATTCAGCCCGCGACTTTTATGATGTTCAGGAGGCGGTGTGAGCCAATTTAATCTCAATGAGCTTAATGCGCTGCCGAAAGCGGAACAAGCGGCGGCATTGGCGCTGGTTAATGGGCAACTGGAGCACCTAACCGCACAGGAGCGCGTTAGCTGGGCGTTGGAAAATCTACCCGGTGAGTTTGTGCTCTCTTCCAGCTTTGGTATTCAGGCCGCAGTTTGCTTGCATCTGGTGACACGCCAGCAGCCTGATATCCCGGTGATCCTCACTGATACCGGTTATCTGTTCCCTGAGACCTATCAGTTTATTGACTCTCTCACTGAAAAACTTCAGCTCAATTTGCAGGTGTTTCGCGCGCAGCAAAGCCCCGCCTGGCAAGAGGCTCGCTATGGCAAACTGTGGGAGCAGGGTGTTGAAGGGATTGAGCGCTACAATGATTTGAATAAAGTTGAGCCAATGAATCGCGCACTGGAAACCTTAGGTGCTCAAACCTGGTTTGCGGGGCTGCGTCGTGAACAATCGGGGAGTCGTGCAAAGCTACCTGTTTTGGCAATTGCACGCGGGGTCTTCAAGTTGCTTCCTATCATTGATTGGGATAACCGTCAGGTTTATCAGTATTTGACGCAACATGGCTTGAGCTACCATCCACTGTGGGAGCAGGGTTATCTCTCGGTCGGTGATACCCATACCACCCGTAAATGGGAACCGGGTATGAGTGAAGAAGAGACGCGTTTCTTCGGCCTAAAACGTGAATGCGGTTTGCATGAAGGCTGATCGCGACAGATTGAGAATAGGGCGCTAATTGCGCCTTGAGGTTAATGACAAAGTGCCCGTGTCGGTGAAACAGGCAGATCGTAAAGACGCCGTCAATCCATCCCTGGAGGCTCGAGCCGCGCCATCCTTGGCGCGGACGCTTTACTCTTCTACCTGCCTTCACCTTGCAAGATCGAGTTTTTGGGGTTTGTCAGCAGTCTGAGAGAGCTAATCGCGCCCTTTCTTTTAGTGGTCACTAACGAGCAATTCGCTCACGCGCCAACTCGGCCAGAAACTGGCTACGATTCTTATAACCACGGTGGGTGGCGATAAACTTATCAATCGCAGTGAGTAGATTCTGTGACATCGTCAGATTAAATTTTATTGCCTTACTTTCATACTTGGCCGGATCGATCTCGACAAACCCCAAAATGCCGCCGTCTTCTTTTAAACGCGGATCATTGATATACCGTTGTGGATCTTTGGGGGGAGTTGGTAATGGAAAACCTTCATCCATTAGCGCTTCAATATGAGCAGCAAAGGCTTCTTCAGCATTCTGGCTAATCTCCGCAAAGGTGTTACCCGCAAAGAAGCAGCCGTCAATATCGGGAAAATAGCCGTCGAATCCTTCTACAGTACTGAAGATGAAAATAGGGTAGATCATGGTCAGCTCCAAGCGTTTCCGCTTTAGTTAAATCAATTGAATCCCAGAAATCTGCTGAGCTTGCCGCAGTATGCCTTTGGATAACGCTTTGCGTGGATGAGGGAGCGTAATGATCTTACGTACCCTTGGGTTACACAGAGCGATATGGCTCCCGCCATTGGTTTTTTTACCGCCTCTGATTTGCCAGCCTTCATCCTGCAACCGCTTTATTAATTCGCCACTCTCCATGTGATCTCCTGGTGAGCTGCTAGTGGGCATCATACCCACTAGCAAGGTTGAGTCAATTATTTGTAGGTATCATACCCACCAGAAGTTATACGCTGAAAACACGGAAAAGGGCGACCATACTGATCGCCTTTGATTTGAATTAATTGGTTTTTTTACTTTTTTTGCGTGATGCTTCGCATAGCGGAAACTATTTTTTAGCGGTAGCTAACTCTTGTATCAGTGGCAGCAATATCTGTACGGTATCGTGTGTACGTTTGGTGATTCGGCCCGGTAAGAATTTATCCAGATAATTTAAGTTATCCAGTTGGCTTTGATGACGCGTAGTTCCCTGCGGAAAGTGCTTACTGATAGCCCGTTGTTGGCAGCCATCTTTATTGCCTAATGTGTAGTTGCTAGCCTCGACGAATAACACCGGTATCCCTGTAGAATCAAAGGCATTTTTCTCTGCCCGACATGGCGAAGTCACTTTATTTTTTACGCTGGAAGCTGTAATGCCATAGCGGCGCGCCAGCGTCAGTGCCTGATCCCTGGCCGCCTGAGCTGAGGGTTGGTTACTGGCATTAAAATAGAGGCGATCACCAGTGATTAGGTTATCTAAATTGATCACCAGCAAGGTGTTGGTTTTCTCCGCCGGACTCATGCGTTGCAGATAGTTTTCAGTGCCTTGCGCACCAATCTCCTCGGCGCTGAGTGCGACAAAACGCACATCATAGCGCAGCGGCGCTTTTTTGAGGCGCTCCGCCAGTTCCAGCATCACTCCGACCCCCGCGGCATTGTCATCAACACCTTGTAAGGTCAGACCGCCCAGATTTTTATCTAAATCTTTATCACTTTGCGGAGTGTAAGTATCAAAGTGCGCCATGATGATTATCTGTTTTTGATCATCTTCTTTATCGGTCGATGCGTTGCGGGCAGCAATGACCGAGGTGGCACTGACATTTCGCCAGCTTTGTTTACCATTTTTGCTGGTATAGAGATAACGGGTATTGAAGCCACGTAAATCACTCTGATAGCCCATCTGCTGAAAACGATGATTAATATACTCAGCTGCCAGTAATTCAGCGGGGCTGCCTGCCATGCGGCCAGGAAAGTAGGTGCTAATATGGCGAACTTGTTGTTCTGCTATTTGACCGGTGGCGGGAGATGTCGCTGCCTGAAGTGGCAGGACGGTCGTTAAACTCAGTGTAAAGAGTGCCCACTTTAGGCAACGACGGGAAAGCATACCGAAATATCCTTGTTTATAGTCTGCGCTATACCTGTTGGCATAGATAACGTCATTAGTATGGGAGTGTCGTGTGTAATAGACAATCTGTATGGCTCCTAAAGTGCAGATATTTATGCCAGCCGATAAGAAAATGACTCACAGTGATAATCTGAGCAACATCGCTGGGAACCTTACTATTACGCCTATATATCATTATGGAACTTGTAATTACTTTTAGTCATTTCATAAGGTCATAACCCCCCCCTATAGTCACCCTACGTATATGCTTATTATGTAATTGAAGGATGCTGTGGACTATCTACCTCTTTTTGCCGACTTGAAACGACGCCCGGTACTGGTCGTGGGCGGCGGTGAAGTTGCTGCGCGAAAAATTGACTTACTCCACCGCGCGGGCGCACAGGTGCGGGTAGTGGCACAGACTCTCTCATCCGAACTCGAGCAACTTCATCAGGACGGCCGCATTCACTGGCTGGCATTAGACTTCTTGCCCGAGCAGTTGGATGAGGTGTTTTTGGTGATTGCCGCTACCAATGATACTGCGCTGAATGCCGCAGTTTTCGCGGCAGCAGATAAGCGGCATCTTCTGGCGAACGTGGTTGATGATCAACCCCGTTGCTCATTTATCTTCCCGTCGATTGTCGATCGTTCTCCGCTGGTAGTGGCGATTTCCTCCGCCGGTCAGGCGCCGGTACTGGCGCGTATATTGCGTGAGAAGTTGGAAGCCTTGTTACCCAGCAGCTTGGGAGATATGGCCGCTGTCGCCGGGCGTTGGCGTGGTCGGGTTAAACAGCACGTAGCTTCAATGGGCGAGCGCCGCCGCTTCTGGGAGAATGCGTTCAGTGGTCGTTTTGCCAGCTTGATCAGCCGTGGTCAGTTAGCGCAGGCTGAAGAAGAGTTGCAATTATCATTGGAGGGGCAGAACCGCAATCAGGGGGAAGTCGCTTTGGTGGGGGCTGGCCCCGGTGACCCCGGTTTGCTGACCTTACGCGGTCTGCAAGTTATTCAGCAGGCTGATGTGGTGCTGTATGACCATTTAGTTAGCCCAGAAGTGCTGGATTTAGTTCGCCGTGATGCACAACGCATTTGTGTTGGTAAGCGAGCGGGGTCGCACTCGGTTGCCCAAGAAGAAACCAATCAATTATTAGTCACCTTAGCGCAGCGCGGCAAACGAGTGGTTCGGCTAAAAGGGGGCGATCCTTTTATCTTTGGCCGTGGTGGTGAAGAGCTGCAAGTTGTGGCACGTGCGGGCATACCCTTTCATATCGTGCCAGGGGTGACAGCCGCTAGCGGGGCGACAGCCTATGCGGGTATTCCTCTGACTCATCGTGACTACGCACAAAGCGTGACATTTATTACCGGGCATTGCCGCGCTGATGGTGATGATGTGGATTGGCAGGCGCTCGCCCGTGGCCGCCAGACGTTGGCGATTTACATGGGCACAGTGAAAGCGGCTGAAATCAGCCAACAATTAATCGCCCACGGCCGGGCCAGCACCACACCAGTGGCGGTGATTGGCCGAGGTACTCGTGCTGATCAACAAGTCCTGACGGGCACATT
Source organism: Yersinia artesiana (assembly GCF_902726545.1). GTDB lineage: Bacteria > Pseudomonadota > Gammaproteobacteria > Enterobacterales > Enterobacteriaceae > Yersinia > Yersinia artesiana. The sequence goes on along the minus strand of NZ_CACVAD010000057.1, from coordinate 17,864 downwards.
GGCAGAGTTGGAATTATTAGCGCATCAGGCCCCGACACCGGCACTGTTGGTTATCGGCGAAGTGGTGGATTTACATCACCAAATTGCCTGGTTTGGGCAACAACCTCAGACTGAACAGGCCATCAGCCCGTCAGTCGTGAATTTGGCATAAAGGATCTGTTATGGACGAAAAACGACTCACTCATTTGCGGCAATTGGAGGCGGAGAGTATCCATATCATCCGTGAAGTGGCCGCCGAATTCGGTAACCCGGTGATGCTCTATTCCATCGGTAAAGACTCTTCTGTGATGCTGCATTTGGCGCGCAAGGCATTCTTCCCCGGTAACTTGCCATTCCCATTGTTGCATGTGGACACCGGCTGGAAATTCCGTGAAATGTATGAATTCCGCGACCGCACGGCCAAAGCGTTTGGCTGTGAGTTGCTGGTGCACCGCAATCCGGAAGGGGTGGCGATGGGGATTAACCCATTTGTTCACGGCAGTGCCAAACACACCGATATCATGAAAACGGAAGGCCTTAAACAAGCACTGAACAAATACGGTTTTGATGCTGCTTTTGGTGGCGCGCGGCGGGATGAAGAGAAATCTCGCGCCAAAGAACGAATCTATTCGTTCCGTGACCGTTTCCATCGCTGGGACCCGAAAAACCAGCGCCCGGAGCTGTGGCATAACTACAACGGCCAGATTAACAAAGGTGAAAGTATCCGCGTTTTCCCGCTGTCTAACTGGACTGAACTGGATATCTGGCAATATATCTTCCTGGAAAAAATCGACATTGTGCCGTTGTATTTGGCGAAACCACGGCCAGTGCTGGAGCGCGACGGGATGTTGCTGATGGTGGACGACGATCGCATTGATTTGCAGCCGGGTGAAGTGATTACTCAGAAGATGGTGCGTTTTCGCACGTTAGGTTGCTGGCCACTGACCGGCGCGGTGGAGTCCGAGGCGGAAACTTTACCTGCCATTATCGAAGAGATGCTTATCTCGACCACCAGCGAACGCCAGGGTCGTATGATCGACCGCGATCAATCCGGCTCCATGGAGCTTAAAAAGCGTCAGGGATATTTCTGAGGAGCGCCCGATGAACAGCAAATTTCAAGGCCAATCAGTGGCAGAAAAACAGCCAGTTGTAGAAAGTAACTCAATGATTTTACAAAACACTTCCATCGCCCAGCAAATCGCTAACGAAGGCGGGGTGGAAGCTTACCTGCATGCGCAACAGCACAAAACCATGCTGCGTTTTCTGACTTGCGGCAGTGTGGATGATGGTAAAAGTACGTTAATTGGCCGTTTATTGCATGATACTCGCCAGATCTACGAAGATCAGCTCACTACGCTGCACACAGACAGTAAGCGCATTGGTACTCAAGGCGAAAAACTGGATCTGGCATTGCTGGTGGATGGTTTGCAGGCGGAGCGTGAGCAGGGCATTACTATTGATGTGGCTTATCGTTACTTCTCGACAGAACAGCGCAAATTTATCATTGCCGATACTCCAGGGCATGAGCAATACACGCGCAATATGGCGACCGGTGCTTCAACCTGTGATTTGGCTATTTTGCTGATCGATGCCCGTAAAGGGGTTTTGGACCAAACTCGCCGTCACAGCTTTATCGCCACTTTACTGGGTATCCGCCACTTGGTGGTGGCCGTGAATAAGATGGATTTGGTCGATTATCAGGAAAGTGTTTTCGAGCAATTTAAACAAGATTATCTGAGTTTTGCCCAGCAACTTCCCACTGATCTGGATATTAAATTTGTCCCGCTATCCGCGCTGGATGGCGACAATGTGGCCTCTCCCAGTGAGAAGATGAATTGGTATTCTGGCCCGACACTGCTTGAAGTGCTGGAAAGTGTTGATGTGGTTAACGCCAGCCGTCAGCAGCCGCTGCGCTTCCCGGTGCAATATGTTAACCGGCCAAATCTGGATTTTCGCGGTTATGCTGGCACCTTGTCCGCCGGTATCGTGCGGGTAGGGCAAAAAATCAAAGTGTTGCCCTCAGGAGTGGAATCCACTGTTGCACGCATTGTCACTTTTGATGGCGATTTAACTCAGGCTGGCCCCGGTGAAGCCATCACTTTGGTGCTGACCGATGAAGTGGATATCAGCCGGGGTGATTTATTGGTTGATGCCAGTGAAACTCTGACTGCGGCACAAAATGCGCTGGTGGATGTGGTATGGATGGCGGAACAGCCATTGGTGGTCGGGCAAAGTTATGACATCAAAATCGCCGGGAAAAAGACCCGTGCGCGAGTTGAAAATATTCAGTATCAGGTTGAAATCAACTCGCTGACCCAGCGGGTAGTTGAAAGCCTGCCACTCAATGGTATTGGTTTGGTTGAACTGGCGTTTGATGAGCCGCTGGTGCTGGACAGCTATCAACGCAATCGCGATACCGGCGGTATGATCTTCATCGACAGGTTGAGTAATGTCACCGTGGGTGCCGGGTTGATCCGTGAAACGCTAGAGTCGGTTTATCAGGAAAACACTGAGTTCAGTGCCTTTGAATTAGAGCTGAATGCGCTGGTCCGCCGCCATTTCCCACATTGGGGCGCGCGTGACCTGTTAGGGGGGAAATAACGTGCACGCCGATCAGACTCATCATATGGGTGTAAATGAATGGGAAGGCGCGCCAGCCGACGAAAATGTCGTCTGGCACCCCCATGCGGTGACCCGAGAAGATCGTGAGCAACAGCATGGGCATCAGGGCGTAGTGCTGTGGTTCACTGGCTTGTCTGGCTCCGGTAAATCTACGGTTGCCGGTGCGCTGGAGCAGGCACTGTTTGCTCGCGGTGTCAGCACTTACTTACTTGATGGCGACAACGTGCGCCACGGTTTATGCCGCGACTTGGGCTTTTCTGATGCTGACCGACGCGAGAATATTCGTCGGGTTGGAGAAGTGGCTAAATTGATGGTGGATGCCGGTCTGGTGGTGTTAACGGCGTTTATCTCTCCGCATCGGGCAGAGCGAAGTATGGTGCGGGATATGCTGGCATCAGGCCAGTTTATTGAAGTGTTTGTCGATACGCCGTTGGCGATTTGCGAAGCGCGTGACCCGAAAGGATTGTATAAAAAAGCCCGTGCCGGCGAGCTGAAAAACTTCACTGGTATCGACTCTATTTACGAATTTCCTGAGCATCCCGATATTCACTTGCAGGGTGAACAATTAGTAACAAATTTGATTGAACAATTGTTAGACGTGCTGCGTGGTCGAGCTATTATCAAATCCTGATATATACCCTTCGTTCTTGAGCCAATGACCTTGGGTATTTTATGTATAGGCAAAACGCCCTCAGAGCGTGCCGGTAAACTGTACCCACAGGATTTATATGCTCAATATCACGCAGGTTACTATCGACGAACAACGGGAACGGGAGGAGCCGTCTTACTCCTTTCTCGGTGGCGTTACAGGTTTTGTCTTCTATTGGCTGGCGTTCGCGATCCCATTTTTTGTCTATGGCCCCAATACCGTCTTCTTCTTGCTCTACACCTGGCCGTTCTTTTTAGCTTTGATGCCGGTGTCGGTGTTGATCGGGATGACGCTCAGTATGCTATCGCGCGGTAATGTACTCATCACCGTGGGGGGAACGGGGATTGCGGTAGTGTGTTTATTCTGGATGCTGTTTTCATTTCTCACCGGTTGGTGAGTGGTGAATCGGCGGGCTGCCCGATTTGATTTTATGACAGCCCGCTTCAATTTGTGACAAGTTTACTCAGATAGCGTTTATCTTTGTGCGGACAGCACCTTGCTAAGAAATGCTTGCGTGCGCGGGTTGCCAGGCGCAGTAAAGATCTCTTCCGGTTTGCCCTCTTCCTGAATCACTCCCTGATCAATAAACAATACCCGGTCGGCAACATCACGGGCAAAGCCCATTTCATGCGTGACCACCACCATGGTCATGCCCTCCAGAGCCAATGCTTTCATCACCGCCAGCACTTCGCCCACCAGTTCCGGATCGAGCGCCGAGGTTGGCTCATCAAACAGCATGATTTCAGGTTCCATCGCCAAGGCTCTGGCGATAGCGACGCGCTGCTGTTGCCCACCTGACAGGCTGCTGGGATAGGCATCAATTTTGTCCAACAAACCCACTTTACGCAGGAGCAACTCAGCTCGTTCGATGGCCTGCGCGCGTGGCAGTTTTTTGACATCCATGGGCGCCATAATCAGGTTTTCCAACACTGTCATATGAGGGAACAGATTGAAACGTTGGAACACCATGCCGACACTTTCGCGCATACGGTTGAGATCGGTTTTTGGGTTATGGATCTCAAAACCATTCACCGTTATCTCGCCACCCGATAAGGTTTCCAGTGCATTAATGCAGCGCAAAAAGGTGCTTTTACCTGAGCCAGAGGGGCCAATGATACAAACCACTTCTTTGGGCTGTATTTCGCATGAAATACCGCGCAGCACATGGGTTTCGCCAAATTGTTTTTGCAGGTTATGTACGTGAATCACTTTTACCGAACCTCGTTTCCATATGCCGAACTAACAGCGAAAGTAAGAATGTGATAACCCAATACACCACGGAAATGACCAGGTAGGGTTCCCAATAAGTCGCATAGGCGCCGGAGACGGTGCGCGCGGCATAGGCTAAGTCAGCCAGACCAATGGCGGATGCCAACGATGAATCTTTCACAATGGCGATGGCATTGTTACCGAGCGGCGGTAACATGCGGCGAAAAGCCTGCGGCAGGATAACCTTGCGCATGGTTTTGCCATAACTCATCCCCAGTGAGCGGGAGGCCTCCATTTGGCCGCGATCAATGGATTGAATCCCCGCCCGGAAAATTTCGGAAACATAAGCCCCGGCGTTTAATGTGATAGCGACGATACAGGATAAAAATGCACCGTAATCAGAACGCAGCATTCGGGCAAAATCAGAGGACATAATGCCATTAGTGACTAGAATGCCATCTCGTGGATTGATAAACAGTGGCACCAGAGCAAAGTGCACCACCATTATCTGCACAAAGAGCGGTGTTCCACGAATGGCACTGATATAGATACGCACCGGCCATTGAACAAAGTAATACAGGATGGGCTTCCAGATACCATGAGGTGCCTGCGCTAACCGCCCCAGACCCAGAGTTAACCCCCAAGTGGTTCCCAAAATGACACAAATAATGGTGCACTTTATTGTCATCCAGGCACCGTCCATAAACAGTGGGGCATATTCCTGAATGATTTCCCAACGAAATCCCGACATAAGACAAACAACCTGGTCAGTGAAGTAAAACGAGTGCCACCGCAGCTACTCGGTGGCTAAAATAAGACGATATTTATTTTGTAGGCAGGGTTGGAACCTGAGCATCAAACCATTTTTCGTAAATTTTGGCGTAAGTGCCGTCAGCGACTATTTTTTGCAGGCCACTGTTGATTTTGCTGCGTAATTCTTCGTTACCTTTCGCCACTGCGATGCCGAAATATTGGCGCTCAAACTTATCATCAGCCACCAGTTCAAAGGCTTTTTCCGGGTGGGTTTTCAGATAGAACTTGGCAACGCCCACATCACCTACTGCTGCGGCGATACCGTCTTCATATAACTCTTGCAGCATCAGCGGGGTATTATCAAAGCGCTTGATTGCTGTGCTGTTTTTCCCCAAAACATCGGATACTACGATATCCCCGGTGCTGGAATTCACGACGCCAACATTCAGGTTTTTCAATGCGGCAATAGAATCAACTTTAGAGCCTTTAGGGACGACAATAGTTTGTTCTGCTGGGAAATAAGGGTCAGAAAAATCAACCATTTGCTTGCGTTTATCGGTAATGGTAATCCCAGAAATAATAATATCGCGATCACCTGAGCCTAACGTGGCAAAAATACCTTCCCACGGCGTATTCACCAATTTGACCTGAAAACCTTCCGCTTTACCGATAGCTTTAATGATATCGATATCAAAACCTTCCAGTTGTTTTTGGCTATTTTCATACTCGAATGGGCGATAGGTGCCACCGGAACCGACCACATAAGTCGGTTCGGCGGCAATCGCAGCGCCCGCAGACAATACGGCAGCCAGACAAGTCCCGACTAACATTAAACGTTTAAACATGTGAATCTCCCGGTTAAAAGCTAAAGATGAGTGAAAGTCTGGTTTTTTATTTATGCAATTTGAGTGCATAAAAATAAACTTTTATAAATGTAAACTCAACTGTGATGGGGGTTATTTATTTGTGGCGATATTAAATATGCATATTTAATCTATTGGCTGGCACAAGCTAATGGCAAAATCAATTTTTACAGTGTTTATCTCTGGATGACGTTGCTAGTTTCTTAATCGATAATGACGGCGGGAAAGTGTGTTGAAAATTAGCATTTAATGACATTTCGTCGAATTACGTGGTATTTTTGCCGCAAATCGTCCTTTGAGCCTATTTGATTAGGTTCTTGGGCCACGCTTTGTGGCCTATTTCCGTGACACAGTGGAGTCCGACGAAGAGTTGTGGGATGATTAGGCAGTTTTTCGGGGGGCGGGAATGGGAAAACTTACGCTACTATTGTTGATTTTACTTGGCTGGCTACAGTATTCATTGTGGCTGGGCAAGAATGGTGTTCATGATTTTGTTCGGGTTAAGGATGACGTGGCGCTCCAAGAGGTCAATAACGGCAAACTTAAAGCCCGAAACGATCAGCTATTTGCTGAAATCGATGATTTAAACGGTGGTCAAGAGGCGATCGAAGAACGCGCACGTAACGAACTGGGTATGATTAAACCCGGTGAAAGTTTCTATCGTCTGGTTCCTGACCAATCCAGACGCAATGCGAGTATCCCTTCGACACAAAATAACGCACAACAATAAATAATGAGTAATTTCGAAGTTTCCCTTCCTGACGTTGTTGCACCTGAAGTTATTGCGCCTGAAATTATAGCGATAGTACCGGCGGCAGGTATTGGCAGCCGCATGCAGGCTGATTGCCCTAAACAGTATTTAATCGCGGGGGGCAAGACTATCATTGAACATGCAATTTGTTCTTTGCTTGACCACCCACGAATCCAGCGGATTATTGTGGTGATACACCCGCAGGACAAGCAATTTTCGCAGTTATCTATCGCTCAGGATCCCCGTATCAGCATGGTTCACGGCGGTGACGCGCGAGCTGATTCTGTCATGGCGGGTTTGCAGCAGGCGGGGCAAGCTGAATGGGTATTAGTCCATGATGCGGCTCGCCCTTGTTTGCACCAAGGCGATCTTGAAAAGCTATTAGCGATTACACAACACAGCAAGGTTGGCGGCATTCTGGCCGCACCGGTTCGTGACACCATGAAGCGGAGCGAGGCTGGGGTTCAAGCCATTGCCCATACTGTTGATCGTCAAGCGCTGTGGCATGCCCTTACACCGCAACTTTTCCCGCTTGAGTTATTAAAAATGTGCTTATCCCGCGCCTTAAAAGACGGCGCAGTGGTCACCGATGAGGCTTCAGCTTTAGAGCATTGCGGCTATCATCCGATACTGGTTTCGGGACGTTCGGATAATATTAAGGTGACGCGCCCAGAGGATCTGGCGCTGGCAGAATTTTATTTAACTCAACGGCAATATCCAAAGTGATTGGAGTGCAATTAATGCGAATTGGTCATGGTTTCGATGTTCATAAATTTGGCGAAAATGGCAGTGGCCCGCTGATTATTGGTGGGGTGCGCATTCCTTACGAAAAGGGCTTGTTGGCTCATTCTGATGGTGATGTTGCCCTGCATGCCGCCACCGACGCATTATTGGGTGCTGCGGCGTTAGGTGATATCGGTAAGTTATTCCCTGACACGGATCCGGCATTTAAAGGGGCTGACAGCCGCGCCTTATTGCGTGAAGCATACCGCCGCATTCTGGCGAAAGGCTACCGATTGGGTAATCTGGATATCACGATTATCGCTCAGGCACCGAAAATGGCCCCGCATATCCCGCAAATGCGCGTTCATTTGGCAGAAGATCTACAATGTCATATGGATGACATCAACGTCAAAGCCACCACCACTGAACAGCTCGGTTTTACCGGCCGTGGTGAAGGCATTGCGTGTGAGGCGGTAGCGCTCTTAATTAAAGTTGAACAGGCTTAAGGCATAACTGATGGATATGGACAATCTAACCTGGCTGCACGGCAAGCCCAAGGCGAGTGGCGTTTTAAAAGCCAACCCGGAAGATTTTGTGGTAGTGGAAGATCTGGGTTTTGAGCCGGACGGTGAAGGCGAGCATTTATTGGTTCGTATCCGCAAAAATGGCTGTAACACCCAATTTGTTGCTGACTATCTGGCGCGTTTCGCCAAGATTCACCCACGGCTGGTGAGCTACGCGGGCCTGAAAGATCGTCACGCGGTCACCGAGCAGTGGTTTTGTCTGCACTTACCGGGTAAAGAAGCGCCGGATCTTGCGACTTTCGAGCTGGAAGGCTGTGAAGTGCTGGAGTCGGTGCGGCAGAAAAGAAAGTTGCGTATTGGTTCACTGAAGGGCAATGCTTTTACCTTGGTATTGCGCCACATAACGGATAATCAGGACGTAGAACAACGATTACAGCAGATAGCCGCGCATGGCGTACCTAACTATTTTGGTAGCCAGCGATTTGGTCGTGGTGGCAATAATCTGGTGCAGGCCCGTTTGTGGGCGAACAATGAAATTCGGGTGAAAGAGCGCAGCAAACGCAGCTTCTACTTATCCGCCAGCCGTAGCGCCATGTTCAACCTGATTAGCAGTGAGCGTTTGGCTCAACAGCAGGCGACGACGGTGCTGGAAGGGGATGCATTACAGCTTTCGGGGCGCGGCAGTTGGTTTGTGGCCGCAACTGATGAGTTGCCCTTGTTACAGCAGCGAGTCGATGCGGGTGAACTGAATATTACTGCACCATTGCCCGGTGATGGTGAATTGGGCACTCAAGGCGCGGCATTAGCTTTCGAGCAGGCATGTTTAGCGGATCAAACCGAGTTACTGGCGCTGATTAAACGCGAACGTGTTGAAGGGGCACGCCGGGCCATTTTGCTGAAACCGCAGAATATGGCGTGGAACTGGTGGGATGAGGTCACTTTGGAACTCAGCTTCTGGTTACCCGCCGGTAGTTTTGCTACCAGTGTGGTGCGCGAAATCATGAATCAGGATAATGCCGATGCTGCGGATATTGCTGAGTAACGATGATGGCATTACTGCGCCGGGCATACAGACGCTGGCTGCCGCATTGCGGGAGTTCGCGCAGGTACAAATCGTAGCACCCGATCGTAATCGCAGCGGCTCCTCTAATGCGTTGACACTAGATAGCGCCTTGCGCATTACCACTTTATCGAATGGCGATATTGCTGTGCAGCAAGGTACACCAACAGATTGTGTCTATCTGGGCGTTAATGCGTTAATGCACCCGCGGCCAGATATTGTGGTTTCTGGCATTAATGCTGGCCCTAATCTGGGAGACGACGTTATCTACTCAGGTACGGTGGCCGCAGCGATGGAAGGGCGACATTTGGGTTTTCCTGCTTTAGCGGTTTCGCTCAATGGGCATCAACATTATACAACGGCGGCAGCGATAACTTGCCGTATATTGCGTGCGTTACAACATAAACCGTTGCGCACCGGTAAGATACTGAATATTAATGTACCTGACTTACCCTTATCTGAAATTAAAGGGATGCGGGTGACGCGCTGTGGTAGCCGTCATCCGGCAGAGCAGGTATTTTGTCAGCAAGACCCGCGTGGGCAAGATCTCTATTGGATTGGCCCTCCAGGGGAGAAGTTTGATGTTGCGGAGGACACTGATTTTGCCGCTGTTGAGCAAGGTTATGTGTCTATCACGCCGTTGCAGGTTGATTTAACGGCCTATGGGGCTCAAGACGTGGTTGAAAACTGGTTAGCCAGCATATGACTGATTAACCAACATGAGGTCGACGGGGAATGGTAAATAAACGCATGCAAACATTGTTGATGCAGTTACGTCAGCAGGGTATTCAGGACGAGCGCTTGTTACAGGCGATCGAAGCGGTGCCGCGTGAGCGTTTTGTTGATGAGGCGTTATCCCATAAAGCGTATGAGAACACAGCCTTGCCTATAGGTTCTGGGCAAACTATTTCTCAGCCTTATATGGTGGCGCGAATGACGGAGTTATTGCAATTAACACCCACTTCGCGCGTATTAGAGATAGGCACTGGATCGGGTTATCAGACCGCGATTTTGGCGCATTTAGTCGAACATGTATGCTCAGTTGAACGAATCAAAGGGTTACAGTGGCAGGCAAAACGTCGCCTGAAACAGCTGGATCTGCATAATGTCTCTACCCGTCATGGTGATGGCTGGCTAGGTTGGGCATCACGCGGGCCATTTGATGCGATCATTGTGACCGCCGCCCCACCGGAAATACCGAATGCTTTATTAGAGCAATTGGATGAGGGTGGGATATTGGTTCTGCCTGTGGGAGAACAGGCTCAAACATTGAAGTGTGTGCAGCGTCGTAACAATGAATTCAAGGTCGAGACAGTAGAAGCGGTTCGTTTCGTTCCTTTAGTTAAAGGCGAGCTGGCCTGAGAAAAAGTCATTATACCCGTCATACTTCAAGCTGCATGTGCGTTGGCTGCTTTCGTTCACCCCAGTCACTTACTCGTGTAAGCTCTTGGGGATTTACTCAATTGCCGCCTTCCTGCAACTCGAATTATTTAGGGTGTATTTCAGTCTTAATTTTTGACTAAAGTCGAAGTGTGGTTTTTTTGTGCTGAAGATTGGACAAAAATCAGTAACATAAATTATATGGTATGGCAGGGGCGCTATTGATAGCATGCGCGCATCTCTATTGGATATATCGCTTATTATTGCTGTCATGGGGGAAGCATGAGCACGGGAAGCCCAATGATTACATTACGCCGGGTAGCGGCATGTACGGTTATGAGTTTATGGTTGGTTGGTTGTAGTAATGATAATACAACATCTGCGCCCATCAGCAGTGTCGGTGGTGATCGTTCCGGTACCATGCTAAGTGGCTCGGATACTAATAGTTCGGGTGAACGCATCGTTTATAACCGTAGTTACGACAATATCCCCAAAGGAAGCTATAGCGGTAATACCTATACCGTTAAGCGTGGTGACACGCTGTTTTATATTGCCTGGATAACAGGGAATGACTTCCGTGATCTGGCGGCAAAAAACAATATTGCTGAACCTTATAACCTGAATGTGGGGCAATCTATCCAGTTGGGTAATGGTTCTGGCGGTGGAATGTTAGCCGCGACTGATGCCACATCAGGTGGACTAACGAAACCGCCGTCAAATATTCAGAACACAACTACAACGGTTGATTCTCAATCAACTAGCGCGTATTCTGAAAACTCGGGTAAACAGAATGTTGGCAAAATGTTGCCATCATCAGGAGCAGTTGTCGCTACAACCGCACCTGTTACCGCGCCAGGCAGCACTATCAGTGACCCTACCAGTAATGGTGGTCCAGTCAGTAACTGGAAATGGCCAACTGAAGGTAAAACGATCGATAGCTTCTCTGCTTCCGAAGGGGGCAATAAAGGGATTGATATCGCCGGTTCTCGTGGGCAACCCATCTTCGCTACAGCAAATGGGCGAGTGGTATATGCCGGGAACGCACTGCGTGGTTACGGTAATCTAATCATCATCAAACACAATGATGATTACCTGAGCGCCTACGCTCATAACGATACAATGCTGGTCCGGGAACAAGAAGAAGTGAAGGCGGGTCAAAAAATAGCAACCATGGGTAGCACCGGAACCAGTTCAGTAAGATTGCACTTTGAAATTCGTTACAAGGGGAAATCCGTAAACCCGCTGCGTTACCTTCCGCAGCGATAGATTGGGCAGAATACGCTGTATTCTGCTCGCCGGATTCACGGGTAGGAGCAGCATATGAGCCAAAATACGCTGAAAGTTAACGAGTTGCATGAAGATGCTGATTTTGATGAGAACAGTACGGAAACTGAAATTTTCGACGAAAAAGCATTAGTAGAAGATGAACCTACTGAAAGCGAGTTAGCAGAAGATGAGCTGTTGGCGCAAGGCGTTACCCAGCGAGTGTTGGATGCGACGCAGCTCTATCTTGGTGAGATTGGTTATTCGCCGTTGTTGACCGCAGAAGAAGAGGTTTATTTTGCCCGGCGTGCATTGCGCGGAGATGTGCCTTCACGTCGGCGTATGATCGAAAGTAACTTGCGGTTGGTAGTGAAGATTGCCCGCCGTTACAGTAATCGCGGTTTAGCGCTGCTGGATTTGATTGAAGAGGGTAACCTCGGTCTTATCCGTGCAGTAGAAAAGTTTGACCCTGAACGCGGTTTCCGTTTCTCCACTTATGCCACCTGGTGGATACGTCAGACGATTGAACGGGCAATAATGAACCAAACCCGTACCATCCGTTTGCCCATCCATATCGTTAAAGAATTAAACGTTTATTTGCGTACAGCACGAGAACTTTCTCATAAATTGGATCATGAACCGAGCGCAGAAGAGATTGCAGAGCAACTCGACAAGCCAGTTGATGATGTGAGCCGTATGTTGCGCCTTAACGAACGTATCACTTCTGTTGATACACCTTTAGGCGGCGATTCAGAGAAAGCCTTGTTAGATATTCTGTCTGACGAAAATGAAAATGGCCCAGAAGACACCACGCAAGATGACGATATGAAACAAAGTATCGTTAAATGGCTGTTCGAATTGAATGCAAAACAGCGCGAAGTTCTGGCCCGTCGTTTTGGTCTGTTAGGATATGAAGCTGCAACGTTGGAAGATGTTGGCCGTGAAATTGGTTTGACACGTGAACGTGTGCGCCAGATTCAGGTTGAAGGGTTACGCCGTTTGCGGGAAATTCTGCAAGCGCAGGGCCTGAGCATCGAAGCATTGTTCCGCGAATAACGATACTATCGCAAACAGTCTGGACAACACAAAAACGGTGAACGGATGTTCACCGTTTTTTTATGGCGACAATTAACCTTTAACTGGGTTACACCATGTTTTTCAGGCGATAAATCCACTCAAGCGCCTGACGTGGTGATAGCGAATCTGGATCCAATGCTTCTAAGGCTTCCACTGCTGGCGATACCTCTTCATTTAGCAACGTGAGTTGCGAGCCATCAATTTTGCTTGCCGCTGCATTGTTCGACAACGATTCCAGCTCTTTCAGTTTTTGCCGCGCGCGTTTAATCACATCCCGTGGCACACCGGCCAAGGCTGCAACAGCTAAACCATAACTTTTACTCGCCGCGCCATCTTGCACACTGTGCATAAAGGCGATGGTTTCGCCATGTTCCAATGCATCAAGATGAACATTGACCACCCCTTCCATTTTTTCCGGTAGAGTCGTCAGTTCAAAGTAATGAGTGGCAAATAGTGTCATGGCTTTGATACGGCTAGCCAGATTTTCAGCGCAGGCCCAAGCCAATGACAAGCCATCATAGGTCGATGTGCCGCGACCAATTTCATCCATTAATACCAAACTTTGTTCGGTGGCATTATGTAGAATATTAGCCGTTTCTGTCATTTCGACCATAAAGGTTGAGCGGCCGGATGCCAGGTCGTCAGCAGCACCGACGCGAGTAAAGATGCGGTCAACTGGCCCAATGGTGGCTTGGTCCGCAGGAACGTAGCTGCCCATATGTGCCAGTAAGACGATCAATGCGGTTTGGCGCATATAGGTACTTTTACCGCCCATATTCGGGCCAGTAATGATCAGCATTCGCCGTTGAGGTGAGAGTGTCAGCGGGTTAGAAATAAAAGGCTCACTGAGCACCTGCTCCACTACCGGATGACGGCCGCCAGTAATTTTGATCCCCGGTTTATCACTCAGTACAGGGCAGTTGTAGTTGAGTGTTTCGGCTCTTTCGGCCAGATTCGCCAAAACATCAAGCTCGGCTAGTGCATTGGCGCTGGTTTGTAATTCAGCCAGGTGCGGCAACAGCAGATCGAAAATTTCTTCGTACAAACCTTTTTCAATCGCCAAAGCCTTGCCTTTCGAGGTCAGAACTTTGTCTTCATACTCTTTCAGCTCTGGAATGATGTAGCGCTCGGCATTCTTTAACGTTTGTCTGCGAACATAATGAATCGGTACCAGATGGCTCTGACCACGGCTAACCTGAATGTAATAGCCATGAACACCATTAAAACCGACTTTTAGGGTATCCAGACCTAACTTTTCGCGTTCACGGATTTCCAGCCGCTCGAGATAATCGGTGGCACCATCAGCCAGCGCCCGCCATTCGTCTAATTCTGCATTGTAGCCTGGGGCGATAACGCCACCATCGCGAACTAATACTGGTGGTGCTTCAACAATCGCGCGCTCCAGTAAATCTTGTAATTCACCAAACTGGCCGACTTGTGACAGCAAATTTTGTATATGGGGAACATTCACCGGCTGCAACAAACGGTGAATTTCAGGCAGTTGCTGGAATGCATGCCGCATTCTTGCCAAATCTCTCGGACGAGCGGTTCGCAGTGCCAGTCGTGCCAAAATACGTTCTAAATCGCCGACCTGACGTAATGGCACTTGCAACTCGGCGGTAATATCTTGCAGACCACCAATGGCTTGCTGGCGATCAGTCAACACTTTGGTGTCACGGATTGGCATATGCAGCCAGCGTTTCAACATGCGGCTACCCATAGCGGTTACCGTGCAATCGAGGATCGCGGCCAGCGTATTTTCCGTTCCACCCGATAAATTCTGCGTCAGTTCAAGATTACGACGGGTCGCAGCATCCATAACGATGCCATCTTGCTGGCGTTCCATGGTCAAACCACGGATATGGGGCAGGGAGGTGCGCTGGGTATCTTTGACATATTGCAGTAGGCAGCCCGCAGCCCGCAGTGCCTGATGGGCTTGTTCGACACCAAAACCGATTAAATCGCGGGTACCGAATTGCAGGTTTAACTGCTGTTTGGCTGTTTCCAGCTCAAACTCCCATAATGGGCGGCGGCGTAAGCCATGTCGATGTTCGATCAACGACATTTGTTCGAAGTTTTCTGGATAAAGTAACTCAGCGGGATTGGTACGTTGTAACTCGGCAGCCATAGTTTCAAGGTCTGCGGGTTCTGCAACTCTAAAGCGGCCTGAACTGATATCCAGCGTCGCATAACCAAATCCACGCGCATCCTGCCAGATGGCGGCCAGAAGATTATCTTGCCGCTCTTGCAGTAAGGCCTCGTCACTCACGGTACCGGGGGTGACGATTCGTACAACTTTACGTTCAACCGGCCCTTTGCTGGTGGCTGGATCACCGATTTGCTCACAGATAGCCGCTGACTCACCCAATTGAACCAGTTTTGCCAGATAGTTTTCTATCGAATGATAGGGAACACCTGCCATAGGAATAGGTTCACCGGCGGAGGCACCCCGCTTTGTCAGTGAGATATCCAATAACTGGGACGCGCGTTTGGCATCACTGTAGAACAGCTCATAAAAATCTCCCATCCGATAAAACAGGAGTATTTCAGGATGTTGGGCCTTGAGCCGGAGATACTGCTGCATCATTGGGGTGTGGGAATCTAGCTTATCAGTATTATTCATGCGGTTATGTTTTCTAGTTAAGTCCTTTTTCCAGCAGATATACTAGCCCAGCAGCTCGAAAACTGACATAGCTAAAACTCGAGACGACTCGCAAACAAGGCAGATTAGCCCCTGAACAAAGGGGCTATGCAGCTATCTTTCTATGGATGGGATGGGTTCTACCTGAATGCAGGGTTTTCGGGGAACAGTGCATGAGCTATCTGGCGCAGATGATTGGCTTGCATCAGGTCATTCTGATACTGGGTAATCATGATAAGACTTTGATAAACATTAGGATCATTGTGCAATTGAATGTATTGCTCAGCCCATACTCTGAACTGGCTCAGTAAAGCCGGATCGGGATTGTGGTTAAATTGCAGCAACAGGTTGATATGTCGAATATATTGGTATCTTTCCCACTGTATATAAGGATTTATCAGGTTGTCTAATGGTCGCATGTTAACCAAACCACTTCTTTCACTCAGTGTCAGTGCTCGGCCAGTTTTAAAGCCCGCCATCATAAATAGCAAGGTGCAACAGGCTGATAGTACAATAATGCCATGCAGCCAGCGCTGCCAATGAGGTGGAGGAAGAGGCATTGATATCAACATATGTTCTGGAACCATCAATCGGGCCAATAAAATTAGCACCAGCCAATGTGCGGCAGATTGATAGAGAGGCAATTCGGTCATCAGATGCAACGCTATCGGTAAAGTTAGCACCCAGAGAGGGAAAACAGCCTTGGGCTGAATCAATAGCGGTTTTATATATCCGATAGCTAATACCAACATCCCCACCAGCGCCACAATGCCGCCTTCGGCCCAGCCATAAAGCACTTCATTATGAGGGTGAGAAGGATAAGCAAAGTGATTCGGCACTTCACCAGCTTGCGCCAGTGTGTGGGCAAAAGCAGATTCAAAGCTACCGTAACCCCAGCCTGGCCAAGGGTGTTGGCGTATCATGCGCCAGGTGTATTCGAGGATTAACCAGCGTTCTTTATTACTCCCCTCTTTGGATACCAGCGCGCCGCCTATTATCTGCTCCAGAAAATAAGTAGCGACCAAGATACTGAGCAGGTTGCATAGCCACAACCAGGCTATTTTCCGCTGACGCCAGTAATAGAGAGAAAGCAATAACAAGGTTGTTACCCCACCGAACCAGCCAATCCTTGATTGCAATAGCAATAACATGCCGGGGAAAACCAGTAACGTAAGGGTACTTATGCTTCGTATGGCACGATTATCTGAGACCATAAACAGATAGGCTGCGATGGCATAACCGGTTGCCAAATAGCTAGCCAGCACATTGACTTGCTGGAAGATGCCATAAGGGCGTTGGGCAAGATCAAATTCCATCCAGTTATCTGCTGTAAAAACAAGCCATTGCAGTAATGCCAAGGTGGCTTGCCCCCACACGGACAACAGTATCAGTAGCAGCCAGCTCTGCCGCGCAGCAGGGCTTAATTTCAGCCGAAACAACCCCAGTAGCAGTATTATCCCACCCCACAAACCGAGCACGCGGGGTAACCAGGCAGCAACATGTTGTAATGAGGCAGGCCACAATCCAGGAAGCGTTATCATCAGCGCGCCAATCAGCAGCCATAGCTTGCCCGGAGAGTTCACCACCTGAGGTTCTTCACTTTGCGGCCAATAGAGTGCGATCACCAGCAATGCCATCATGGCCCAGATGATGATGTTATGAGGAAGATGCAACCCGGCACCACCTCGATTTACCTCATAGTGCAGCATGGAGATAAACGTCACGACCATGAGTAGCAAAACAACAAGGTTAACTTTGCGCGCTGAAAGCCTCGCTTCTATGAACGGTAAAGATAGTAATTTCATTATTTTCAATTAGTTGCTGTTTATCTAACATGACGCTACCGGCGCGCTGGTTAGCGTGCTATTCGGTATCTGAGTCATAAATACTCAATAAGAATAATTATCTTTATTTTTCAGCTGGATGAGCAATAAACCAACGTAATGAATTCATCACTTTGGTTTCTGACATTTTTACTCGATTTTCATCGACCAATTTCATTAATACTAACCTTGCCGTGTAAATATCCAGTTGCGCTTTGTCAGCAAGTTCTCTTGTCTTTGGCCAATTGATCACCGGAGGAGGTGATTCAGTAAACTGTTTCTTCAGGGCATGACACTTTTCTTCCAATATACCCATGACTTCTTCTTTACGTTGATCATTAGGTTTCATTGATTAATTCCTTATGTGATTTTAATTTTAAGAATGTCTTATTTTTAATTTCTTACATTCTTATTTTTGGGTTTATATTTCCCACATATTAGTGGGATATTTCCTACAAATGAAAAGACTATTCATACAAATAAAAGTCTTTTTTCTTATTTATTTTATGTGGTTTTTATAATTCTTATTTTATCGTCAGTGATAATA
>NZ_CACVAD010000056.1 GCF_902726545.1 Yersinia artesiana | reverse complement strand
ACCATGCACAACGCCATATTTAAAAATACAAAATCAATATCATGGGATAATTCACTTTACTAAGTGTGAAAATTCCTACAAATAAGAAAGAAAGCAGGAGTAAAATGAAAAAGCCGTTAAGTTAAATTAGGAATTTCGCCCATAACAAAGTCCTAAAGTCACATATCAATAACAATTTAACGCACTGTTATTATTGAATATTAACAATAAATAGCCATGAGATTGTTATCGAGGTTTTAAAGTTCATTGAGCGAAAAAACCTTGCATGTAATAATCCCTCCCTTAAACAGGATTAAAAAATAGTTATTATAAATCTTCATCCACATAATCAACGCAGCGGATGGAGATAATTTTTGATATTCCTACGTGTATATACGCAATTGATAAAACTGTTGTTTCGCTATCGCTGAATATGTTAAATCCGAATAAGTGAATATCAACAGATGCGATTCTACTGATTAGGCGAAATAAAGCTGGCATAACAACTGAGGCAGTAAGTGGATCACAAATTTCTTGATTACTATAATAAAGAACTGACTTTTATGCGCGAAATGGCGCAGGAGTTCGCAGATAAGCATCCTAAAATAGCGGGCCGCTTAGGCATGCACGGAATTGAAGTTGCCGATCCCTATGTCGAACGCCTGATCGAGTCTTTCTGCTTTCTCTCTGCCAGAACACAAATTAAGCTGGATGCCGAATTCCCTAAATTTACTCAGCGCTTGCTGGATATTGTCTATCCCAATTACAACTCCCCCACCCCTTCCATGGGCGTGATTCAACTGAAGCCAAACCTAAAAGAAGGTGATCTGACTCAGGGTTATAATGTCCCTCGTGGCAGTTCATTTTTCACCCATATTGCCCCAGGTGAAACGACCCGTTGTGAGTTTCGCAGTGGGCAGGATGTCGGATTATGGCCACTGGAGATAACAGAAGCGCGCCTAAGCTCCATTCCTCCCGATATGCCTAATCTGGAAAAGCACCGTATTTCCTATCATCGGCTAAAGGGTGCCTTGCGCATTAAGTTAAAGCTGGTCGGCGACCTGCAATTTTCACAGCTCGCCGGGCTGGATAGGCTGCCTATCTATATCAATGGTGACGAGAGGATCGTCTCTCACATCTTTGAGCTTCTGCATGCCAGCCATGTTGCAACCATCATCCGCGCTGGGCACGGCGTGACAGCAGAAGATACCGTGATAAGCAATGACGCTCTGGCTTTTGAGGGGTTAAGCCCTGATCAAAGCCTGCTGCCACTGTCGTGGAATATTTTCCATGGTCATAACCTGATGCAGGAATACTTCACCTGCCGCCAGCGGTTCTATTTTTTCACGCTGACTCAACTGTCCAAAAGTCTACGCAATAATCACACCAACGAAGCGGAGATTATTATCTTACTGGATCGGCTGCCACAAGAGCTGGTGAGTCATGTGGCCCCCTCTCGCTTCCTCTTGAACTGCACCCCGGTGATTAATCTATTCCAGAAGCGCATGGACAAGATTGAGATTAATCGTGCACTGAATGACTTTCATGTGGTGCCAGACCGAAGCCGCCCACTCGATTACGAGGTTTTCTCCATCACAAAAGTCTTTGGTCAACAGGCGGAAACCAGCAAAGAGGTGGTATTTAACCCACTCTACCAAACCCGCCATTGCGACAATGGTAATTTTGGTCGCTATTTTTCTATTACCCGTAAGCCCAGAACGAGTCAGAACAATAAACGTAAATATGACACTCGTACGCCTTATGCCAGCACTGAGGTCTTCGTTTCGCTGGTTGATCAACAAGAAGCGCCCTATGGCGATAACCTGCGGTATTTATCCATTGAAGCGCAGGTGACTAACCGAGATCTGCCGCGATTGATTACCAGTAATGGCAATTTTGAATTAACCATGGCGGATTCAGCTCCAGTACACGGCGCGCACTTTGTATTTCAGCCCAGCCCCCCACGGCCCCCTTTTGCGATAGATGAATCAGCCTGGCGGTTAATCCGTCAGCTCAGTTTCAACTACTTGCCGCTATCCGATATGACCCACGCCAATGGGGGTGAGTCGCTACGTAACATGCTACGTCTGTTTGTTAGCGCCTCAGATCTTGAATCGAACACACAAATTGATGCACTGGTTGGCTGCCAAAGCGAGCCGGTAATCAGACGACTGCCCGGTAACGGCTTACTGGTTTATGGTCGTGGGATCTGTTGCACCCTGACCGTTGATGAAGAAGGGTTCTCCGGCATCAGCCCCTATCTGTTTGGCTTGATCATGGAAAACTATTTGGCACGCCATGCCGCGATTAATGTGTTTACCGAGACTGAACTGCACTCAATGCAAAGAGGGCGTGTCGGTCAGTGGAAAGCCCGTCCTGGTCGCCGGGGAGTGCTGTAATGCAACCGGACGACAGCATGCAGCCGCAGAGCCAACTCAATCTGGATACCTGGTATCAGCAAGCAGAGCCTTGGAATGCCGGTTTTATCAGCATGATGCGGGCTAATGCGGCGCGAACCCCCGATATGCCCGCTCCCGCGAAAGCTATGCTGCCGAAACAGGAAACTTTCCGTATCGGGCAAAGTGCCAATATGGCGTTCTCACCACGTGAGATAGCACATGTTGAAATGAAAGACGGGAAGATGGACCTACAGCTTTTTGGTCTGGGTATCTGGGGGCCGCACGGCGCGATGCCGTTGCAAATGACTGAACTGGCCTACACCCGCGCTGAGTTGCATGACCATACACTGACCGATTTTGCCGATCTCTTTCATCATCGAGCGCTATCACAGCTCTATCGTGCATGGTTTGTCTCTCAGGACACCGCGTCGCTAGACAGACAACATGATGAGAAATTCTCTTTTTATATCGGCAGCCTGGCCGGTTTAGACCCCGCGGAGCTGACACACAGTGCGCTGCCGGTGCATGCCCATCTCGCTTCATCCGCCCATCTTATACGTGAAGCACGTAACCCCGAAGGCTTAGTCGGCGCATTGCAATACTACTTTGAAGTGCCAGTTAGCATGGTCGAATACGCCCAACAGTGGATCTTTTTGGATAAAAGTGACCAGACGCAACTGGGTGATGGTGCCTCGGCGATGCTGTTAGGCGATGGTGCCATTCTGGGCGATACCGTTTTAGACCGACAGCATAAATTCGAGCTGATACTCGGCCCACTCAGCCTGCAACAGTATTTACGATTTAGTCCATCAGGACAGGATTTACCGGTATTACGTGAATGGGTGCGTAACTTTGTCGGATTTGAATATGCCTGGGAAGTGCAGTTGCTGCTCACCGCCGATGAGGTTCCAACCGCCACATTGGAGGGCACCAGCCAGTTGGGATACACCAGTTGGCTAGCCAGAGATGATGTCACTGCCAACGTGCGCGGAATGAGTTTTGAACCCGAAATGCACCGTTATTAATCCATCAGCATCACGGCTAACTCCGAGAGTGAAAAATTAAACGACGTCCACCCATGGCGTTAAAAGGAAGAAACATGAGTGTACCAAGTATCGCGGATAGCACCGGTTATTATCACCGCCTGATGCAGCCTATTCCGGGGGATAACCCTTGCGGCCCAAGCCTGGAATATGACTCGGCATTTCTGATGCTGCAAACAAAACTGCAACCCAAACTAACCGCCGAGTACGGTAACTTTGTTGAAGTCGCGGAGCCAACCAACTGGACCGACACCGAGCGAAAATGCCTTGAGCTGCTAGGTAAAGCCCGCGATATTCGGTTACTGATCATTCTGATGCGCTGTCGGCTGCGGCAAATTGGTGTAAGTGCGGTGCAGGAAGGGCTGGAAGCCCTGTTGTGGTGTCTGAGTACCTGGCCGGATGAACTACATCCACAATTACTTGATGAAGGCGAGTTTGAACCTTTCATGCGGGCCAATGCTTTTGCAGAATTAGACGATATTGATGGTTTTATTGCTGATTTTCGCAACCAACCCCTGCCCAAAGCCGCAGGAATGCAAATATCAGTCAAAGAGCTTGAGAAAGCGTATTCGTTCCCGCGCGAAGAAGGCGCACTGGAAGAAGCCACTCTGGAAGCCATTGAGCATGATTGGCAGGCCCGCTCCGATAGCGCGATCCTCTCATTGCAGAAAGCTTATGCATTGCTGTTGGAATTAACCACGCGTCTCCACCATTCTCTCGGTGATGTCACCCCAGATTTTGCCAGATTGACGGCGGTGTTACGCCATTTTGGCGGAAGCAATATCGCCGATATCACGCCAATCGCGGCCTTTGAAACACCTGAATATATTACGGCAACCGAGGACAGTGAAGCCTATACCACGGCCCCGGAATGGCAGCCTGAGGAAATAGTCACCGCAGTCAGTGCACCCACTGATACTGCGACGCCCACTTATCCGCCCGCGCCACACTCGCCACCATTGCAACAGCCACCGGCGATAGCCGTTGCAGCGCAAGTTCCCACCGCGCCCAAAGGAATTCAAAACCGCGCGGACGCGTTATCCCGACTCATTGAAGTACGCCAATGGTTTGCGACGACCGAGCCTAGCAGCCCGGTGATCGCGCTATTGTCTTTTTCAGAAAAAACCATTGGCAAAAGCTTTGGTGAATTACTGCAAATCATTCCACCAGAACTGATTGCTAAACTTGATGCAGGACAGGAGTAGTTAGCCATGACAAGGACGCTTTTTATATTGGCATTCGGCGCGATTACCGCCGGGCAAGCAAGCGCCATCTGTACCATTGATACAGAAAGCGATAAAGGCGGATCTCTGCCATCAACCATGAGTATACCTGGGTTAATTCTCACTATTGATGCAGATGCCCCCGCAGATACTACTAAGTTTATTGCTGAGGCGGATTCAGCAATGCAGGGGACGAGGGTGACCTATGTCGATTGCGCCATTGGCAACCCTTACGGTAAAAATGTCGCCGCCTTGCTGGGAAATGATTTGGGTAATGGATTGTTTGCCACCAATATCGACGGTATTGCTATTAAACCCATGTGGAATAATGGCGGTGCTTTTGGCTTATTCAACACGAATGGTGCGATGGAATTTACCACTGAAATTGGTCGTTGGACGTATCCGGCTAACACCTATTTCAGAATTGAGTTATATAAAACCAAAGAGACACTCTCCTTAACCAATACCGCCGGTCAGTTGGTTTTACCGGCAGGTACTGCGGCCTATAACTGGGTGAACAGTAATAGCGTAGCCAACTTCGCACAGAAACTGGACATCGGTCAAATCACCATTATTAGTACCCCCTCTTGTACTTTTGACGGCACCAAAATAGTGGATTTCGGGCTGGTCACCTCCGGCAAATTAAGTCATGGGGTCGAACGGGATCTGGAGTTTGATATCACCTGTAAAACCGATTACGGGCAATATTCAGCTACCGCCGCCATTACCACGCAAACGCCAACTGCCGATGGGAATTACATCAAAGTCACAGACAAGGATGGTCAGGATGACCGGATGCGCATAAAAATCAGCGACAGTTCCGGCAAATTACTGGCACTCAATGGCAGTGATCGCGAGCAAAAGCTCAATATCGCCAGTGCGACACCGGCTGAATTCAAGTGGAAAGCCACTCTGGAACCAGTATCAACCACGGCCAAACCCGCTAACGGCAACTTTAGCGCCGCCGCAGAAATTATCTTGCAGGTTAATTAACCCATTAGGGCAACACTGTTAATTTACACGGATTATATATGCAGTCTGTATCTTCTATTTTTGTGAGCATTGCGAGCTATCGGGATTCAGAATTGATCCCGACGCTACATGACATGATAAATACAGCTAAAAGTCCCGAAAATCTCAATATTGCTGTTTTCTGGCAAGATGAAAATGACATCAATACTTTCATTAGTCAGGGAATGCGACTGATAGAAAGTCAAACCCATCTTGGCTATCCATTGCATCAATTGGAATATAACCAGGCGCATATATGGGTTTTAGCTGTGCATTATTATGAGAGCAAAGGGGCTTGTTGGGCCAGACATATGGCTGAAGGGCTTTTTCAGGACGAAACTTATTTCTTGCAAATAGACTCCCATTGTCGATTTATTCAACACTGGGATCATGAAATGATCACGATGTTAAATAATCTACGTGACAAAAGCCCTAAGCCGATATTATCCGCTTATCCTCCAGGCTATGAACCCGGTGAGAATGAAAACAGAAAAGATTATGTTAGCCGGCTGATTTTTAATACTTTTACCCCTGAAGGCATGGTGCAAATGATGTCCACGCCTTTTACCGAAAATGCGCCTGTGCGCTGTGGGTATTTAGCTGCTGGTTTCATATTCACCGATGGCTGCTTTGTTCGTGAAGTCGCTAACGACCCCGACATTTTCTTTCTGGGGGAAGAAATTGCCATGGCTGCTCGCGCTTTTACCCATGGCTATGATTGTTATGCTCCGCACAAAATCCTGCTGTGGCATTTCTATACCCGCAGCAAGCACAGCAAAGTTTGGTCGGATCACAATAATGAGGCCAAGAAATCTGGCGCGGTAGAACTGGCCTGGTGGGAGCGGGACAAAATCGCTAAAAGCCGGGTCCGTACTCTTCTCGGCACTGAACAAAACAACGCAGAACTTGGCTGTTATACCTTGGGTTCACAACGTACTTTACAAGAGTTCGAATATCGTCTTGGGGTTAATTTTAGCCAGCGAAGCGTACATCCGGATGTCGTCGGTACCAGCAAAGTCAGTTATTTCACTGATCTCCCTGCCTCCCACGAGCAGTGGCTAGAACCTTTAATTCTGGTCAATAAAAAAACGCTAAAAATAGAAAAGCATGAAGCCGATTTCACCCGTGAAGATGTGGAATGGTGGCACATAGGTGTTTATAACGCACAAAACACTCAAGTTATGGCTGAACATGTTGATATCAGCAATATGAAGAAAATCATTACCAAAACCGATGACTCAATCTTTGAGTTAAAACTGGCCTTTAATACCGAAACGGATTCAAACCCATGCTCTGTCAGAATATGTCCTTATATTCGCTTGCAGGGTTGGGGTGATGTTGTGGAGAAACCCTGGTGAAAAGCGAAGACATTTTCAAACAAATTTTAAGCATCGACACCTTATTATCTTTTAACGGTATTATTCCGTCGTTATCCGGTTTTCAGCGAAAACTGATTGAGCAGATCGAAGCATTTTGCCTCACCCTGAAATCAGAACAACACCCCCCCATCGAAGTGGACAGGTTATGTCACCAGCTTTGCCACTATCTGGATAAACGTACTGAAAATACAATTAAAGATAAGGGGCTAAGTTGGGATAACTATTTGTTATTAGACTATTTCTATGGTTACAGCACGCCAGCTCCTGCTGATAGTGTCAGCCTGGAAGCGCTATTAAATAGTGATGATGAAGTCATCTGCCAATATGCGCTAAAAATACTTGTCCTCGCGCGTAATTTGCCTTCCCGTGATGTGAAATCACAGCAATTACTTGCGCAGTATGGTCATAAGCTATCACCACCTAATCGGGTTATGGATAACGATTATCTTCAGGTGGAGCCAGAACCGGAGGAAACAGGCGAAAATGAGGAGCCTGTCAAAATAGAACAAACACCAGAGCCACGTCGAATTTGGCGATCGTTAGTCTTACCTCTCTTTGCCGCCCTGTTATCGCTCAGTGTGTTTTGGTTTTGGTGTTCTCGTTATTTAGGTGATCTGTCTTAAATGTTTAAGCTCAAATTAAATAAGTCGCTATTACTGCTCTGGTTGGCAACCAGTGGCGTATTAATAGCCAGTATGGCTTTGTATGAAAATACGTTATGGAATAATGCCATTTTTATTATTTTCCTGGCGCTATTGGTGCTCAACGTATGGTGGCATTACACCCTTAAATCGGAACCCTCTCAGCCAGAACCACAACAGCCCCCTCAACCGACGGTTGTAGAAACTGCACACCAGGGGAATACCGTTATTTTGATTCTTGGCCCCTATGCCGCCAAGTGGTTTAGTCATCCAGGAGCTGCCGATAATACGCGTTTTTCCAGTCAGGCTATTTGGATCTTAATTCCTGACCCAGAAACATTGCAAAAAAAGCTCAAACATATTGCGGCACATCACCCGTCGGCACAGGTCTTGGCCTTTTTCCCGTTCTTACCGGATGTATATGAAAATACATCAATTATCATTTCACAATTGACAAAATGGCAGAACAGTTTTTCTGCATTATCCTTGCAAACACCCCTTCCCTGCGTGTTTGCTATCTATATGCAGTTAAGTGAGGAGCGTCTTAGCCATAATCCTGATAATGCATATTGGACTGGGAATATTAATCTTGCCAATAAAAAAGAGATTGATATTACAACTGCTTTCCAAACATTGAGCCAAAAACTTGAGTCGCAGGATACTAGCAGTGCTGCGTTTTCTTCTCAGCGTCACGCCATTGCACATAATTTATTTATTTGGTTAAACCAATCCGGCGTGACAAATAGCTTAAAAAGCCTATTTTCCCGCACATCATTACAGCTGACTGATGTGATTTTATCCGATAACGGAAAAGGGTTTATCAAACATGGTGCCTGGTCGGTATGGCTGGAAAAAACATTGGGGATTTTGCCTGGTTTGGCCTCATCCCTATCACGACCACCTTTCCCGGAAGTAATTAATTGGCGAAAACCACAAATAGCCCCAGTAGTGAAATCGACTGCTATTGAAACCCCGACACCGCCGAAATGGTTATGGAGTTTAGGTTTTGCCACCGTGCTATTAGCAGTACATATGGCCTATTCTTTATCACAAGAAAAAACTCGCCATGACCAATTTAACCAACAGATGGCAACTTTGGGCAATATGAACGATATATCCATGCAACATATTACGGATAATATTGAGAAGTTAACTGATAAGGCCAAAATATACTCTAACTGCCTGAATATAATAAATATTACACGATGGGGATTATCCCAATGCGCACCGCTATTAAATAAAATAAATCATCAAATTGAAAGTTATCAAGCTATCCCTGCGTTTAGTTCTACCCAAATGGCCCCGATGTTTGATTCAAATAGCATAAAACTGAAGCCCAATGCGCAAACAAACGAAACTTTGGCATCCTTGTTACTGCTGGTAGAGCAGCATCAAGGTAGAAAAGTTCTCATTATCGGTCATTCGGACAATACCGGCAGTGCTTCATTCAATACGACAATTTCCGAACAACGCGCAGTTGTGGTACGGGACTGGTTAATCAAAAACAGTGCTCTTGCAAAAGAAGATTTCATTATCCGAGGGATGGGAGCATTAGAACCAGTTGCATCAAATGACACACCAGCAGGACAAGATCAAAATCGGCGCGTTGAAGTGCTGTTATTACCCATACATAACAAAAATGCGGGAGCTTAAAATCCTATGAATGCTATTTCTTCTACTTATTCTATTTTTGAGGGCACCTTTCTGACAACGGCCCCGGTTCTGGATCAGTCCGTGAACATTTTAATGTTCAGAGATCCGGATAACCACGAATATACCATTATCATTAACCGTGCTTTATTAGATGAAGAACAAACACCTGAAGACTTCTGTGAAAAAGAGATGGAAGCATTACGCAATAAATTACCTGGATTTCAAATTGAGGGAAAATTACTCAAACATGAGCTTGGTCCAGCGAAACTGCCCGTAGTCCAAGTAGCAAACAACTTTTTGCAAGATGGGGAAATTACTCGCCAGGTACAATCCATCGTATTACTGCCGCATCATGCCATCTCAAATCCAGCTAATCGTGTCGTACTTATTTTCACTTTGACGACCGCCGGAGGTGAATTTACTGAACATCAACGTAAGCATTACGTACAAATTATTAATAGCTTCAATCCCAAAGTTGTCTCAGCCCGTTAATATCAGTCCAAAAATCACTTCACGCGACATTATACAATATAGCGTGAAGTGATAATTTCACTACTGATGGGGAGATAATTTTCGCTTGTCGCAAAAAGGAATGTGATATATCGCAGTAAAAAACACACTGTAAATCAGATACAAATAAATATGGCTTCTTTATTGCTATAGTTTTTCATATGTGATGCATAGTTATAAAACTCTAAGCGATTTAATACGCCCAGTTTTCTTATCGCATTTCTTCGATGGGTTAATACTGTCTTTTCAGAGCGCTCAAGTATATTTGAAATATCGGTAATCGTATAACCTTGTCCTGTCAACTCTACCACTCTACTTTCAGTAATAGAGAGTTGGATATAATTCTTAAGTCCTAACCGTCTGAATATATCGCTGTTCATCATATTGCAGTGACTGAGGCGTGCAATTGCCAAGATTTTCTTGATTTTAGAGATGATGTCATAGATATCGAGTTGACTGCTGTTAAAAGGAATATTGACTGTCATCATCGGGGTATGAATACTACTGGTGCACTTCGCAATATATCCACTCTCTTGATATATATTGACGATCACCATAAAATCTTTAAATATCACATTAGCCAGGTGTGTCGATTTTTTTTCATACGGATTAAGAAATACATAATCCTCAACACCCTCTTTATTAAAAACTTTCTGGAGTAGAGAATGCAAACCTAACTCATAGAAAGCATTTTGGGTTGTAATCGCTACACTTAACATTTTAAACGTCCCTTTCTTTTTACTCACTATCCTTAGCCAGGATGGATTGAACGAATTTTGAATAGAAATGATGACTAAAAAGAGTCATTAGCAGAATTTTATCTTTGCGATTGTCACTCTTTCACTGAATAACTCAGGGATGTGATAAGTGAAAAGTTAAAACCCGAGAGATAGAACACACTTTACTCAAACTTCGATAATTGAGGGATGTAAATATATCTGAAGGAAATTCTAAATTTAAAATATTTATTTCATTTATCAACATAAACCTCTCACCTATGAATAATACAGATTATAAAAGATGGCCTCAACCATTGAAAATTCAATATAGCAATTAAACAACACTGAGAAGTAAAAGTATATGGGAATACTACCACCAACCTTGTCGGATTTTTCTCACAGCCATTGTAAAAATTCTTTGTCATAAAAGGGATATTGCATTTGTCACCATATGAGATTATTAACTCAGACGCTGTGACCGTCTTTTTATATTCCCTTTGGGGACAATAGATTACCTTGATTTAAAACGGCGACTAACATTATTGAACATATCAAAGTAGATGAATACTTTTTCAAATTTACTGATATCAATATCCCCATTGATAACACGGATAATCGATAAGAATTTTTTATTAATTTACAAAATTGAGCAGAAAAAACAAATCCACACATTTATTATGGGTTATATGCCGTCTGCCAGTATAGCTTGCCAACTCACAGGAAAGATAATCGTTTTGATAGCTTAGAAATAAAAAATCGATCGGTGATACCAATCAAATTTATTTATGCAATATAAATCCGAGGAGGAGGGTCGCCCCTTCCCCTGTCAGATTAAGGTGACGATAACGTGGAAATAGTATTGGATAATACAATCATCGCCATTGCCAGGCTCAAGAAACGCCGGCCAAAACGATCATCATTAGGCCCAATCAATGACGTTCCCGGCATGGTATTAATATGATCTTTAAGCATCATCACTGAACCTGGTAATACTTCTGTCGGTAATGGTAGGCAACAAGAGAATGAATCCCGATGAGCTTACTGGAGTCAGTGATTCGGGGCAGTGAACGTCACTAACCCCTGCAATTTCAAGAACAAAGAGGCGCTGGCAACTCAATATTGCTTTCGGCCAATGACCCCATATTGTTATACATCGCGCAGGCCGCATCCACTAAGTGCATGGCAAGTGCTGCGCCGCTGCCCTCACCTAATCGCATGCCCATCTGCAAATAGGGTTCCAATTGCAGATGGTTCAGTGCGATAACCGCGCCTTTTTCTGCCGATAGATGAGATGGAATCAAGTAATCACGCACTTTGGGTTCGATACGGCAAGCAGCCAATGCAGAAGCATAGGAGAGAAAACCATCCAACACCACCGGCAAGCCCGCGGCGGCCGCGCCTAACATCACTCCGGTCATACCCACCAGATCAAAACCACCGACTTTTGCCAACACATCAATACCATCACTGGCATCTGGCTGATTGGTTTCAATTGCGCGCCGCACGACGGCCACTTTGTGATGTAATTGCTCGCTGGGGAAATTAGCCCCGATCCCCACTGCCAACGCCGGATCGCTGTCGGTAAACACACTGACCATCGCCGCTGCAGGGGTGGTATTCGCCATCCCCAACTCACCCACGCCAAACACTTTCACGCCTTCAGCCGCCTGCCGTAATGTCAACATCGCGCTGGCAACCAGTAAATCCTCAGCCTGTTGGCGAGTCATAGCTGCGCCACGGGCGATATTGCCACTGCCGCGCGCCACTTTCATATCCACTACACCGGGCAGCGTATCGCTATCGATACCCACATCCACTATTTTGACTTCAGCACCGGCGTTGGCCGCCAATACACAAACGCCAGTAACCCCTTTCACCATATTCAATGCCTGAACCATCGTCACGACACGGGGAGAGATAGCAACACCTTCGTCGTAAACACCATGGTCAGCCGCCATAACAATGATTTGTTTGCGATCAACCTGATGCCCATATAAACCGCGCATTCCCGCTAATTGAACCGCCAACTGCTCCAAACGCCCCAGACTGCCCTGCGGTTTTAGCAAACCATCCAGCCGTGTTTTAGCTCGGGCCATCGCTTTGCTATCCAGTGGAGCAATGGTGCGCAGAATTGATGAAAGTGTTTGCATCTATTTAACCTCGTAGTGCAGGCTGCCAGACAGCCCGGCTGTTGAACGCACGCAACGTGACAAACCCATCATGGATCTCCAACACGCTGTATGCCCCCTGCTCAAAATGAAAATGCCACATGGCGGCGGCTGGCATCGCCAGTAAACGCGCCAGCATCAGGCTTAATACTCCCTGATGGGCAACCAGTAGTTGATTGTTATCGTGACTGTTTGTTTCATGACGATTTGTTTGGTGACTGCGGGTTGAAAGCAGTGACTGAACGACGCTTTCGACTCGGTTTGAAAACTGAATAAAAGACTCCCCGCCAGTGGGACTGGCCTGCTGCCAGTCTGCCACCCATGCGGCCCATGCATCAGGGTCTTCACGCTGTAAATCATGGTGATGACGCATTTCCCACTCACCAAAATTCATTTCATTTAATTGGTCATTAATGCCCGCATTTAGGGGATGCCCCGCCAGCACGATATCGGCAGTATGCCGCGCACGTAGCAACTGACTACTGACACCATCAGCAAACGCCACATCCGCCAGCCAACTCGCGACATCACCGGCCTGTTCGACGCCAAGTGGCGTTAACGCCACATCGGTCAAGCCGCAAAAAACACCGCGCAAATTGGCTTCGGTTTGCCCATGGCGCACCAGAAAAAGTCGCATAGAATGGCTCATCAAAAGTGTTCGAAAACAGGTCGTATTACAGCAACGCCAGTAGGAATACCAACTCACCCACTTCGGCCGCCGCGCCCAGCGTGTCACCGGTTTGCCCGCCCAGACGGCGGCGCAGGTAGGTTGCCAATAATGCCACCACCACCATGCTAATCACCAACGCCAACAGCCCTGCGCCCTGACCAAGTAATAGCGTTAATATCGCGCCACCGGCCAAGGTGGCAAGTGTTTGTTTCCCTGTCACTTTACCGATGTAAATGTTGCCTAATCCATTACCTTCGCGCGCATAACGTTGGCGATACATCAACAGCACAATCACTGTGCGCCCGGCCACTGAGGCGGCGGTGAGCATCAGTAGCATCGGTGCATCACGCAGCGCCAACTCACTGACCACCAGCACTTTCGCCACCACGATAAATATCAACGCCAAACCGCCGTTAGTACCGAGGCGGCTGTCGCGCATGATTTCCAGCATTTGCTCGCGCTTGCGGGCAGAAAACACCCCATCACAGGTATCTGCCAGCCCGTCGAGATGAAAAGCACCGGTAACCAGTGCCAACGCCAGGACATATCCCAACGCCGCCAATGGCACACCGCACCACGGAGCCAGCAGAGTGAAAATCACCCCACCGATCACCCCAACAATCAGGCCGATAAAGGGGAAACCGATAATACCGCGCTCGTAGTTATCCAGCGCTAGCCCTTGCGTCCAGCGCTCTGGCACTGGAATACGGGTCATAAACTGCAATGTTGCGAGAAATAGACGCAGGCTCATTTAATCTTGACCTCAATACCCGAAACCACTAAAAACACCTCATCAGCCGCCGCGGCCAATCGCTGATTGACTCGTCCGGCAATATCGCGAAAATGCCGCGCCAGGCGATTCTCCGGTACGATCCCCATGCCCAGCTCATTGGTCACCAGATAAACAGGCGCACTACTGCGAGCACAAGCTGCCAACAACTCGGTAATTTGCTGCGAAATACCCTCTTCAAGCGCGGTAAAATCCATCTGTTCCGCTGGCGTATCCCCCGCCAGTTCAAACAGCAAATTGGTAATCAGTGTGGTAATGCATTCCAACATAACGGCTTCGCCGGGTTCGACGTGCTTTTCCAGCACCACTCCGAGATCACGATAGCCTTCCCAGGTACGCCAATGCGCCGGGCGGCTGGCACGGTGTAATGCCACCCGCTCTGCCATTTCCGCATCTGTTACCACTGAGGTCGCAATGTAAAATACCCGTTCGGCCGCTTGTGCTGCCAAACGTTCGGCCAATGAACTCTTGCCACTGCGCGCCCCTCCGGTAATCAAAATCACTGTGCGCGCTCCTGTTGGTGCTGTTTCATTAGTTTGAAAATCCTATCAATATCAATATGCTCGCGCATCTGTGCTGCCAGAATATCGAACTGTTGCTGTTTATGTTCAGCATAATTCACTGTCACGCCGTCAAAAGCAGCCAGCCCTTTGCGTTGACGCAGGCTATCTAATAGCGCGCGGGTAAAGTGGTGGCTGTCAAATAGCCCGTGGATATAGCTGCCTAATACGCTGCCATCGCCATTCACCGCACCATCCACCCACTGCTCGGCTTGTCCGTTACGTAACGTTAGCTGCGCAAAAGGTATGACATCACGGCCCAGATGGGAGACACCCATATGGATTTCATAACCTTCAAGCGGGTGATCACTACAGTTTTCCAATATGCCTGGCAGGCCAATCTGACAATAACCGCTAACGCGCGTGGTGACTTTATCTGGCGCGAACTCGGTTTCCACATCCAGCAACCCCAAACCATCCATCTGCTCAAGGCCCGACTCCACGCCATCAACAATGCGTTTTCCCAACATTTGATAACCACCGCAAATGCCTATCACCGGCACATTATGTTGATGTAGCTTCAGTAACGCTGCCGCCAGCCCGCCGTGGTGCAGCCATTGCAAATCGCCCAGCGTATTCTTGCTGCCCGGCAAAATAATCAAATCTGGCTGGCCCAACGCCGACAACTGCGATACATAGCGCAGGCGCACATCCGGTTGCGCGGCCAGCGCATTAAAATCAGTAAAGTTAGCGATATGCGGTAAGCGGATCACCGCAATATCCAGTGCCTTTTCTGCCGTATCCTGATATTTGCCATTTTGCAGAGCGACACCATCTTCATCTTCTAAATCTATATCCAGCCACGGCATCACCCCCAGTACCGGGACATGGGTCAGGGCTTCAATCTGTTCCAGGCCAGGGGTCAGCAGTGCGATATCGCCACGAAATTTATTGATTATCACCCCTTTGACGCGGGCTTTTTCATGGGGATGCAACAGCGCCAGAGTGCCATAGATAGAGGCAAACACGCCGCCTCTGTCAATGTCCGCCACCAGCAATACCGGCGCGTCTGCCATTTCAGCCATGCCCATATTGACGATATCGCGGTCACGCAGATTAATTTCTGCCGGGCTGCCCGCACCTTCCAGCACTATGACGTCATATTCGCGTGCCAAACTGTGGTATACCTCGCTGATTTGCTGCTGCAATTGCGGTTTGTACTGATGGTATTCCACCGCATCCATATTGCAGGCCACTTTGCCCATTAAAACCACCTGCGCCTTACGGTCACTGGTGGGTTTGAGCAGCACTGGATTCATGCGCACATCCGGGGCAATTCCGGCCGCTTCGGCCTGAAAAATCTGCGCCCGCCCCATCTCTTCCCCCTGTGGGGTAATGCCCGAATTGAGTGCCATATTCTGCGATTTAAACGGCGCACAGCGATAACCGTCTTGCATAAAGATGCGGCATAGCCCGGCCACTAACACACTTTTACCCACGTCAGATGCCGTGCCCTGCACCATTATCGATAAATTCATCACTGACCGACTCATCGCGCCTCCTCCGTTTCGCGTTGACGCATCAGCGCGAAGAGTTTTTCTTCCGTTTTGCACAGCGGTAAACCCAGCTCACTGTGCATTTTGACCAGCCACGGCTGAACCAGCCCGGCAGCTTGCAGTTTTTCCTGTTGTAGGAACACTGCGGTTGTTTCACCAGCAATCATCAGGTGACCGTGGGATAAGACATAAAGGTAATCACAGACCTTATAAATCAAATCAATATCATGGCTGGAGAGAATAACGCGTTTTCCCTCCGCGACAATACGTTCAATGATAGTAATCATGTGCTGCCGGCCGGCTGGGTCCAATCCGGCAGTGGGTTCATCCAGTAGCAGATACTCTGCCTCCATCACCAGCGCACCGGCAATGGCCACCCGTTTTTTCTGCCCATGACTCAAGTGCTGGATAGATTTATGGCGAAATCCTTGCGCATCGACCAAAGTCAACGCCCGGTCAACCCGCTGCGCAATAATCTCTTCGGGCATCCCCAAATTGCGTAGGCTGAAGGCGATATCACTATCAATATCGGTATAAAAAATCTGCTGTTCCGGATCTTGAAATACCGTGGTGACACGCTGGCGCAATTCACGTAAGTGGGCTTTCTTATAACTGAGCGGCTCACCCTGCCACAACACCGCGCCCTGCTGCGGTTGCAAAATACCGGTCAGGTTCATAAATAAGGTGGATTTGCCACAACCATTAGCCCCCAAGACACCGGTGACCGCATGCTGACTGAAATCCAGTGTCAAGTCGTGCAATACCTGCTCTTCCTGATAGCTGAAACCTAACTGCCTGGTGGCTAACATGACATTCTGCCTTACAGGTGGAAATCGCCCTGATAGAGTTTCATATCCAGCGAGATGACCATTTGCTGATAGCGAATCATCACGCGGGTAAATAGCATACCGACCAACATTGCCAGCGAATGGTAGCCGGTACGCAATGAGATATAACCAAATCGCAGAGACTGCGCCTGATGGATCGCGGCGGCCTCCTCAATCAAAATAAAAATAAAGCGCCAGGTCAGCAGGATTTGCTCGGTCAGCAATCGGGGGGCATGGCAGCGCTTCAATATTTGGATAAGCTGCGGGAATGGCGTATTCAGCACAAACCAAAAAGTGGCCGCCAATGCCGCCAAACTGCGCCATAGCGTTTGATTGGCGGTCGTTAATCCGACTCTATCAAGCCCCAGCCACCAATGGCCTATCTGCATACCCCACCACAGGCTCTCCGGTTGGCGCGAGAGTGATATCACAATCGTGACCAACCCCACCAACAGGAAAGAGAGCGGTATTGCCAGCCAGCGTAAATAACGACGCGGCCCCACCCGCAACAGATAACATGTCAGGGCGGCGATAAACACCAAGAGCAGCGCCTGATACATCGGCGGGCTAAGCATGGCGGCCAACAGGAAAACGGCATATAGCACCAATTTTCCCATTGGATCGGCCTGTCGCCAGCGGCTTTGATAACTTAGTTTATCAATCCCCAGCATGCTCACCGCGTTTCCCCCGGTAATAGCCCAAGATATAGAAAATCACCGCCGCCCCAATGGAACCTTGTAGGGTAAACAGCAGGCTTTCAATTTCACCACTAGCGGGTTCATATAACGGCGTGAACCACGGCTGATAATGAGGTGCGGTAGTCTGAATCAGCGTTTCGGCTTCACCATCTGAGCCACCATATTCACCGCCGTGATTAATAAAGAACGGCATTATGACCAGAGCGATCACCATCGCCAGCAAAATAAGCGTCTTTTTCATGTTAGTGAGTCCCTGCGTGGATTAACTGGCGTTTGGTTAATTGGTCGTAAATCATCACTGTCAGTAAGCCTTCAGCGATGGCTATCGGGATCTGGGTAATGCAGAACACCCCCATAAACTTGATAATCGAACCGCTGACACCAAATTGCGGGTCAGGGAAAGCCAGACCAAGCTGTACCGAGGTGACAAAATAAGTGGTTAAATCTGCGAGCATGGCGCAAAGAAATACCCCGACGTCGCGGCGCAATCCCGCTTTACAGGCCAACTTCCACACCAGATAACCCACTACTGGCCCAATAACCGCCATTGACATGCCGTTAGCACCCAAGGTTGTCAGGCCGCCGTGCGCCAGTAATAATGCCTGGAACAACAACACAATAGCCCCCAACACCGCCACCACGACCGGCCCAAACAGAATAACTGCTAGCCCGACACCAGTCGGATGCGAACAACTACCGGTCACCGATGGAATTTTCAGTGCCGATAACACGAAAATAAAAGCACCGCACAGCGCTAACAGGACTTTTTGATTGCTGTCTTCAGCGACAATCTGTTTCAAACGAACCAGCCCCATAAACAAACACGGCAGGAACAGTATCCACCAGGCCAGCGCCCACATCGGCGGCAAAAAACCTTCCATAATGTGCATGGCAAAAACATCATTCGGGGCAATCGTTAGCAGGATTGCCATCGCAACGCCGCTGAGCGAAAGTTTCTTTAACTGTCTTTCCATTTCCATGAGTGACTCCAATAACGTTAAGCATCTAAGTGAAAACTAGATAACCATCTGTTTTTAAATAACTCGTTGCTGTTTATTGACTAAAATGGTCGAGAAATAGGGCAATGGCTGGTCAGCAGCCAGGGTATCCAACTGACGCCAGCACACCTCGCCGGGTAATGAGGCTTCCGACATCAACAGCGCGTGCGGGAACAGGTTTAACCGGCCCAATAGCGCCTGAATTTGTGCAAAGCGGCCATATACTTTCATCAGCACCACGCAGTCGTGGTCTTGCAACGCGCGCTCCAGCTCGGCTTCTGGGGCGGTGCAAGACATAACCGCCAGCGATTGTTGCTCCATCGCCAAGGGCAATGCGGCGCGTGAGGCAATAGCGGCAAAGGAAGTGACACCGGGGACAATTTCCAGCCAATCTGGCCGACCAATACGTTCTAGCAAAAATACCCACGTGCTAAATAACATAGCGTCGCCGAGGGTGATAAAACCCACCTGACGGCCCTGCGCAACTTCCGCTTGCAGCTGTTGTGCCACCTCATCCCACACCGCCTGCTTTTCGCTGTCATCGGCGCTCATCGGGAAATGGCAGGTGCGGACTTCGGTGTTAGGTGATAAATATTCGCGCACAATTGACAGTGCCAGGCTGTCACCGCCTTTACGCCCTGCCGGGGCATACAGCACATCCAGTTTGGCTATCAGCCGCGCCGCCCGCACGGTGATTAAATCGCTGGCTCCAGGGCCAACACCCAATGCATAAAGTCTGCCGCTCATTACGCTGCCTCCTGCTGTTTTTGCTGCAAGGCACTCGCCAGATGCTGAACAAACATCTGGCGAATCAACGGGTTCTCTCCCAATCCTTGCAGCCATGATTGCGCACTGATACCCGCGGCTTCCAGTTGTGAGCGCCATGAATCCGGCTCTTCAGAAGCCATATCATTGATGGCGTGATCACCGGCCACCAGCATCAATGGCATCAGATGCACTTTGCGCACCCCCTGCTGCTGTAAGCGGCTAATGATATGGCCGATTTCCGGATAACTTTCCACCGCACCAACCAAAGCAGGAAAATTGAGAGAGGTCATTAAATGGTCAAGGCAGGCATAAGCAGAAAAGGCGAAGTGACTGGCTCCGTGGCCCATAAATACCACCCGCTCATCCGCCGCCAGCGGGGGCATTTGTGTTTGCAGTGCCGCCAGCAATTGCTGGTAATCGGCAAAGCTGCTTAACAGTGGTGTGCCCAATACCAGATGATGAAAACAGTCGCTAAAACCGCGCACTTCAGTAGCGATTTTTTCGTATTCATCGCCATTAATCACATGCAGTGATTGGATAGCCACATCTTGATAACCCTGTTCAGCCAGTAGTTTCAGTGCTTCTCGCGGGTTATTGATCAACAAACCGTCGCGTTGACGTAGCTTGCGAATGATCATTTCTGAGGTAAAGGCGCGGAACACATCGCGATCGCTATAAGCCGCCGATAGCTGTTGCTCACAAGCTTCAATGTTCTTTTGGCGGGTGTGTTCATAACTGGTGCCGAAACTGATCACCAACAGTGCTTTTTTCATTTTATTGTCCTCGTTGTTCTCGCCAGTGGATCAGATTGCTGCCAGTGCATCAGATGTCGGGTAAATTCATCCAATGAAGTCACTTGTTGCCCAAGACCGCCCAACACCACGGCGGCCGGACGGCGCACCACAATGCAGGGAATATTCAGCGCCAGACAGGGAGCCACTTTTTCCTGGTAGCCACCTTGTGCGCCAGACTCCTTGGTGATAACCACATCGGGCTGGCAAAACTCATACAACGCATGATTGAATTGCGCGCTGAATGGCCCACGCAGTGCGATAATATTGTCTACCCCCAACCCCAGCGCTTCACATTGGCTCAGCACCTCAGCCGTTGGCAGCACGCGCGCTAACAAGGTTTTACCGGTCAGCCGCTGTTGATACTCCGCCAACTGCTTGCTGCCGGTGGTCAAGAGCACGCGCGGCCCCAAGCCTTGCGCCACGGCGCACGCTGCCGCTGCACTGTCTACTTTGTAGAGCTGCGGATGATGAATAGCGTCAATTTCACTCGGGCGCTGATAACGCGTCAGTAGCACTTGGGATTGCCCGCAAGCGGCGGCCACATTGTCACTGAGCAGGTCGGCGTAGGGGTGTGAAGCATCAACCACCCACTGCACCTGTCTGGTGATAAGAAAATCGGCCATTTGCGCTGCATCCATCCGCCCGACCAATATCTCGCCGCCAATATCGCCCACCAGTTGTTTGCCCGCATCGGTAGCGACCGACAGGCTGTAGCGCTCACCAAACTCGTCCAGCAGTTGGCAAATCAGCCGGGCATCACTGGTGCCGCCAAAAATATGAATCGGCGGATGGTCGTGGGTCATAATGAATAGCCCGTCATAATGAATAGCCCCGTGGCGTTATCATCAGTCCATTGCGGCAATAAGTGGCCTGATTGCCAACAATCACCAAACTGGTCATATCCACCGGTTCAAAATCCATATCACCTATTGTGGTTAGCCATTTTTCCTGTTTTTTGCGCCCTGCCGCCTTCACCACCCCCACCGGCGTTGCGGCTTTCTTCCACGGCTGCATCAGCTCGAACGCCCGTGCTAAATGCCCTTCGCGGCCACGGCTGCGCGGGTTATAGAAGCAGATAACAAAATCGGCTTGTGCCGCCGCGATAATGCGTTTTTCAATCACTTCCCACGGCGTCATCAAATCACTCAGGCTGATATGACAAAAGTCATGCATCAGCGGTGCGCCGAGCAATGAGGCCGCCGCGATACTGGCGGTGATACCGGCTACCAACCGCACTTCCAGTTCCAACTGTTGCTGTGTGACCAGCTCCAGCACCAAGCCCGCCATGCCGTAAATACCGGCATCGCCACTG
Source organism: Yersinia artesiana (assembly GCF_902726545.1). GTDB lineage: Bacteria > Pseudomonadota > Gammaproteobacteria > Enterobacterales > Enterobacteriaceae > Yersinia > Yersinia artesiana. The sequence goes on along the minus strand of NZ_CACVAD010000056.1, from coordinate 8,031 downwards.
CTAATAAGCGCCACGTTATGACCGGCCAGTGCCAGGTCAATCGCCGCCTGACAGCGCTCAATCTCTTTACACATGCCGGTTTTGATCACCTGTTTATCCAGGGTCATGGATTTGACCAGATGGGTATAGGTTTTGTAACCGACAATAATTTCTGCGTCGCGAATCGCGGCGATAGCGTCCTGCGTCATCATTGATTCACTGCCTGGCCCAATGCCAATCACGGTTAACATTAATGCGATACTCCCAGAGTGATGGTGACGCCCTGCTGACGCAGAGTATTGCCAACCAATTTACCGTCGCTCATCAGCCAGGCGACCGGTTGTGAAACGCTGCCGACGCCCACCGTTTGGCGGACAAAATCAGAAGCAGGGAAACGTTGTTCATGGCGGCTAAGTTCGTCGACGCTGAACAGTTCGAACGGGACTCGCCAGCATTGAGCCAATTGGTGCAGCGCCGGTTCATCTTTTTTGATAGTGACGCTGCCAATCGCTCGCAATGCCATGATGTCAAAATGATTTTCGGCCATTTGCTGTTGCAGCAATTCAACCAGCGTTTGCAGCGAGGTGGCACGGCGACACCCAATTCCCGCCACTACCCGGCGCGGCACCAGCTTATAAACTGGCAACGTCGCCAGTTGATCAGCGGGCAGCGGCAGAGTGTCGCGCAACGTGATGCACACCAAGGCGTCCAGTGGGGGGAGTTGCGCCAAACTAAGTTGCTCCAAACAATCAACCGGCACGAACCCGCGCGTGTCGCAGCGCTCACGTTCCGCAAACAGCGGAGTGTCCCACCACAGCCCGACTTTCTGGTTACTGACCAACATTTGATTGACCACTTTGACCGCGTGGCGGAAATCTTGCATTTCGGCATCCAGTTGGGTTGCCAGTGTGTCCAGCGCCGCCATCTCGTTGACATCGGTGGCGGTGGTTATCACCGGGTCAGCCCCCAAAATGCCAGCCAGATAACGGGTTAGCGTATTCGCCCCTCCCACATGGCCCGACAGCAAACTGACGACGTGTTGCCCGCGCTCATCAATCACCACCACCGCTGGGTCGGTCATTTTGTCATTTACCAGTGGCGCGATAACCCGCACCGTCAGGCCAATCGCCCCGACCACCACCAATGCTGAATACTGTTTAAATGCTTCACGAAGGGTGTCGCCAAAACTGCCGTTAAAGGGCAAAAAACCCTCTTCCAGCAATTTGTCACTGGTAAAACAGGTCAGCGGCAAATGAGTTTGCAGGCGTCGCGCCAGCCGCACACCACCGGGTGTCAGGCAAAATACCGCGATGGATTCAGGCTTGACGATATTCATGACTAAACCCCGCATCATAGAGTTTGGAATAGTGGTATTCATCACCGAGGAATGCCCCCACCAAAATCAGAGCAGTTTTATGAATGGCTGCCGCGCGAACCAACTCGGCGATATCCGCCAGTGTGCCTCGGACTGTGCGGCTTTCAGCCCAAGTTGCTTTGTATACCACTGCGACTGGCGTATGCGCGGGGTAACCACCGGCGATTAAGCGATCGGCCACTCGGTCCATTTCCTGTACCGACAAGAAAATAGCCATTGAAGTTTGATGAGCGGCAAAAGCTTCCAGTTGTTCCAGTGGCGGCATCGGCGTGCGCCCCTCGATACGGGTGATAATCAAGCTTTGCGCCACTTTAGGTACGGTGTATTCCACCCCTAGTTGTGCCGCTGCGCCCAAGAAAGCACTGACACCGGGTACTGACACAAAGCCGATGCCGTGTTCGCCCAAGACTTCGCCCTGTTCACGAATCGAGCCATACAAAGAGAGATCACCGGTTTGTAACCGCACCACCAGCTTGCCCGCACGCACACCATCCACCATCAGTGTGATGATTTGTTCCAAATTTAATCCCGCGCTGTCGTGACATTCAGCCTCGGCAGAGCAATATTCCAACAGCTCAGTATTGATAAGTGATCCGGCATAGATAACCACCTGTGCCTGTTGCAGCAAGCGGTAACCTTTTAGCGTGATCAGCTCTTTGTCACCCGGCCCAGCACCAACAAACCAGACTTTTTGCGTATCCCATGTTGGTGTAACAGGTGAGTGTGTAACAGGTGCTGATACGGCATTAGGATGCTCAGACATTGCTCGCCTCCTTGTGGCAGGAAATAAGATAAGTAGGATTATTCGGTTTAAAATAGTACCCGCTACCCAGAGGGGTCAGAGTAGAAAGTTGCAATTGCACACAATCCAACTCGCTAACGACGCAGGTCTGTAAATGGCTTAATGCTTCATTGAGGTTATTGAGCAAAATAAAGGTCAATACCAGGCGGCCACCGGGATTTAGCATTATCAATGACCAGTCGATAAGGTCGGTCAGATGGCCGCCACTGCCACCAATAAAAATGGCATCGGCTTTATCGGATAATGGTAAAGGAGCCACTCCGGCAATAATCTCTACCTTGCGACACCCTAGCCGCTGGCGGTTTTCATGAATTAACTCAAGTGCTACCGGATTCCGTTCAATCGCCGTCACCCGTAAATCAGGAAAACGCAAAGCCGCTTCCAACGCCACACTGCCAGTACCCGCCCCCACATCAATCAAGTGAGTCGCATCTGACAAACTCAGCCGTTCCAGTGCCAATACTCGCACCGCTTCTTTGGTCATCGGGACTTTTTGCCCACGCAGGAACAGCTCATCTTTCATTGAGGATCACCACCACATTCATGTCATAGCGGGCCGCCACTTGCGCTGCTGGTAGGCGATAAATTCGTTCGTTGGGTTGCGAGAGGTTTTCACCAATAATCAAGGTACGAGACAGACCACGTTGCTGTAGCGCATCAGCAATAGCTCTTGGGCCAATAATGCCGTCGGTCACCATCGCTACTTTGTCGTGCTGGAAGATCCAGTCAAAATCGGGTTCACGACCATGACTGCTGGTAAGAAAGAGGTCGTTCATATCCAGTGCAGCTTTGGCGCACAAATATTGAATCGCGCTAATGCCAGGCACGATATGCAACTCCTCAGCGCTGAAGTTCGCTGCCAGCAATTTGCCGATGCCATACAGCAAAGGATCTCCCGAGGCCAGCACCACAATGGCGCGATGCTTATTGCTATCCAGCCACTCCAATAGCCCTAATAGATCAGCATCTAACAAGCGCGACTCTTTACTATCGCAGCTCAATGTCTCCAGATGGCGCTTACCGCCAACCAGAACTTCGGCGCGTTCGATAGCCCGTCGAGCTGCGGGTGTCAGATAATCAACATCACCAGGGCCAATCCCCACCACCGTAATCATCGTAACGCCTCCACAATCTCATCCAGTGACCGGTTGCTACCCAGCACCTGATTATCAAAAGAGAATAAAATGGCGTCGCACTGTGGTGGATTAACCGAGAAACGCATCATCTCAGCGATACGCTCGCAGATACGCTCGCAGATACGCGAATAGACGCCCTGCCAACCCTGCTCGGCAATTAGCTCCATGGCCGCTTCCGTGGTATCACACTGATTAACTTCAAGTAATAGCGCATGGGGTGCACCCATTAAGGCCAAATGCGCCACCAGCGTCTCCATACGTCCATCAGCAATATGGCTGTGGGTATGGAAGATACCGGCGGCCACTTTGACCAATTTGCCCGGATGCCCCACTAACAAAACGCGGCGGAACCCCAAGCGCACGGTTTCTTGCAGCATATAGCCGACAAAATTACTCATGGTGACCACCCGTTGGCTATCCAGCCCCAGGTGGTCGCGGACAAAGCGCTCGCCGTGATTACCCGGCACCAAAATGACGCGATCAACACCTGCTGCCCGCTTCATTTCCAGCTCCAGCGCCAATGAGCGTTTCCAGCTCTCCTCTGACATCGGCGTCACAATACCGGTAGTACCGATGATGGAAATCCCACCCAGAATCCCCAGCCGCCCGTTGTAGGTTTTCTTCGCTCGTTCCTCGCCTTCCGGCGCAAAGATTTCGACTTCTGCGCCACGCAATGGGCCGATGACTTCACGCACTGCGGCTTCGATGGTTTGGCGCGGAGTGCGGTTAATGGCGCTGCTGCCGACCGGCAACCCAATTCCTTTGCGGGTAACAGTTCCCACTCCTTCGCCGCCTCGCAGAGTAATGTCGGTCTGTTCGGTGAGGGTCACGCGGGCAAAAATCAGCATGCCGTGGGTAGCATCAACATCATCGCCGCCATCTTTGCGGATTGCGGCGGTGGCTTGCTGACCTTCAATCAACGGCTGCTCAACATTCAGACACAAGGTGATGCCGGAAGGCGTCACAATAGAAATTTGATCAATCACTTGCTGACGCAACACCATCAGCGCCGCCACTTTGGCCGCCGCCGTGGCACAGGAACCGGTGGTATAGCCTTTACGGTATTGCTTGCCGTTGTGCCAAATGCTGTCTAATTGCTGGTTTTGCCGCGCAATATCATCATTTACAGGGCTATCACTGACCAGACCGTCGCTCATAGCGCCCCCCGTAGTTGCGTCCTTTGTAACTGATAGAGGATGGCGTTGATAATGGCTGCCGCCACGTTACTGCCCCCTTTGCGCCCCAGCGCGGCAATGCACGGCAAACCACTTGCCACCAACGCATCTTTGGATTCCGCCGCACCAACAAACCCCACCGGCACGCCGATGACCGCCACCGGGGACGCTTGCCGTTCTAGCAAACGGAATAACGCCGTCGGCGCATTGCCGAACACAAACATTTTTTCGCCCGGCTCCGCCAACGCCACATCTACCGCGGCCATCGAGCGGGTAATTCCCTGTATCGGCGCACTCTCTACCACGCGCGGATCACTGATATAGCAGCGACACTCGCATCCCATCTGCTTTAACAGTGTTTTGTTAATGCCCGACATCGCCATAGTGGTGTCGGTGTACAACGTGCATCCCCGACGTAAACCCTCAGCAATACGGGTCAGCACCTCCGGCGAGAAATGCAGAATATCCAGCCAGTCAAAATCCGCTGTGGTGTGGATAACCCGCTTGACAACCGCCTCGTGCATCGCACTGGCAAACCGAGTCTCTGGCCGCTCAGCGGCGATAATATCGCCAATAATAACGAAGCTATTTTTCTCGATTTCTTGCGGATTTTTTATATAGTTCATGGGGTTATCCTTGTTAAATACCGACCAGCAGCAGACGGGTCAGAGCGAACAATAACAGGGCCAATAGCGACGCCATCATCATCAAATGAATGCTGCGTGGAATATCACTCAGAGCGATGTCACGCCGCTCATCGCCGATCCACGGCTTCTCCACCCGCTCGCCAAAGTAATCATTCGGGCCGCCCAGGCGGATGCCCAGCGCTCCCGCTACCGTGGCTTCCGACCAGGCGCAGTTCGGGCTGGAGTGTTGATAACGGTCGCGCCAGCCAATGCGCAACGCCTGGCGGTAATCGGCCTGAATCAACCAGGCTGCGATACTGAGTAACAGCCAACTGAGGCGTGCAGGAAGCCAATTGGCGGCATCATCCATACGGGCAGAGACATAGCCAATTGCGCGATATTTCGGCGTTTTATATCCCACCATCGAATCAAGGGTATTAACCGCTTTATAAGCCATTGCCAGCGGCGCGCCCCCCAGCATCAGGAAAAACAGCGGAGCAATCACGCCATCGACACTGTTCTCGGCCACGGTCTCTACCACCGCCCGGGTGATTTGTGGTTTCTCCAATTGCGAAGTATCACGCCCAACAATCCATGACAGCTTTTCGCGGCTTTGCGCGAGGGTTCCGTGTTGCAGTGCATCAAAAACCGCTAATGCCGCGTCACTCAAGCAGCGTCCGGCCAGCAAGGTGTAAATCATCCACACTTGCGCTAACCAGCCGAGCCACGGATTAATCTCTGTCATCAGCCATAAAAACCCCCAACTGACGAGCCAGGTAATCCCCACCACCAGTAACCACAGCACCGCCCCCCCCCATTTGAGTGCCCGCTCGCTATGACACACGGCGCGAATGGCTCGCTGCAACAGCGTGATCAGATTACCCATCCAGCGCACCGGATGCGGCCAACGCGGCGGGTCGCCGAGCCAATGGTCCAACAGGAAAGCAACAAACCACGCGCTCAGGGTCATAGCACACTCCGGGCAGCAGTCAGCCAGCCATCCAATAATCCGGGGCGCTGCGCAAAGTGAATATGCAGATAACTGGCCTGAGTCCGTTGCACTTGATAGCCACTGTTCCAGCGCTGAATAACTTCGCCATCGCGCCATTTACTGCTCTCAAAAACAGGTGTCAGTGGGCTGGTAAAATCGGAGTAATGGAACTCATGACCGCGCAGAATTTCGCCGGACGCGGCTAATAATGTGTCGCTGCGGGCCTGTGCCTGACAGTAACCAAAGCGAGTCAGGCGTTTTCCCATCCGGCTTTCTCCGGCTAAAACGCCCACCATCCGCTGGCGCTGCCCGCTTTCATCCGTCAGAGCATCCCCCAAATACATCAAGCCGCCACATTCGGCATACATCGGGATTTGCTGGCGGTGGGCTTGCTGTAACGCCGCATGCATCGCGGTATTCTCTGCTAATGCGCGGCTGTGGATCTCCGGATACCCTCCGCCCAGATAAATCATCTGACAAGCCGGCAGATAGCGGTCATGCAGCGGGCTGAAACGCTGGATGCGCACACCAGCTTGTTCCAGCAAGTCAAGGTTATCGGGGTAGTAAAAATTGAAAGCTTCATCTTCGGCTAAGGCCAATGTCAGCCCGTCGGCCAAAGCTTGAGAAGGCAATGCGGGTGGGGTTCCAGCAGGGCGTTGGGTGCCTGAAGTCAGGGTCAACAAGCGGTCCAGATCGATAAAGGCTTCGACCTGCTGGGCCAATTGTTGCCAGCGTGGTGAGTTATCGGGCTGTTTGGATCGTGCACCGCCACGCTCTTGTGCCGGGATCAGCCCCAAATGGCGTGATGGCAAAGCAACATCGTCCATGACCGGCAAGCGGCCCAAAACCGGAATGCCGCAATAACGTTCGATAGCATGGCGAATAAGTTGATAGTGATTTTCTGAATTGACGCGGTTAACAATCACCCCAGCAATCGTCAGCTTGGGGTCAAACTGGCTAAAGCCCAGCACGGTTGCGGCAACGGATGTCGAAACCGCTTTACCATCCACCAGCAAGATAACCGGGCAGCCTAATTGCTTCGCCATCGCTGCACTGCTGCAATAATCGGGGTCAGTGCCGTAGCCGTCATACAGCCCCATAACACCTTCAATCACCGCCACATCGGCATGGCGCATATGCTGGTTATACAGCCCATTGAGGGTGGCGGGCGGCAACATAAAAGCATCAAGATTGCGTGACGTCACACCACTGACGGCGGTATGCCAGCCCGTATCCAGATAGTCCGGCCCCACTTTGAACGGCTGCACCGACAATCCGCGCGCCATCAGCGCCCGCAAAATACCCAGCGTCACAGTGGTTTTACCACAACCGCTGCCGGTTCCTGCGATGATAAATGCTTGTTTGCCTGAGCATTGCATAAAAAAATCCCGCCATTTCAAGCGGGATATGCAGTGTCAAAAAGGTGCATCTACGCAACGTCACCGCTGCGCGCATCTGATGACAACCCGCTTCCCACCGAAGGAGTTGAAACTCTTGACTGATTTGGCTGGTCTTCTGGCTTAGCGTCACTCTCCCCCGCTACCTTCCCAATCCTATGGATCAGTGGTCTCAGCGGGGTCGTCAGCATCACAGCAGCGGGGGCTGCGGGGGATTGTCACCCCCTTCCCAATCGTGTTATCCACGACATACCTGTTTCAGTATTTAAGTACAGTAGATTCTGTTATTTAATTTCTTATTTCGTTATTTAATTTATCTCTTTATTTACACTGTTATAACAGAGTGTTTATTAATTAGCAGCCAGGTTGGCTTTCCTGAAATTAATATACGCCTTTCTGTTCATAAAAAATGGTTAATTTCATTTTTTTGCGAGGTATTTTTTGGTATCATCACAACAAATAATTGTCATGAAAATAGAACTTAATCACTTAAAAACAACTAGTTATATGATAAATTTCGTTTGAGTCAATAGCAAAAAATTGTCATTAT
>NZ_CACVAD010000055.1 GCF_902726545.1 Yersinia artesiana | reverse complement strand
GGGTCGTGCGGGATTCGAACCTGCGACCAATTGATTAAAAGTCAACTGCTCTACCAACTGAGCTAACGACCCATTATCGATAATTATTCTCCTGTTGGCCTTAGCTGTCAAACACTTCATCGGATTTTTCTCTTTATACCGGGTGATATTTATCGCTGTGGATTAATTATCCATCTGGTAGTTGTGATTATTGTTAGTTATGTAACTTCATGTTGTAATTCCATGCGCTGTGATGCACTTAACAAAATTCAGTGTGTGAAATATAAACACTGGAAAACGAGGCGTATTGTGTAATTATTGTTACGAAGATATTAAATAATTCAAAAATTGTATTTAAAGTATACAAAAAAGCTTGAGACAGACAGGATAAGACCAAAGAGCCAACATAGAGCTCAACAACTTCACAAATAAATACAGGAAGAGGGAATGGGAAAGATGGTAGACCAATCCAAGATAGTGGCAGAGCCTTTGCCGGAACCTGAAGAGCACCTTCAACGAAGTCTCTCCAACCGCCATATTCAATTGATTGCTATTGGCGGAGCCATCGGTACTGGCTTGTTTATGGGATCGGGTAAAACCATCAGCCTGGCCGGGCCGTCGATCATCTTCGTTTATATGATAATCGGCTTTATGTTGTTCTTCGTGATGCGAGCAATGGGTGAGTTGCTGCTTTCGAACCTGAAGTACAAATCATTCAGTGATTTTGCCGCTGACTTACTTGGCCCTTGGGCAGGTTTTTTCACTGGCTGGACTTACTGGTTCTGTTGGGTCATCACCGGCATCGCCGATGTCGTCGCCATCACCGCTTATGCGCAATTCTGGTTCCCCGGTTTTTCGCAATGGGTCGCCTCATTGTTAGTGGTTTTACTGCTGTTATCTCTGAATCTGGCAACAGTAAAAATGTTCGGTGAGATGGAGTTCTGGTTCGCCATGATTAAGATTGTGGCAATCGTGGCGCTGATCTTTGCTGGCCTGACCATGGTGTTAATGAGCTATCAGTCCCCATCAGGCACGACGGCCTCATTTACACATTTATGGAATGATGGCGGCATGTTCCCGAAAGGAATCAGTGGTTTCTTCGCCGGTTTCCAGATTGCCGTTTTTGCCTTCGTCGGTATTGAATTAGTTGGGACTACCGCGGCTGAAACCAAAGATCCTGAGGTGGTATTACCGCGCGCGATTAACTCCATTCCTATCCGCATCATTATGTTCTATGTCTTCTCATTGATTATGATTATGTCGGTGACCCCCTGGAGTTCAGTGGTTGCAGATAAAAGCCCCTTTGTTGAGTTATTCGTTCTGGTCGGTTTACCTGCCGCTGCCAGTGTGATCAACTTTGTGGTGTTGACCTCTGCCGCCTCCTCTGCCAACAGCGGCGTGTTCTCCACCAGCCGTATGTTGTTCGGTTTGGCAAAAGAAGGCGATGCACCAAAGCAGTTTGGTAAGTTATCACGCCGTTCGGTTCCCGCATCCGGCCTGACATTCTCTTGTATTTGCCTGTTGGGCGGCGTGGTGCTGATTTACCTGATCCCGAATGTCATGACCGTCTTTACTTTGGTCACCACCGTATCGGCGATTCTGTTTATGTTCGTCTGGACGATTATCCTTTGCTCTTATCTGGTATATCGCAAAAGACGCCCGGCACTACATAAGAAGTCGATTTACAAAATGCCCGCCGGGATCTTTATGTCCTGGGTGTGTATGGCGTTCTTCGCCTTTGTCTTGGTGCTGTTGACGTTGGAAAGTGATACCCGCCAGGCGCTGATGGTGACGCCATTGTGGTTTGTCATTCTGGCTATCGGCTACATTATCTTGAAAAAACGCAGAACGCGTCTGTTCGATAGCAATAATAACTAATACTTATTCTCCGGCGTCAGAACGCTTCTGACGCCCTTTTCTCTTCTCACTCCGTGGCTATTCTTCACCATCTCGCCGGGCAATGCCGCCAATCACCAACTGTTGCACACTCGCTACTGTCTGTTGGAAGAATTCTTTATCGCTGAGGCTTTTGCCGCTAATAGCCTCAATCTGAGCACTAAAATCGGCGTAATGCTGGGTTGTCGCCCATAACATGAAAATGAAATGCTGTGGCTCAACCTCGGCTATCAGGCCATCATCCATCCAGCGACGAATAATCAACACCTTGTCATCAAACAGGGTTTTCAAGTCCCCTGCCAGTTCTTGCTTGAGCAATGGCGCACCCTGGATCATCTCCAAACAAAACAGGCGTGATGCTTGCGGATGGTCGCGAGATACCGCCAATTTAAGGGCAATATAGTGCCGAATAGCGTCGATTGGCTGCTGATCTGCCTGCAATGCTTTGAGTGGTGCGAGCCAGATGGCCAGAATGTCTTTTAGCACCGCGATATACAGCGCCTCTTTCGAGGGAAAGTAATACAGCAGATTGGTTTTTGAGACATCAGCCCGCTCAGCGACCTGATCCAGACTGGTGCCGTGAATACCATACAGCGAAAACAGCTCAAGGGCGGCAGTCATGATGCCTTGACGTTTCGCAGCCCCGGCCTTGCTGCGGCGGGAAGGTTTTATCTCAGGTGCCGGTGTATTGCTGGTGGCTAGCTTCACTGATAGTCCCTTAATAAATTGTGATGAAACTGAAAATAGCAAACTACCTATAACATGCCGATCTCTTCTTCGAATACCTCTTTCTGGTGAATGATTGCACCGCCACTGGGCAGACTCGCCTGTTTTTTGTGCACAATTATTTTACCAAACAGTCCATTCTTGACCATTTGCTCAACATTTTATTTACCGAAGTTTAGCAACATATTGATTAAACAGGTTTTACAAAAACTGGCATTGGCTTTGCTTAGGTACTGATGCAGACGTACAGATAGTCCCACTCACTATGCAGAGGTGCTCAAATGAAAATTGGCGTATTTATTCCTATCGGCAACAACGGTTGGTTAATTTCCAGCAATGCACCGCAGTACATGCCGAGCTTTGAGTTAAATAAAGCTATTGTGCAAAAAGCTGAACACTATCAGTTCGATTTCGCCTTATCGATGATAAAACTGCGCGGATTTGGCGGAAAAACCGAGTTTTGGGATCATAATCTGGAGTCTTTCACCCTGATGGCCGGGCTGGCTGCGGTCACCTCTCGCATTAAGATTTATGCCACGGCGGCAACCTTAACCCTCCCTCCAGCCATCGTCGCGCGCATGGCTTCCACCATTGACTCTATCTCTAATGGCCGTTTTGGCCTGAATGTGGTAACCGGATGGCAAAAACCTGAATACGAGCAGATGGGATTGTGGCCGGGAGATGAATATTTCAGTCGTCGCTATGACTATCTCTCTGAATATGTGGAAGTATTACAAGACCTTTGGGGCACCGGGCAATCTGATTTTAACGGTGAGTTCTTCCAAATGGATGATTGCCGAGTCAGCCCGCAACCGCAAACTCCAATCAAATTAATCTGCGCGGCACAAAGTGATGCCGGCATGGCTTTCTCAGCCAAATATGCCGATTACAACTTCTGTTTTGGCAAGGGTGTGAATACCCCCACCGCCTTTGCTCCAACAGCCGCTCGCCTGCAAAAAGCGGCAGAACAGGCCGGGCGTGAGGTCAGTAGTTATGTGTTGTTTATGATAATCGCCGACGAAACCGACGAACTGGCCCGCGCCAAATGGGAAAGTTACAAGGCCGGAGCCGACACCGAAGCACTGGCCTGGTTAACCGAACAAAGTGGTAAAGATACAAAATCGGGTGCAGATACCAATGTGCGCCAAATGGCTGACCCAACTTCTGCCGTGAACATCAATATGGGGACGCTGGTTGGCTCTTATGCCAATGTGGCGAAAATGATGGATGACATTGCCACGGTGCCGGGAACCGAGGGCATTTTGCTGACATTTGATGACTTCCTCTCTGGCATTGAAAGTTTCGGTCAACATATCCAGCCATTGATGAACAGCCGCGCCGATATCTTTGACACCCTGCCCCCCGTCGCACGCGAGGTGGCCTAATGAAAATTGTTGAAAGCCGTCAATCGATTGATGCCAAACCCTCTGTCGCCCCCCAACAGCCGGTGCGCCGCAACCCCGGTATCAGCAGCAATGAAGTGATTCTCAATGCGCGACCGGAACCTATCGCCTTCCCTACCTCGGCCAGCGCCTTGATTGTGGTTGATATGCAAAACGCCTATGCCTCAGAGGGGGGGTATCTCGATCTGGCCGGATTTGATGTTTCAGCCACCGCTCCGGTTATCGCCAATATCAAACGCGCGATCACTGCTGCGCGGGCCGCGGGTATTCAGGTGATCTTTTTCCAGAATGGTTGGGATCCACAATATGTTGAAGCGGGCGGGGAAGGCTCGCCAAACTGGCATAAATCCAATGCGCTGAAGACCATGCGTAAACAACCTGAACTGATGGGTAAGCTGCTGGCAAAAGGCGATTGGGACTATGCGTTAGTGGATGAACTGCAACCACAAGCAGGCGATATCGTGATCGCCAAGCCGCGTTACAGCGGATTTTTCAACACTCAGCTCGACAGCATTCTGCGCGCTAAGGGGATTCATCATCTGATTTTCACCGGTATCGCCACCAATGTCTGTGTCGAATCCACCCTGCGCGACGGCTTCTTCTTCGAGTATTTCGGTGTGGTGCTGGAGGATGCAACCCATCAGGCAGGGCCGGATTTTGCCCAAAAAGCGGCACTTTATAACATCGAAACCTTCTTTGGTTGGGTATCTGATGTGGAGACATTTTGCAACTGCATTACGCCATCGGCGCAACTCAGCCAGTCAGCATGATAAATGCATTCTATTGCCGCCCCCAACACTCAGATAACTGGAGAAGATGATGCCTAAGACCATTATTACCCCACCGGGCAGCGGTACACCCCTCGCCCCTTTTTCGCCCGGCACCCTGGCCGATGGCGTGGTGTACGTGTCCGGCACCCTGGCTTTTGATAAGCAGAATAATGTGGTGCATAGAGGTGATGCGGCGGGGCAAACCCGCCATGTGCTGGAAACCATTAAAAGTGTGATTGAGACTGCGGGTGGTTCGCTGGATGACGTCACTTTTAACTCTATTTTTCTGACCGACTGGCAGCATTACGCCGCCATTAATCAGGTTTACGCCGAATATTTCCCCGGCGATAAACCAGCCCGCTTTTGTATTCAATGCGGTTTGGTCAAACCCGATGCTTTGATTGAAATTGCGTCAGTAGCGCATCTGCCGCGATAAGGCAGCCAATATCAGATAACGGAGGCGTGGCAATGTATTTCGAGATAACCGGTCAGAATTCGCCAGCCGCTAAAACAGTGGTGTTATCTGCGGGACTGGGTGGCAGTGGCCGCTTTTGGCAGCCCCAGTTGAGTGCGTTGGGTCAGCACTTTCGCGTGATAACTTACGATCAGTATGGCACTGGGCGCAGTCCCGGTGTAATCCCACCGGGCTACACGCTGGCTGATATGGCGGACGAACTGGCGGACTTATTAGCCAGCCAGCATATTGAGCGCTACCACTTTGTCGGTCACGCATTGGGCGGAATGATAGGTTTGCAATTGGCATTGTCGCATCCTCAATGTGTAGAGCGGCTGGTGGCTATCAATAGCTGGCCGGTGCTTGATAGCCAAACACGGCGTTGCTTCCATGTGCGGCAAGATTTACTGCTCAACAGTGGTGTAGCCGCTTATGTTCGCGCCCAGCCGTTGTTTCTCTATCCGGCAGATTGGCTATCGCGTAATACCCTGCTGCTTGAACAGGAAGAGGGACAGCAAATCGCTCATTTTCAGGGCATGGAAAACTTATTACGCCGCCTGAACGCGTTGATGAATGCTGATTTCCGCGCGGTATTGCCCCACATCACGACCCCAACACTGGCCTTGTGTGCCACCGATGACCTGTTAGTGCCCTACCCTTGTTCACAAGCTTTAGCCGAGTTATTGCCTTACGGCGAGTGGGCACAGATGAGTTACGGCGGCCACGCCATGAGTGTGACTAACAGCGAGCAATTTAACGGCATATTACTCAGTTATTTGCTGATGGACACGGACACCGCCAAGTGCGAACTGGCGCTAAATCAATCCAATACAGCAGCTATTCATTTTTAAAGGGAATCGTTATGGCACAAATATTAACCCCGGATGCATTGGCAACTTTATTTACCGACGCCCGCACCCACAATGGTTGGCTGGATAAACCGGTCGATGATGCTCTGCTCAAACAAGCCTATCTTCTGGCGCGCATGGGGCCGACTTCGGCCAACTGCTGCCCGGCGCGTTTTGTCTTTATTCGCTCATCTGAGGCCAAAGAGCGGCTTAAACCGGCGCTGTCCAGTGGCAATCTGACCAAAACCCTGCAAGCGCCGGTCACGGCCATCGTCGCCTATGACCCGGTTTTTTATGATGCATTACCCAAGCTGTTTCCACACGGCGATGCCCGCTCCTGGTTCACTTCCAGCCCAGAGTTAGCCACTGAAACCGCTTTTCGTAACAGCAGCTTACAAGCGGCCTATCTGATTATTGCCTGTCGGGCCTTGGGGTTGGATACCGGCCCGATGTCAGGTTTTAACAATGCACAGGTTGATGAGATTTTTCTGGCAGAAAAAGGCTGGAAGTCCAATTTACTAGTGAATATTGGTTATGGGGATATCAATAAATTGTATCAACGCTCGCCGCGTTTAGCGTTCGACGAGGCGTGTGAGGTGCTCTGATTTTTAGGCTGTTTTTTTGTTGAACTGATTTTTAATCCTGAGGTGGTCTATGCAAACACAATCCTTACCAACAGATGCTTTACCTGCATCGTCAGCATTACGCAGTGTCGCCGTGGATAAACAGGATTTCCGTGATGCTATGGCGCGACTCGGCTCGGCGGTGAATATTATCACCACTGATGGCCCGGCTGGCCGCGCCGGATTTACCGCATCGGCGGTATGCAGTGTGACCGATACCCCGCCAACCCTGCTGGTGTGCCTCAATCGCTCATCGTCAGTCTATTCGGTGTTTCAGCAAAATCAGACGTTGTGCGTCAATACCTTGTGTGCCGAGCATGAGTCACTGTCAAACTTGTTTGGCGGCAAAACGCCGATGGAAATGCGCTTCTCTGCTGCCCGTTGGTCAACGCTGGTCACCGGTTCCCCGGTGCTCAGTGGTGCTGTTGCCTCTTTTGACTGCCATATCACACAAGTTATTTCTGTCGGCACTCACGACATTCTGTTTTGTCAGGCTGCCGCCGTTATTCATAACGATGACCAACATGGTCTGGCCTATTTTGACCGCTGCTATCACCCGTTAATGCGCCAGAGCCGCTGATTCGGAAACGAATTGATGGATTTCTCTGCGGTTATTTATTGATATTTCTCAGTGACTCACGGAGTACATTATGGCGAATAACTGGTTTCCAACATGGCGTAAACGCAGTGGTAATCTGGATGGAGCCATTATTGCTCCTGATGAGCGTCTCCCCGTCGGCGCAACACTGATTATGGGGTTACAACATGCGGTGGCCATGTTTGGCGCTACCGTGCTGATGCCGCTGTTGATGGGGTTTGACGCCAATCTGGCGATTTTGATGTCCGGCATCGGCACCCTACTGTTCTTCCTGATTGTGGGGGGGCGGGTACCCAGCTATCTTGGCTCCAGCGCAGCATTTGTCGGTCTGGTCATTGCCGTCACCGGCTATAGCGGCAGCGGCCCTAATCCCAATATCGCTTTAGCCCTGGGCGGCATTATTGCCTGTGGGGCGATTTACACCTTAATTGGTTTTATCGTGATGAGTGTCGGCACCCGCTGGATCGAGCGCTTAATGCCGCCGGTGGTCACTGGCGCAGTGGTGATGGCCATTGGCCTCAATCTGGCACCGATTGCCGTGAATAGTGTTTCCGGCTCATCTTTTAACAGTTGGATGGCGGTAGTCACTATTTTATGTATCGGTGTGGTAGCCGTATTTACCAGAGGAATGATTCAGCGCCTGCTGATTCTGGTTGGTCTGATTTTGTCTTATGTCATTTATTGGGTTGTCTCCCATATTTTGGGTTGGGGAGCACCGATTGATTTTGGCCCCATCAGTCAGGCCGCCTGGTTTGGCTGGCCGCAATTTACCACACCGGTATTTGATGCTCATGCCATGTTGCTGATCGCTCCCGTGGCCGTGATTTTAGTAGCAGAAAATCTGGGGCATATAAAAGCCGTGGCGGGAATGACCGGACAAAATCTGGACCCGTATATGGGGCGGGCTTTTGTGGGCGATGGATTGGCAACAATGCTGTCCGGCTCGGTGGGCGGTACCGGTGTCACGACCTATGCCGAGAATATCGGCGTGATGGCAGTGACAAAAATCTATTCTACTTTGGTTTTTGTCGCCGCAGCACTGGTCGCTATTCTGCTGGGTTTTTCACCCAAATTTGGCGCACTGATTCACACCATTCCGGGGCCGGTATTGGGCGGTGCCTCAATCGTGGTTTTCGGTTTGATTGCGGTCGCTGGCGCGCGTATTTGGGTTCAAAACAAAGTGGACCTGAGTGATAACGGTAACCTGATTATGGTGGCCGTCACACTGGTATTAGGGGCGGGGAACTTCGCGCTAACCTTGGGTAACTTTACTCTCGGCGGCATCGGCACCGCAACTTTTGGGGCCATTTTGCTCAACGCTTTATTACAACGCCGTAAAATATTGCCGAAACTGGGGAGTGACGGTAAGCCCTTGCCGCAAGACGGTTAGCTATCTGATGTATAACGCTCTTGTATTATACCTAACAGCTCAATACAGAGCGTTATCATCTCAGTCTATTTATTCCAGATGCAGCTTGTCACCTTGCCAGGAGAGCTGAGTCACTGCGGAGGTAGCAACACCGTCACTGGTTTCTCCTCCCAGCAAAATCACTTTATCTTTATCTTGAATGGATACGCCGTAAGCCAGCGGCTGAGGTAATTCCCCCACCACCTGCCATTGATTATCCACCAGCGCATAAATGGGCTGTTGCCACTGTTTTTTCAGCCCTTTATGGGCATATAACTGACCCGCATTGAATTGTTGCCATGAACCGGGGAAATTAGCCCCCCCGCCTACCAGCACCACATCATGGCTAACACCAGAAAACGCCCCCGCCAGCCCTTCTTGCACTGCGCCTTTTTCAGCGCCTACCAAATCCGCTCGCTGTTGCCATTTCAGTTCTGCGCCTTGCGTTTTGCCCTGCCATACCGCTGCCGTGCGTAATCCAGGTTTAATTTCACCATTTATTAATATCAAATCACCCTTTTTCGCGGTGATAGCTGACCCAGCCGTGCCTAAAAATGGCACTTGTCCGCCACTTTTCCACTGATTTCTAGCTGGGTCATACATCAGCACATCGCGGTTATAGAAATAGTCCGCCGGAGCCTGGTCAAAATACGCATTAACAACTGCGTTTTTCTGGGTTTCATTGCTGCCCGCAGAAGCCAGATCCGTAAAGTAGCCGTCGAAAATAGCTTTATTGACGCCCCCCAACAGCAGCGCCTGAGTGCCATTCAATGTGGTTGCGGCGGTTCCCACCAAGCCGCGCGGCGCTCGCGTTGCCAGCCGTTGCCACTGATTGGTTTGTGGATCATATTGATACACATCATCCAGTGCACGTACCTGCGTATCACTGGCGCTATTTTTACCCACGCCACCAAAAACATACAGCTTACCGCTTAATGCCACAGTGACAGCCTGTTCACGAGGCTGCCCTGGGAAGTCGGCTATTTTCTGCCAACCGCTGCTGGCTTTCTCCGTATCAAGGCGATACCACGATTGACCGGCGCTACCTAAGCCGACATATAAATTGTTATCAACCTGAGCGCCCGTTCCATACTTAAAGGGAACCGGTACATCCGGGTAGCGTTCGGCATTGGCGTAAGGTAGCGAGAACGTGATGCAAAGAGCCAACGCGCTCAATAGGATGACTTTTGTACTCAATTTTTTCTTATATTGGTGGTATATCTGAGTCATCAAGATGTTCCTCATTAATTAATCACTATATTGGGTGAATGGTGACAACAATAAAACTCCACTTAATTATTTAAACTGGAGTTTAACTATCATTCAAGATATTAATCAGGCGCTGCGTTGTCAATGTAGATAACAAGCCATTGTGATAAGTACCTCAGGGATGAATAAATATTTCAGTTAAATTAGCGGGGCCATTCCCTGGCAAATAGGCCGAATCAAGGCAGCCAGCCAGTGTCGGGAAGATGTCGTGTTATTGTCTGGTGACTGTCGTGGCAGTGTTGGGCGCGGGCATTTAGGTTTGTAGATATCTCTTCAAACCCAGGAGTATTCATTATGAATCTTTATCGTATTCGTGAATTACGTCAGGCGCGGGCCTGGTCACAAGAGCAATTAGCCGAGCTTTGCAGCCTTAACGTGCGCACTATTCAGCGCATAGAGAATGGTGAGCAAGCCAGCCTTGAAACCTTGAGTGCCATTGCCGCGGTGATGGAGTTAAAAGTCAGCGAACTCTATGCGCCCGATATCAGCCAACCTCAAGAAGCCTCTGGCGAAGCGGTTGACCAGCGCGTAGTGGATGCGCGTGAGGCTGTTGAAAATGAAATGTCTTTTTTGCGCCAATTGCTGCGGGCAGTGATCCTATGCTCAATATTGTTCGCGATTAACTGGTTTACCTCCCCAGGCTATATGTGGGCCTGGTGGGTCGTTTTGGGGTTAGGTATTCCATTAGGTTTAAGAGCGATAAATCTATTCTTGCTCGGTAATTGGATGGAGCGCTGGCAGCAAAAACGCCTACAAAAGAAGTTACGTAATTTGTAAGTAAGCTGGGCAAATCAAAGTCACCAGATTGGGATGTCTTATTGCGGTGACTTTTTGTGTCGCTAACATTGCAGCTTGAGCGTATTGGGGTATGGTTAATAAGTGTCATAAGCAGCGACTATGATGACATCATCAACGTTATTCAATAAATATGATTGGAGCGAAGCGAGATGGCGAAAATTCTAGTGCTTTACTATTCCATGTATGGACATATCGAGACACTTGCTGGCGCAGTTGCCGAAGGTGCTCAAAAGGTTAGTGGCGTTGAAGTGACCATTAAGCGCGTGCCAGAAACTATGCCAGCGGATGCTTTTGCCAAAGCCGGTGGTAAAACCGATCAGAAAGCGCCAGTAGCAACACCACAAGAGTTGGCAGATTACGATGGCATCATTTTCGGCACGCCAACCCGTTTTGGTAATATGGCCGGGCAGATGCGTACGTTCCTTGATCAGACCGGCGGCCTGTGGGCATCGGGCGCATTGTACGGCAAAGTCGCCAGTGTATTTGCTTCTACCGGTACGGGTGGTGGGCAAGAACATACCATCACCTCAACCTGGACCACATTAGCCCATCACGGTTTTATTATTGTGCCGATCGGCTATGGCGCGACAGAATTGTTCGATGTTTCGCAGACCCGCGGTGGCACGCCTTATGGCGCTACCACTATTGCAGGTGGTGATGGTTCCCGCCAGCCAAGCGCTGAGGAGCTCGCCATCGCCCGTTTCCAGGGCGAACATGTGGCGAAAATCACGGCCAAATTAGCCAGTTAAATTGTCATGAAAAGCACCGTTAAAGTAGTGTTTGAGTTAAGAACAAGGTGCTGTAGCGGTGAAAACAGGCAGATCGTAAAGACGCCGTACTTCTTTTGTTAAAACAAGCATCCCTGGGGGCTCGAGCCGCGCCTTTCCTGGCGCGAACGCTTTACTCTTCTACCTGTCCTCACCTTGCAAAATCGAGTTGTAGAGGTTTATCTGCAACCTAAAGCACCGCTAAAGTGGTGCTTTATTTCAAAATCAAGCTTCAAGCAGGCCTTGAGCTAAATAATGAGTGGCATCTGCCACCCCCGGCAAGGTGAAAAAATAGCCGCCACCAATGGGTTTCACATACTCTTCCAGCGCTTCCCCATTCAGCCGTTTTTGCACGGTCAGAAAAGCTTTTTCCAAATCAGACTGGTAGCAGACAAATAATAGCCCCATATCCAATTGCCCCGAATTTGATACCCCCAGCGAGTAGCTGTAGCCACGGCGCAGCATCAAGTTATTCTGGGTTTCAGCGGTGCGTGGATTTGCCAGCCGAATATGTGCATCCATCTTAATCACTTTGCCGTCTGGGTCTTTGGTGTAATCCGGTTCATCATGTTCGTGTACCATGCCCAAAGGCGCGCCACTGTGCTTATCGCGACCAAAAATAGTTTGCTGCTCTTGCAAGGGAGTCCGATCCCAGAATTCCACTTTGAAACGGATAATCCGAGCCGCCTGATAACTACCACCGACCGCCCATGCAGGTTCTCCGGTGCTTTCCTGAACCCAAACCACTTGGTTGATCAGCGGCTTATCACTGGTTTTCGGATTCGCGGTTCCATCTTTAAAACCCAACAAGTTGATTGGCGTTTCTTTACCTTTGCTGCGGGCAGCATGGGCAGAAATAAACCCTTCACGTTTCCAGCGCACACTGAGAAGGTCCGGCGAGTGTTTGATTATATCGCGCAGTGCATGAATCACGGTTTCATTGGTATTCGCGCAAATTTGCAGCAACACATCACCGTGGCACAATCCGGCATCCAGTGAATCATTGGGGAAACGAGTCATTCTTTGCAGCCGCAGGGGCTTTTGCCCTTGCAAGCCAAAACGCTCGTCGAACAGTGAGTCACCGACGGAAACCGTGATCGTCAGATTATCGGGGTAAATTTCTGGCCCCATAATGCCCGAATCCAGTGGAGGCAGTTTCGCGTTAATCGACGGCGCATGCCCGCCAGTGGTCAGAAAAGCAATTCGTTCAGTTAATAACGTGAATAACCGGATTAATGCGGCTTTATCTGTTGCCAGCACATCAAATGCCACCAGCATCATTGCAGCTTGCTGTGGGGTTAATACACCGGCTTGATGCTGCCCGTAGAAAGGCTGCTTCTGCCAACGTTCATCTTGCGCGGGCGCGGACTCGGGTGCGGGGCAATCCGCCGCGCGGGCTATTTTTGCCCCGCCGAGCGCCAATGCCCCGCTCATCATGCCCATTCCGAGAAGCAGACGCCGACGGGACGGCAATTCCGCCCCGTTATCTTGCTGATACGGCCCGTGTTGCGGGCCGGTTTTCTGACTCATTTTAATCCTCAGTCCAGACCTAATACACCACGCAGTTGAGCAAGGTCTTCCGCCAGTGCCGTAATTGGCCCTTTCATCGCATTGCGATCGGCATCAGTTAACTTCTCATAAGATTCGTAGCCATCTTTGGTGCGGTATTTTGCTAATACGCTATCAACCGTTTTGAAGTTGGCATCAATTTTATCCAACAACGGCTTATCCGCTTTTTCCAATAACGGCCGCAGCAGATTAACAATTTTCTGTGCGCCATCAACGTTCGCCTGGAAGTCCCACAAGTCAGTGCGGCTGTAGCGATCTTCTTCACCGCTGATTTTACTGGCTGCCACTTCTTCAATGAGACCCGCCGCCCCACCTACCACTTTGTTTGGTGCGAATGTCAGGCCGGTAATACGTTTTTGCAGTTCCAGCGTGTCCTGATACAGTTGGTCGGCAAATTTATCCGCCCCTTTGGTGGTATTGTCACCAAATAGGATTTTCTCTAAGCGGTGGAAACCGGTGAATTTCGGATCCGCCGCTTTCTGTTCAAAATCGTCTTCACGGGCATCAATGCTGCCATCTAAATCAGAGAATAACTCAGCAATGGGCTCGATACGTTCATAATGCTGACGGGTCGGTGCATAGAGCTTGCGCGCTAATGCTAAATCACCTTTTTTTATTGCATCGGTGAAAGCTTTGGTTTGGGTCACTAACTGAGCAACTTCTTGTGTTACATAGACTTTATACTCGGCAATTGGCCCAACCAGTGCCATGGCATCCGGTTTGGTCGCCGTGTTAGTACCGGCCGCAGCCGTCACTGTCAGCTTGCCTTTCGGGTTGCTCAGTAAACCGCAGGTCATATCGTATTCACCCGGTTCCAGATTAGCTGTCATCTTCTGGGTAAACCCTGGCGCGATGTTCTCACGCTCTTCAACCACCATGACCCCTTTCAGGATCTCCCACTCCAGCCCTTTTTGGCTGACATTGTGTACAATAAACTGTGTTTTACCGGCGGGAATAGACAGTGCCATTGGCTCACACTGCTTATCATTAACCGTAATTTTAACCTGAGGAATATCAGCAGCCTGTGCGCTAATAGCGAAAACTGGCAGTGCCAACAAAGCGGCATGTAGAGCTGTGCGACGGAAGAACCGGTTAGACATGTGATAAATCCCTGAATTATTGGTTAGTTTTCCGCGCAGCCGCTACGGTTGAAGCCGCCGTGGCGCGTGGTGGAAGGAAAAAGAAAATTAATGCCGGAATCAGATAGATAAAGTAGACCGTGACTTCACTGACAGTAGGGGCTTCCTGATAACCGAACATGCCCTCAAGGAAGGTGCCCAGCAAGGAGTGCGTAGAAAGCACATTGGTCAGGTCAAATGCGATATCCTGGAAGTGGTTCCACAATCCCGCTTCATGGAAGGCTCTTATTGCCCCTGCGGCAAGGCCGGCAGCAACAAACAGAATAAACAGGCTGGTCCATTTGAAGAATTTAGCCAGATGTAACTTAACGCCCCCCCAGTAGATAGCCATGCCCACCAAAATAGCGCAGCTCAAACCCAATATTGCGCCGATGGGTGCGCCAATACCGACATCCTGCTGAAAAGCAGCTAATAAAAAGAAAACTGACTCCAGACCTTCGCGCGCCACAGCAAAAAACACCATTGCGACTAATGCCCATCCCTGACCACGGCCTTTTTTACCCTCAGCGTTTAGGGCGTTATCAATGGCCCCTTCTAAATGCACTTTGACTGACTTGGATACCTTGCGCATCCAAAAAACCATATAGGTTAATATGCAAACTGCCACTACCGCGATAATCCCTTCGAACAGCTCTTGCTGTTTTTGCGGGAACTCACCGGTGGTTTCATTAATAAAAACACCAATAGCCAGGCAAAGTGCTGCGGCAGTGATAACCCCCACCCATACTGCCCCCATCCATTGACCGCGCTGAGTACGTTTAAGATAACTGGCGATCAGGCTGACAATCAGCGCTGCTTCCAGCCCTTCACGAAACATAATAAGAAATGGGACAAACATGCTAAACACCCCTGCGGTGGGCAGTAGAATATGCGAATAAGAATATTGTCAATTTACGTAAGGAAAAGTAAAACGATAGTGATTATCATTCTGGCAAAAAGAAATTCAAGAGGCTGAATAGGAATATTGTTAAGCAAACTGTGGCAAGTTGTTTCCGTCGAGTTAAATAGTAAATAAATTCATCAGGATACGAATTAATACGTTTATTAAGAACTGGCAGTTTTTTTGATAAAAAAAGCCTATTTTCTGGGCTGCCTCATGAAGTTGTGTGGTTACAGTCGGTTATTGACCAAATCATTCAGCTTTGAGGCCATCATTTTATGATGCCAGTTCACCAGCAGCCGATCGCTCATGTGGTGATCCTGTTATCGCGCCATAATACCGAGTATTTGGAGTATTGGGTGGCACAGGACAAAAAAACCATGAGATCGGTATTATCTGATATTTTCCGAGGAACGATAGCAATCCATCTTTTCATTTCAGATAGCCATCAATTAATTCGTAAAAATTTCGCAATCTGAATCTTGTTAAAACAATCAATGTAGAAACGATGCCTGAATATCGATTTTTTATTTATTAGCCTCTATCAGAGATAAGAAAAAATATTTACTCCGCAAGAAAACTAAATACAGAGCTTTCTTGTAGAAAATCAGTTAAGTAACAGATATACATTCATGCAGATTGAGTAAACTCCATAAGGAAATGGATATGAGTCTTAGCTTACCCGGCAATGATTTGTATTATCTGTCACGTGATAATCTTCCCCCCGAAGAGTATGAGCGCATTATGAGTGCTTATACTGCCTGGTCGCGTATCTGCCGAGAATATGAATTTGACGATCGTAATAACAATGGTCGTTACATAATTAATATGCGCGAAAACAGGTCAGCCTCGCAGTTCAGACCATCACGGGGGGATCGGGAAAAAGACAAACTGGAAGAAATGGTATTTTCCGGCAATATCATCATGCTTAGCGATATCCATGGCCCTGCCCGGTTATTCTATATTGATGGCGACGGGAAGCTGGTTTGTACTGATCCGCTTGGTTTTCGTTTTGATGGTGCGAAAAAAATTATCGCCGAATACAATAAGTCAGTGAGTCGAAGGGATTATCAACGTTCCGGAGGAAAACCACGCCCCACACAGATCTCACGTAAAGCTCGGGCATCAGAACCAGACCAACTCACATCCAATTCATTTGGAACCATCAATACCAGGAGTGCGGGTCGTCTCCTTGCTGCGGGTGGAGTGTATAACCAGAATCCTAAAATGTTTTCTGAAACTGCACAAAAACTCGGTGGAGATGCAGCAAAAGGCTTTGAACAGGTTTTAAATGAACAGACTGCTGGTTCTATGGTGGCTCTTTCTTCTGTACTCATGGGAGTAACTCGTGGTGGCAGTGCTTTATCTGTCGAAAAGCTAAAAAGCCTAAACAGTTATTTGGGCAAAGCTAAAGGGGAATCCCAGCTTCTAAAAAATATTAGCGTGATAAAATTGGACTATTCACGCAGGGGTCGCGAAGATTACCAAGCACTCAGGGGGCAATTTAATAGCACTGCTCGCCCCAATTTTGTTAAGTCTCTTGCAAATACCCCTGAAGCTATCAGCAGGTTCACTCCAGCACAATTATCTGAGATGGCAAACGGAAGAATGCCTAGCCGTGAATGGTCAGTGCATCATAAAATTCCGCTAGATGATGGTGGCAATAATAGCTTCGACAACCTTGTTTTGATTAAAAACTCGCCTGAGCATACCGTATTTACCAATGCACAGCGCGGCATAACAAATGATTTAAGTTATGGGCAATCTAAAGAAGTTCTTTGGCCTATCCCTAATGGCAAAATTTATCCTTAGAGGTAAGTATGGGTACTGAAAACCAAAAACTTATTACGCTAATTAATAAAATACATGACATTGCTCAATCGCGCATTGCCGCAGGTTATGAAGACAGAGAAGGCATTAGCGAAGATCAAGTCGAATCATGCCATCAAGCACTCACCTCCCTTGGTGGCAATGATTTTGCCGTTAGTTATTTACCATTCTTGCGGAATGTTAATGGGTTTGATCTCAATGGCGTACGGCTGTTTGGATATTTCAATGATAAAAATGATGAGCGTGACTTACGCAAACAATTATCTGACCTGCTAGAAGTCCCTGAGCTATTTCCGCAAGCATTTAAAGATTGGGTTATGATTGGCGAGACAGATACAGATATACTTGTTTTCAATAAGAAAACTGGCCTGTATGAAAACCGTGACCGCATCGGATTAGATCGACTGAATGAAAGCTATAAAGATATTGCTGACCTACTAACATCTCTAA
This sequence comes from Yersinia artesiana, assembly GCF_902726545.1. GTDB lineage: Bacteria > Pseudomonadota > Gammaproteobacteria > Enterobacterales > Enterobacteriaceae > Yersinia > Yersinia artesiana. The sequence continues at coordinate 12,607 of NZ_CACVAD010000055.1, read as the reverse complement.
TGCCATTAATTGAATGATGCGATAATCCAGTCTGGTCAGATTGTGGTCTTATCAACAGCGATGACTATTGAGTCCGTGCAGGTCACGCTGTTCCTATCATAGGCTGGCTTATTTTAGCTTCACATCAGCACGCTTTCACTTTCAGTAACTCATCGAAGCGGGTCGTATACGCAGGTGACAGCATTTCCCGCTTCATCTGCCATGCTTTCTGTATACCCTGCCCAGCAAACCACACTTTCCCCTTGCCTGATTGATTAATATTGTCCAGAACAGCCATCAGCGCTGTACTGTTAGCCTTGGGCTGGTTATCATCAAACAGTCCTAATTGCGCCACACCTTGGCTGTAAAAATCCCCCAGCATGACCCCGCCTTTTTGATAGCGATAGCCATCCTTCCAGATTGCCTCAAGGCATCTCAATGCAGCAGCGATAATATCCCGCGTGTCCTGGGTGGGGATAGGAAGCCGAGTGCTGACTATGTTCCCATAGTAAGGCTCATTCAGTGCAAAAGGACTGGTTTTGATAAAGGCTGATATATGTCTGCAATATTGATGCTCACCGCGTAGCTTTTCCGCCGCGCGTACGGCATAACCGCAGATGGCTTCGCGCATATCCTGATAACTCGTGATCCGCTCACCGAAAGATCGGCTGCACACAATTTGCTGCTTGGTCGGGGCGAATTCCTCCAACTCAAGGCACGGCTCTCCGTTAAGTTCTCTGACCGTCCTTTCTAGCACCACATTGAAATTTTTACGCACAAACTGCGGATGAGTGTCAGCCAGCTGTAAGGCGGTGTTGATGCCTAGCAGATTCAATTTCTTTCCGATGCGGCGGCCAATCCCCCAGATATCCTGTACCGGCGTGATGGCCAGTAACTTACGCTGCCGGACCGGGTCGGATAAATCCAGTACACCACCGGTTTTACTCCACTGTTTAGCCGCGTGATTGGCCAGTTTAGCCAGCGTTTTGGTCTGTGCTATGCCAACACCAACGGTAAGACCAGTCCATTGCAATACCTTCTCACGAACCTCACGGCCAAATTGTTCCAGACTCATACAGCGATTGATGCCGGAGACATTAAGAAATGCCTCATCAATGGAGTATATTTCTGTTGCCGGAGACATTGCTTCCAGTACGGTCATCACCCGGTTAGACATATCGGCATAAAGCTCATAATTACTGCTGAACGTCACCACACCGTGCTGCTGAATTAACCCTTTCATCCTGAAATAGGGTTCGCCCATTTTTATACCCACCAATTTTGCTTCACGGCTGCGGGCGATGACACAGCCATCATTATTCGAAAGCACTACGATGGGTTTTTCTTTCAAATCGGGCCGAAATGCAGCCTCGCAACTCGCATAAAACGAGTTCACATCAGCGAGGGCAAACATGTGCAGTCTCATTAATCACGTATCTCACTACACCGAACGTTTCTAAATCATCCCCCCCATCACTCAAAATAATCGGCTCATAGTCCGGGTTCATCGCCTCGAGCTGTACGACCGGATGTAAGCACAGTTTCTTCACGGTAAATTCCCCGCCAACCGCAGCAATGATAATATCGCCATGGCGTGGTGTGATGCTGCGATCGACCACAAGGAGTGAACCATCATAGATGCCAGCCCCAATCATGGAGTTTCCAGAAACACGCACAAAGTACGTGGCTGCCGGATGGGCAATACAGAGTTCATTCAGATCCAGTGGCCGTTCAACATAATCCGCCGCCGGACTGGGGAAACCAGCCGGAATTTTCTCATTAAACAAAGGGATAAGAACGATTTCTCGCAGTGGTGATAGTGTATAAAATATCATCATTCATGCCCATTAATTACTGTATATACATACAGCATAATTTATAAGAATGTTCTTGTGAAGTGTGGAGAATGAGATTTTCTGCAACCATCTGGATCTTCTAAGAAGATATTTTATACTGTACACTTAACCAGTAAATTAACTTTACAAGGATTAGCCATGAATTCAAAGGACGAGTTTAGCGGCATGCGGGAACTGACTTCATTCAAAACTGCGCACAGTGCTTTTGGTGAGTTTGTTCTCTTGCGATCATCATTTACGGATACACTTAGCGGGTTTGCCGGTATTCAACCCACGCTCTACCCCGACCAACAAGTCATGATCCGACTGTCTACGGCCAAGGAGCTGATTAGCGAATTACAAAAGCGCGTAGACGATATCGAGTCAGGGATCGAAGACACCAAAACCAGCACCTGCTATCAAAGCTAAAGGTAACATCATGCTACGTATCGAAGTCACCATAGATAAACTGAATATCAATAAATTTCCCGCTGGATATACCGATGCATTGACTGAAGAATTAAATGAACGACTCACCAGGCAGTTTGGCGAAGTCAGTGTAAAAGTGAGATTTGCGGCCGCTGACGGGTTAACTGTGTTGGGCGGTGGTTCGGATGATAAACAGGCGGTTGAAGAGATTTTGCAGGAAACGTGGGAAAGTGCTGACGACTGGTTTCAGCCTTAAGTCACGAAGCGAAAAGAATATAAATCCCGGGCTATTAAGCTCGGGTTGTCTTTTACACTGGCAGTAAAAGAGCATCAGATGAATTTGGTCACTCGATATCTGCTCAGGTACCTCCTGGCCTCAAAATACCCTACATGAAATACGGATTGACCCTTTCCACCGTCTGGCGCACCAGTTTGTTTCTCGTGGCCATTAACCTGTCGATACGTTCACGTTTCTGATCAGCCGTTAATATCTTGTCCCGGCGCACCATCTCAATCTGGGCGTTCAATGCCTTGACCTGCTTTTGGGTGATCGTCAGCCCTTTGCGCTGCAATAACTTCCCCTGATGTTTCTCCCGCAATTTACCCGCATCATCGCCCCGCCCCTGTTTATAAAAGCTGTTGATGGTACTGTTTATCTGATTGGCTTCTGCCATCATGCGGTAAAAATCTTCGGTAAACTGGGTCGATTTGGCCGGTTCTGAACCTCGAAAGAAGGATTTGATCACCGGCATTTCATCCAGCCGGAGAGTCGGGGTATCGCCGTGATCCTGTATATTGCGCATCAGCAGATTGGTCGCCCCCATCACATAACTTCCCAGCGTGCCGGTATAAGCCATAACAAGGTGATCGAGCATCTTCGGCGACAGATTGGCCGCTTCTCCGATTTCACGCATCAACAAGCTGGTCTGATTGTTGTAGCGCGCACCGGCAACCAAGTGACTGTCTGCCAAATTCTCAATCGGGCCACCTTTGAAGAAATCATAGTTAACATAAGCTTCGGCAATCGGCCTGACCACCTGGGGAATAGGGTTAAACGCCATGGTCTCCATGAAGTTATGTGCCACCAGCTTTCCAAATTTTGCCCCGCTGTCTTTCCCCACCAGCATCCGAATAAACCGCTCGGGCAAAGTGCCCAATAACAACCCCAGCTCGAAAGGTTTCGGGAAGCGGATATGTTGCCCAAATACCCAGGCATGCCAGTAGATATCTTTATCCCAGTCCGGCAGCTCTTCATAGCGTTCATCATCCCAATTTAAGGCCATCAGTCCCAGTGAGGCTGCCGTGATTAACCCGCCGCGTTTCAGTACCCCCATCGGGTCATTCTTGAGCGCCCTGCCCAACTTACTGACCCCCTGCATCCGGGCATTGAAGAAAGGCAACATATCGCTAAGTGTGATCATCAGGGTACTGGATCCCATCATGCTAAAATCCATCAAATCACGCGATTCAAACGCAGCCTGTGCTTTGCTTTTCCCCGCTTTCAGTGCCGCTTCATACGTGGCCAAGCGGTTGGCATTCTCCGCCGCTTCACTGAGACGCTGATACTGATGCAATCCCTGCCTGATCTTGCCCATGACTTCCTTGCTGTTACGCACAATGGACGATTCAAACTCGCGTATCTGGCTGTCGCTGTACCCTTTACGTCGCAGCACGCCACGGATGGTCTTGGCCGAAGAGACCGGATCATAGGCATTGGAATAGCCGCCACCAAAGGTCGCCCCCGCAAACATCATCTCAGTCAGACTGGTATCGGTACGCAGTGCTTTGCGAAGACTTTTCCAAGAGTCCACCACCGGGGTAAACCCATCTTTGTTAATGGCCCAGGCATGGACAGAGTCGCGTAAAAAGTTGCGGATAATAAAATCCGGCATCGATGTGGTACAGACAGTCAGCACTTTTTTAGCCTGACGAGCCGCTTTCATAAACAGGGCGTTACTGCGTTGTAAATCAATCATGGTGAACGCCCGATAGAGCGCCGGATCATTCACCTTAACCAGTTCTTGCTGCCCGTCGATAAAGACTTTCACCACATCTTTACCCAGACGCTGATAGTCCAGCATATTCGGTGATTCGATCACCTCCACAACACCGGTATCAGCCAGATTAATCACCGCCCGGCGCATCGCTTCATTCTTCATCGAGGCATCTATCGACTTGGCGACATAATTGAACAGGTTCTCGATGGGATCTTTGATGGTCAGTTCACTGCCTTTCAACCGCCGCACTGTGCTGCGCTGATTGGCAATACCTTTGCTGTTCCAGGGCCCCACCACTTCCCCCCCTTCAGTCTCTCGAAAATAGGGCAGATACCAGGCAAGCTCCCATTGTTTACGGCTTTCAGGATCAATCAATCCCATGTCTTGCTGGAGGTCCAACATGGATTGAATAAAGGCATCGTACTTTTTCTTCTGCCTATCGAATAATGGTTCATGACCGCGATTAAGGGTTTTCATGTAGGCGATTTCATCTGCGGTAAAGTTGTGCTCTTTTCCCTCCTTCATTAACCGCTCGGAACGGTGGCCAGCGATCCACTTGAAGAAATGCTCACGGTGGTTACCCAGTTCATCCAGTATGCCTATCAGTGCGTCCGACTGATGGGTACCCGCTTGCTGTTCAATAATCCCCTCGGCTTTATTGTAACGGGGCAAGCCGAGATCCAGAGCTGCGGTGATAACAGAACCTGCACCGGCCGCCATGCGAGCACCGATATAAGCAGAACTGCGCGCATCGCTGATCCCTGCGCTATCTTCGGCATATTTGATCGGGGCCAGACCGTCAAAGGTTTGGGTATTGAGTTTTCGTCCGGTGTCACTCAACCAGGCTTTCAGGGCTGTTTTATCTTTGCTGACCACACTGTCATAGAAGGATTTCGCCTTATCAATCCAGCCCTGTTCAACATGAAGTCCCATCTTGCGGTTGGTTTCCGCTTCCATGGACGGGTTAGTTGTGCGGGAGTAAAGCGCCTTGTTGTTGCGAACATCCAGCCTGGAGAGTATATTTTTATTGGAGCCACTAACGGTGTTCGCCCCGGGCAATTGGAGCCCGGCTGCATGAAGCCATTTAGTGGCTTTTTCTTTGTCTATGTACAATAAGTCGTTGTCTAATTGCTTTTGAAGCGCGACTCGATTGTCCTGGCCATAGATACTGGAAATCTTATTGACCTCTGCAAAACTGGCACCCTTCACATTCAGATGAATAGCAGTAATCACAGGATGACCATTAACATCCTGAGCCGCTATCAGTGAGACCAAAGCGCCATGCTCAGTCGCTGAACGCATAACAGCTAATGGGTCTGAAAGTAACGCAGGCAACTTTTTCACATCTTCAAGCCGCACAGCATGATCTCGAATAGCGGGATCAGTTGCTTTATGCACCACAGATGCAGGCATAATGAGTTCAATATTTCGTGCGCCAAGTGCCTGATAAACAGCGGGCGTATCGCCTAACCGAATTTGATGCCGTGGAACCTGTTCCATTGAAGCAATACTTTCTACCTCAGTAGCGAACTGTCTAGCGTCATAACTATCAGGCTTGAATGGGTCATGCCGTTCTTTAGAATAGAGTGCATCGGTACGCGAAAACGTATTCTCAAACTCCTTGGTGCCCGGCTTTTCATCATCGTACATTGCGGTTTTCTTAAACCGCCCCGCGATGGTACGCAAAATGGTCCGAATTTCTGTCGGCGTAATGTCACCGGGTTTAAGAATGCCCGCCTTTTTCAATCCATTAATGAGCAAGGAAACAACGCGGTCCCACATCGCCCCAAAGCCGGTCAACTCTGAGCGTTCAGCCATATGAGCCAAAAACTCATTGGCCTGCATTTCCGGTGTTTCGTTGCTGTAGGATCGGTCGACTTCACGCCAGACGCTCTGAATGGTCTTATTCTTACTGCCCCGTGTCTGGTGTAACACCCGCAGAATACGATCATATTCCACATCCCCAATCACCGAAGCCAGACCATGGTGTGCCAGCACCTCATGGCGCAACTTTGCCCGAAGTTGGCGACCATCGGCAATGTTATCCGCCACCACAATCACCCGGCTAAATTCAGGTTGGTATAGCGCATGGACGGTACCGAACTCGTCAGGGATCCCACTGGGCATCATGTCAGCCGCTTCGGCCTGAGTCTGGACCACCTTCACCTGTATCCTGGCCGCCCCCTTCATACCACGTACCCACATATTGGCGATCCCTTGCGCTTCACGCTGTCGCATCCCCTTCACCGGCGGTATACCATTCCGGGTGTGACCGGTATCCGAAATTACATTGCCTTTATCAATTTTTACCCGCTTGGAATATTTAGTGAGTTTCTCTCTGGAGGACGGTTTACCTGTAGATACTTCCCCTTTGGCATATGCCTCGGTGCGGGCATCAATAGGCACACCACCCGCACGCTGTCGCTGATCTGTGATCACTGTTTTAGGTGACCCGGCCATCGCCTCAGTAAAGCGGCGTACATCTTTTCGCTGTCCTCCCTCAAACTGTGGTGCCTGCCCTGACTGAACATCATCCGAGTTAACGCCTGGTCCATGAGAAAAAATGATGTTTTTATCCGTGATAGCTCGCGGATCTGTCTCCCCATCGTAAGTATGAACTTCCCTGACAGCACCTTGCTGCTCAGCCCGCGTATCCTTTGGTAAAAATACCGGCCCACGTATCTGTTCTCCGGCCGTAAATTGTGGCTGATTCCCCGCCTGGGCTTCGTCTTCCAAGACAGGCCCTGACATAGGAAAACCTTCGCCCGGATGAATATTGCCAGGTTCAGGTAAACGAGGTGTTCGCTGTGTCCGAACGTGTTCAGCCTGTTGGTATATGGCCAGCTCATCAGGGGACAGTCCCTGTTCACCCGACGCCATTTGCTGCTCAATCAGTGCTTGTGCCGTGGGAGATGATGGCTCGGCCAGAGCACGCTGTACCTCACTGTCATCTGTGAATCCCTGCACGCGCGGATCCTGTCGCCGGTAAGCGGGCGTATCACGGAATTCGTCGATGCGATGATTCGGTATCCCGTGCTCCTCGACCGAACGGGGCTGGGCCACAACATCAGCCATGGCCGGGTCATTAACCTGCGGATCGGCCATAATCGGCGACTGAGGAGGACTCTCTTCTGCTATGGGGGTGCCAGCAACCTCTGGCGGGGTTTCAGGTGTCACATCAGAGGCTGCATGGCGACCACGGGATCCCCCAACAGCACCAATCGTGCCCCCTATCCCCGCGCCCAACATCGCGTTGTTCGCCCCGGTCTCCACCACGTCTTTCATCGGGTCAATCTTCTGACCAGCGGTATCAATCAGCTGCTGATTCTGGGCATAACGCTGGGAAGCACCTTGTGCATACTCGGTAGCCCCTTCAGCAAGTGTGCCTCTCACCATCCCCGGCACGATCCCCCTGGCCGTTGTTTTACCGGTAAGGAGTTTCAACAGGGTGTGGTCACCCAGAGTCGAAGCCGCAATATTGATGGCCAGCAAGCGGGGGTCGGCAGTCACACTGCTGGCTGCCACTTCTGCCAGTTGCTGACGGGCCAGGGTTAACTTTTGCGTATCGGATAGCGTTACGTTCTCGGGGGCCTTGTCGATAACCTCAAACAGACGCTGAAACGTGGGACTTTCAATCAACTGCGTAAAAGGAAGCACGTTAATCTCATCACGCATTTCCATACCGCCCTGCCCCTGAGCGGTACCGGCCATAATGCCAACAAAACCTGATTTCCGGGCAATGGCTCTGGCTTTTTCCGCCGCCATCTGAGCCGTTTCGCGCGCGACCGCATCGGGCACTGACTTTTTGAGTTTTTCATAGACTGACCGCTCAATACCCTGCGCAACCGCTTTGGCACCCAATTTGGCGGCATAGCCTCCCGTCGCCAGTTGTGTCAGTGCAGGAATAGCATTGATGAGCCAAGCATCTTTATCAAAGGCTCCGGCACCGATTTTGAGATTGCCCTGTGCATCCCTCTCAGCAAACTTCATTGCTGCGGCTTGTTTGGCACCTTCACTGTAGTTCGCTTTAACATCGTGAGAAAAATGTTCGGCCAAGGCTCCGGCCTTCTCAATCAAAGCACTACCTGTTCGTGAAACCGGATTGCCTGCATGTTCTCTCATCACCCGTAACAGCTCAGGGTCAACAGGAATATCAATCAAGGGTTTCTTTTCGCCACTGCTGTATTCTTCCGCCTTGCTGTCTAATAACTGGTTGCCTGCTTTAAACCATTGGGCACCCGCACTGACCATATCGGCCGGTACAGCTACGGCGGATAAAGCCATGTCTTTCAGGTTAATGCTGGGGTCGGTAGTCTGCGAAACCGTGAGGGGTCGCCCTGCTGCTTTGCGGGCAGCCTTAACGGCCTCCCAGTCAAAACCATGATGAGTATGCTCACCTGGTTGCTGGATATTCAGGGCTTCACGATTTGCGTTGCGGAATTGTTGTTCCGGGCGTTGTCTTTCAGGGTGATAACTCATCGGACACTCCAAATTTCAGACAAAAAAAGCCCCAATTGGGGCTGCTAGAACGATGTGAATAACGAATACAAAATTGCGGCGGGTTAAATTCTAACAACTCTCGGTTTCACCCTTGGGTCAGAGTGGAAAGTAGAAAAGAAGACTCACTGAAAAGGCAAAACGGGAGATTTGGTCAGTTCAACGCTGTACAGGGCCAGCAGTAACCTTATTCCGAACAGATAAAGTATGAAGCGATTGATCAGCAGGCACAGTAAATCTTGCTTTAATAAATGGTTTGTATGCTGACGATATATTGTTTATCAAAGCCATGCTTTCTTGCATGGCTTTAAACTGCATTTCAGACGGGTTCATCATCTCTTCCTCATATTTAGTCCATAAAAAATGCCAAGGCGCTTTTTAGGGCTGACCTCGGCATCTTTCGGGAATTTAGCGCGTAATTTGTACGATATCAACAGCAATTTGCAGAGCGATTATTCATTAACCCAGTAATTTAGAACCTGTTCAATCACCGCATGCGAATGAGAGGCTGATTGCTTCAGGATCGTTGCCAGGATAATTCTCCTGATAAAGCTCAGGGGTCATTTTTCGGACTTTTTCAGTTAGTTCCTCATAGCTGCCGGCTTCACTGACCAATCCCAAATCATCACACTCTGCCACCCACACACCATGATAGTTAATAACTTTAACGATGAAACGATGCGGTACTATATCTGGTATAGATTTAGAACTAAGTTGAGTCATTGCACGTTACTCCCCACTTTAGTCGGTATAAACAATGCTTCACAGAAGCTTACCACCCACTCCGTGAGTCGCAATCGAGAAATACTGCAAACTGGCGCACCAATGCGCCAGCTCTGGGTTAACGCGGGCTTATCCGAAATCCCGTCGTGTTACTCAATATTGATTCAGCTATTCGATGTATTTTTTCAAAGTTGGAATACATCAGTTCGGCATAGTGTCGGTGGGCCGACAACTCAAAGCGTGCAGCGCTAACGTCATATCCTGCTTTGGTTAGATTCACGATCAATTTGCCAATAGCCGTTGGGGCCACTGCCGTATCACCAAACAGCATTTTGATGGGAAACTTGCCGGGGTCTGTGAGTGAATACTGATGACTTCCGAAATGCTTGAACTGATGCTCGAACTGATCCCACCAGCTCAACGGGAAATCAGCACTGAACGTGGGCCTGGTCAGTGCTTCCTGCCTGCCAAGGTATTCGCCCTCCAGTGTCGTGAGATAACTCACCGCCTCATCAATCTGCTGTGGATGCAGTTGGTGAATGTGTTCGACATCGAAGCGGGCATGCACCAGTTTCCAGATATCAGAATATATTTTACCGAGACCGGTGGTGATTAAGCGTTTTGCTGTCTGATGGAGGGGTTTTAACTGTGCGGGTGTGGATTGATAGGTTGTCCCGTTAGGGGGCTTTTCCATTCTGTTGAAGTAGCAATCCTCCAACTTTTCGAACACATCCCACGCTTGCTCGGTTTCCAGCATCTTGGCGTGGCGGGCAGCACCGCGCTTTGTCCAGAGGATGAGTTTAGGCGTGTGCTTATCAACTTGATGACTTTCTGTCACCAAGTTCTTAAAGTGCTGAAGTTCGTGCCCTTGAAGCAAAAAATAGTGCTTACCATTAATAAAACGACCCAAGTTACGCGAGTAATTCTTTTTGATGTTGCCAGAATTTGTGCCATAAAATTGTGCCAACAACTCGGTAGTAAGGACGGGAACGTTTGAGTGAGAAACTATTGAGAGATATTCTACAGACTGAGTAATATCCATAATAATGCCCTCTGAGATTGTCCATAATCCCCGTGTTCAGCGGGGCGATCAGGTACTTGAACACCGCTCAGAGACGGCCTGCAACCTTAGCGTAGAGCTGTTTTTCGGATTACACGCTACCCGACCATAGAGAACAAAATCCAGACACAAACAAACCGCAGCTCTTACGGTGGCGGTAACCGCTCTGAGAAAGTGTGTTCAGCACCGACTACAAATTTAGCCTTCTCGACCTTTTGGTGTCAACGATTGGGATTGGTTGTTGCTCAATCTGATAGTCCGCTAAGAGCGATCTACGAACATTTACCTCTGGGAGGAAGTGGAAAGCCTCTAAAAATGATTGATCCCTTAAAACGGGATACTTACACACCTGTGATATCATGCAACAGTATTAGTATACCTATAGGTATCTGGCATATGAAAATAATAATCATTAGTGATTTACATGTTGGTGACGCGGCTGTTTCAAATGAGTTTGCAGTAGGAAGCTCTAACAACGCTGTAAAAAATCAGTTTCTAAATGAATTAAGGCATCTTGCTAAACAAGAGGGTATACGAGCTGACTATCTTGTTGTCGCGGGTGACATCACCAACAGAGCAACTAGAGAAGAATTTGAACTTGCATCTACACGATTGAAAGAGATAGCGATGATTGTGGGAGTAGAGCAAGAAAAAGTTTTTTTTGTTCCAGGGAACCACGATGGTAACTGGGTTGAAGAAGAACGCTCAATGACCTCAAAAGAAAACATTAACATGACAATTGAACGCAAATATAGCAACTTGCGCTTCAATGACTTTTTTAAACAATGTTTAGACCGAGCTCATTTTGGCTGTTATTACAATGAACCATATTTTGCTATTTGGAGTGATGAGAACCTAAATATCATTGGTGTGAACAGTTCGGTTTATGACCACTATGATAGAAAACCTCATCACGGTGTTATTCGCAAACAGGATTTAACAGAACTGGATAGAAAGCTTCAAGAACTGCAGATTGCATGTAGCGAGAGGATTAATCTGCTAGTCGTACATCACCATCCAATCCAGCAGCCTGATTTACCTTTTGATGCCGCTGACCATAGCATCTTACAAAACGCAGCTATCCTGATGGAAATTGCGTCTAAGCATAACATTAATTTTATCGTACATGGACATAAACATATACCCAGGCTTGCACAGTATTCTGACGACTATCAGCATCCTATTAATATACTTTGTGCTGGTAGTTTTTCTGCGCGTTTAGATGATAGATGGTTCCAAGGGGTACCGAATACTATTCATCAAATTGAAATTGATAAAATTTGTGATGTAAACAAAACCCCTTTAGGGAAGGTAGTGACTTGGTCACACAACACAGGGCATGGGTGGACAAAAGATGAGTCCATTAACGGAATACCTCATAAAGAGTTTTTTGGTAATCGCATGTTACCTATTGAACTAAAAAAGCAGCTAAAAAAATCTATTGAGAGTTTTTTCGAGACGCAGACACATGTAAAATGGAGTGAACTATCTAACCATTATGCTGATATAATATATACTTCGAGAAAGCTACTTGAAAAGACTATTATGGATTTATCGGATGAAGTTGGCTTTACAATATTTAAAACTCCAGGACAAGATGAGTTATTCATTTTGCTGAAGGGAAAATAACATGCATAATTTATTTGGGTTTAATAATATATTTGAACACTCTAATGCTAGATATTTCACTTCTAACCAACTAGCTGAAGAGTTTGTTTGGACTCCAGCATTTGAATCTCTAATATCTAACAAAAATCATATAATACTAGGTTCTCGAGGCTCGGGTAAGACTGCTTTGATTAAAATGCTTTCTCATGAATGTCTTACTAAGTTAAATGATGAAAAAGCAAGAAAAATCATAGAACAACGCTCGTTTATTGCGACGTACATTCCCTTGAAAGTTGAATGGGTAAACTCAATTGGTGACATTGATGATAATAACCAGCTTTTTAAGTGGAGTTTGAACTTATCTTCATGCGCAAGGTTTCTAGATACCATACGAAGCTGCCTTCATTCGTATATTGAGGATGAGATAGATAGGATTATCAGAGAAAAATCCATTTGCAATAAAATATCAGAATTATGGT
>NZ_CACVAD010000054.1 GCF_902726545.1 Yersinia artesiana | reverse complement strand
GACATATAGTTGATGAAGCGGATGCAAAAAATTAAACTTTATAGCATTACAACCGATAGCTAATAGAGAAGAGTAATTAAAAACAGAATAAATTCTATATAGGAGAATTTAATGGCTTCCATATCATCATTAGGTATCGGTACGGGCGGTGTAGATACCGCCTCTATGCTGGAACAGATTAAAGCCGGCGAGCAGATGCGTCTGACGCCTTATACCAAGATGCAGACCAGCTATAAGGCTAAGATTTCGGCCTGGGGGCAAATCTCCAGCTCGCTGTCAGCATTACAAACTAGTGTAAAAAAGTTATCCGGCGATGCGTTTAATACCTTAACGGTGGGCAGTAACAAAGCCTTTACCGCTACGGCAACCAGCGAGGCTAACGCCGACAGCCATGTGGTGACCATTAACCAACTGGCCACCGCACATAAGCTAAAAACTGATGGGTTTGACAGTGCCGATACCATGCAAGGGGAGAAGAACGGCGGTACGCGCACTATCACCATCACGACTGGGGATGGTAAGACCACCAATGTCGAACTGAAAGATGATGAAACCTCGCTCAACCAAATTGCCAAAGCTATTAATAAGCAGGATGGCGGTGTTGGTGCGTCGGTACAGCGCACGGATGATGGTTATCAGTTGGTATTGACCTCGAAAAGCACCGGCTCTGATGGCGAAATGACGGTCAGTGTCGATGGAGACGAAAAGCTGGGTAGCATGTTGAACACCCAGAATGGTGGTTTTGATGAGGATAATCCAGCCAGCAGTGGCGATGCGATGAAAATGGTGACCTCTGCTCAGGACGCGAAACTCAGCGTGGATGGCAGTGAATATACCCGCTCATCAAATAACATTACCGATATTATTACCGGCGTGACATTGGTACTGAAAGAGGTATCGGAAGAGGGCAAATCAGAGCAGTTGACGCTCACCCGTGATACCTCGGCCATCAAGTCCAGCGTTAAAGACTTTGTGGAAAAGTACAATGCACTGCTCAAGCTAACTTCCGCCGCCAGTAAATATGTACCGAATGAGACTTCAGGGCTGACTGACTCCGATGTTGCCACCCAGAATGCCCAGAACGGCGCGCTGATGGGCGATTCCACCTTGCGTGGCATGGTGAGTGACTTCCGATCCGCAGTAAATGGTGTTTATGGTGACTCTGACGCCGATTATGGTTCGCTGGCCGATCTAGGGATCAAAATTGACGCAGCTACTGGGCAAATGACGCTCACTGAGTCGAAGTTGGATGAGGCTATTGCTGACAACCCTGACGGCATCGCTGATATGTTTATCGGTCGCGGTGAGAGCGAAGGGCTGGCCACCAAGCTGAGTAGCATGATCACTGATTATGCCGGTGATCCTGATAAAAAGACCGATGGCATCATTAAGACATCTACTGAGGGCCTGGATTCACAGGTCAAAATCATGGATGCCCAGATTGAAAAGACACAAAAGTTAATTGATGCCCAGGTTGAACGCTATCGGGTGCAGTTCCAGAATCTGGACAGCACCATGTCAAAACTTAACAGCATGAGCAGCCAGCTGGTTTCGCTGTTGTCGACAATTTAACTGTTGAATTAATTTACTGGCAGGTGGCGCAGGCTCCTGCCTATTTACTGCGGAGGAAATATGTATTCAAGTCAGGGGCGTAACGCCTACGCTCGAATTGACCTGGAGAGTCAACTGGCGGGCGCATCACCGCATCAGCTAATTTCATTGTTACTTGATGGTGCGCTCAATGCCGTTTTACGGGCAAAGATTCATTTTGAAAACGGTAATGTGGCACGGCGTGGCGAGATGATTTCAAAAGCTATCAATATTATTGATAACGGGCTGAGAACATCATTAGATCATGAGATTGGCAAGGAGATTGCTCAGGATCTTGAGAGCTTATATGACTACATGTCACGGACTCTTCTGCAAGCCAACTTACATAACTCTGCCGCAGAACTCACCAGCATTAGTGAAATTTTGACGAACCTTTCTATCACCTGGAAAGAAATTGAACCTAAGGAAAACAGGTAAACTATGGATAATTCATTATCAGAAGATTACGAAAATATTTATGAGCTGAACTTGAACTTGCTGGAAATGGTCAGGCAAGGGAAATGGGAGGAGTTTATTGAGTTAGCTGAAATTTATATTGTGACACTGCATGATGTTATTGAACGTCAACCAGCAGATATGATGCAAGACGAGAAGAAAAGCCTCAAAATCATTTTAACCAATCTGTTGGAAAATGAAGGTGAGATCACCAAAACACTCAAAAATCGTCTTGATGTATTACAGAAAGAAATATCATCTTTACATCTTGGGAAAAAATGCAACAAGGCTTATTCATCACAATTCACCTCTGCCTTCCATTAATGCCAGGAGAGGCTATTTTCACAATGAAATAGCCTTTAACATTCTTTGATGCGTTGGACACTCCAGCGCCACCTCCGTTTTTATCACCCGCACTTCCCTCGACAGGTTTTATATTATTCTGATGTTTTAAGCCGCTTATTGATTAACGATAATTAATGGTCAGTTGATTATTAACGACATTCAGTGGTGGCAGAAGTTGCCCCTGACTTTCGACAGAGTAAATAAAGTAAAAAGGCCCGTGGGATGTGAGTATGCCGTCGACACTTTTTTGACCTGCTAATGAATCCAACAGGATGCAACTCTGCTGGCTGCATAACTTTATCTGCAACCCCGGTGGGGGCGCAGAGAGCAGCTTAATACGCCAGCTAATACGTTGCAGGGTGGCTGTTGGCGGCAGTTCCGGCAGTAAGGGGCGGCTGGCCAGAGTTTGCCCGCCGACACTGATGATACCGCCAGCGCCATTACCACTCCATGAACCATTGGTGGCCGAAGCCACCAGTGGAGAGCTAGTCACAGCAAATAATATCAAAACGAACAGTTTCACTGCTTGCCTCCGATCACGAAGGACATTCGCACGGTGCGGTTGTTGCTGATCTCCTGATTGGAGATAACCGCCAACTGAGGAAACACCCGGCGCAGGAAACGCGATAGCATGAAACGCAAAGGTTGATTAACCAGCAGCACCAGTGGCGCACCGATAGCATCCTGCTGCAAAATGGCCTTTTCCGTTTGCTGCATAATATTCTCTGCAATACCGGGTTCAATGGCACTGCCGCTTTGGGTTGCCTGAATCAATAATCGTTCAAGATTAAGGTCGAGGCCAATTACCTGAATGTCTTCATTGCCAGGGAACCACTGCTGCGTGATGGCACGGCCCAACCGGATACGGACCTGTGCGGTCAGCTCATCGGGATCAGTTTGTGTAGAATATTCAGCGAGAGTATCGATTATTGTTCTGATATCTCGGATTGAAATACGTTCCGCCAGCAAGTTTTGCAATACTTTGTGGAAGGTTGTCAGTGAAATAACACCGGGAATCAGGTCTTCAACCAATTTCGGCATATCTTTCGTCAAACGATCCAGTAATTGTTGTGTCTCCTGACGGCCAAACAGCTCATCGGTGTGCAGCGAGATCAAATGATTCAAATGTGTGGCAATAACCGAACTGGGATCAACCACGGTATAGCCCAGCGCCTGTGCCTGTTCGCGCAACACTTCATCAATCCAGACTGCAGGTAAACCAAAGGCCGGATCCTGGCACGGCGTGCCGGCCAATTCACCTTCGGCACAGCCTGGGTTGATTGCCATCCAGCGCTCAGGTTGTGTTTCTCCCCGACCAATTTCTACCCCTTTCAACAAGATACGATAATCAGTAGGAGCCAGATCCAGATTGTCACGAATATGCACCGGTGGAGGGAGAAAGCCCATTTCCTGCGCAAACTTCTTACGAATACCGCGAATACGGGTCAACAACTGACCTTTTTGCTCAGTATCGACCATAGGAATCAAGCGATAGCCAACTTCTAACCCCAACACATCTTCATGTTGGACATCAGACCAAGAGGCCTCAGTTGCCTGAGCCGCTTGTGCTTCTGCTTTCATGGCGCTTTTATCGTCTTTGTTTATGCCGCGTTTAGTGCCAGTAGCATCGGCCAAGTTGCGCCCGCGCATCCACCATGCCAGAGCCAATAACCCAATGGTAAATAACAGGAAAACGAAATTGGGCATACCCGGAATAATACCGAGCAGGCCGGTTACACCTGCTGCCAGCACCATCACCTGTGGATTATTGAACAGCTGAGTCATCATCTGTTCACCGACATCCTGATCGGTGGCAACGCGTGTCACAATCACACCCGCAGCGGTGGAAATGATCAGTCCTGGAATCTGGGCAACCAGACCATCACCGATGGTTAGCAGCGTGTAGGTTTCACCCGCTTCAGCAAATGACATGTCATGTTGCAGAATACCAATAAACAGGCCCCCGATGACGTTAATTGCCATAATCAGCAAGCCGGCGATAGCATCACCGCGCACAAACTTACTGGCACCGTCCATCGAGCCATAAAAATCGGCTTCCTGAGTCACATCACTACGGCGGCGTTTAGCTTCTTCTTCGCCAATAATGCCCGCATTCAGATCGGCATCGATCGCCATCTGCTTGCCCGGCATCCCATCAAGGACGAAACGTGCGCCAACTTCTGCAATACGCCCGGCCCCTTTGGTAATTACCATAAAATTGATAATAACCAGAATGATAAAAACGATAATACCAATGGCAAAATTACCGCCGACCAAAAAATGGCCAAAGGCGTCGATCACCTGACCGGCGGCACCAGCACCGGTGTGACCATGCATCAGAATAATACGGGTAGAGGCAATGTTTAGTGCCAAACGTAATAGTGTGGCAAATAACAAAACGGTGGGAAATGCCGAGAATTCCAGCGTATTTTGCGTAAACATGGCAACCAATAATATCATCAGTGAAAGTACGATATTAAAGGTGAATAATAGGTCCAGGATAAACGGCGGCAACGGCAATATCATCATGGCCAAAATGGTCATGATTAATACCGGGCCTGCCAGTATTTGCCATTGCGTTTGTTTAAAATCCGGTAAACGTAATTTGGTGGCTAAATTTGCCATCACTCTTTACTCTCTTGTGCAAAATCCAGCGCAACAGGCACTGGAAGATTCTCAGGTTTTTTAGGAAGTATCCCGCTACCTTTTCGCCAGCGTTTTACGCTATACACCCAGGCCAGAACTTCGGCGACCGCGCCATATAACTCTGTCGGGATCTGTTCCCCTATCTCACAATGGCGATAAAGGGCACGCGCCAGCGGGGGCGCTTCAAGCATTGGAATACCGTGCTTAAGACCTTCCTCTCTGATGCGCAATGCAATGTCTCCCGCACCTTTAGCCAGCATGGTGGGGGCGGCAGTTCCGCCTTCTTTGTAACTCAGGGCGATGGAATAATGTGTCGGGTTATTGACGATGACATCTGCATTGGGAATATCGCTCATCATCCGTTGGCGTGCGGCTGAACGTTGCAGTTGTTTGATCCGTCCTTTTACGTGCGGATCCCCCTCTTGTTGCTTAAATTCATCACGTATTTCCTGACGGCTCATCCGTAATTTTTTAAGGTTGCTCATAATCTGGTAGAAAACGTCATAACCGACCAAGGGAATAAGCGCCAAAATAACCACTAATAAACAGCCGGAAACTATCGTCCGTGTATCTTTCAATGCAATGGTTACCGGCTCATAAATCAGCTGGATCATGTGTGCTTTATTACTCAAGATAAAAATGGCGCAAGCCGTTCCCACCAGAGTGACTTTCAAAACGCTTTTTAATAATTCAGAGACAACTTGTGTCGAAAACATGCGTTTGAATCCTGATAAAGGATTCAAACGCTTGAGATCTACTTTCAGAGACTTACCGCTTAAATTCAGCCCACCTAACAGTGCTGGTGAAGTAATTCCCGTGATGAACAATCCCAGTAATATGGGCAGTACCGCAAATAACGCATTCTTGAATAATTCATAAATGCGCAGCAGCATGGTATCGGTATCAAATACCAGTAGCCGGTCAAACATCAGCCCGTTATGGAGTAATAGAGCGAGCTTCCCAGCAACATGATTACCACCCACCAGAATCAGCAACCAACCGACCAGCAGCATCAGGATTGAGGTCAGCTCTTTGGATCGTGGAATTTGCCCTTCTTCACGCGCTTTAGATAGCTTGTGGGGGGTGGGTTCTTCTGTTTTTTCTACATCACTTTCTTCGGACATGGGTTCTGCTAAACAAACTGCCGCGGGGGCTGGCTAACATGACGGAGCTGTTAAAACCCCAGTGTTTCGAGTAGGTCATCAACCTGATCCTGGGTGGCCACAATGCCAGCACCGGATTGATTGATTTGAGGCCCATTCTTTAAATTGTCTGGTTTTTCATCAAAAGGAGATGGTGTGCCGGGCATATTTTCAACCAGCACCTGAATGAGTTCATTTTCCACACTCTCGATCAGTTTCATCATGTTTTGAATAACTTGACCGGTGAGATCCTGGAAATCCTGAGCCATCATGATCTCCATGAGTTGCTCATTGGTTTTGCTGGCAATCTTAGGGGTATCACAGAGGAACTCACGGGTATCGGCCACCAGTTCACGCGCCATCGGCAACTCAATCGGGTTTTCAAACCAGGCATCCCAGCGCACAGTCAGACCATTCGCTTTATCGCTCAGTTCATCTTGAAGCGGGCGGGCAATTTCTACGCAGGTTAAGGCACGATCTGCGGCCTGCGAGGTTTTTCCAACCACATAGCTTAAACGATCGCGGGCATCAGGAATGGCCTCTGCGACATCCATAATGGCGCGATCCAGACCGAGATTAGCCATGCTGTCGCGTAACAGGCGGGTAAGATGACCAATGCGAGAGAAAATATCTTTAACACTTTCTTCTGAATGTTTGTTTGGTGTTGTATTCATAAATCACCATCCAAGCTTTTCAAATATTTTGTTTAACTTCTCTTCCAACGTAGCGGCGGTAAATGGCTTCACGACATAGCCATTCGCACCTGCTTGCGCCGCTGCGATGATGTTTTCTTTTTTCGCTTCAGCCGTCACCATCAGCACCGGCAGTGTTTTCAGACTCTCATCTTTGCGGATTTCAGATAGCAATTGCAGGCCATCCAGGTTAGGCATATTCCAGTCGCTTATGACGAAATCAAATTTTGAGGTGCGTAACTTGATTAATGCATCCTGACCATCTTCAGCCTCATCGACATTCTTAAAACCGAGATCCTGCAGCAGGTTACGCACAATTCGGCGCATAGTGGCGAAATCATCGATAACCAAGAAGCGTATATTTTTATCTACCATATTTTTATCCTGTGAAAATGAAATACACCCAATAAAGGGTGCCTAATAAACGTAAAGGGGAATGGGTTAAATTCTGCGGGCCTGACCGACAATGCTATTGAGTATGCGTTGGCTGACATCTTGCAAATCGACAATCTCACAAGCAGCACCTAACGCAATAGCTTCACGCGGCATACCAAATACCACGCAGCTTTTTTCACTTTGGGCCAGTGTATGAGCACCTGCATTGCGCATATCTAATAGCCCTTTGGCACCATCACTGCCCATGCCAGTTAAAATAGCGCCGACAGCATTCTTTCCTGCGGATTTGGCGACAGATTTAAATAGCACATCGACCGCCGGACGGTGGCGGTTGACCGGGGGGGATTTATTCAGTTTTATATGATAATTCGCGCCACTGCGGATAAGTTCCATATGCAGATCACCCGGTGCGATATAAGCATGTCCAGGTAATACGCGGTCATTATCTTCGGCCTCTTTTACTGCGATTTGGCACAGGCTGTTGAGGCGATCAGCGAAAGAACGCGTAAATCCTGGCGGCATATGTTGCGTGATGACAATGCCCGGACTGGTTAGCGGCATAGGAATCAAAACTTGCCGCAAAGCCTCGGTTCCCCCGGTAGAAGAACCAATGGCAATGATTTTCTCACTGCCAACCAGTGGGCTGGTGAGCGTTTTGGGAGCAGCAGACAGTTTATCGCCACGTTTAACCTGTACCTTTGAGGCCATGCGGATTTTTTCTGCAATAATTTCAACATATTGCATCATGCCGTCTTTGAGCCCCATTTGCGGTTTGGTGACAAAATCGACCGCACCCAACTCCAGAGCACTCAGTGTTATCTCTGATCCCTTGCCGGTCAGCGAAGAGATCATAATGACCGGCATAGGGCGAAGGCGCATCAGACGTTCCAGAAAATCCAGACCATCCATACGCGGCATTTCTACATCCAGCGTTAATACGTCAGGGTTGTAAAGCTTGATCAAATCCCTGGCAATAATCGGGTCGGGTGCAGTTGCTACCATTTCCATATCAGGCTGATGGTTAACAATATCGCTCATGATGCTGCGTATTAGCGCAGAATCGTCAACACAGAGTACTCTTATCTTTTTCATAATATCTCTTGAGCCAGGTGATAAACCGATTGACCACGCAGACGGAACGGCCCGTTCATATTGCTAAAATGTTCAGAATGTCCGGCGAATAGAATGCCTCCCGGTTTCAGCATTCTGGCAAAGCGCTGCATCAGCTTTTCTTGCGTTTTTTGATCGAAATAAATCATCACGTTTCGGCAAAAAATGGCGTCAAAAGGGGCAGGAACGTCCCAATTTGCGTCAAGTAAATTGAGCTGCTGATAGCGAATACTCGACAGCAGTTCTTTCCTGACTTTCACCAGATTTTCTTGTGCACCGGTCCCACGCATGAAATATTGCCTTTTTTGCTCTGGGGTCAGGCTATCAAGGTCAGATAAGCGGTAAACGGCATTATTGGCTTTTTCTAAAACCTCAGTGTCTATATCTGTAGCCCATACTCTTGGGCCTGCAATGCTACGACCTAGTGTTTCATCCAATGTCATGGCAATAGAACATGCCTCTTCCCCGGTGGAGGCCGCAGTACACCATACGGTGTAATTTCCTGTTCTGGTGCTGGCATGTTCAGCCAGAATCGGGAAGTGATATGACTCCCGAAAAAATGATGTCAGATTTGTAGTGAGTGCATTAATAAAAGGTTGCCACTCATGACTATTTTGATTTAACTCAAGTTGCTTCACATAATCAGTGAAACTGGTGAGCTTAAGATCTCGTAATCGCCGGGAAAGGCGGTTATAAACCATGTCGCGTTTCTGTTCAGTTAATACGATTCCCGCGCGTTGATATATTAACTCGCTGATCTTTTGTAAATCTCTATCAGAAAGTTCTGCCTGAATACGCAATTTTTGATTACTCGATTTTGAATTTCGCAAATGTCACTGATACAAGCTATCCTTGCGACATGTAACATTGATAATTCTTGCCAATCTGTAGCTTGAGGTGTTTATTATTAAACGATGTATTAAATAAGTTATACGGACATATTCATGACATCCTGATATGCACTGACTAATTTATTACGTACCTGGACCCCGAGATTTAACGCCAGAGATGATTTTTGCAATGAGACCATGACGTCATTAAGCCCAATATCAGTGGCACCTGTCATATAATCTTGTGATTGAGTTTTAGCTTGTGTTTGCATAGCGTTAATACTGTTAACACTATTAAATAATATGTCAGAAAATTGTAATGGCTTTTCGACGTTTTGACGATCTGAAATTAATGGGGATCTTTGGGGGGCGGAAGTTTGCTGAGCCTGAAAATCAATTTGCTCCAGGACTCCCCTTATCGCTTGAATAGACATCAGTATTTCCTTTATATCGGCATGATTAATATTTTGCCGAACTTGATATTTAATAATCGCTATTTAATAACTGTAGCCTAACATGACATTTTACAAATAAAATAATCCGATAAGCTGACAGAAGTTTCAGCTTATCGGTACTTAAAAAAAACTCAATTAGAAGATAATACGCGACTGGAATTCTGTCTGTGTATTTACCGCTTCGTTTCTCATCCCCGTAAACCGGAGTGCTGATTCGCAATAATACGCCTACATTGCGTCATTTATATTTTCTACAGGACTACGGCATGAATGCCACGACAAACGATATCAGAAACAAAAATACAGCTAATTTAATGGCAGCATTAGAACGTATTCGTTCTAGTCCTAAAATTGTTTTACTCATCTGCGGTTCAGTGGCTATAACGCTTATTATCTCGCTATTATTTTGGGCTAAATCACCAGACTATCGGGTCTTGTACAGCAATATAACTGATCAGGATGGCGGAGCCATCGTTGCACAATTGGCACAAATGAACGTGCCTTATCGTTTTGATGATCGGGGTGGTGCCATTATGGTACCGGCCGATAACGTTTATGAAGCGCGCCTTAAACTGGCTCAACTCGGGTTACCTAAAGGGGGGGCTGTTGGTTTTGAATTATTAGATCAGGAAAAATTTGGCATTAGCCAATTTAGCGAACAGGTTAATTTCCAGCGCGCGTTGGAAGGCGAGCTGTCTCGCACCATTGAAACTCTGGGGCCAGTGACCAGTGCGCGTGTGCATTTGGCAATACCTAAGCCTTCAATGTTTGTCCGCGAGCAGAAGCAACCCTCCGCATCCGTTACCGTCAACATGAATAGCGGGCGTACGCTGGAAAGCGGGCAAGTCAGTGCTATCACATACCTTATCGCCAGCGCAGTACCAGGGTTAAATGCCGATGATGTCACGATTGTGGATCAAAATGGCCGCCTGTTAACCCAACGGGGTGGTCAGGCGATTCAAACCTCGCAGCTTAAGTTTACCAGTGAAGTTGAAGCGGATTTCCAGCAGCGAATTCAATCGATCCTTGCGCCAATTGTTGGGCGTAATAACGTTAAAGCGCAGGTTACTGCACAACTTGATTTTACCCTCCATGAGCAAACCGCTGAACAATTCCAGCCTAATACTGCACCGGATCGAATGTCGATCCGCAGCCGTCAGTCCAGTGATTCTGAGCAGGGCAGTAAGAATGGAGTAGGTGGGGTGCCAGGCGCATTGAGCAATCAGCCTCCAGTACCTGCGACAGCGCCCATTACTCAACCTCCAGCCACGACGCCAGCGGCTGCCGGGGCAACACCGGCAACACCAGGTGCAACAGGGACAAATGCGGCTGGAACTGCGGCAACGCCAACGCCGTTCAATAATCGTCGAGATAACACCACCAATTATGAATTGGATAGAACGCTAACTCATATCAAGCGTAGCACCGGCAGTATCGAGCGGCTCTCCGTCGCGGTAGTTATCAACTATCTGCCAGCAGCCGAGGGAGAACCGGCAGCGTTACCTAAAGAGCAGATGGAACAAATCAATGCATTGGTTAAAGAAGCGATCGGCTTCTCCGCCACCCGTGGTGACACGCTCAATATCGTGAACTCTCCATTCAGCACTGTGGAAGAAGAGGCTGCACCACCATTCTGGAAACAAGATGGATTTATCAATTTGCTGATGGCCGCAGGCCGTTATCTGTTGGTTGCCATTGTTGCGTGGTTCCTCTGGCGTAAGGCGATTCAACCTGCCTGGTTGAGAAATCAGGAGCTGATTCTGGCCCGACTGGAGTTAGAGAAAGAAGCCCGCCAGGCCGAACTGGATGCCAGCAAACGTAAAGCTGAAAGTGGTGCAAGAGCCAAAGCTGAGCAGCGCGTCGAAGCTGAACTTAATACGCAGAATCTGCGAGAACTGGCGGAGCAGGAACCACGGGTTATTGCTCTGGTCATTCGCCAGTGGATGAATAAGGACCTGAAGTAATCATGAATGCCTCTGAGAAAAGTGCGATTGTCATGTTGACACTCGGTGATGGGCTGGCTGCTGAGGTGTTCAAACATCTCAATACCCACGAGGTCAAACAAATTAGTGCCGCGATGGTCAATATGGGGGGGTTTACCCATGAGCAGCTTGCCACTGTGCTTAAAGAGTTCCAGCGTGACTCCAGTGAATATGCTGCGCTGAGTGTGAATACCAATGACTATCTGCGCAGTGTTCTGGTGAAAGCGCTGGGTGAAGAGCGGGCCTCAAGTTTGCTGGAAGACTTACTGGATACGCAAAATGGCGCGAATGGTATTGAGACACTGAATTTTATGGAGCCTCAGGCCGCATTCGATCTTATCCGCGACGAACATCCGCAAATTATTGCCACTATCCTTGTCCACTTGAAACGTGGGCAAGCTGCTGATGTCTTAAGTAAATTCGATGATCGCGAACGTAATGACATCATGTTGCGTATCGCCACCTTTGGTGGAGTGCAGCCGGCGGCGCTACAAGAGCTGACCGAAGTGCTGAGTTCTCTATTGCACGGGCAGAACCTGAAACGCAGCAAAATGGGGGGGGTACGTCCAGCGGCAGAAATTCTCAACCTGATGAAAACACAACAGGAAGAGGCAGCAATTGAGGCAGTGCGCGAGTTTGACCAGGAACTGGCACAGAAAATCATTGATGAAATGTTCTTGTTCGAAAATCTGGTCGAAATTGAAGACCGCAGTATTCAGCGCATTCTGCAGGAAATCGAAAATGAATCACTCATCATTGCTCTTAAAGGGGCTGAAGCACCATTGCGCGATAAGTTCTTCCGCAATATGTCGCGACGTCAGGCCGATATCATGATGGAAGATCTTAGCTCTCGCGGCCCGGTACGTATGTCTCAGGTGGAAGCTGAGCAGAAGAGTATCCTGTTGATTGTTCGACGTTTAGCCGAGTCGGGCGAAGTGGTTATTGGGGGAAGCGACGATGCCTATGTTTGATCGTGACCAAAAACTCGATTGGCAGGATTGGCAGCCTCAGAATCTACTGGATGATTTCGCCCAGCCTGAACATGAGATTGTCGAATCCTCAGGAGCCTATCAGTCTGATGAATTGTTACAGGCAGAGTTATCGCGCCTGCGTCAGCAAGCAGAACAAAAAGGGTTTGCCCAAGGTCAGACTCGCGGCGTCGAAGAAGGAAAAAAGCAGGGTTACGAGGCAGGATTTAGCCAAGGGCAACAGGAAGGTTTCGAGCAGGGGCTGACAGAAGCTAATGATCAACAGCGCGAGACGGGTGAGCGTTTCTCTCAGTTACTGGAAGAGTTTAAAGTCGCATTAGACAACCTCGACAGTGTGATCCCTTCCCGCTTGGTACAGCTATCCCTGACCGCGGCCCGTTCTATTCTGGGCCGGAACATTGTTTGTGATAACGCGGTATTGCTGGAGAAAATTCAGCAATTGCTGCAAGAAGAAACACTATTTAAAGAAAATGCGCAGTTATGGGTCAATCCGGCTGACATTGAAATAGTTGAACAGAATGTCGGTAAGTCGTTGGAATCATTGGGATGGGAGCTGCGCGAAGATGCACAAATTTTACCCGGTGGTTGCCGCATAACCTCGGCGGAAGGTGAATTTGACGCCACGATAACCTCGCGCTGGCAAGCATTATGCGAGCTTGGGCGCGAGGATTACCCAACATGACGATGCGCCTGAAGAATTGGTTGGAAGTAATTGATAGAAAAGAAAAATTAATCAGCTCGCTGCCCCCCTTTCAGCAGTATGGCAAGTTAACCCGTGCCACCGGGTTGGTGATGGAAGCCGTTGGGTTAAAACTGCCTATCGGCACGCTCTGCATTGTCGAGCGTAATACCGGTCATGGTGTTGATAAAGTTGAAAGTGAAGTTGTTGGTTTTAATGGCGAAATTCTCTATTTGATGCCACTCGAAAATGTCGACGGCATTTTGCCGGGCGCGCGAGTTTATGCGCTGGGGAGTGGGGCCGATATCGTCAAAGGTAAACAACTTCCGCTAGGGCTGGAACTTTTAGGCCGAGTATTGGACGCCAGTGCGCGGCCACTTGATGGGTTGCCTCCGCCAGGTTGCGTCAAGCATGCGCCGTTGTTTACCCCGCCAGTCAATCCTTTATTACGTGACCCCATTAAGCATGTATTGGATGTTGGTGTCAGAGCCATCAACGGCCTGTTAACGGTAGGGCGGGGCCAACGTATGGGGCTGTTTGCTGGCTCCGGCGTGGGCAAGAGTGTGCTGCTTGGCATGATGGCGCGTTATACCAAAGCTGATGTCATTGTGGTCGGGCTAATTGGTGAACGTGGTCGAGAAGTTAAAGACTTTATCGAGAATATCTTGGGCGAAGAAGGGCGTAGCCGCTCGGTGGTTATTGCCGCACCCGCTGATGTCTCACCGATATTGCGTATGCAGGGGGCGGTATACGCTACCCGCATAGCGGAAGATTTCCGCGATCAGGGCATGGATGTGCTGCTCATCATGGATTCACTAACGCGTTATGCGATGGCCCAGCGTGAAATCGCCCTGGCCATCGGTGAGCCGCCGGCAACCAAAGGCTATCCGCCGTCGGTATTTGCAAAATTACCCGCGCTGGTGGAGCGTGCGGGTAATGGCGTCAAAGAGGGGGGGTCGATCACGGCATTTTATACCGTGCTAACCGAAGGTGACGATCAACAAGACCCGATTGCTGATTCCGCCCGAGCCATTCTTGATGGACACATTGTTCTGTCGCGGCGGCTAGCTGAATCTGGGCATTATCCGGCAATTGATATTGAAGCATCCATTAGCCGGGCCATGACGGAGTTGATTGACCAAGTTCATTACAAGAAAGTTCAGACGTTCAAACAGCTACTTTCAACTTATCAGCGCAATCGTGATCTCGTCAGTGTCGGCGCATACGCAGCCGGTACAGACCCTCTGCTGGATAAAGCCATCCGTTTATATCCCGACATGGAGGCATATTTACAGCAAGCTATATATGAGAGCAGCAGTTATGAAGAGGCCAGCGAGCGTCTTTCTCAAATCTTTTCTGACATACCTAAAACGTAATATGAGTAATTAATTATGGCAATTACCAGCCCGATGGATGTTCTGCGCGATCTTGCAGAGCAAACACTCA
Organism: Yersinia artesiana; assembly: GCF_902726545.1. Classification (GTDB taxonomy): domain Bacteria; phylum Pseudomonadota; class Gammaproteobacteria; order Enterobacterales; family Enterobacteriaceae; genus Yersinia; species Yersinia artesiana. The sequence continues at coordinate 15,386 of NZ_CACVAD010000054.1, read as the reverse complement.
ACGACACCACCGTTGAATTAGGAAAAGTACAGCAGGCGTATACCCACGCGGCGACGCAGCTAGATCAATTGGAAAATTTCGAATTGGAATATCAGCAACAGTTACGTGCCAGTGTCGTGGGGAAAGGTCTGCCTATTGCCGAATTGTTAAACCGCCAATCTTTTATTGATTCTCTGGGGAATGTCGTCAAACAACAGGCCGGGCAAGTGGCTAAATGCCAGCATTCGGTAGATCAGACATTGCTGGTATGGCGACATGACAAACAACGTCTTAATGCATTTGAGACGCTTAAAAGTCGGGCTGATGCGGTGAAAACGCTCAAAGAGAATCGTCAGGAACAGAAAATGATGGATGAGTTTGCGCAGCGTGCTTGTATGGGAAAAGAGGTCTTATGATCGTCAAAGCAATACCAACCGTCAGTGGCATGACAACGAAAAGCAGCCAACAACCCTTAACCGATGCACTGGACTTTTCCGCAACGTTGGAAAAAAAACTGTCTGCATCCGAATTGAAGTCTGCGGTGAATGATAAACTTGCCCACCCTGAGTCACACTCTTTTGTTCAAGAGAACAGCGTTGATGAGTTAGACAAAGAAGAGATTATCGAGAACGTGCTGGACGCTCTTAGTGCCGATATACCGCAACAAGAACAGCAAACCGACCCTATTTTCTCTATCGACCCACAGTGGCAACAGTTACAGCAATTGGTTAGCAACACCGCACAAGGGGTTGTGGTGGCACCACTATCACCGCCAGCTCCATCACCTGCCGAAATGCCAGCTGAAAATAGTAGCGATGGGGCAACGACAACACCCCCTAACCTTGGCGAATCTCAGGGGAGGGAGTCACCGAGTGATACCACAAACTTGCTCGGGCAAATCATGCTGAAAAATCAGCCTCAGGCTACATCGAATAGGGTAGCAGAAGGTAAACAAGAGACAGGCAAGATTGCAGCTGAACAGCACGATGATTTCCTTACGTTGGTTAAACCGAATGAAGCGAACCAACAGGACTCTGGGGTAACGGCAGTCAAGCCCGAGATCACGGCGCAACTTCCACTAACACCAGATAACCGCTCATCAGTGATAACCGATATCAGCCTGCGTCCGACACTTTCTGGTGCTAATGATATATCTGCATCTCCAACCGCCGCGGCAGCTAACTCACCCGCGGTGCTCAATCAGGCGCTGGGAACTCCCGCATGGCAACAAGCGCTAAGCCAGCAGTTATCCTATTTTTCCCGTAATGGTATCCATAATGCTGAACTTCGCCTGCATCCGGAAGAACTTGGGGCATTACAAATCAATCTGCGTTTGAACAGTGATCAGGCACAGTTACATTTTGTGACGGAGAATCATCAGGTACGTGCGGCTCTGGAGGCTGCAATGCCACATTTGCGCACATCATTGGCAGAATCAGGCATTAATTTGGGGCAAAGCAGTGTCGGCGCTGATTCATCGTCATCGTGGGAGGGGTTCTCTCAGTCGGAGGAGTCAGCAACACCACATCATTTTGATGATGAGAGTGATGATTTGACACTAATACCCGAAGAGAATAGCGAAATAAATACCAAAACAATTCATTACGCCAACGGAATAAATACATTTGCTTGACATATTAAGTCATCAATTGAATTAGTGACAATAATTCAATTTCTTCAATGAATTGTCCTGGAGGCTAGCTGTAATAGAATGCTCAGCTTATTTGAGAGTCTCTATTACTGGCCTCCAAGGTATTTTATAACAAGGTTTTTCGCAAAATGTCAAAAAAGAACCCAAAAGCCACCGGGGGAGGTAAGAAGTTTTCCCTGGCGTTCTTATTTATAACGTTAATTGCCATTGGGGCAAGTGCCTTGGCTGGTTATGCTTTGTATGAAATGAAAAACATCAAAGAAACAGTATCTGTTGAAGGTAATAGTGCTGCGACCAAATCGGCACATATTGCTCCATTATATATTCCAATGGAAACTTTTACTGTTAGCCTAATGCCAACACCCACTGATGCAGATCGTGTATTACACATTGGTATAACTTTACGGGTAAGTGATGAAAACTCGGGATTATTGGTAGATCAATTCTTACCAGAAGTACGCAGTCGATTATTTATTCTTTTAGCGCATCAAACCGCTGAAAATTTATCGACTGATGAAGGGAAAAAACAATTAATTGAAAAAATTAAAAGCGTTGTCAGTAAACCTCTTGCACCGAATCAGAGTGTGGAGATTACTGATGTATTATTTAACGCATTCATCTTACGGTAATTTCTATGTCTGACAGCATATTATCTCAGGCCGAAATAGACCGATTATTAAATGGCGGCAGTAATACTGAAAGTGAAAATGTAGCGAATAGCCCGGCATTGGACGAAGGCATTAAACCCTATGATCCGAATACTCAACGCCGTGTTGTGCGTGAACGTTTACATTCCCTTGAGATCATTAACGAACGCTTTGCACGCCAGTTTCGCATGGGGTTATTTAACCTGCTGCGGCGCAGTCCGGATGTGACTGCCGGAAATATCAAGATTCAGCCATATCATGAGTTTGCACGTAATTTGCCGGTGCCAACCAATCTTAATCTGGTGCATATGAACCCGCTGCGAGGTACGGCACTGTTTGTCTTTTCGCCGAACCTCGTCTTTATGGCAGTAGATAACTTATTTGGTGGTGATGGCCGATTTCCGACTAAAGCGGATGGACGTGAGTTTACGCCCACAGAGCAACGAGTGATCAAACGTATGCTCACGATGGCACTGGAAGCCTATGATTTTGCATGGAGCACCATATTTAAACTACACACCGAATATGTTCGTGCTGAAATACAGGTGAAATTTACTAATATCACTTCATCGCCAAACGATATTGTGGTGACAACACCATTTTATGTGGAAATCGGCCCACACAGAGGCGAGTTTGATATTTGTATTCCTTTTAGCATTATTGAGCCATTACGTGAACTGCTAACTAGTCCACCAATGGAAAATTCAAGACAAGAAGAAAAACAATGGCGAAATACGCTAGCTTCACAGGTCAGAGAAACTGAACTAGAGCTAGTAGCAAATTTTGCGGATATATCAACTCGTCTTTCACAAGTCATGAAAATGAAGAAGGGTGATGTTATTCCTATTGATAAACCGGAAGTTATTGAAGCCCGTGTCGATGGCGTACCGGTATTTTCTGGTAAGTACGGTTGTATCAATAAGCAATACGCTCTCAAAGTCGAGAAAATAATGAATCCGGCGCTGTTATCTTTAAAAAAGGAGTAATTACCCCATGAGTGACACCACACCTTCGTCTGGCGCTGATAAACAATCCATCGATAATCTTTGGGGTGAAGCGATGAGTGAACAACAAGCGACAGATAATCCACTTGCCAAAGATAGCCTGGTTTCACATTTTTCTGAAGATCTTGATTTAATTCTCGATATCCCAGTAAAAATGACTGTCGAATTAGGTCGAACCAAAATGACTATCAAAGAGTTGCTACGTCTAAGTCAGGGGTCTGTTGTTTCCCTGGAAGGATTAGCGGGCGAACCTTTGGATATTTTGATTAATGGTTATTTAATTGCGCAAGGTGAGGTAGTCGTCGTTTCTGATAAATTCGGTATTCGAATTACCGATATTATTACGCCTTCAGAAAGAATGCACCGCCTAAGCCGATGATGGAACCCCAAACTCCTGTTCAGGTCGCATCTTCGGTGGTTGATGCCACGACGCCCGGTTCAATATTGGTCAGTATCGGTGGGGCACTGGTGCTGGTGTTACTGATTATCGCGGCTATCGCATGGGTTGCTCGTCGAAGTGGGCTTGCCCCACGTTTATCTAAAGGGAACCAAGTCTTGTCGGTGGTTTGCAGCCATTCTCTTGGGCAGCGTGAGCGCGTTATTGTAATAGATATGGCTGATAAAAGATTATTAATCGGCGTGACACCAGGGCAGATCAATTGTCTGGCAACATTTGATAAATCAGTAACTAATAATATTGTTCCTGATTCGCCACTTCCTGTTGATTTTCAGTCGACATTTGCTGGCATGTTGAAAAAACGTAAAACAGGGCCATCAGAATGAGTCTTTTTCCACGCCAATATACCGGTGGCTGGATGCCGTTTGGGATATTTATTCTGCTGATTGTTGGACTTTTCCTGCCCGTGCAACATGTCTGGGCGGCCAACAGTGATGTGATGATCACTCGTTCTGCTGATGGTGAGAACTGGTCGCTGCCGGTGCAAACACTGGTATTACTAACGTCGTTAACTTTTTTGCCTGCAATACTGCTGATGATGACGGGTTTTACTCGTGTCATTATTGTGTTGGGGTTATTGCGCAATGCGTTGGGTACTCCATCAACACCGCCAAATCAAGTACTGCTAGGGTTAGCTCTATTTTTGACGTTCTATGTGATGTCGCCAGTTTTTAATGAGATATATAAAGAAGCCTGGCAGCCTCTGTCGGAGGATAAAATCACCATGGAAACCGCCCTGGAAAGGGGGGTTCAACCATTACGAACGTTTATGCTGGAACAGACACGAGAAACTGATCTGGCACTTTATACCAGAATGGCCAAAGAAGAGAATTTCCAAAGTAGGGACGATGTGCCTATGCGGATTTTACTGCCTGCATTTGTGACCAGCGAATTAAAAACGGGTTTTCAGATTGGTTTTAGCGTTTTTATTCCCTTCCTGATTATTGATCTGGTTGTCGCCAGTGTTTTGATGGCTCTGGGTATGATGATGGTTCCTCCTGCAACAATATCGTTACCCTTTAAATTGATGTTGTTTGTCCTGGTTGACGGCTGGCAATTATTAATGGGTTCTCTAGCACAAAGTTTTTTTAGTTAAACAGGATATAAAATGACACCAGAAAGCGTAATGGCAATGGGTTTTCAAGCCATTAAAGTCGGATTAATGATCGCAGCACCTTTATTATTTGCTGCGCTATTTACCGGGCTTATTGTCAGTATATTACAGGCTTCGACACAGATAAATGAGATGACATTGTCATTTATTCCTAAGATACTGACTATTATCGCAGTAGGGATGGCCCTAGGGCCATGGATGTTGAGTGTTTTTCTTGATTACACACGTACACTTTATAGTAATTTACCCTACGTGATTGGATAGACATGCTCACCCTGTCAATTGTCAGCTTATATTCGATAATCAACCAGTTCTTTTGGCCGATGTTGAGAGTGTTAGCATTATTCAGTACTGCACCCATTTTTAATGAAAAAGGTATCGGTAAAAAAACCAAAATAGGGTTGGCGATTATTATCGCATTGTTGATTGGACAAAATCAGCCTAATAGCCATATCGAGATATTTTCTATTGCTGGACTATGGGTTGGTGCGCAACAATTTATTATTGGTGCAGCCATGGGGTTAACGGTACAACTTATATTTGTTGCCGTTCGTAATGCTGGTGAAATTATTGGTTTGCAAATGGGGCTTTCTTTTGCGACCTTTTTTGATCCTGCGGCGGGAGGTAATATGCCCGTCATTTCCAGGATATTAAATCTCTTGGTGACATTGCTTTTCCTTAGTTTTAACGGGCACTTATGGATGCTAAGTATCCTGGCTGATAGTTTTATCTTACTACCTGTGAGTAACAACATTCTGAATCCAGAGGGTTTTCTTTATTTACCACACATGGCCGGGTTAATATTCAAATGTGGGTTGATGTTGGGATTGCCAATTATTACCCTACTGCTTTGCCTTAATCTTACGTTGGGATTACTGAATCGACTTACACCGCAATTATCAATTTTCGTGGTAGGTTTTCCTTTGACATTAAGTATAGGCATGATGGCGATGTCATTGATCATGTATACATTAGCCCCATTCTTTGAAAATATGATGGAAGATATCTTTAATCATTTATCACAGATAATTATCCTGCTGGCATGAGTGATATTTAAATTTAACACGCTATACGATGTTTTTAGTTACATATATGTGCGCTAATTAACCTATTGTTCTTAGTGAAATAAATTGTGCTTCATATCCTACAGAGTAAAATAAGCATTAGAAACCTTCCTAACTCACCGAAATTAAACGTCATATTTTTAACCACTATGATACCAGATTTGATTGCTTGATTTAAATATTCGGTAAGTATTGTCTGTGTGTATTCAGTCATTAAATTTTGAGATTAAAATGAAATCTTTCAAGATATCCACTTTAATAAAAGTCATATTGATGGTTCTTTGTTTTACAATAATTGTCATTTCGTCATTTGCATTTAAATCAATGTATCAGGCTAATGTTGCATTCAATAATATAGATTCGCTTTCGCAGAATATCAGTGAACTGAGGAGGATGAGTAGTTATCTCGCCAATGTCCGTGGTGATATTAACTTTGTTTATAATGACGAGAGCGTTAGCCATGAACGGCTGGAAAATAAAGCTGCTGTTATTAGAGAAGGGCTTGATAATGCCAAACGTCATAACGATGTTTTTAATAAAATTCCCGATTTAGATGCAACTGGGGATAAACTTACAACGGATATTAATACTCAATTTAATGCGTTAGTTGCTGCTTACACGTCAAATATGAAATCTATAGAAGCTCATATTAATCGTGGTTTTGATAACGGTGCACAAGAAGCCGCTCTGGATAAGGCCATATCGAAATATGCAGACTATGTTGCAGCAATAGAAGATGAAATTGTTGATGGATTTACGTCTGACATGCGTTCGTTTGTCATTATCGCATCACTGTTGCTGGTTATCGCGATCATTATTTCATGTGTTTCTTATGTGATTATCAAAAGGAATGTGTTCAATCGTCTACAAGTTGCTTCATCTATGCTTGAGAAAATTGGTGCCGGGGAGCTTTATCACGAGTTTGATATTGGGTCACGTAATGAAATTGGGCTGATGCTCGAATCATTAAAAAATATGAAAACGTCGATCAGCCAAATTATCACTTCAGTCAGAAGCGCTTCAGATCATATAAGAACTGATGCATCAGAAATTGACAGCAGTAATCATCAATTGGCATCACGTACGGAAGATCAGGCCAGTGCTTTGCAAGAAACTGCGGCCAGTATGGAGGAAATCAAGACAACTGTTTCCAATAATGCAGAAAATGCCAGACAAGCTAATACGCTGTCTCACCAGGCAAGAACAGCTGCTAACAGTGGTTCTATTGTGATGGGTGATGTAGTTAGTACCATGGATAAAATTTCGAAAAGCGCCCGCAAAATTTCTGAAATTAACCGTGTGATTGACGGTATTGCTAATCAGACTAATATTTTGGCATTGAACGCTGCGGTTGAAGCGGCCAGAGCTGGCGAACAAGGTCGAGGTTTCTCCGTTGTGGCAACGGAAGTGAGAAATTTGGCCAAACGTAGTGCGGATGCAGCCAAAGAGATTAGCTTACTTATTAATGAGTCGGTAAAAAATGTCGATGACGGGGCCAGATTGATTGAGGATGCTGGGAAAACGATGCAGGAAATAGTGACCTCTGTGACTCATGTCAGCAATATTATGCAAGAGATCACGCAAGCATCTGAAGAACAGAGTACCGGCGTGAACCAAATTGCAATGGCTGTAAATGAAATGGATTTGGCGACTCAACAAAATGCTTCAATGGTTGAAGAGTCTTCTGCTATCACTCAAAACATGAATAAGAATGCCAGACAACTTGTAGATACAGTTTCAGTATTCAAAGTTGATCTGATTGAAATATCTAAAAATAAAAATGCGCAAAGTGTCACTCGGAATAATAAAAACAACAATCACAAACGTGAAATAGTCAAAGAAGAGAGATTAAAAAAACAATCTCATTCTATTGATGATGAATGGGCTGAGTTCTAACAGCATGACCGCCCCGCATTCTGCGGGGTTTTTTGCTTATCCAAGCTACGTCATTGACTAATGACAAGGTAGGGCATGTGTGAGCCACTTTATAATCACGGCCGTTTGTCTTCTTACTGGTGTGAAAGCATGACTTATCAACTTAATCTTAATTGGCCCGAGTTTTTAGAGAAATATTGGCAAAAACAACCTGTTGTATTAAAAAATGCTTTCCCGAACTTTGTCGATCCCATCACGCCAGATGAGTTGGCGGGTTTGGCGATGGAGGCTGAAGTAGACAGTCGTTTGGTCAGCCATATAAATGGTGAATGGCAGGCGAGTAATGGGCCATTTGAGAGCTTTGATAATCTGGGCGAAACCAACTGGTCGCTGTTGGCCCAAGCTGTTAACCATTGGCATGCGCCATCTGCTGAGTTAGTACGTCCATTTCGGGTGTTACCGGATTGGCGCTTGGACGATCTGATGATCTCATTTTCTGTCCCTGGCGGTGGGGTTGGGCCGCATATCGATCAGTATGATGTCTTTATTATTCAGGGCATGGGTAGCCGTCGTTGGCGTGTGGGCGATAAATTGCCACTCAAACAGTTTTGCCCGCATCCAGCACTGCTGCATGTTGAGCCATTCACACCGATTATCGATGAAGATTTGGCTCCGGGCGATATTTTATATATCCCACCGGGCTTTCCGCATGATGGGTTTACTCATGAAACGGCATTCAACTACTCCGTTGGTTTTCGTGGGCCGAATGGCAGAGATTTAATCAGTAGCTTTGCTGATTATGCGTTGGAAAATGATCTTGGTGGTGAGCACTACAGCGATCCAGATTTAACCTGTCGGGAACATCCAGGCCGGGTCGAAGATTATGAACTTGACCGCTTGCGCGGGATGATGGTCGCTATGATTAATCAGCCGGAAGATTTTAAACAATGGTTTGGTTGCTTTGCCACGACGCCGCGCCATGAGCTGGATATTGCTCCAGCGGAACCACCTTACGAACCGGCGGAGATTGTCGAAGCTCTGATGGAGGGAGAAGTCTTGGCTCGCCTGAGTGGGCTGCGGGTTTTGCAAGTTGGAGACAGCTTCTTTATCAACAGTGAACGGCTGGAAATGGTGGATCCTAAAGGTGCTGACGCGCTGTGCCGATACACTTTGATTAGTAAAAAAGAGTTAGGCGAGGCATTACATAACCCAGCATTTGTTGCTGAGTTAACTGATCTGATTAATCAGGGTTATTGGTTCTTCGACGAGTAATTATGCGGTTAACCGCGGCTTTTGAATGCATATAGATGATGTAATTTGAAAGCCGCTGGATAAGATATCCTGCAATACTTTTACTTCTGCATTAGTTCCAAGTGCTGATTAATTCTATCTACCGCAAGAGTCACCCCATCATCATTCATGATCTCTGCAATGGGAAGAATAAAACCAACAGTAGCGACATTTTTGTTACCCGCGTGGATAACTTCATTTAACTCAGGATAGTCACATTCTTTCCACATAGTATCAAAGGAATTACCAGATAATGCTGTATTGGCTTGGAATAGATATATTTTGAGAAAACTGTGTGACTCACGGCTACAGATATGTAAATTTGTTGCATCTGGTTGGGTTTTGCCATAAAGCCTGTTGATACTAGCACAATCAAGTTCCGCATCAGCAACGAGTTCAATATCTAAAATATAGTCTCCTTGTTTTATTTCTCCATCTTGCTCTTGTGAAGAGAAAATAAAACCAGCACTAATTAATGGCAAATAATCCCAAGACCAGTATGTAAGCGGATTGGTTGTTTTGCGGGTTGGCCGATTAAATGTACGAGGTGCCCAACTAACAAAATTCAGTTCTAATTCTTCTGAGATATTATTGATAAGTGGCATCATTCGTTGATAAAAAGCGGCACAAATACGATGAGCTTGCCTGACTTGCGACAATGTTTCTTCTGGTGACATTATTTTTCCTGCTTATTCATCAATGGGTAGAGGTTGGTGTGATATCAATTCAGACAGTAATTGCCAGTGAGATATTTGGGGAACAAGTGGTGTTTTTTTGGCTAAATAAAGAGGGTAAAGGTCGCTGGATATTTTTTCGGATAATGGGAATCTCTGTGCATATTGTTGTAGTTGCTGCCAGTGAGGTACTGGTTGCAGAATGCCATAAAGTGCTAGTGCGGCCAGGCAGTCGTCGAGAAGGGGATCTGAACCAGTGACGAGTTGTACGGCGATAATGGCTTTTTGCACTTGTTTCCACTCAAGGCAATAAATACTCAAATTGTTTCGGTTGAGTTTAAGTGCCTCAGACCATTGCTGATAATGTGTAGCATTATTTCCTAATGCAACAAAGATAAGTTCTCTATCAATCTCTGTTTTTGTTTCACGTTGTTGTAGAAAAGAGTCTATCTCTTTGCGCCACTGAATATAATTTTGTTTGCCTCCTTCCGGAGGTTTTACTTCAATCAAAATATCTTTATTTTCAAAACTGAATACTAAGTCTGGTTCTACAGCTTGCTGTTCCAGGGAGAAGCGTGGCCAGAAATGACGTTTCTTTAACACACCGAGCTCTGGTTTCTGCCCAAAGAGAGAGGTGAAAAATATTTTCATCCATTCTTCAGGGAAGTAGCTAACACGGGTAAATAGACTTGCTGTAAGTAAATCCTCTTTCGATTTAAACAGGGATCGCCAACTTACCGCCAGCTCTTTACCTGCGATTTGCAAAGTGCCTGCTTTCCCGTGGAGCACTGCTTGTAGCATTAAAATCTCCTGATAAAAGGTGTTTTTTCATCAATACTCTGTGTTATGTGAGTATTTTTATGCGCTGATTTTATGCCGAAATGTATGACCGTCAATTAAAAATTACTGGATTGCTATATCTTCCGATAATGATAAATAGAATAGAAAATTTAGAATTTTATGAGTTTTTTTGTGTTTAGATGAGATCATTTATGTACATAATTATGGGCACAAATAAAATGGGTGATACTAAGTTAAAGAGTTAACTAACATCGTAGGATTAAAAAGAAAAGAACATTTCTGAGTAAGGGAGTAATAACGTAGGGCATTTATATGGTTATTGAATGATAAACAATAGTTGCTTGATTAAATAAAAGTAACATTGGGTATCAGACTTTTGTGATGATGAAAAATATTGATAATTAAAAGCCCCACTCAATATTCAGTGGGGCCATTGGTTTTTTAGTTTTTAGCAGTTTGGCCCGCTGTGTTTGTACTTTGACCCTGACTGATAGAGTAGGTGCCTTGATAGCTGTCATGGTCACCAATATTTGCCATTGAAACAGTTGGTGCCAGGATTGCTGCGATCAGGGTCAGAGTTGCGATAGTCATTTTCATAATAAATTCTCTTCTGTTTGTTGATGTGAAAGCCGTCTGCTTTCGATAGAAATAATGTTACTCCGATCACATAATTTGGATATCGAAGAGAATTGCTTATGTTGGTCAAAAAAAATGAATGAAAAATTGCAATGCACTACAGTTTAATTAACGAACATTCAGCGCCCATTGGTGTATGACAGAACAAACTGGGCTTGTATCATGATTTTTGATATCGCCTTGTTTATTAGGTCATGACTCTGATACGTGGCAGAATATAAAAAACAATGACTGCTAACCCACCAGAGATGGTAAATAAATAAACATGGATCGCTCCCGTATACTGAAATTCCTGCTGCCCTACCTGTGGCCTAAAAATAATTCGAAACTACGCTACTACCTGGTTGCTGCCGTCGTATTTATGGTAGTTTCTAAGGTCAGTACCACTCTGGTTCCCCTCGCTTATCGGGCGATGATCGACACGTTAAGCAGTGAAAATGCCAGGATGATGGCTATTCCCATCACTTTGATCATTGCTTATGGCGTCGCAAGAATCAGTGCTTCCCTATTTGAAGAATTACGTAACGTCATGTTTGTGCATGTCAGTCAGAATGCGACTCGGTTGCTTGGTTTACGGGTATTTAAACAATTACATGACCTCAGCTTACGTTTTCATCTGGACAGGCAAACGGGTGGGTTATCTTTATCTATTGAGCGTGGTACACAAGCGGTTGCGACCGTACTTTCACGCATCTTGTTCTCTATATTCCCCATTTTATTTGAGATAACACTGGTCTCTCTTATTATGTGGCATCTGCTCGATGGCTGGTTTGCCGTCGCCATTCTGGTCACCGTTGCCTGCTACATCCTATTTACCGTGATGGCTGTCAGTTGGCGAACTCGCTTTCGGCGCGAGCTGAATCAAGCTAATGCGGACGCGAATACGAAGTCCATCGACAGCCTGATAAATTATGAAACTGTAAAATATTTTGGGAATGAACAGTTTGAGGCCGAGCGTTTTAATCACTCCAGACAGCTGTATGAATATGCGGCGATAAAAAATCAATTCAGTTTTACTGCATTAAGTCTGGGGCAAACAGCCATTATATCGGTAGGGCTGGTTGTGATGATGTCAATGGCGGCGCAAGGTATTGCGCAAGGTCGTATGACCATCGGTGATTTTGTGTTGGTCAATGCTTATCTTCTTCAGTTGTATCAGCCACTCAACTTCTTTGGGTTTATTTACTCCGAGATTAGACAGGCGCTGATTGATATGGAGAATATGCTAGATTTATTGATGGTAAAAAAAGAAATTACAGATCGTCCTAATGCTCCGGTTTTACAATTGACAAAAGGAGAAGTGCGCTTTGACTCTGTGAGTTTTGGTTATGACCCGCGCAGACCTATTTTGAATCAAGTGAGTTTTACTATTCCGGCGGGCAAAACGGTGGCAGTGGTGGGGGCATCAGGAGCCGGTAAATCGACACTATCTCGTTTATTGTTCCGCTTTTACGACGTTACTGATGGTGCGATTTATATTGATGATCAAGATGTTCGCAATGTGACTCAAGCGAGTTTACGTGAGGCTATTGGTATAGTGCCTCAAGATACGGTGCTATTTAATGACACGCTGCGTTATAACATTGCTTATGGTAGAACCTCTTCAAGTTTTGCAGAGATAGAGCGAGCAGCGAAACTTGCACATATCCATGATTTCATTATCAGCTTGCCAGATGGTTATGAGACGCGAGTAGGCGAGCGCGGACTTAAGTTATCCGGTGGTGAAAAACAGCGGGTGGCGATTGCGCGCACTATTCTTAAAAACCCGGCTATTTTGGTTTTTGATGAAGCAACCAGTGCATTAGATACTCATACTGAGCGCGAAATTCAGACCCATTTACGGGAAGTTAGCCGCGATCACACGACGTTGGTTATTGCTCACCGTTTATCCACCATCATTGATGCTGATGAAATTATTGTGATGGAGGCGGGCGCAATAGTTGAACGCGGACGGCATGAGGAATTATTGCTGCAAAATGGCCGCTACTCAGCTATGTGGCAGAATCAGTACCATGAAGAAGAGCAAAAGGTATTGTAACCGGTTGCTTTTTAACGTTATTCGAAAGGGTGCATAAAGATAAATGTGCACTCTTTTCGCTGATATTGGTTGATCTGTGGAACCAACCGCCTGAAATGCTCTGTTGCACAATGTATATCTAAAGCTGTTTGATTCGGCCACTCTTCAATAAAAACGAAGTTACCAGGGTCTTTATCATCAATATACAAATCATAGGAAATACAAAGGGGTTCAAGCTTTGTCTTTTCCACTAATTCTTTATAGAGTGGCATAACATCACTGATGTGCTCTGGTTTGATAAAATCTTGTGCGATAACTTTTAACATAAGTCTGATAGCACTAGGCCCCAGTAAAATAGGTGTAAGCGAATACCGCCAGCGCAATCGCTATCATAATCAGCGTTGTTTTTCTTATTTTCAATTCGGTTCTCGTGATCAATTATGAGTTGTAGAAAGGTTATCTGAACCATAACGGAAAACTCACTAAAAATCATCGATCCTCGATAAAATTCTTACCCCAGTTAATATCTGGCCAAATCAAAAGTATCACCGGATTTGACGTTCTCGTGGGTGACCAATCCCTTGTAAGTTGATCTTAACCACGGTTTCAATATAATTATTTGTGTTAAATTTTACCATGTGCTAGGCCGCGAAAGGGGGGGTAACATGTCAGCACTTGAAAAGCTTGTATCAGCATATTGCCATACCAGTCTGGACTTTGTGGCATCCACGATTGCTTTTATGGAAAACCAAAAAAAGAAAATTAAAGTTGATGAGATAGAAGCAAAACTTTCATCAGATGAACTCGATTTCTTCCGTGAAAGATTAGCTCACTACAGAGATATATATCGGCCGCAGTGATCGTATGGCGGTTTGTACATCAACGTTAAATAAGCCGCTTTACGCGGCTTATTCTATTTTTGCAATAGCATTCATAAAGATAAGTTGCTCTTAAACTTGCTTGGTCGCAAGAATGACACTAGACGCTTTAAATAATGCAGTCACTTCACTTCCAACAAATAACGCCATTTCTTCAAGACTTTCATTGGTAATCACTGAAATCAGTGCCAGCCCATTAACAGTAATAATCTCAACTGTAGAATTGATGGCACCTTTGGTGATGGTTTTGACTTTACCTGTAAATTGGTTGCGGGCTGAGAAATTCAGACCACAATCCAGAGAAGCCAAAATAATCCAAGGCGCTTTGATCAAGGCAATTGCTGGTTTTCCGACTGTCAGGCCTAATGTTTTGCAGCTTGCTTTGGTAATAACGGTAGTCAGTTTTTCACCGCCATCTAAAGATAGGACAACCTCATCATTGACTGAACCTTCAACAATAGCATGTACTGTTCCTGCTAACTGGTTTCGTGCCGAGATAGACATCGTATTCCCTCATTGTCATGTCAGATTGAAGTCGAGCCATGCAAGGTTCCAGCCCGACGCTCCATTTGACCAAATACACTTGCATGAGTACAGGAATTACGCTTGTATATCAGATAAAAAAATATTTGCGTGTTTAAGGTCACAACATCCCCGCTGACATCAATCAAAACGAGATAAAGCGTGATGTGTACTTATTGAGTAATAGAATCCGTGATAACAGGACAGAGGCCGCAAATACAGATAACAGTAATGTGAATCTCAATGTGACATCAGATAAGTTATATGCGCTGGCAATAAAATAGAAAATCCCATCATGCAAAATATAAACCCCGATCATGGACGGGCTGATATAGGCCAATGTTTTCTTTATCCATTCATGTTTAGTGTCAAAGTTATCAAATATGACAAATAAGCATAAACTCAGTATTAAAACGTGTAAATTATCGAGAAAGTAGCCTGCATTTACTGTTTTATATACATGTATCGACATAAAACTTTCATAGTAATACATGGAAATTGCCGTCGGGATAAGAAGCACTTTTGCGACAAGGCGTACTCGCGGCAGTTTGGTTATTTTTTGGCAAATTTTCGAACAAAGAAATCTGCCTGTCATATAATAAAATACCCACGTCCATAGCCTGAAATATTGTGGGAAATCAATTAAATATGGCCTTTCACTGAATGCACTGATTAAATCAATAGAAATAGAAAATATAACCAGACACGATAGGGTGATGATAGCCGTTCTGTTACTTTTTAATATTTTAGATATTATGGGGTTGATCAGGTAGATAA
>NZ_CACVAD010000053.1 GCF_902726545.1 Yersinia artesiana | reverse complement strand
ACATTAATGTGTCATATAGATGCAATACTTTATCTTCAGGAGATAAAGTGCACCATCTAAGTGCAAATACTCTTTATTTATTGTGTATAAATATTCTAAAAACCGCATCATTTTAGTCAGTTTACGGTAATAAAAATGTCACTCATTTTGCCCGCAAATTGTGCTACTGGAAATAAAATAAGACATTTCTTGATGCTCTGTAATTAAATTTTCACTACTCTGGCGCGCAGTTTAAAACTCTATATTACTTTCTCGTTATAGATTCGTTTAAGCTTGAGGTTATATTCTTTTCCTCATTTAAATATGCAGTGTTAGTTATTAATTTTGATAGGTTTAAAGATTATCTGGTGCAAGGAAATCTTATTTCACCTTATCAGCATCAGAGAGCTATACCATGAGTTATAAACATCTTATTTCCGCGTGTATTTTCAGTAGTCTATGGCTAGGTCAGGCTAACGTGGTTCAGGCAGAAGATAAATCACCACCGGCCAAACAAAGCGAGCTGTCTGTAGATAATGACAACCTATGGCAACGCCTGATGCGTAATATCTCGCTCACATGGGATTCGCCTAATCAAGAGCTGTATATCCCGCTGAATACGTGGCACAACCGCTGGACCTATGATGAAGACAAGATAGAGTCATACAACGAGCGGCCTTGGGGCATTGGCTATGGCAAGTACCGCTATGATGAGAATAACAACTGGCACGCAGTATATGCGATGGCGTTTATGGACTCACACAATGAAGTTGAGCCGATTATAGGTTATGGCTATCAAAAGATGTGGATCCCTGGAGAAATGGACGGCTGGCGTTTTGGGGTTGGCTTTACGGCCAGTATTACCGCGCGTCACGAGTATCATTACATTCCAATTCCATTACCATTGCCACTTATCTCTATTGAATATAATAAATTTGCACTACAAACCACCTATATTCCCGGCACTTATAATAATGGTAATGTGCTTTTTACCTGGATGCGCTGGCAATTCTAATTGAATATATTATTCAATACACTTAACCATAAACTTTAAATGGTTAAGTATTGTTATTAAGAACCAGTCTCAATTGGCGCTAATAACTTCAGAAAAAGACGATAGCCATCACCTATTATAAAGCGGGAATTATCTATCTTATTTATTGCTGATAATGTAAACGATGGGTGACTTCCTACGTAAAAAATAGCCGGGTTCACTGTTGCTGCCCGGCTATTTTAGTGCCATACAGTAACCTAATTAGACGGTACTGGAATCCTTCAATTTCGATTGGCTATTCTTACCTTTCCGGCGAGTCAGCATAAATCCGCACCACAATAGTGCAATCCATGCCGGCATCATCAGTACTGAGATCTGAATCCCATCGGTAAGGTACATGATGACCAGAATCAGCATTAGGAATACCAAGCACAGATAATTACCATAAGGATACCAAAGTGCCTTGAAGCGTGGTTCTACACCTTCTCGCACTTTGGCGGCGCGGAATTTCAAGTGAGCCAAACAGATCATCACCCAATTGATAACTAGTGTTGATACCACCAGCGCCATCAATAATTCAAACGCCTTGCCCGGCATGACATAGTTAATGACCACGCCAGCAGAAGTTGCCAGGGCTGAAAGCGCAATTGACAAAATTGGCACCCCGCGCTTATTCACTTTGGTCAGCAACTTAGGCGCATTCCCTTGAGATGCCAGGCCGAACAACATCCGGCTATTGCAGTACACACCGCTGTTATAAACCGACAGTGCCGCAGTCAACACCACCACGTTCAAGATTGTGGCAACCAGATTGCTATCCAGGGCATGGAAAATCATGACAAAAGGACTGCCGCCCTCCACCACCTTGCCCCACGGATAAAGTGATAAAAGCACGGCCAATGAGCCGATATAAAAAATAAGGATACGATAGACAACCTGATTGGTTGCTTTAGGAATACTGTGATGTGGATCTTCAGCTTCTGCGGCAGTGATGCCCACCATCTCTAGCCCGCCGAAAGAAAACATAATCACCGCCATCGCCATCACTAACCCGCTAAAGCCATGAGGCATAAAGCCGCCCTGCGCCCAGAGGTTAGTGACTGAAGCATTTGGCCCGCCAGAGCCAGAAGCCAACAGATACGCGCCAAATACAATCATACCGATAATGGCGACAACCTTGATGATCGCGAACCAAAACTCAGTTTCGCCATACATACGCACATTAACAAGATTGATGGCATTGATCAGAACAAAGAATATGGCGGCTGATACCCAGGTTGGAATTTCTGGCCACCAATATTGAATATAAATACCGACCGCCGTCAATTCGGCCATTCCGACCAAAATAAACATTGCCCAGTAATTCCAACCAGACAAGAATCCGGCGAAATCGCCCCAATATTTGTAGGCGAAGTGACTGAATGAACCGGCAACAGGTTCCTCAACGACCATTTCACCTAGCTGACGCATAATGAGAAATGCAATAAAACCGCCAATGGCATAACCCAATATCACTGAAGGGCCAGCCATTTTAATAGTTTGCGCTATCCCCAGAAATAACCCGGTGCCGATAGCTCCGCCCAGAGCAATCAACTGAATATGGCGATTTTTTAAACCGCGTTTTAATGTTGAATCCTGCAACTGCTGTTCCATCCTATCCTCTGCCGCACTGTTACACACTGCCGTGGTAAAAAGTGCCTTTCGTAAATGAATCTGCGGCGGTTTTTTAACACTTAAACCTGATTGCAGCAAGGATTAAGGTCATTCGTGGATGACAGGATGAAAAACAATCGACTAGCACTATATATGGCAAGTGTCCTATTAACTGAGGCTCTGGATATCCCTCAGAGATGTAACGCAGAGATACCACATAATTTGCTCAAATTTCGGGCGCCAATCATTAATGTAGCCACATAGGACTGACGCCGGGTGACAACTTCGACAGCAACTCGATTATTTTTGTACCGAATAAGATAAGTTGATGGCCAGCCCTGACGCCGTTCGCCGTAGGATTTTTGATGGTGGTCAATTGCGGCATGAGCAATAACCAAATGGGACAAATTTGAATCACCTTTAATGATACGTTTCATCATCAGCTCCACGAAAGCAATCAAAAAGCGCCTTACCCTTTGTCATTCCCGCAATCCAAACTTCGCGGGACATTCACTTTTGCTGAAAATTATCGGGACGGATTATCAAACTTCCTGGCTGAGTAGATAGCAGATCATCGCCGCGCGCAGCGGGCTTTGGCTATAGGCTTGCCATTCTCCTTGCTGATTGGTAATTCTGGCATTCCACTGATTATTATCATTAATTTCTGGGGAATAGAGGCCAATTTTGTTGGCATAGATGATAGGCCATGCATCGGAAGGGTTCTTACAGTAATCCTTACCTTTAATGCCGCCATATGGATACCACTTGTCGGGATCTTCACCGCTAAGTAACGCAATGCTTCTGTTCACTTCGCTGTCACTTTCTTCACACCATTTAATCATCCGAATCACCATTCACCTTTAAAGTTCAGGCTACATTACGGCGAAATTAAGACAAATTTATGACAATCAACGTGTTTGTTTTGGCTCAATAAAATGTGGTCTGACGCCAGGGTGCAAAGCTAGAGCGTGGAGGAAAATAAGAGAGAAGAAGATATGACTCACAGACATGAGTATCACTCTGACACTGCCAGCCGCAGCGCCAGAGTCGGTGAGTTTATCTCTCCGGTATAACACCTTTAAAATCAAGCGGAGAAACGATATCACTGTCACTTTGAAAGTCACTGACACCTGTTGCATTAGCCAGTAATGCTTTGAGTAATTCTGTTTGCTGCTTCTGCTGTTCGGCGATGTCTTGTAACAAGCGAATTTGTTCGTTTGCTCGCACGCTGGCACGGCTCAAAAAGAACCAAACTATCAAGAAAAAAATGACGGTAAACAGCGAAAAAGCGATTGGGACAATACCCATTGTGCCCATATTTGTATCTAACATTGACGACCCTATTACATGCGTGACGAAGACGCTATCTTATCACTCTCCTCGTCACAAAGCTTAATCCGAGCAATCGATTAACGCTTAATAACGATAACTATCAGTAATAGTTTTCAATTGTTATTATATATATATGGGATAAGTTATCCTTACCATGGAATGATCGAAGTTATGGTACAAATACCGGTAGAAAAAGTCCCCCCTTGGTCACAATAGCTATCAAGGGCTAATAGGTAAAACAAGCAACAAGCGGCGATAATCCCTACCGCTGCGACAAGTTTTTTAATATTCAAATCAGGTACCTTATTCAACATTTTTTTTAATTATACTTTACTAAACATCAACCATTTATAGCCAAGATGTAATTACTCATGTTTGTCATCACGTTAGAGGCCAATTTACGTAATTATTTTACCATTTCGTTCTATAAATCAATAGTGTTTAGGATTTTTACTATTAACCATCTCATTATTACAAGTTAAACTGTTAAACATATCTATTATATAATAAGTAAAACTAATTACAGGGAGTAACAATATGAGTTTATTCAGACTTCTCTTGGTAGTAGCAATCATATACCTAAGCTTACTCTTTTCAGGCTATGGCGTACTGATTGGCAGCGAGAAGAATGCTGCCGGTATCGGTTTACAATGCAAATATCTGACGGCCAGAGGCATTTCAACCGCACAATTTATAAACGGAGAAAATGGCATTATTGGTGTCAGTAACTGCCCGCTAGTGAAAAAGATTGGCAATAACATCTTTGAATAACCCATAGCGGGTGCGTATTGATCCGCTGTGTCCAGCTTACCGGTTTTGGTCTGTACTCAATGTACAGACCAAAACGCAATTGTAGTGTATTACTTTTGCGTAAACTTCATATCAATCAATGCAATGGCTTTCTCAATTGCACGCTTGGTTACCGGGTCAGCTCCCGCAGGATGTGACGAGAAATCAATAGCTTTGAGCTGATGAGACATTTTATCCCGCACTTCGGTCGGCGCAATAATATCAATCACATCAAGAATTTGTTTGATAACCAATTGGCAGGCAACCAGATCGGAGACCAGCTCTTGGTCATTAGTGAACATTTCGGACATGGATAATTCCTTCACAATAATATTGTGTAAGGATATCACGGCCACAGATATATTTCTTTAGCCTGCCATAGTCACGATTTTATCCATGCGTCTGCTCAGGATAAGCGGCATAAAAAAACCAGGTTTGATAGTTATCAATCACCTGGTTCGAAAGAGAAGTCATTACATATCTATTGGTCACAATATTTCCAGTCTCACAGTTTATCACCTCCTACGCTTTTACCTTTATGCAGAACCATTACTGGCATCTTTAGAAAGACGGTTACACCTACAACCGCTATCAGAGTCATAATCACTGTTATCAACATGCGATCACCTCATCATTTTTAATTTCTATTTTTCCAAACTCAACCTTTTATCCTCGGGGTCTCCCCTTTTCAGATGACACTACCCTTTTACTATGGCACCAGAAAGCTCTTTTGCAAACAGGTCTTGAAAAGAGTTCATGATATATTTGCTGCAACTAAAGCCAACTTGGTGTTTTGTGTTGTTAGATTCAATTTGTGTATACTGCACTCCTCCCAACCCAAAAAAACAGACTAAATAATGTCACAAGAAAATCATCTCGCGTTAGTCTGCGCCCTCAGTAAATGGGTCGAAACCCATCTGGGGCGGGTCATCTACCTCGAAGAGTTAGCCGTATACTCGGGCTACTCGCTTTGGCATATGCAAAAAATATTTAAAGAAGTGACAGGGGTATCATTAGGTAAATACATTAGGGAAAGGCGTTTAGCGGGTGCCGTCTATCAGCTAAGAAGCAGTGATAGCTCTATTTTTGATATTGCTTTGGATTTTGGCTTTGGATCACAGTCACACTTTACTTACATGTTCAGAAAACGTTACGGTATCACCCCGTATGACTTCCGGCAAAATACCGATATTGACCTCAATATCGCGTTGCCCTTGCATACCACTCACCAGAAATTGGCGTAATTTGCACAATACCATTATTCGCCAGAATGCATACGCGCACTAACCGGCGAATATATTCTCAGCTTTTTTTGTAGCAATTCTGCACATCAATGGTTTGTATTTCGTTGCGCTGGCGATCCGCCATGTAGGTCATCACAAACATGGTGCTAACCACAATAAGTGCTGCCAACAATAAACCAATGAGTGCAATGACTTTATTATCATCAAACAAGCTCTTGTCCATACATTCTCCCTAATTTCTATGGCGCATCAAATTAACCACAGGATCACAATCAACGTTATTGCAATCAGCAAACATGATGTTGTCAGTAAAACCACGAGCGCAAATTGCGCATCGCCAATTCCCGTTGAATAGTCACTATTCTGGGTAAGATTTTCTTGTTTTTTCAAAGCAATACCTACTGGCAAAAACACACCAGCCGTAACCCTGTATAAGAAAAATCGCGTTTTATTGAGCGCCTTTTTATCAAAAATCATACTAGCGCCAGCCTGATAGCAGGCTTTTCCAACGCGATCCTGTCGTAGTCTGTGTTATAGATCAAGCCCACCCATTGTAAAGATAGGGGAATACTCCAAACACATTAAGATAGATAATGTATTGCGGGTCATAGGCGGGCTTGAAGTTCCCCGTCTATTCTCACTCAATATCGCCAAACTTATCACACGGTAATAATACCTGTTGCAAGACTATATAGCGCCGCGACAGCAGCAATGAGCGCTACAGCAAAAGCACATTTTTCAATAGACGAAAAGACTAATTTCTTCTGCTCGCGTTTAGCGATAATAAACAATAAGGTTCCTGGACCGTATATCACCGCCGACAATAAAATATATTTCAAACCTCCGGCATATACCATCAATACGGCGTAGAAAGTGGCTATTAATGCAATCATCAAATCTTTCTTATGGTCTTTCGCCTCGACGGAGTATGTCTCTCGAGTCCAGGCCAATTTCAAGCCATAGGCAGCAACCAAGAGATAGGGAATCAGCACCAGTGAGCTGGTTAACTCGAGTGCGAGTTGGAAAGCATATTCAGTGAAAAGCGTAACAATTAAGAATAATTGGATAAAAATATTGGACATCCAAACCGCAGCCGAGGGTACTCCGTGTTTATTCTCGGTTGCCAAGACACTCGGCATAATATGGCTTTTTGCTGCACAATAAAGCGCTTCGGCCGCCAGCAGAGTCCATGACAAATAGGCACCCATCACTGAGATGATCAACCCAATACTGATAAATATAGCACCCCATCGACCAACAATATGCTCTAACACGCCCGCCATAGAAGGTTGACGTAAAGCAGCCAGATCCGGGCGCAGCAGTACGCCATAGGAAAGCATGGTCACCAACACCAGTAGACATAAAACGCCGATAAAACCTAAAACGGTCGCAATACCCACATGTTTTCTTTCTTTAGCATAGCGGGAATAAACACTCGCGCCTTCAATACCAACAAAAACAAATACAGTCACCAGCATCGTGCTGCGAACTTGAGAAAATAAAGACTCAGAACCTGCACCTATTTCCAAAGCCGCATGACCGGCATAACCATAATCGTCCAGATGGGAGAGATCACCTATAGCCCCCAGAGACTGAGTACCCCAGAAATTTAATGCGAAAGTATCGGTGTGGAAAGCAAAGGCTAAAACAATAATAAAAATAAATATTGGAATAACTTTTGCGAAGGTGGCAATGGTATTAATCGCCGCCGCCTCTTTGATGCCGCGTAACACCATGAAATGGAAGCTCCACAAAATGAATGAGGCAATTAAAACAGCGGATAAAGTATTGCCGTCTCCAAATAATGGAAAGAATGCTCCGAGTGTTGATTTGATCAGTACAAAATAAGAGACACTGCCGATACATGCACCCGCCCAAAAACCGATAGCCGACGCAAAACCCGCATAGTCACCAAATCCTGTTTTAGCATAAATATAAACACCAGAATCAAGTTCAGGTTTACGTTGCGCCAATGTTTGAAAAACAAAGGCCAGAGTCAACATCCCTCCCCCCGCAATAATCCAGGCGATAAGTGCACCAAAACCTCCGGTAGCACGGCCAAATGTCGCGGGTAGAGAGAAAATACCGGCACCTATCATTGAACCGACAACCAGTGAAGTTAATGACCACAATGATAATTTTTTATTTGAGGAGGCCGCCATATTTATTTCCATTGATATGAGTTAATCCAATGTAAAACAGATTAACCTAATACCAGATTAAGTCCTATAGAGGCTATTGCGCAAACAACTCGAACTTTTAGCACAATCTAACGAACCAAATTTTTAGTTAAATAATAACGATGATACTCATCCACGACATTTTCTAACGTCATTTGCAATTGATAACCCTGCTTTTCATAGAAAGGCCGCGCTTGAAAACTGAATGTATCGACTTGGGAGAATTTACACCCCCGCTGTATTGCTTCCCGCTCAACTGCCTGCATCAGTTTACTACCCGCTCCAGAATGACGTAATGTATCTGATACCCATAACAATTCTATACTCAGATAATGACCTAACGTATAGGCAGTAATACCGCCTAACTTTTCACCCTGTTCACCCGTTATAAACACCGCTAATGGTTTACGCCCATTATCACCGACAAAATTAC
This sequence comes from Yersinia artesiana, assembly GCF_902726545.1. GTDB lineage: Bacteria > Pseudomonadota > Gammaproteobacteria > Enterobacterales > Enterobacteriaceae > Yersinia > Yersinia artesiana. The sequence continues at coordinate 22,219 of NZ_CACVAD010000053.1, read as the reverse complement.
GGTTAAAAGCCTTCAACCCTGCCATTATTTCAGCTACATCTTCAGTTGTTGGGGTATCTGTCATCGTCAACTTCATTGTCATTGTTCCTCGCTATGAAATCACTAACACAACTCGATTTTATCTTCGCTTCTGGCATATTCTCACAGATAAGAATTTTATTATCAGCTAATAACTGGCAAAATAAACGCGATTAAGAATTATTTCTATTTATGACACCACAAACCGATTTCCATATTTTGTGCCGTCATTTCCCTCTGTAATTGTAAGGATGTCTGATGCTCCGCCGTTTCTTTTCTTATTACACCCCGTACAAAGGGCTTTTCTATTTGGATTTTGGCTGTGCCATTTTGGCCGGGTTGCTGGAACTGAGCTTTCCAATGGCAGTAAAGCTGTTCATTGATAAGCTGCTCCCTAACCAAGACTGGGTGTTGATAGTCTGGGCTGCAACGGGCCTGCTAATGATTTATCTCCTGAATACAGCGCTCATGGCGATAGTTAACTATTGGGGACATGCTCTTGGGGTCGGCATCGAAACGGATATGCGTCGCCAGGCATTTAGCCATCTGCAAAAGTTATCGTTTAGCTATTACGACAATATGAAGACCGGCCATATCATCACCCATGTAACGAAAGATTTAGAAGAAGTCGGGGAAATTGCCCACCACGGCCCGGAAGATCTTTTTATTGCCGTGATGACTTTTATTGGTGCTTTTATCTTGATGGCGTCCGTTCATCTGCCACTGGCGCTGCTCACTATTGTTATTGTGCCTTTTATGACCTATCTGGTCAGCCGTTATGGCGCACAAATGACCGATACCTGGCGCCGACTCTTTGGTCAGGTAGGGAATTTTAATGCCCGGATTGAAGAAAGCATTGGCGGGATTCGGGTAGTAAAAGCGTTCGCAAACGAATCCCATGAGAAGAAATTATTCGCCAAAGATAATGAAAATTACCGGACAACTAAGCTGAAAGCATACCGCATCATGACCACCAGCATGACCATGAGCTACCTAAGCACCCGTTTGGTGCAGTTGATTGTGATGGTAGTCGGCACATGGTATGTGGTGCATGATCAGTTGAGTTATGGTGGCTTTGTCGGTTTTCTATTGTTAGTTGAAGTTTTTTTCCGCCCGGTAGCGAAAATAACTTCGGTTCTGGAAAGTTACCCGAAAGGAATCGCCGGGTTTAAACGATTCACTCAACTGATTGATACCTTACCCGATATTGTCGATCAACCTGATGCCCGTCCGGTCGGTCATCTTAGAGGGGATATTTGCTACCAGAATGTTAGTTTCGGTTATTCACCGCAGAGCAAAATCTTTACTCACTTGAATCTGCAAATCCGTGCGGGCGAAACCGTCGCATTCGTCGGGCCATCAGGGGCCGGTAAGACCACACTGTGCTCATTACTCCCTCGCTTCTATGAGCTTGATGACGGAGCAATCACCATTGATGGGATCAATATCCGTGATATGACTCAGCAATCATTGCGCAATAATATTGGTATAGTTCAACAAGATGTTTTCTTATTCGGCGGTTCTATTCGTGAGAATATTGCCTATGGCAAGCTGGATGCCAGTGATGACGAAATCATGGCAGCGGCACGACAAGCCCGCTTGGATGAGCTGATTGAAAGCCTGCCTGATGGCCTTGATACTGTAGTCGGTGAGCGCGGCGTAAAATTATCCGGCGGGCAGAAACAGCGCCTTTCTATTGCGCGTATCTTCCTGAAAAACCCGCCAATTTTAATTTTGGATGAAGCGACCTCGGCATTGGATACAGCGACAGAACAAGCTATCCAGTTGGCATTGACTGAATTATCGCAAGGCCGAACTACATTAGTGATTGCGCACCGTTTAGCCACTATTCAAAATGCTGACCGCATCATTGTGGTCGATAAAGAGGGCATTGTTGAACAAGGTGACCACCACGAACTCCTCGCCCGCAAAGGGGCTTATGCCAAATTACATAATGCTCAGTTCAGTGCTGCCTGACACACAGCAAAAACCCACCCGCAGATGGGTTCGAATGGTAAACTGGAGGAAAATTCATCCTAAGCCATTCCATCGCGGGCTTAAATAGGGTACAAGGACGCCATGAAAATTCCAAAACGAATCCAACCGCTGGTTGATGACGGCTTGGTTGACGAAGTCATCCGTCGTTTAAAAAGTGGCAAAGAAGCAGATGTCTATGTTGTCCGTTGTGGGCAGGATATTCGCTGCGCTAAAGTTTACAAAGAAGCAGAGAACCGCAATTTTAAACAAGCGGTTCAGTATCAGGAAGGCCGCAAGGTACGTAATAGCCGCGACGCGCGTGCCATGGCGAAGGGATCTAAGTTTGGTCGTAAGCAGCAAGAAGAAACCTGGCAAACCGCCGAGGTGGATGCATTGTACCTGTTAGCCAATGCTGATGTTCGCGTGCCACAACCCTATGCCTGCCTTGATGGGGTGCTGCTAATGGAACTGGTCACCGATGAAGACGGCCTCGCCGCACCTCGGCTCAGTGATGTCCCGTTTAGCAAAGAACAAGCCCTGATTGACCATGCAATAATGATCCGCTATGTCGTACGCATGCTGTGCGCAGGCTTGGTTCATGGTGATTTATCGGAGTTTAATGTCTTAATCGATAAAGACGGCCCGGTGATTATCGATTTACCGCAAGCCGTTAATGCGGCAGCGAATAACCATGCTAAGGCCATGTTGGAGCGCGATGTGGCGAATATGACACATTATTATGGTCAATATGCCCCTGAATTGCTTGGCACTAAATATGCCAAAGAGATGTGGGCACTCTACGAGGATGGTAAATTACATCCTGAAACCCCATTAACCGGTGAATTTGCTGAAAGCACTCAAGCTGCCGATGTTGAGGGTGTACTGGAGGAGATCCAAGCAGTCATCGCTGAAGAACAAGAACGCCTGCGTGAAGCTCAGGACCCTTATTAATCAGTGATAGCATTACAGTACGAAATAAGGGGGTGAGTAGAATATGGCGCAACGTCGTTGAATTACCCTGCCCCCTTAAGATACGATTAACTTACAAACTGTTTAAAATTTGCGGTATTTGTCAGTTATTATTTTTTGCATGTATACTAAAAAATAGCCGTCACTTACTCGTGATACCCAATGTGAGCCTGGAGTTATTCCTACGGGTCAGCGGCGATATAATAATGCTCTCTTCTCCCCGAGTTCTGGACACAATCACCAGATTAATTCACGATGTCGAGCCACTTCGGCTCCGCTCAAGGTAACAGATATAAAAACCACCAAAGTGGCTACGCGACTACCGACATTCTCACAACAGATTAACTCAGTGCCACTGTTTCAACCCGGTTTTTCCCTGCGGCTTTCGCGCGATACAGCGCTTTATCCGCTGCCGTAGACAAATCCGTCGCAGTAAGGTGTTCACCTGGATCAGCAACTGATGCCACCCCCACACTAATGGTGACTCGCCCATGGGGTGACATGCCGTGGGGGATATCCAGCTCTTCAATAGAATGGCGCATGCGCTCGGCAACTGCTTTTGCATCTGACAATGTGCCAGGTGCGAGCAAAACAATAAACTCCTCACCACCATAACGAGCTAAAATATCTGAACCGCCACGAATAGATTTTGATAACGTTTCAACAATGGACTTCAGACAAACATCCCCCATGGCATGCCCATAGAGATCGTTAAAACTTTTAAAATTGTCAAAATCAATCATCAAAATAGATAGTGTCCCACCTTCAGTTTGCTTTTGTTGCCAGATGCGTTGATAGATATCATCAAAATGACGGCGATTAGCCACCCCCGTTAACACATCTGTTTGTGACAATGCTTTTAAGATAGATTCAGACTGTTTAAGTTCTGTAATATCAAAAAACGAGCCATACCAAATAACCGAACCGTCATCCTGGCGGGTCGGGAAAGACTCACCATGCAGCCAATGTATCCCTTTCCCCGGCAGATCCACCCGGAAATCACAACTCCAGACCGATAAATTCTGTTGAGATAAGATAACCTTCTGTTTGAGCATATCCATATCGTCCGCATGAATACGGCTAAACAACGGGTTTTTCTCTTGGGGAACATGCAAAACATCGGCAGGTGAGAGGTCAAATATTTTTGTGATCCCCTCACTACAATAGCTGAAATAAGAATCCCCCTCGGTATTTAAATAATATGCATAAATCATCGCAGGCAGGTTTTTAGTTAACCTATCCAGCATCTGCTTACTTTTTTCCAACTCAATCAATAAGGCTTTTCTCTCTGAGACGTCCGCAATCACACTGATATAACCAACTATGCTGTCATTTTCAGATGTTATTTCATGAATACTCAGCGCGCCCCAGAATCGTGACCCATCTTTGCGTTGATAGCACCATTCACTGGCTTCACGTCGATTAAGTAATAAATAATCCAGTTCGATTTGGGTTTCACCCTTTTCAGGAATATGTAATATCTCGGAAATAGGCTTACCCAGAACATCACTTTTAGAATAACCGAACATCCGCTCTGCACCTACATTATATATCGCAATGCGATTATCTAAGTCGGTTGTAATAATAGCAACTTGCTTTTCAGCATTCAACAGCACATCCAACTGAAGAGTAGATAATTCACTCTCCCCATTCTCTCTCTTCACTGGCTCACCTTTTAGGTGATTACCAGATACTTTTCTGGAAATAAAATCCAGGCAGTCATGATAAAAAGAAAGTAAAGACATACAGATAAATCACCTATTATTTAGTGCGTAAAATAAAAACATCATTAATTTACTTAACACCATTAATAATAACATATTGAATTGTAACACGGGATAATGGCCAGGTGTAGACCCATAATAACGCCACTTATTTAGATAAGTAATGACATTTAACTTGATAGAATCATTACAAATCCCGCAAAGAAAACTGAGACATCAATCCGCTATAGTCACAACGATTTATGTTGAACAATTGGAGCGAGAATGAAGACGTTACTCATGATATGTATGTCCAGCGTATTATTATTCAATACGGCGACCAGCTATGCGGCCCCCCCGGTACATAAAGGGATACAAACACCATCGGATGAAAACTGTAAACGCCCTCCTGAACCGCCTAAAGATAAGAATGGCCGCCCATTGCCACCGCCCAAAGACCATAATAGTCATACATCCAAAGGCCAACCCCCTCATGATGGCAAACATGCATGCCCGCCGCCGCAAGGCAGTAAGAAGCCATAATACTGAAAGCCTACTTTTATCAGTATAGATATCATTCGTCACAGCAGATAAATTAAAAGCAGAGTAGCTTTGTTTATCTGCTTTTAATTATTAACCTCATTTAACCATAAGATATAATACGTTAATCACTATTCACCTTCAATTTCCTCTACAAAATTAATTCATACACAAACCTGGCAAGATATAATTTTATAGCCCATGCTAAATAACGAGAAAAATCTCACCATTATCTATCAATAATACTCCGTAAATGATAACAGACCGAAAAGGAAATAATCATGTTATATAAATCATTACCTAACATAGCTATCGTCGCGTTTCTACTCACAACAGTAACAACAGCATTCGCCTCTTCAACAACACCGAGCGATATGACCTGCAAAGAATTTCTTGATCTTAATCCTAAAAGCATGACACCGGTAGCGTTCTGGGTTCTCAATGAGGACACTCAGTATAAGAAAGGGGATTCCGTAGATTTTCACGAAATAGACACTGTATATACCCCCAAGTTTATTGATATATGTAAAAAATCACCGGATAAAAAAATAACTGATATGAAAAAAGACGTTATGGCAGCAGCTAAACAATAAATGTAATATGATACTAAGCCTCACCTTTGTGGGGCTATCTTTATTTTTGGCTATTATTAGGGAGTTATCATGCGAAAAAAGAGAATAATATTGACCATATTACTGATACTACCACTCAGTCAAGCTCTGGCTGTTGATTGTAAAAATGCAGTAACACAACAGGATATGAATCAATGTGCAAATTCAGATTATAAAAAGGCCGATGCCGAACTTAATCGTACTTACAAAGATCTTCTCGCCAAAACAACAGTAGCCCAGAGGGCATTATTAAAAAGCGCGCAACTGACCTGGATAAAATACCGTGATGCTGACTGTACTTTCCAGTCATCAGCCACCGAGGGCGGTTCAGTACATCCGATGATTATTTCTGCTTGCTTGACCCATAAAACCGAAGAGCGCACCGCACAACTAAAATCATTTCTTAATTGTCCAGAAGGAGATTTGAGTTGCCCACTGTAGTATCAATCAAATCTACGACTGGTATTGCCTCAATATTGATGGGGTTAGCCCATCAGTGTTTTAAAGCAATGTCTAAGGTGCTGGCAGAACTAAAATAATTCAACAAAAACTGACGATACCGCAGGGTTATTTGTGGATCTTCAGCGAAAGTACGCTCATCATCCTGAATCGCGCAAGGGCTACCCCCCAGCACTGTTCTGCCAATTGGTGCAGATGGTTATCGGTGCAATACAAATGCACAAACGACAAATCGTCTCCCGCATCCCAACGCGATAAACCGCCCTTTGGCATAAGGCAAAATGATTCGGTCCCCCGCCATTTTTTCCACCCTGTTTGGGTTTTGTGATAACACTCATAACCATCGGCAACATACAAACTCAAGGTGTGATGATCCGGACTTTCCTACGTAATGCAGTCATCGCGATTAGACCAAGCCGCTAATGGAATACCTGAGCCGAGTGACACGCAATCATGCAAGTGGGCTTTATGTTTTCTAAGGGTTGCAAAGGCTTGATATTGTTGTGACATGACGCTAAATTTCTGAGGAAAAACTGATGAAATAAGTGTAATGGCTTGCTATGACGTAAACCCTATTTCCTAGTTATTTATCGCAAAAATGCGCAAGGTTTTGCAACTTGCCGCAACTTATTGAAAGCGCCCGCAGCCTGGCAAGTAGAGACTAATGTTTTCAGAAGTGACGAGAAATAACCATGAACGTGCTACTTTATTTGTCGATTGTAATAATTTGGGGAACGACGTGGATTGCGATTGCTCTGCAACAACAAGGGAATGTTGCTGTCACGGTGTCGATATTTTATCGATTCGCTTTGGCCGCCAGTATTATGATATTTGTATTACTCCTCGCCCGCCGCTTGCGCCATCTCGCTCTAAATGATCACCTATTTTGCATAGCTCAGGGATTTTGCGTTTTTGCCTTCAACTTTTACTGTTTTTATCATGCGGCAGCTTATATTAGTAGCGGTCTGGAATCGGTTATTTTTTCCATGGCGGTGCTGTTTAACGCGATCAATGGCATGATTTTCTTTCGCCAACGTCTCAGTCCTAATCTGCTCCTTGCCAGCATTTTTGGCATGACAGGTATTATCGCTTTATTCTGGCAGGATCTCACCGCGACTCGAATCGCGCCGGAACTGCTAAAGGGAATCGGCCTGAATCTGTTAGGAACTTACAGCTTCTCACTGGGCAGTATGATAAGCAGCCGTCATCAGCGCCGCGGGTTGGATGTTCTGTCAACCAATGCTTATGCCATGGCTTATGGCGCAGTGCTGATGGGGCTTTTCAATCTGATTCGACGTTACTCTTTCACTATTGAACTCACCCCCCGTTATCTTGGTTCATTACTGTATCTGGCCATATTCGGCTCTATTATTGCTTTCTCTGTTTATTTCAGTTTGGTTGGTCGTATCGGAGCCAGTAGTGCAGCTTACAGCACATTGTTATTTCCTCTGGTGGCACTCACGATTTCAACTTTCTATGAAGGCTATCACTGGCACCTGAGCGCCATTATCGGTTTACTACTCATCCTATTAGGTAATTTTGTGATGTTCTCCAGGCCGCGTATGGTGCAATCCTGGTTTAAGCGACCATCACTGAGATAACCCCATTGCAGTTCAATAAATATCGGACAGCAACGCAAAATGCACCCCAAATTCTGAGGTGCATTTCATCTTTATAAGTAAATCGTTATAACTGTGATGCTTGCTGGCTATTACCTACAGGGGTGACATTATGTCGTTCTTCTTGTTTACCAATACCGAGTCGGTAAACGGCCAATATCATGACCGAACCAACTAAAGCAATGGCCCCCAATAGATACAAACCTGCAACTGAAGAGTTAAAAGTGCTTTCTGCCCAGACCCGAATATTCGGAGCAACAAACCCACCCAGATTGGCCAGCGAGTTAATCAAAGCAATACCGGATGCTGCTGCCGCACCGCCTAAATAGCCAGTAGGAAATGTCCAGAATATCGGTTGTACCGCCAATAAACCTGCGCAACCGATACACAAAGCAATGAAAGCTAATAATGGTGTTCCTGCTAACATTGCTGAGCCAGCAACCCCTGCCGCTCCCGCAAATAAGGTCAATGAAGCAACCCAGCGGCGTTCCCGAATCACGGTGGAAAAATGCGGAATATAGTAAGCCGCAATTAATGCACACAGCCATGGGATACCGGTCACCACCCCAACCAGGAATCCAACCTTGGTTCCTAAAATATTCGCTACTTGCGTTGGCAGGAAGAATGCAATCCCGTAAGAGCCAACCTGGATAGTGAAAGCAATCAGGCACAGAAAGATAACTTTCGGATCTAATAATGCTTGCAAGATACTCTTAGGCCCATGACTCAATTTGTCGTGCTCTTCTGCATTCATGGTTTCACACAACACATCACGCTCCTGTTGGGTGAGCCAGGTACAGCGCTCATCTGAAGGCCGATCATCAAGATAGAAATAAGCCCAAATACCGACCAATATTGTCAATAACCCCGTAATCAGGAACATAATTTGCCAACCGTGCAAACCAAACGCGCCGTGCATGGATAACAAACCACCCGACAAAGGCCCGCCCAGAATAAATGCCAGTGGTGGCCCAAACCAGAAGAAACCAGCCACTTTGGCGCGCACATTAATCGGGAACCAGAATGTCAGATACAGCATGACGCCGGGCATAAAGCCTGCTTCACACGCGCCTAATAAAAAACGTAATACGTAGAAACTGACTTCTGAATTAACAAACATCATGAGGGATGAAATTGCCCCCCAGGTAACCATAATCCGCGCCAGCCAAATACGCGCACCATATTTAAACATAAATATATTACTGGGCACTTCAAAGATGGCATAACCAATAAAAAATATACCCGCACCAAAAGCATATGCCGCATTACTTAATCCAGTATCCAACTGAAAAGTATCTTTCGCAAAACCGATATTAGCCCGATCCAGATAGGCCATGATATACATCATTGCCAGAAAGGGTAATAATCTTCTGACTGATTTTTTTATCGCTAACGATAGCAGTTCGCTTTTATCGCTTGGTGACATTTGCCCACTCCTCAATCATTATATGATGGCAAAGCGGCCTTTTATAAAATAAACTTATTGTTATAAAAAACATGCGGTTATAAAATACATATAGTTATAAAAGCAGATTGTTATAAAAACAGATTATTATAAAAGGCATATTTTTGTTAGCTACGCCATTCTTCACCATGGGGATACTCAAATCGTGCCAGCGACTCTTCTTTCATCGTGACGCTATACCCCGGTAATTTTGGCGGCATATAGCGACCACGATTAATCATTATTGGCTCAATAAAGTTTTCATGTAAGTGGTCAACATATTCCAGCACCCTTTTATCCAGTGATGCTGATACCGCGATATAATCGAATAAAACAATATTCTGTGAATATTGGCATAAACCAACACCACCGCCGTGTGGACAAACAGGAATATTAAATTTGGCGGCCAATAACAATACTGCTAATACTTCATTCAACCCACCCAGTCGGGCTGGGTCTAATTGACAAAAATCAAGACTACCTGCCTGAAACATCTGTTTGAACATCACCCGGTTATGTGCATGCTCCCCGGTTGCGACACCAATCGGCGCGATTCGTTGGCGAATAGCAGCATGACCTAAAATATCATCCGGACTGGTCGGCTCCTCAATCCACCAAGGATCAAATGCTGCCAATCGGCGCATGTTTTCCACCGCCTGATCAACATCCCAAATTTGATTGGCATCCATCATTAATTTGTAATCCCAGCCTAACTCTTCGCGCAAAATAGTGGCACGACGGATATCTTGCTCAATATCAGCGCCCACTTTTTGCTTCAAATGCGTCCAGCCATCGGCAACAGCTTGCCGTGCTAACGTTCGCATTTTTTCTTCCGAATAGCCTAGCCATCCGGCGGCAGTGGTATATCCAGGGAAACCATCGCGCAGCATTTCTTCCTCGCGCTGGGCTTTGGTAGTGGAGACTTTGCGCAACATCGTAATCGCTTCTTCCGGTGTCAACACATCACTCAGGTAAGTGAAATCAACACAATTAACCAATTGCTCTGGCGACATATCTGCCAGTAGTTTCCATACGGGTTTACCTTCTTTTTTGGCCCACAGATCCCAAATAGCATTAATGATCGCCGCAGTCGCCAGGTGGATAACCCCTTTTTCCGGACCGACCCAACGTAGCTGGCAATCCCCCGCCACCAATTCATGCCAATAGCGACCAAAATTAGCGGTAATATCTTCCAGATAGCGGTCTTGAATAAACAACGCAGACAATGATTTTACCGCCTGCACGCAAAGCTCATTACCACGGCCAATAGTGAAAGTCAGACCATTACCCACCAAATCATCATTGGCATCCGTTCTTAATGTGACATAGGTAGCAGAATAATCCGATATAGCATTCATCGCATCAGAGCCATCCAGATTTTTAGAAGTAGGAAAGCGAATATCTTTGACTTCAATATTAATTATTTTGCTTTTCATCTTATTCCTCGGTTTAAAAAACAGTCATTACATGCTGTCAATACATTAAAGATGTACTTGTATCGAAAAATATTCCCTGGCAGGCTAATTTATCGATAGGTATACCGGGTATCTTTACTGCCCTTCGTGAAGTTAATTCATAAACACACTTTGGATACATTATTAATCTTGTACTGTACCTTTCTATTTACATAACAAAAGGTCATTACAATATTAATGTTATTAATAATAAGTTCATACGGTAACTTATTTTTTTATAATACCCTCTCGCTACTATATTCGAGATGCCATTTAATTCTCCTTCTCACTTTCGGTAATAACTCATGTCTATCAACTGATTTTGAGGATAGTGGGATAAATATCCACTTCATGTTTTTTATGGCAAATTCGTGCGGCATCTACTATTTTGCTGTTTTTAATCTGCTTTTAACGTGCTTTTTATCCGCTTTTAATGAGCTTAAAATCGACAATAAAATACAGTACAACCTTAAATAACTATTAATATCAGTTGGTTGAAAATATGCATCTGTCTATTCCTGCTCACTGCTCTGCTGATTTTGAAAACACATTCAATCTGTATACTGGCTAATCGAATGCATCATTGACTGCTTTGCCGTATCCAAATGTTGGCGTAATTCACGCATTGCATTGAGGTCATTTCGGCAAATCAAGGCACTTAATATGGCCATATGTTCTTCGGTGGCAATAATATTTCTCTGTTTTAAATCAGCCTCATCCCATTGATAATGAAAGTGAAATATAACTGATATAATTTCCAGGGATTGATTGAAAAAGGGGTTTTCAGCCGCAGACAGAATGAGCGTATGAAAGTCCTGGTCAAGCTGTGAAAAGGTGCGGTAGTTATCACCTATCGTTTCACGCAATTGTCGATGACGCCCCAATAGCTCTTTGGCTTTTAACCAGCGCTCGTCATCGGCGGGAAGATTCATAAAGCGATTAAGCGCATGAGTTTCAAGCATTTCCCTTAATTCAAATAATTTCTCAGCATAGTTTTTATCGAACTTCTTCATTCGCCACTGTCCTCGGCGAATACTCTCAATCAGATTGTAACGGCAAAAACGTAACAAAAATTCGCGCACCACAATCGGGCTGACCATGGCTTCTCGTGCCAGTTGCAACTCTGAGAAATTATCACCTGCACGTAATTTTCGCTGATTAATCATATGGAAGAATGCACGTTCAAAAATTCTGGTTTGCTCTTCAATCGGCTGACTGACACTATCAAACCCATCCATTTCATTTGGTTCACGCACAATCAGATAATTGCTATTCACTTTTTCCAACACACCACATTCATGCAAATAATTCAATGTGTGATTCACGGTCGTACGACTGATGTTATACATTTCTGCCAGCGCCGCCTGGGAGGGTAATGGCGACAAAATATGCCCCTTACTTATCCCATCGATGACCTGATTAATCACATTATGGCGAAGGTTTTGGGTTCTACTCATTATGACTCCTATGGTTTTTTATTCATTTAAAACTAATTTAAAGCTGAATAGTCAGCACTAGTTCACAAATAACAGTATTGATTCATCCACGGGGTGTTTTTTTATTTAATAAAAGAGTCCACCAATCAAGAGGCCCCGTTATGAAAAATATAAATACGATGAAAATATTACTTTGTGAAGAACCAACCAAGTTGGTTTATCAGCAACGTGCATTGCCAACACCTAAAGCTGACGAAGCTTTAATAAAAGTTTTAAATGTTGGTATTTGCGGTACAGATATACATGCATGGGCAGGTCAACAACCCTTTTTTAGTTATCCACGGGTATTAGGTCATGAAATTTGTGGGGAAATAATAGGGTTAGGAGATAACGTTCATAATATGCATGCTGGGCAGCGTGTTGCTGTTATTCCTTATGTTGCTTGTCATCACTGCAACTCTTGCTTGAGCGGTAAAACAAACTGTTGTGAGAATATTTCAGTTATTGGTGTCCATCAGGATGGCGGATTTAGTGAGTATTTATCTGTCCCCGCCAGTAATTTATTACCGGTTGACGATGTGGATCCCGTTTCTGCGGCACTGATTGAACCTTTCGCTATCAGCGCCCATGCAGTGCGTCGCGCAGATATTCATCCCGGTGAACATGTATTGGTAGTTGGTGCTGGCCCAATTGGGCTGGGAGTTGCCGCAATTGCACAAGCCGATGGTGCTCATGTAGTGATGGCTGATACCAGTATGCAGCGCCGTAATCATGTGGAAAATCTGTTGGATATCCGCGCATTAGACCCAAGTGATACGGAGTTTGAATCACAGTTGCGCCAGCAATTCTCCGATATGTTGCCATTGAAAGTGATTGATGCCACCGGTAATCAACGAGCTATGAATAACACAGTCAACTTTATCCGTCATGGCGGCAGCATCGTGTTTGTCGGCCTGTTTAAGGGAGATCTTAGTTTCCCAGATCCTGACTTCCATAAAAAAGAAACCACCATGATGGGCAGCCGAAATGCCACTTATGAGGACTTTGCCAAAGTGGGGAAATTGATGGCCGCAGGAAAGTTATCAGCGGATATGATCCTCACTCATCGCTTTGAATTCACTACATTGGCAGATGTTTATGAACAGCAGGTTGTGAAGAATAAAGATCTTATCAAAGGCGTTATTCGGTTCTGATATCACACATTGTAAGGATATAGCTCTATGTTAACGTTAAATCGTCGTGATTTTCCTGGCCGTCATCACCCTGATAAGGTTATTCAATTTGGTGAGGGTAACTTCCTGCGTGCTTTTGTTGATTGGCAATTGGACTTGCTCAATGAACATACCAGCCTTGATGCCGGAGTCGTCATCGTTCGCCCGATTAACAGCGATTTCCCGCCATCACTTAACACCCAGGATGGTTTATACACCACCATTATTCGCGGCCTGAATGGGAAAGGTGAAAAAGTCAGCGACGCACGAATCATTCGCACCGTTAATCGTGAAATCAATATTTATCAAGATTTCGAGAGCTATCTGGCTCTCGCCCGTGATGAAAATATTCGCTGGGTTTTCTCTAACACCACTGAGGCGGGCATCAGTTATTTGGCAGATGATAAGTTTAGCGACGCCCCCCCTGCCAGCTATCCGGCGAAATTGACTCGCCTGATGTATGAGCGTTTTCAACATTTTTCTGGTGCGGCGGATAAGGGTTGGGTACTTCTGCCTTGCGAACTGATTGACTATAACGGCGCGGCACTACAAGAGCTGGTGCTACGCTATGCACAACAATGGCAATTAGGTGATGCTTTCAGCCAATGGCTGATACAGCATAATACTTTTTGTTCAACGTTGGTCGATCGTATCGTAACAGGTTACCCCCGTGACGAAGTACCGCTGCTGGAGTCCGAACTGGGCTATCACGATGCTTTCCTCGATACCGCAGAACACTTTTATCTGTTTGTTATTCAAGGGCCACAATCATTAGCCCAGGAATTATGTCTGGATAAGTATCCGCTGAATATTCGCATCGTTGATGATATTAAGCCGTATAAAGAGCGCAAAGTCGCTATTTTGAATGGTGCTCACACCGCGTTGGTCCCCGTCGCCTATCTTGCCGGATTAAATACCGTCGGCGAAGCCATGGCGGACCCACAAATCAGTGAATTTGTCGCACAGCTCATCAATCAAGAAATCATTCCGGTATTAGATTTGCCGCCTGATGAGCTACAGACCTTTGCACAAGCTGTACTAAGTCGTTTCCGTAACCCTTTTATTAAACACCAGTTATTGTCGATTGCTCTTAATGGAATGACCAAATTTCGCACACGGATTTTGCCACAATTGCTTGCCAGTCAACGCAAAAATGGCGTTCTACCGCCACGGCTGACTTTCGCCTTTGCTGCATTACTAATGTTTTATCGCGGGAAACGTGATGACGTCAGTTATCCATTACAAGACGATGATCACTGGTTAACTTGTTTTTCAGCACTTTGGCAGGATGTCGAGGCGGGGATATTGCCGATGCAAGATCTGGTGCAATTGGTATTGGCCGACAGTACCCATTGGGGGCAAGAGCTTAATCAAATCCCCAATTTGACAGACCAGATTACCGAACAATTGCAGACCATTGATCGTGTGGGGATGCGGGCAGCTTTAACCGCATACAGCTAAGGCTTGTCATACAGAAGCTAATATATATGCAAAAAACCATAAAAATACATCCACTGGATAATGTCGCTGTCGCGCTGAGTTCGCTGGAAGCGGGTGAGCAGCTTGATATCCTTGGGGATTTCATCAGCTTGCCACAAGCAGTGAGTCGTGGGCATAAATTTGCCATACAGCCGCTGCGGCGCGGGCAAAATATCATCAAGTATGGTCTGCCTATTGGTCATGCACTTAGTGATATTGCAGTAGGTGAACATATACACTCGCAAAATACTAAAACCAATCTTAACGATTTAGATCACTACAGTTATCAGCCAGAACCCGGCATATTGCCGCCACAAATGCCTGAACGTGAAGTACAGATTTACCGACGAACCACCGGAGATGTCGGGATCCGTAATGAATTATGGATTATCCCAACGGTAGGTTGCGTCAATGGTATTGCTCGCCAGATCCAGCAACGTTTCTTGCAGGCAACTCATGATGCACCCGGCATTGATGGCGTCTATCTTTTTAGTCATCCGTTTGGTTGCTCACAACTGGGCGATGATCATCAAAACACACGCACCATGCTGCAAAATATGGTACGACATCCTAACGCTGGCGCAGTGCTGGTTATTGGCTTGGGGTGTGAAAACAATCAGGTTGATGCTTTTCGCGAAACCCTTGGCCCGGTTGATGAGCAGCGGGTGAAATTTATGATTTGCCAACAACAGGGAGACGAAGTAGCGGCTGGCCTGGAGCAGCTTCAGATGTTGTATGAGGTTATGCGCCATGATAAGCGCGTCGGGGGGAAAATCAGTGAACTAAAGTTTGGGCTGGAATGCGGCGGCTCTGATGGATTATCCGGAATCACGGCCAACCCATTATTGGGTCGTTTCTCTGACTATGTTATCGCCCATGGCGGGACATCAGTGCTAACTGAAGTCCCGGAAATGTTTGGTGCAGAACGCATTTTGATGAGCCGCTGTCGCGATATCACCACCTTTGATAAGACGGTGAGTATGATCAATGATTTCAAGCAATACTTCATTGACCACCACCAGCCGATTTATGAAAACCCCTCGCCGGGGAACAAAGCTGGCGGTATCACAACATTGGAAGAAAAATCACTGGGATGTACCCAAAAAGCGGGGCAAAGTCAGGTGGTTGATGTGCTGAAATATGCCGAGAGACTGAAAACACCAGGCTTAAATTTACTGAGCGCTCCCGGTAATGATGCAGTGGCTACCAGCGCACTGGCTGGTGCAGGCTGTCATATGGTGTTATTCAGTACCGGCCGAGGCACACCGTATGGCGGTTTTGTCCCTACCGTAAAACTGGCGACCAACAGTGAACTGGCAACTCAGAAACCCCATTGGATTGATTTCGATGCAGGCAAACTGATTCATGGGACCAATATGGATGAGTTACTTTCAACGTTTATCGACTTGATTGTCGCCATTGCTAATGGTCAACCGGCGCGCAATGAAGTGAATGATTTTCGCGAACTCGCCATTTTCAAAAGTGGAGTCACCTTGTAACGAGAAACAGACGGGCAGGTTCCGCCTGCCCAAGTTTTGCAGATTGAACACGCAGCAAATACGCGCCATGGGGCACATTGACCGCCCATTCTCCATATAAATTGTTACTACACCAAGGCGCAGCCCGCGGTTCATCTGCTTTCCGACTACAATCTAAATTCAATTCCATATAGCCCGCCAATGGCATTTATTGTTTCCAGCAAATGCGCGCCATCAGCTTGAGATACACTGGCATCACCCTCGGATACAAAAGCAGGCTGCCACCAGGAAAGTCCGGTAAACCATGCAGTAATCTTAGCCATTATTGCCTCCACGTTATTGAGTAAACCGAGTAGAACTGCTGATTTAAGAGTAAACGCTGAACCAAACAATAAATGAAATAAGCATTATTGCTTTCAATATGCAAAATTTAGCTATTAAAGAACATTATCATTTTGGGGATGCCTCTCCTGCGCCAAGGCGTTATATTGAATACACATTTTTCTTCAATAGATAACGCCCAGAAGGAGTCCCGTATGTTTGTTGTCAGCCTGACTTACCATCAACCTATCGACGTCGTAGAAGCACTGACTGAAAGCCATAAAGACTGGCTGAAAAAGTATTATGCGCAAGGCGTGTTTATCGCCTCAGGTCGTAAAGTACCGCGTACCGGTGGCATTATTTTGGCGAAAAGTATCGCTCGTGAAGAGTTAGATAAAATATTGGCAGAAGATCCGTTTAATGCAGTGGCTGATTATAGTGTGACTGAGTTTGTTCCCTCCATGGCTATCGAGTCAGTTGAAGCATTAAAAACGCTGTAATGATTTGATATAAAAGAAATCAAGTAGCCATGGTCATGCTATGGCTATTTTTGTGTATCGACAGGTTATGAAGCAGCCCGCTGTTGTCGTTTTTCCATAATCCGGTGCAAGTTTTCCTCAAGCCAGACCGCCAACCCTTCGACTTGCTCCTGAACTTCTTTTCCCAATGGGGTCAGTTGATATTCCACATGAGGCGGTACGACCGGATAGGCAATACGGTCAACAAACCCGTCTTCCTCGAGGTTTTGTAGCGTTTGCGCCAGCATTTTTTCACTGACACCGCCAATCTTTCTTCTCAAAGCACTAAAACGCAAGGTTTCATTACTCAAAGCAATAAGTACCAACACCCCCCAACGACTGGTCACGCGCTTGAGCACTTCCCTTGATGGGCAATTTACATTGAGTAACTCACCCCGCCGGACTTGCTCGGGAAATGAAATAGCGCTCGTTAAATTTTGCGACTCTATTATTTTCATACTAACCTTTTTGTACGTACTTACTTAAAGTTAGTATATTGCATATGATGATCTTAAGGGCGAGTTTTTAGCGAAAATTGCTTCCTAAAAAATAACTCGCCATCGTCCAACACTATTTGGAGCGTCATAATGATCGCAGTAACCGGTGCTACAGGCCAACTAGGCCGCTTTGTTATCAATGCATTACTTAAAAAAGTCCCTGCAAATGAAATTATTGCCGCAGTCCGCAGCCCTGAAAAAGCCAGTGATCTGGCCGCATTAGGCATTCAGGTACGTAAAGCAGATTATAGCCAACCCTCTACACTGGAAGCCGCATTCCAAGGCGTTGATAAGCTGTTGTTAATCTCATCAAGTGAAGTAGGACAACGTATTGCCCAACATACAGCCGTCATTAATGCCGCCAAACATGCTGGCGTTAAATTGTTGGCTTATACCAGTTTGCTACATGCCGATAAAAGCCCCCTGGGATTAGGTGAAGAACACCGCGCCACCGAAGCACTGTTGCGTGAATCAGGTCTGCCGGTGGTGCTGTTGCGAAACGGCTGGTACACCGAGAACTACGCCGCAAGTATTGCACCCGCCCTGGCTCACGGCGCATTTATCGGCGCAGTTGGTGACGGACGTATCGCCTCTGCCACTCGTGAAGATTATGCGCAAGCCGCTGCCGAAGTGTTAACTCAAGAAAATCAAGCCGGTAAAGTGTATGAATTAGCGGGTGATGACAGCTATACATTGGCAGAGTTCTCGGCAGAAATTGCCCGCCAATCGGGTAAACCCGTGGTATACAAAAATTTGTCTGAAGCTGACTTCAAGCAAGCATTGATCGGAGCCGGTTTACCCGAGGGTTTTGCGAGTTTGTTAGCTGACTCTGATGCGGGTGCCGCTAAAGGTGGGCTATTTGATGATAGCCATACATTGAGCAAACTTATTGGTCGCCCAACCACGCCTTATGCCAAAGTGATTGCTGCAACACTGACTGCACATTAACACTGTTGCTATCTTATTGACCGGTAACCCTAAAGCTACCGGTCATACTCTGCTTTTACCTTAAGATTTAGCCGCATCCAATGCTTGAGCAAGATCATTGAGGATGTCATCAATATGTTCGATACCAATCGACAACCTCACCATATCCCGCGGCACACCCGCTTTGATCAGCTCCTCATCATTGAGCTGGCGGTGGGTTGTTGAGGCTGGATGGCACGCCAATGACTTAGCATCACCGATATTCACCAACCGAACGATCAAATTCAGTGCATCAATAAATCGCCCCCCCGCAGCCTGACCTCCATGGATGCCGAATGATAGTATCGCGGCGGGTTTACCGCCAAAATAGCGCTGGGCTAACTCATGTTCGGGATGATCGGGTAAACCGGCATACTTAACCCAACTGACTTGAGGATGATTTTTCAGATAATGTGCAACTTTCAGCGCATTTTCAGTATGGCGCTCCATACGCAAAGCCAGGGTTTCCAGCCCCTGCAAAATCAGGAATGCATTGAATGGCGACAGCGCCGCACCGGTATTTCTCAGAGGTACGACCCGGCAACGACCAATATAGGCTGCCGCACCGAATTGCTCGGTATAAGTTACGCCGTGGTAAGACGGATCGGGGGTATTCAATTGAGCAAAACGCTGCGGATATTGTGCCCAAGGAAACTGGCCAGAATCCACCACGATCCCACCAATACTGGAACCATGACCGCCAATGTATTTAGTTAATGAATGAACCACGATATCGGCACCATGCTCAAATGGCCGACAGAGAATAGGTGTCGCGACCGTATTATCAACAATCAGCGGCACACCATGCCGATGGGCAGCATCTGCCAGTTTTTGCAAATCAACAATATTGCCTGCCGGGTTGCCTATTGATTCACAGAAAACCGCTTTGGTTCGGTCATCAATCAAGGCTTCTAAAGCGTCAATATCATCATGATCGGCAAAGCGGGTTTCTATCCCATAACGTGGCAAAGTATGGGCCAGCAGGTTGTAAGTTCCACCATACAGCTTCGCTACTGATACAATATTATCCCCGGTTTCGGCAATGGTCTGGATAGCGTAGGTAATAGCCGCCATACCTGATGCCACCGCCAGTGCGGCAATCCCCCCTTCCAGGGCTGCAACCCGTTGTTCTAACACATCATTGGTAGGGTTCATGATTCGTGAATAGATATTGCCCGCAACTTTTAAATCAAATAAATCAGCACCATGCTGGGTATCATCAAAGGCAAAAGAAGAAGTCTGATAAATAGGGACAGCGACAGCCTTGGTGGTTGGGTCGGGTGAATAGCCGGCATGAATAGATAATGTTTCTAATTTCATTTTTAATCCTTGATATAGATAACAATGTCGATAGCTACGGACTGGCGCACAGTGGTGCAGCCCCCTGATTAGGCAGAGAATGTATTTGTCATAGACGGTACTAAAGGGTTCACAATAGAGGAATTAGTGAACGATACATATATGCACAAGCAATTATTTGGCTATTAAATATAATTAAAGGTTATCAACATCCTCTCATTAACTGCCCGATTGCTCGACCACTGTTTCCTCAAGTTCCTCTCGCCATTAACTTTCTCTTCTTACAAATCAACAGACTGAATAAAAAAGACACTTCAGGGCTTTGCTGCACTCTGCCCTTGCCATATACTGTACAAATAAACAGTGGTTAGTGGCAAGTCATCTTTGCCTCTTGTTCATGCGTTTCGGAGGATTTATGAGTGCGTTTGGCAATGCTGCACAAGACTATATTGAAAAGAGAATCGATATTAATGAGCACTGTATTGCGCATCCTGCCGCCACTTTTTTTATGACTGCCGAAGGTGATTCTTTAGTCGAAGCGGGCATCCGTCATGGTGCACTATTAGTGATAGATCGCAGTTTACAAGTAAAGCACGAGGATATTGTGGTCGTCACCATTGGCGGGGAATTCAGTATTAAACGCCTTTACTTACAGCCCACTCCCCGTCTTGAAACGCTGAATGCCAGCACTCCACCGCTAATACTGTGTGAGGGAGATGAGGAATTGGTCATTTTTGGCGTTATTACATTTTGTATCAACAAGTTAAGATAATGTTTGCCTTAGTTGATGTGAACTCTTTCTATGCCAGTTGTGAAACTGTGTTTCGCCCAGATTTATATGGCCGCCCAGTCGTGGTGCTATCTAATAATGATGGATGCGTCATTGCCCGTAGCCGGGAGGCGAAAGTAGCAGGTATCCCAATGGGCGCACCATATTATAAAATTCAACAGCTTATACGACAGCATGGGGTTACCGCATTCAGCAGTAATTATGCGCTCTACAGTGACATGTCCGCACGAGTGATGACTGTCCTCGAACAACTGGCCCCAGGAATTGAGATTTACTCAATCGATGAAGCATTTCTCAATCTAAAAGGTGTCCAGCATTCCATTGCGCTGGAGGAGTTTGGTCAATATGTACGTGATCAGATACGAAAATTGACCGGTTTACAGGTTGGCGTAGGCATTGCTCCCAGCAAAACCTTAGCCAAACTGGCAAACCATGCCGCCAAATTATGGCATAAAACGGGAGGAGTGGTTGATTTATCCAACCCGGTGCGCCAACGCAAATTATTAGCACTGATGCCTGTCGCCGAAGTTTGGGGCGTGGGGAATAGTACTGCGAAAAAACTTGAAATGATGGGGATAACTACCGCCCTGCAATTATCAGAAGTCAGCCCTCCTCTTATCCGTAAACATTTCGGCGTCGTGCTGGAGCGAACAGTCAGAGAGCTGCGTGGGGAAGCGTGTTTGACCATTGCCGAATTTGCGCCCACAAAACAACAAATCATCTGCTCACGATCATTTAGTGAGCGAATTACCGAATATCAAAACATGCACGAAGCGGTTTGTAGTTATGCCGAGAAAGCCGCAGAAAAACTGCGCAAAGAACATCAATATTGCCGCCATGTCTCGACATTTATCAAAACCAGTCCCTTCGCACCAAACGAGATATATTACAGTAATAATGCCAGCACCCACCTCACCTTCCCGACGCTGGATTCGCGGGACATTATTGCCGCCGCCCTTAAATGTCTAACGGTTATTTGGCGGCCCGGTCATCGTTATCTGAAAGCAGGGATTGTATTAGGGGAGTTTTCAAGTCAAGGGATCGCGCAATTGGGGCTGTTTGATGAAAGCAAACCGCGCATCAACAGTGAACAATTAATGGCGGTTATCGACAAAATTAATCAGTCTGGTAAAAGTAAAATCGCCTTTGTCGGGCAAGGGATTAATCAAGAATGGCAGATGAAACGCAAGATGTTATCACCGGCATATACCACCCGTATTAAGGATTGCCCAACGGCAACCATCGGATGACGCGACTTCACGTATGCTCCAATGTGTCGTTATATCAATAGAGACCCGCATAAACCTTATTGATTACTCCTATGAATATTGCTCAGATTGATATATGCGAGAACTGTAACAAATAATTATTGTAATATTCATAATTAACAAATATCGCAAACTAAAAACCCAATAACCCTTACATTACGT
>NZ_CACVAD010000052.1 GCF_902726545.1 Yersinia artesiana | reverse complement strand
GATACATAGTGACAAGAATAGTCTTAAAAAAATTTCTTTTTTATCATGATATTAATTGAGATGCCTGTGATTTTATGTACATAGCGTGAATGATGATAAAAATAATATCTATCAAACGATATAGATATGAATTTGCAATTATTCTGTATTCATTATTTGCCCGAAAACAAGTAATATCATTGCCGTAAGTAAAGCGTGATTAGGTTACTCCCTTATTTTTGGAGAATTTTCTTTGATTAGCGTTCTTCTTGTTGATGACCACGAACTGGTGCGCGCAGGGATACGACGCATTCTTGAAGACATCAAGGGTATCAAAGTAGCGGATGAGATGCAGTGTGGCGAAGATGCGGTAAAATGGTGCCGTAACCATATTGTTGATATCGTTTTGATGGATATGAATATGCCCGGCATCGGCGGGTTGGAGGCAACTCGTAAAATTTTACGCTTTTCCCCAGATACTAAAGTTATCATGCTAACTATCCATACAGAAAACCCGTTACCTGCGAAAGTTATGCAGGCTGGTGCGAGTGGATATCTGAGTAAAGGTGCGGCACCTCAGGATGTGGTAACTGCAATCAGAGCTGTCCATTCGGGGCAGCGTTACATTGCATCTGACATTGCACAACAAATGGCTTTGGGGCAGTTAGAGCCGCCGACAGAAACACCTTTTAGCTGTTTGTCAGAGCGTGAGTTACAAATTATGATAATGATAACGAAAGGCCAAAAGGTGAATGAGATATCGGAGCAACTTCATCTGAGCCCGAAAACTGTGAACAGCTACCGCTATCGGATGTTTAGCAAGCTGAATATTAGTG
The DNA here is from genome assembly GCF_902726545.1 of Yersinia artesiana. Classification (GTDB taxonomy): domain Bacteria; phylum Pseudomonadota; class Gammaproteobacteria; order Enterobacterales; family Enterobacteriaceae; genus Yersinia; species Yersinia artesiana. The sequence continues at coordinate 30,895 of NZ_CACVAD010000052.1, read as the reverse complement.
GTGACGTTGAATTGACTCACTTGGCTATCCGCCATGGCTTGTTCAACGCGGAGACATTATCTAATAGTGACTGATTGTTTTGATTCTAAAGAGTTTTTGAAAACTGTCACCAGCCAACCTGGTGTTTACCGTATGTATGATCAGGCGGGGACAGTTATTTATGTTGGTAAAGCAAAAGACCTTAAAAAGCGTCTGACCAGTTATTTCCGCGCTCATGTTGCTAGCCGTAAAACAGAAACTTTAGTTAAAAACATTGCGCAAATTGACGTGACTGTCACTCACACTGAGACGGAAGCGCTACTGCTTGAGCATAACTACATCAAACTTTATCAACCTCGCTACAACGTACTGTTGCGGGATGATAAATCCTACCCACTTATTTTTCTCAGTGCGGATAAGCATCCACGTTTAGCTATTCATCGCGGGGCAAAGCATGAAAAAGGGGAATATTTCGGGCCATTTCCGAATTCCTATGCGGTCCGCGAAACTTTAGCATTGCTGCAAAAGCTTTTTCCTGTCAGACAATGTGAAAACAGTGTCTACCGCAATCGCTCACGGCCTTGCCTGCAATATCAAATTGGTCGTTGTTCTGGGCCATGCGTGTCAGGGTTAGTGAGTGAAGAAGAGTATCAACGTCAAGTCGATTATGTTCGTTTGTTCCTGTCAGGCAAAGACCAGCAAGTCTTGACGCAATTGATCTCTCGCATGGAAGAGGCCAGCCGATTGCTTCATTTTGAAGATGCGGCACGTATCCGTGATCAAATACAGGCTGTAAGGCGCGTTACGGAACAACAGTTTGTTTCTGGCGATAGCGAAGATCTTGATGTGATCGGTGTGGCATTTGATGCCGGGTTAGCCTGTGTCCATGTGCTATTTATTCGGCAGGGAAAGGTTCTGGGAAGTCGCAGCTATTTCCCCAAAGTTCCTGCGGGAACGGAACTGAGTGAAGTTGTTCAAACATTCGTCGGGCAGTTCTATCTGCAAGGAAGCCAGGTACGTACGCTTCCAGGTGAAATTTTGTTGGATTTCACGCTCGCTGAAAAAGACCTATTGGCATCTTCTCTTTCTGAATTAGCGGGAAGAAAAATCCAGATACAAAGTCGCCCTCGTGGTGATCGCGCACGTTATCTCAAACTTGCGCGCACCAATGCGTCTACGGCGCTGGTTACTCGTTTATCCCAGCAATCAACTATTCATCAACGAATGAAAGAATTAGCCAAGATTCTCAATCTTGATGAGATAAATCGCATGGAATGTTTTGATATCAGCCATACGATGGGGGAGCAAACTGTTGCATCTTGCGTGGTATTTGATGCAAATGGCCCTGTACGTTCGGAATATAGGCGCTACAATATTAGTGGTATCACGCCGGGTGATGATTATGCAGCGATGTCCCAAGTGCTCAAACGTCGATATGGCAAAGCGTTAGACGACAAAAAGATCCCGGATGTTATCTTTATTGACGGTGGTAAAGGTCAGTTATCTCAAGCTTTTGATGTTTTTGCCTCGCTCAATGTACCGTGGGACAAGCAAAAGCCGTTATTAGTTGGGGTAGCAAAAGGCAGTGACCGAAAAGCAGGGTTGGAAACATTGTTCCTGGCTGCTGAGGGTGAGGGCTTTTCATTGCCACCAGACTCACCCGCATTACATTTGATTCAACATATTCGTGACGACTCGCATAACCATGCCATAACAGGGCATAGGCAGCGTCGTTCAAAAGTAAAAAATACTAGCGCATTAGAACTAATAGAGGGAGTGGGCCCTAAACGGCGGCAAATATTGCTGAAGTATATGGGGGGACTGCAACCTTTACTTAACGCTAGCGTCGAGGAAATTGCAAAAGTGCCGAGTATTTCACAAGCATTGGCAGAAAAAATCTACAATGCATTGAAACACTGAAGCTAATGTTGCACCATACTCATAATATCCACACCAGCCAGATAGTTATCGTAGCATTATGCAATTGAATATACCGACTTGGCTTACCCTGTTTCGTGTAGTACTCATCCCATTCTTCGTTCTGGCGTTCTATCTGCCATTCGTCTGGGCTCCGATGGTTTGCGCCATCATATTTGTGTTTGCAGCCGCAACCGATTGGTTCGATGGCTTTTTAGCTCGGCGCTGGAAACAGACAACCCGCTTTGGGGCTTTTCTTGACCCGGTAGCGGATAAAGTGATGGTGGCCATTGCGTTGGTCTTGGTTGCTGAGCATTACCATGTTTGGTGGATTACTCTGCCAGCAGCAACGATGATTGCTCGTGAGATTATCATTTCTTCCCTCCGCGAATGGATGGCCGAAATTGGTAAACGCAGCAGTGTTGCGGTCTCATGGATTGGTAAAGTCAAAACAACCGCTCAAATGGGCTCATTAGTTGGCCTACTTTGGCGGCCAGATCACAATGTTGAACTGGCGAGTTTTGTTCTCCTCTACATTGCTGCGGTCCTGACATTTTGGTCAATGTTTCAATATTTAAACGCTGCCTGGAAAGATTTGCTCGAACCTTGATCGAAGCGCCGGAAAAAGCAGCAAACGAACGAATTAGTCTGATAATTTTATTGACTCATCGCGTCAGGTAAGTAGAATGCATCGCATCAGACGGCAGCAATGAAATGTCGAAAGATAGCAAAAGAATCAGTAAGTTCTGATGTTGCGGGAATAGCTCAGTTGGTAGAGCACGACCTTGCCAAGGTCGGGGTCGCGAGTTCGAGTCTCGTTTCCCGCTCCAAATTAGTAGGTTTGCTATAAGCTAACCTCAGTAGTAAGGCAAAGAAGAGTAAGGCGCGTTGGCAGAGTGGCCATGCTACGGATTGCAAATCCGTCTACCTCGGTTCGACTCCGGGACGCGCCTCCAGTTTTCCAGAGCCCGGGTGGTGAAATCGGTAGACACAAGGGATTTAAAATCCCTCGGCTTATGGCTGTGCGGGTTCAAGTCCCGCCCCGGGCACCATGGAAACAAATCTAAGTAAAACAAAGTAGTATGAGTATGTCGTTAACCGCCGAGAGGCGGTTTTTTTGTGCCTGAAATCACATTTAGGAAGATGTTAGGAAGATGCTTTAGGAACATAAAGTTGCTCAAAGTGTATTTTTAAGCAATTTTCCTTGTCCATTAGACCTAATTCTCAGTCGTATTCGTGCACCAGTTGCAAACATGCTTCTGGCGCGTTTAACTGCTTCAGGTGTCATCCCCCCCTACTCGCCCCACCGCTTTCGCAGCAGTTTGTTCAATTTAAAGATTCAATAAAGAAGAGGTTATGGCTTACTTTGATAGCCCACAAAGATCCGGACGCTCTCCCTAACCAGGTCAAATTGAAACCCAGTTTTGCATTTATTAAGCAGGAACAACAGGCCATTCAATTTCTGGTGCTGTTGATAGATCCAGCTTCTTCAATTCGATAATGTACTTCTTAACCGAAACTAATTTTTCGCGGTCAGCGTCAGTAATGATATCCAATATCAAATCAGACTGTAGCCCGTCGATATCAGCACGAACAAGTGACAATTTGTGCTCTCTTATTTGCTCCGCATCTGAAACTAAAATCGCTTTGAGCTTTTCCTGATTAACAACAATGGCATCACGTTTACCATTAAACTCCCAGGCTGCCTGGTATTTTTGGCCTGGTAATTTACTGCGCTCAATGATGAGAAAATAATCATCGTGACTAAATGAGTCGAGACTCGCCTGACTGTTAAAATTAACCACTGATAAACCTGCTTCGTCTTTGTACACGGCTACGAACAAGTCGTCATAGATAATCTCTTCATCAACAACCAACAACTCATCATCTGGCACTTCACCATCGGTATCTAAGTTTTTCATGTTTTATACTCCTGTACTGAAAACAACGAATTGGATTTCATTTTGATCCTGGAGGCTGTAATCAACCCCGCCGTCGCCGGGCGTCAGAATGCGAAATGAAGTGGCTGCTTTTGAAGTTATTGTCGGTTCATGTGTGTTATATGCCCCATCAACCCCAACCATTACCGCATATGTGCCGGGCATTGCACTGGAAAATACTACGGTATATGTACCTACCGCATTGCGTGTCACGCTTGAAATGCCTACGGAGCCAGAAACGGCCCCTGTTTTAGCGTTGAACACGGCAAATGCACGGGCTGTGCGTGTTGATAGCCAACCGCCACCCCACTGAGTGCCGGTGATATTGCCAGTGGAGATAATAAGCGCATAACCGCCTGCTTGCCCCTCCCCAACAACAACATCAGATTTAGACAGTACGCGCCCACCACGTAAGTCCCCCGTGATATCCCCGCGTCCACCCACAGAGAGATTTTCACCGGCTATTAGGTTTTTAGTTGCCTGAACATTCAGACCAGATGCAACCCCCGTACCGGCGTATAAGTTGCCGTTATTGCAAGCAATATTGCCGTTAGTTGCGATGATATGACCGTTAGTAGAAGTGATGTTTCCGTAAGCCGATAGTGTGCCGTTTACGCTGGTATTTTTGTTTAGTGAAACCTCGCCGGAGGTGCGATTGACATAGATAATCCCGCCGTGTGTTGCATTAATGATGCGAAAATTACCGTTGGTATCAATATCAAGCGATGCTGCAAGAGCGCCAGACTTGTCGAAAAAATCAATCTGGCCACCTTCTGTGGTGCCATAACCTCGAACCTCAAGATTCTTTACGCCAAGGTTGCCCGCTAATTGAATATTGTCATCTGTGGTATTAATGAAAGGCAGGGTAATATCTTTAGAACCATCAAAATCTACACCACTGATTTTTCTTGCGGTCGCCAGTTTTTCCGCTGCTTTAGCGGTGCCAGCGACGGGCAGTGCGGCATCAATCGCGGCCTTTACCGCCTTTGGTGTAGCCGCTAACGTTTCGCTGGTGCTATTAGTCGCACTACTTAACTGAACAATCCCTTTTTGATTAGTCGAGGCTGAGGGCAAATTACTATTGGCATAGCTCTTAATGGCTGACTCCAATTTAATTTGGAGTTCGGCTATCTTCCCATCATCCAAAACATCTTGTTCGGAGTTGTCAGCGATAAACTGCGCGAGCATTGACGCCATAAATGCCGCCTGACGCCAAACGATATTAAGTTGCTCCGACTTTGCCACCCCCGATGAGAAGCCCCCTACCCGCGCCGGTAATGATTCATATTCAGCCTGCGGCATGACGTTAGCGTCAACACCGAGCCCAAAAGGAAGTATTTCATTCTTAGCCATGTGCTTTCCTTAATGATAAACCCCATGACGAACGGTCAAATCCTGAGGAATATTCGTTATCTAAATCGAAGCCGAATAACGCCCCGACCTCGGTTGAAATGATGTAATTCGTGACGCCAACCCCTGCCGGTTTAACGTCTAAATATCCTTGTGCAATAACCGCCCGCATCACTGATGAAATTTGCTCACCGGCAATGTAAATAGTCATGGTCATGTCGAAGTTATCGACGGCGAATATCTTGGTGCGCCCGTCAGGGAAAATGCCCTGGTAGATATCACTGAGAGTTTCTACCGTGCCGTCCCAGTGGTTAGCCTGGATTTTTGCCCGCAGTATCGTGCGGTAAGTCTCATCATCCAATCGGGTAAAACCGGTTAGCGAGTCATATGGCCCTTTCCAACTACCAAAATCAAAACCCAGCCCCTCGGTATCCAGTGAGAAATAGACATCGGTGATTGGCGTTCTGATATTTCGGCCAATCCCCACCCACAGCCCGACCGCATCCTCTTGATTGCCTGTTGAGCTATCGAGGTCAAAGTCGTTTGTAAGTTGATTTGTCGTTTGCTGGATACCGAGGAACGGTGCGGTAATTAGAGAGATATGATCGTAAAACTTAGGCTTATTTTTGTGATATGGCGTGATGAGACGTTGATATTTAGTCTCACTCATTAAGTCACCACTAAAGTTATATTCTCCGGCACACAAGCAGCGGCATCGTTAAAGGCTATCTCAATATTGCTTTCAGATAGCGCCACAGGGGAAATGCCGATTTCCAACAAAGTAATATCGTAAGTCAGTCGTTCGATGCTGCCATTTAATTGCGCAGGCAGATCAAGCCGCTTAATCCGCACCGGCTCGCCAATTTCTATCTCGTTAATATATTCCACGATTGAGTTTTTAATTGCGGTTCCAATTGATGAGGTATAGCCCTGTAGCGCCTTAATTTCTAATCTGACATAAATCTGTACGGTGCCTTTACGGAAGAAATTAATCGGGTGAACAATGCCATACTTATCTTTAATCGGGATTGTGGTGGTACCGTACGTCCCAGAACCTGGCCCCTTTTTCAGGGCGATAGTTTGTGCGATCTCTGTTGCATCACCGCCATCGACCACGATAGAGATCGAATGGCTGGGTATTCCGTTGGAGTCGGTAATGTTGGTGTCGTTCTCATAGCCACGATAGCGCTCAACACCACCAATGCCCGCGATAGCCCCTAAGATACCATCCAGCACCGTGCGCGACGGTAGCGCCACTGATACCGCCTGCCTGACACGCAATTCTGCATCCATTTCTACCGGCTTGCCCGGCGTGGCTGCTGTTGGGTTATTAACACTTAACCAGCCTCGCGTCGGCGTCGCTATTTCTTTTACCGTGTTGGCCAGTGCAACAATCGCACCTGGCACCGAACAAATCGCCGTGGCGGTTGCTGTGCCATCCAGACCAATAATCACGCTGGCCGGTAAATCCCAGCGCACACCATCAGCATCACGCGCAGCGCCGTTGGTTATCACCAGCCCGACGCTGCCAGTGAGCAGTATATCGACTGTAGAGTTGGTTTCCTTATTGCGCTTAATACCGTTAATTTTCACATTGCTGGAAAGCCCATTGCCGACTGCGGTTGCCGGAGAAAACGAGTTATATACCGCAATGGCGCTATTGTTAGCATCGTGAATTCCCAACGCATATAGAGTAACCATTTGCCCGTCTTTACTGTCAGCGTCCAGATAGCTATCACCGCCATAAATCTCTTGGAAATAACTGACCAGAGTGCTGCGAATAGTCTCGAAATCGGGCGCAGTTATCCCCGTAGCGCTGACAATTGCATTCAGCCCTAACGTATCAAGGTTTAACATTTATGCCTCGCTGGTCACGGTGGTAATACCGTAGAGGGTGTCTATTGTGGCGGTGAAAGTGACGCGACGATTGTCGCCGGTGTAACTAGCTTCAAATTCCAGAATGGTGTTAACGCCCTGCGTATCAAGAATGCGCTCCCGGATAGCCAGGATATAAATATCAGATCGTTGCTTGCCGAGTACCGACTGGATATAAGGCGTACCCTCGGTTAAATCTAAAAACCACTGACCGCGCCATAACTCAAAGCGGGTTTTCACCGCCTGAGCGACCGCCTCCGGTGAGTCGATCAGGAAAGTGTTATCACCCTGACCGAATGTGTAATCGCCGTTCTCGTCCTCTCTGCGATAGCGCATATCAATTTACCTTGCCTGAGTTGCCGGTTCCTGGCTGCACTTCGTTGTGGGTGTGAGTATCGTCAATCGTCTTGCCGTTAGAGGTAAGGGTGCCGACAAACTCGATAGCACCAGTGATTTTCGCAGAAACACCCGCCGCCGCACTCCCCACAAGCCCGCCAAGGAATGTAAACAGGCCATTAACCAGAACCTCGGCTGAGAATTCCGCTTTAGGTGTCACCACATCGAGGCCACCAGGTGCCACAATCTTTATTTTTTGGGTCGTTGGATCTATTTCAAAATAGGTTGAACCATCATCACTACGGAACTGCGCGGCGCTGGTGCTGATGCCACTGATTTTCTTTGCCTGCGACTGGGGGCCAATAATGGCGAATGCATCCGATAAATCATGCTGACGTTCGTCAACCGTTTCCTGTATGTCGCCTGACTGGTGCCAGAAATCAATACACCGATCACCAAAAACCAATAAGCACTCATCCCCAGCTTTGATGGGGAATGTCATGGTGACACCACCGCCGCGCGGGAATACAACCGGAACGCTAGTTAGCACCGAGAGGTTGGTCGACTCCCCGCCTGATTCGCCTTTAATGCCGATTTGAATGTCGCAAGTTACGCTGTCAGCATCAAAGGATTGAACAATCCCCGGCATTGATACGCGCAATTGAGACGACACAGATGATTGCAATGTTCGCAGTGTTTCGGCTAATTCTCCCGAACGGGAGTCTGTTGATACCGTCATGGAAAAACTCCAATAAAAAACCCAGCGCAAAGGCTGGGTTATGGGATGTTAGAAAGCAAAAACCCGCCGGAGCGGGTTCTTTCTGTTTGCAAAATTATTTCTTTTTCTTCTTCTCTTGCTCTGCACTTTCTTGTCTTTTATCGGATCGTCCGATAACAAATATTCCTGCGAGGGCAACAAGTTCTGCGCCAAGAAGTAGAACAGCGTGACCATAAGCTCCTGCATAGACCATCTTTAATGCTATGTACGCGAATACAAAAACGCATACCATGGCGGAAAGTTGTCCGATTCTATCTTTCCAGATAGCTCCAGATAAAGAGCGACTACCCTGATCTTGTCTGAATTGCTGTGCGCTTTTTGCCATATCAACAATTTCTTTAGCTAACCCAGGAGTTATACTCTCATATCTAGCAAGCTCCTCTGCATCAGGAAGTGGCCCAGACCGATGAGTAGAAACTTGCATCATCAACCCCAAAGCTTCAGGTCTATTAGCTAAGCGTTGAATTACCTCAGGATTATTCATTACCTCGTTGACTAAAAACTCTGTTTTTCCCTCCTGCACTTTACGAGAGGGGTTAGGTTGATTAATCAATTCTGGGGGCGACTGCTTAGTTTTGATGGGTAGTCTGGGGTTCTTTCTTCGAGTCATAGTTTCTCATCGAATCCTTGATGTAGTCACCAACTGATATCCAGTCACCATTAAGCAACTCATTGTCCGGCGGTATGTTGCGGAACTCTTTGTAGTCATCAGAAGGACAAATATCAAGGATTGATCCCATTGAGCGTAAAATCCGCTTGGTAGCTTTTTTCATTTGGGTATCCTCCTACTAGGCCTAATGTACCGAATCACTAAAAACCAGCATTCCAGTAACCATTTGTGGAAATATCAACACTATTGTTGACAATGAGTGTATAGCTCAAGCCATAGCTAATCAACTTTATGTTGCTTTCTTATGCTCTTTGTAGCTCCTTACCGAAGCATACAGAGGCCAAAAATGAGCACATACCATCACGACGTTTTATTCTGCGCTTTTCTATGGGCCTTACAGCTCGTTTAAATGGCTATCAATTTATTTATTTTATTGTGCTATTTAGCTAACTGATTTTCTTACAGGGGAATGAACCGATAATTTTCGGTGCATCCATACTGTTTTGCAGAAGTTGGACATTTAGAAATGCTTTACCGTCACGCTTGATAAACTGGAAACCGTACATATTGCCATCACGGGCAGGCATTAAAGCCATGTCAGTTTTGACATTATCCCAATCATCTTTTTGCTTTGGGAAAGTGATTTTTTGTGAGGTCACTTTCTCTCCGTTGATATATGTCCAACCATCATCAGCCGCATGAAGCCTGAAATTGCCGCACTGTAAATCAGCTAAAGCAGCCCCACTTGTGAGCATTAATCCAATAGCCAAAAAACGAACTGCGACAAAGTTGGTGCATCTCATGAATAAACCTTTTGTTGTGCTGACGATGAAAACAAATCCCTAGCCCCACGCGCTTCACACATCATGTCCATATACCATGGGTTGCCGCGCGTATCGCCAGTATAACTAATACCCCTAACGATATACACACCATCGGTGGCGATGCTGGCCGGTGGATTGGTCAGGCCGTTAACGGTCACGTTGCCATTATCATTTTGATCATCCAGCCTGCCGCCTGACATCTGAATATCACGGCTGGAAAGCGTCGCGCGATAGACTGATTCCTGATTCAACTGGATAAGGCCATTTAAGCGAATGTTAGGGTTGATCAGGCCGCGAACGTTAACACCCGATCCAATGGTTTGCTGTGGCATACCAATCAAGCCGGTGTTGCTGTTTAGCACAATGGCTTCATGCACATATTTATCATTCGGCACCATATCAACCTTGCCATTCACAAACTGCCAGGTGGCTTTGCATTGTTTGGCGACGTTATCCAGATAATCCCGCGTCATGCCGTACATGGTTTTTCCGCGCGGGAATACCGTGGGTGGCATTTCCGGCATGATGCCCTGAGTGATACCGAACGGCTCAAGGTTACGCATCAGCAGATTATTGATATCTGCCACGGTATAACCCGCCGCCACCGTCTGGTTTATAGTGGCGTTAATAAATGCGTTATGACCATCGATAGCCTGGATCAGAATAAAGGTATCCGTGGGGTTATCTCTGCCGGTAATGGTATAGCGGATATCACCCGAAAAAATCTCACCAAAGTTAGCCTCGTCCTGTTGCCCGGCTGGTGAGGTTGAACCATCGTAACCGGCGATCAATCGTAGCTTTGAAAACTCGGTACCGGTGATGCGGTTAATGGTGTTCTGTGACAGATTATAAATCTTGAAAGTAGCCGCGCGCGGGAATGAGGTGTTGTACCACTCAATATTAAACGTCACTTTAAAATCAGTGAAATTAATCCCCTTGCCCTCATTATCCAATAGCATCAATTCAAAGTGACGTATCCAGTTCTTACTCATGAAAACCTCATAAAAAAACCCGCACAGTGGCGGGTTGGATTGAGTAGGAGTGATTTAGCTATTCTGCACAAAATATAAATGGCTACCGGTGCCAAGGTTGGTTTTGGTCGGGTATTCCTCGCGGCTATCATCACTGATCACCGCAAACACACCATTGATGCCCAGATCAGGATATTGTTCCAGCAGGTCAACACCCACCACCAGCGGCACACCGCACAGCATGTCAGCGCCGCCGCTATCTCTCACATCCATGATCCAGCCGGCAGTATCACGAAAGACCAATCGAAGATTAAGCGAATGCTCACCCAGGGCAATATTGAAAAACTGATTATTGGCGGTTAGCGGGATTTCTTGAATGTTCATGCAAGTTTCTCCTTTACCCAGCCAAGACTAGATTGCAATAACGATTTATTGGCCGGTGCCGGGGCTTTGGTGCCGGTGTTTTGCATCGCCGAGGTGCTTACCCCGTCTTGCATATTCTCTTTATCAGCCACCGTAACCGATTCGGTTTGAGACATAATCACTTCACGCAGTGTTAGAACGCACATCAACACATTTTCACTGGTTTTATCGGTTGTGACCTCAATGCCACGGATCAGCATATTGCTGTATTTCCGCTTACCGGTAATGACGTCGAATGGCTGTCTACTTTCCTGTAAATCACGGAGTTCTTGATAAACCTCCTCCGGGCTTTTACCCAGACTCAACCCTATGGTTGAGGTATCCACAAAATCCAGCAATGAACCGCCACCGGCAAAACCCACCTCCATTGTGACCTCAGCAGCGCGTTTATAAGCGTGATCGTTAACTGCAGCCCCGACCTCAACCGGATGCTCGGTTATCTCCAGCGCGTCCTGATGCTTTTCAGCGATAATCACGCTCGGTACCAGCAAGCCGATTTTGCGCGTTTGCTGCCGGAAGATGGCAGAAAGAATATCCATTCACCCTCCTATCGGGTTGATATGTTTAATTGCTGGGTCAGCCGGGCATTGACGTTGGTCTGCCTCCCCGCTATCTCACTCCCAACAGCGACCGGATCAGTTGCACCATAGATATTGATATTGGTTTCCTGCTGTAATCCACCACCCGGCATATTGCTGCGCACTTTGGGAATATAGTTGCGAGTTTCCGGTGGCATCAGGTCTAGGCCGTGTTTCTGGACGTTGCCGATCCCCCAGTTGTAAGAGGCCAGCGCCTTATCCAGATCACCACCATTCATCTTCAGGAGCATACTGAGATATTTCGCGGCGGCAGCGGCTGACTTTTCAGGATCAAACACATCGTTACCTTTCAGCCCCATATCTTTAGCTGTGGGATCCATAAACTGGAACAACCCTTTAGCACCCGCACCAGAAACCGCAAATTGATTACCGGCAGACTCCGTTATTGCCACACTGCGCAATAAACCCGCTGGCAGATTATTTAATGCCTCCAGCTTTGTAAGCGTGGGTTGCAGCCAGCCTAAAAGACTTGTGCCTGACGCTGATGCTGTTGGCCTTTTAACTGACTGACCATATTGCACAGGATCTGTCCCGTTATTTTCTCCCCGCAACCACCGCCCAACGCTTCTCGGGTCAAAACCAGTTTTATCCTTTACCCAATCGGCGGCGCTATTCGCACTATCGGTTACCGCAGGCATAGCGTCTGGCTGATCGCTGCCCTGACTAAGTAATGCTTTTCCTATCCTGGCCACCTCAACCCAATTGCCCTCTTTCAATGCATTTATCAGGTCACCAATCATCGATAACATCTTGCCGAACTCGCCGAATTGCTTGGTCAGGTTCTCGATATCGCCTTTTAGCGTCCAGTTTTTCAGATTAATGTTGAGTAGCCGGGCAATCTCAACGCCAACACCTTTAATGGATTTAGTTAACTCATCCATTCCGTTTAGCGCAGCGTTTATCTCTGGTTCCCACCGGCCCCAGTCAATCAGGCTTTCCCCGCCCTCTTTCCACGTTTTATAGTCGTCGTACAGGGCAAACAGTGCCGCGCCCAGTGATAGCACAATGCCGATCGGCGATGTCAGAAAGGCGGTATTGAGTAAACGCCATGCCACCAACAAGCCACCAAACAACATAATGAGTTGCTGCGTTATCGGGTCTAGCTTTTTAAACCAGTTGATGACGTCACCGACCGCCTGACCGGTGCGCCATAATACGCGCGTAACCGCATCCCCCGCCCAGAGGATGCCCTTGATTACTTTCATCAACACCGCTTCAATCTTCGGCCAGTTATCCAACAGTTGCTTGCGCAGAGCATCAATATCCCCCGCCAGTCCATTAGCCAGATTTGCGCCGATTTTGTCCCGCGCCTGACCGAGCGTCATCGTGAGGTTACGCATGGAGGTCATAAAGCGGTTAGATTGCGTCGCGGCAATCTCAGCATTAAAGCCAATCTTTTTAGCGGTTAGTGCGTACTCAGAGCTGAACTTCCCCAGCCCCTGACGCATTGCCATTAGCGTATTTTCATCAATACCCAGCATCTGCGCGTATTGGTTGGCGCGGTAATACGGCATGCTACTCAGTTTTGCACTAAGGCCGGTAAAGATGGCCGAGGTATCGCGCATACTGCCGTTCGCGCTACGGGTCTGAATACCGAGGCGATTTAAAAAGCCCTCAGCCCCCGGACTGTTACGGATAAATCGGGCCAGACTCTCCAATGAGCCTTGCGCTGACGCCGCATCTACCCCCAGTTGCGAGGCGGCATAGCCTAACGCCTTGATCCCCGCCACCGATGCACCGGTGCGCTGGGAGGCGAAATAGACCTTATCCAGCCCGCTGGCTATCTTGGTGGTAAAGCCAACTACCGCCAGCGCCGCCCCTTCGACCACCGCGCCCATTTTCAGCACATTAGCGGTGACGCCTGCGACCACAGCGGAGAATTTCTTCTCCCCGGCCTCGTCCAGTTCAAAGCCGAGACTGACCAGAAAATCCTTAATGGTTTCAGCGTTACTCATTTATCGGATCTCCATCGGTCTATTTTTGCCTGATTCTCAGCTTCCAGATCGAGGTACTCATTCAGTAGCGCAATGTCGAGTAAGTCGATATTCCCGCTTTTGATTTCACCCATGGTGGTGAGCTGATGCTTGACCGGACGTAAGATAAAATCCTCCCCACCCGGCAGCGTATCCAGTATTAAGCCGCTGGCAACGCCACCGCATCGCTCTCTTGGAGTTCGCGCAAAAAATTTCCCATCGAGTCGCCCACCACCCGACCGACGATTTGCAGCATTGCCATCAGATCAATGTCATCAAACATCAGTACGCCACCGCTAAAAATCGGGTTATAGGCGCTGCCGTTCTTACGCGACACCCTCTCTAAACAAGGGTGAATAATGGCGTTACAGTCTTCGTCGCTGATATCGGAAAGCGACTGGGCAATACTGGGTAACGCCGTTTCAATCGTCACCGTGCCGCTTCGCAGGTCTTTGAGGATGCCCGCCAGCAAGGGCAGCAACTTACGCGACACTTTCAGCTGTGCGAATACGTCCAGTTTTTGCGAGCGGTATTCAATACCTTTAATCGTGAATTCCATTAGTTGCCCCTTAGAAAGTACCCAGCAGTTGATCAACCTTGATGCAGTCAAATACCCACGGCACCAGCGCACCGTCTTTGGCGTTATTGAAATCCGGCTGCTTTTGGAATGCACAGCCACGCGCGGCAAAGGTGTCACCGCTGGCGGTATTGCGGATAAGAATGATGTTATTGCCCCAGGTCGCACTCGATTGTGCCTGCGCGTTATACATGACCGACAATTTGCGATTGGTTGGGCTGGTTTTCAGCAGGTTTACCGTCAACGTGCCGCCTTTCCCCGCGTGCAGGCTGTGCATGCCCTCGCCATCCGCGCCAATGGTCATGGTGTTTTTATTCTCGATCATCGAGGTGGTAATCCCCTCCTCAGCGACGGCTGCGCCATAACCCAAATCGAATGAACCGCCCACACCGACAATGGAGGCGGTAATATCCATAAAGCTATAAGTTGACATTAATCAGCCCCTTAGCGGTTAACATTGATAATGACATCGGCGTAATGAACAGCACCGGCCAGTTTGGTGGCAGACTGCATCACCGGTGCTTTGCGCCCTTCACGTTCAGCCTGCGCCTGATCTGCCACCGGCGGCGCGTAGACGTAGTAGCCCTTGGTCAGAGTGTCACCGGTTTCCAGTGCGCCGAAACTATCACCACCCCAGACGCCCGGTGCTACCAGCCCGTTAGTGACCGACTGATCCAGTGACTTCTCAACATTGGCCAGCAAACGAGTCACACCCGCGTCTGTCTGTGGGATTTTGGTGGGGCTGGTATACAGCAGGTTATAGAGGTTGTTCTGGACGTAATTTTGCAACCAGTCGAGGCCATGGCGCTCATCGAAGAAATCGCCGTTACACATCACCCCCTCTTGAATAATTGCCGTGTCGTTGTCGTAATTGACGAACACATTGCAATTCTTCGCTTTCAGCGCGTTGGCTTGCGACTGAGAAAGTGATTCAGCGGTAATGCCCGGTTGTTGTTTAAATTTCAGCGTGATAGTGGTGTTATTGCCGTTAAAATTCACGGTAAAGGCACGACCAAAGATCGAGGCGACGGCATACGGACTGGCGCTGGAGTATTGCACCAACGTACGGGCATATTTAGCCGCTTTCAGTTTGCTGGCGATATCGCTATCAATATCCGCATCCAGCGCACTCGTAACCTGTGTGGTATGGCCGTAAATCCGCGACACATCATCACCCTGGATAAACGACGCAATGCTGATCACGTCCTCATCGGTTAATGACGGGTCAGCAATAACCAGCCCGAACCAGCGGGTGGACATATCCGCCAACTTATAAACACAGGCCTGTATGGTTTCTTTCGCCAGACCTTGAACCGGCAGCGCACCGGCGCTCTCAACCAATCCCATTAGCACAGCAATATCGGTACCGGTCGCATTGGCCGAGCCATAACCCACCGCCGAGTCTTTGCCGGTGGTTTTGGAGGTGATGATAAAGCGGCTACCGTTCCAGGTAACCGTGGCGATAAGCAGCGATTCTTCAACTCTGGCGGCGACACCGTTAAGGTTTAGTTCGTCTGTCCAGTCAACATCCGCCACCACGGTTTCAACACCATCAACGGTGATTTTCATCGCGCCGTCAGAAACAGCGGTAAAGTTAGCCATTAACTGCTGTGTCGGGTTTAAAATTGCCCCGCGCAACAGTCCGGCGACATCCTCTTTCACCCAGCGACCGACGAAAGAATCAATCGGTTGTGGTGATTGCTGATAGTACAAATTAGCGGCCTGATACTCAGGTGCGGTCAGACCAAAGTCAGATGCAATGTCTGTCGCGCCTGAATAGCTGCGCAGGCGTTCGTGAGCATCGATAACAGGCGACGGGCCAACCACCAGCAGGGAACCAAAGTTCCGCGCCATGGCAGCACGCACAGCCATATTCACCGTCACATTGACGATGTTAGAAACAGGTAATCCCTGCGACATGGTTATTCTCCGAAGAATTTTACGGTAGCGGCGGTCAGCGATTTAATGCCGTACTCGCGGATCACTTTGCGGCGCAGGTTGACGGTGATGTCATATCGCCGTACCCACTGGTTATTAATCAGTTCAGGAAAGGGATTAATGCGGCTGTAACGGGCCAGTGATAGGCCCATTTTCACCAGTTCGTCATTGTTTTGGCTAATGGTCAGCCCATCGCGAAATTGAGTTGCATAGCGCTGCCCATTAGAGCCGTAGAAACTCGCCATACATTCGATCTCTTCATGTCGCCATAACTCGGTGCTGTTTTCGCTTTGGTTCTCAAAGGCGGGGCTGGCATCGTCTGGAATATCGATTACCCCAAAACCACACCAGTTAATATCCGCCGCCATAATCGATGATTGCACCGCTGTCCAACGCGGGCGAACGTGACCATCGGGTAGCCCGGACACCCCTCTCACCCACTGACTGAGTAAGCGTTCCAACGTTTCATCGTAAGCGGGGCCGTCAGCCGTTGGTGTTAGCCATCCGGCTTCATCACTGCTGTTGTTGCTCAATGGGAATTCCTCCATCGAACGGCAGGAGTTCACAGTGCGCCTGCACAAAGCCCGCACCGTATGCCGTGTAAGGGTCAACAAACGACACGCGGTAATCGCGATTTTGATAGGTCACGATATCGGCATCACGCCCGGTCTGGCCTTGCGTCAGTCGTTCAGTCGTCACGATAAGAATGGCACCGCCAATAACATTCCCTGACATCATGCGGCGCGACTCAAGCGAGCGGTCTACGGTAACCACACCCGCAAAACCTTTTTCAGTAACGGTATTGGTGGCGAAACCGTCAGCATCAACCGTCTGCAGGTTCCGTTTAACCCGCAGTGACATGTCACAGAAGTCCGGATCAAACAGCACGTCGGTCACATCAAGATTTGGCATATTTGTCCCTCACGATAGAGGTTATCGTCCGTCGATATTGTCCGGAGTCAATGAGTGGCTTATCCCCGCTGCGACCGCGCCGTAATCGAGCGCTAATAGTGCCGTCAGCTAAAGGAGTAAAACCGGTGATAGTGATGTAGCGTTTCACCGCATTACTGGCGATGGTGCCCGCCTGTTCTAACGCCCGATCTGCCGCAGCCTGATTGCCCGCCAAAACCGCCTGCGCCGCCTGTTTCAGCTTTTGGGTGGTTTCGTCCTGTACCGATCTGACACCGGGCTGTAAGTGGGGGCGCGGGGGAATGTTTTGCGCCGGTGAACCATACTCGTTGAGATAACCGATTCCGGCATTACCAAAAGGGATATCCTCCCGCTCACTTTTCTCCTCAGGGATACCAATCAACACATCTTTTCTGCCGATGGCCTTAAATGCCGCTAACACATCATTAGCCTTATCTACCCGCACCTTTAAGCCGCTTTTCATAACTGGCGACCACCCGCGCCGAACATTGTCACCAGCTGGTAAAACTCAGCCCCGTAGCGGGTGAAGTTCCAGAACCCCGCATCAGGGTTGAGCGTGACGCTGTTGTCATAGCTAACGGAAACCTTATCGACACTCTTTGACGAGGCCGCGCCATTAGTTGAACCACTACCGCCGCCCATCGCAGCAGACTGCACATCTTTGGCCTGTAACGTGATGTAGTGGGCCACGAATAACTCAACCAGATAGGGAAACATGTCATCCAGTAGAGCTTCGCTTAGCAGCTTGTCAGCAAGATTGAGGCGGAATTGAATGGCGGACTCGGGGTATTTATTCACATCAGAAAACTGGGGAAAATCGACTCTAAACTTTTCCACCGTGGGTAGATTTCGATTCTTTGACATTGGCTTTCCCCTTATTCAACTCATCAATCTGGTTCTGCAGGTCAACAATGTTGGCGTTACGTGATTCGATTTCATCGGCTTGCTCATTCAGCCGTTTCTGTAGGTCAGCAATGGTTGTGTTGTGTGCATGGTTTTCTTCGATCTGTTCACTCAATTGCTTCTGCAGGTCATAAATGGTGGTAACACGTTCCACCGCTACTCGTTCCTGCTGATCGATTCGCCCCTGCATCTCAATCATGGCGGCTTGCAGGTCAGTATTGCCGTGCTCGGTTTCAGCGTCAATCACCTCGGCGTGTGCCAATGTGAACCAATGCTCGGCAACTTCTTGCGTGACCTTATGGGTGCCGACCAGAAAGCCGATATCGGGCTGACCGGCCAACGACAATTTAAACGGGGTGTGTACTGCAATTTTCATCATTTCACCTTACAGGCCTCCGGCGAGGCCCTCTGAGTTATTAAATGCCGTCGAAGTAAGCCAGTGTTTCAATGTATGGGGCTTCAATCACACCCAGCTTCCCGTAATAGGTCACCAACTGCCACAGCCCGCGATACTGGATCGGGATGCTGGTCAGCGGCACTAATGGGAAGCGCACATATTTACGGTCATTGGTGTAGGCCACCATGCGATTCGTACCTGCGACACCCGCCCCTTTCAACCACTTCACCGCACGAATATTCAGCGGAATACCGTTCTGGTGGAAAGAGATAGTGTTAGTGGTCAGGTAGGTCAGTAATGACTGATTACCCGCATCAGACACGATAACCTGTGCGATATAGGCATACTGCTCAGGGGGTAACAGCAGGTCTTGCGGTACCACGGTATAGCCGGATGCAGCCCAGGCATCGGAAAGCACTTTGTTAATAGAATCGCGGATTTCAGCTACGGTCGAGGTTAACCACGATTTAGTCGCATTGCCCACCGCGACGCCGGTGTAGTTGGCCAGACCTTTTACACCCAGGTCGGTATCACCGATATAAACTTGCTCATCGGCATCCATATGCCATTTCAACACCATGCCGTCATATTTCTGCGTATCGATTGGACGGCCCATTTGTTGTGCTGCGGCTAGTTCAATCACCGTCCAGCCCAGTTCCATCCCCCACAACGTCAGCGGGAAGCCTTTTTTATCGATATCAACGTTAATACCCGCCAGTGCGGTCGATTCCTGACTAACCCAGTTTTTCCCTTTTGGGTTGGCACCGGTACCGGCAACACCAAAACCGGTTTTAGTGAATGAACTGATTTCATCAGCAATATTCACATCTTCGCGGAATTGAATATCGCGGGTGTAAGTCGTTCCCACCAACGGCAGGTTAATCTCGGGATCTAATCGCTCCAATTCCCCGATCAGGAATGCGCCGCTGGCGTCAATGGTGCGCTGGCTGTCGTAAGTGATCATATTGATTGTTCCTTAAATCTTATAAGAGATTTCAGTGTTACCAGCGGCATCACCGGCACCGGTGAAATAAGCGTTGGGTAGTACCACGGTAACGTCAGCAATGGCCGTAGCCAGCACCGAACCCAACGGGCTAGCGTCGGTAGCATCGGCGATACGGATATAGACCGGAGCACCCTTAGTCACCCCCGCCGCCGTAGCACCGATATTGACCGACAGGTAACCGCGTTTTAGCGCATCACCGGCAAAGTGGTTGCCAGTACCGATTTGGCGCACCTTATCTGGCGTTGAGGTGGTGGGGAATGGTCGGACAAAGATGCCGACGATTTTGTCGGCAGTGTCGTCCTCTTCCAACGGGACAAAGAAGTTGCCGCTGAACTTACCGGCCAGACCGTACTGGCTAAACGGGGTAGCCGAATTAATAATGACCGGCTCAATGGTCAGATCCTGCGGGCGTGACACTGCCCCGGCAATGCCCACAGGCATCCGGTATAAATATGCTGTCATGAATTAGTTTCCTTTTTTAGCCCAGAACGCGGCGTTCTGTTTATTGAGGTCGGCGGCGGTAGGTCGGCGATTTGGTGCAGCGGAATCGGTGGTTCGGTGGTTCAACTGAATGTTATTGCGCCCTTTGGCAATCTCGCTGGCCGCGATGAATGCCGCATCAAGGGAGAGTTTCGGCATTTTGGCAAAGTCGGGTTTGTCACCGACAATACCTTTCAGCAATTTCTCGCCCTCGGTGGTTTTAAACGCCGCATCTAATACGCTTCGTTTAAAGGAGGCTAGCTTTCCACCCTCGGGTAATTTAATGCCGGGTACAATCCATTCGGCGCGGGAAACCACATCCTGATGATAAGCTGCATCGCTGGTAATACGTCGCCCCTCTTCCTCCTCGTCTGGGTCAACGTCGGTGGTTGCGCCTAACTTCGCCAGAATCGCGGCTAAGGTCGTTTCCATTGCTGCAACGCGGCTTTCGATATCGCCACTGTCAGTAGTCGCGATAGCATCTAATTCAGGCTCCTGTTTCGGTAACGGTTGTTGTGGGTTAATGGTGATATTGATGGCCTTGGGCAGTTCGCCGGTACCCTCATCGCTGGTTAGCTCTGACGGGGCGCTTTCCATTGCTTCCTCCATCGCGGCGGCATCTTTGGTTTTGATTGCCCGGCGTAGCTTGGCGAACCAGGTGTTATTCATTGTCATACGTTTACTATCTCCAATTGAACAGCGTTTCCCTGCGCGGCCCGTAGGAACGAGCGCGACATGGTTAGCTATGATGTCGTACTGACGGGCTTTGCCTCTGGCGGTCTGCTGATATTCGGCATCGTAGCCAGCCGAAATTTGATCAACACCCTCTTCAAGAATCACCTTTATGGCTTCGGCTTTCTTGACCACGATGTCGGCGATCATGAGATCTGATTGGTCACCTGTACCTCGCCTGACGTTTTGAATGTGGCCAGCGGCGTAGCGGCCCCAATTGTCAGGGGTGACATCTTCGATGGGGTGAGATACGGTGAACGTCATGCCCTCAAAGCTGGCCAGCGTTTCAGGGCGAAAGACCTCATCCTCCGTCCTTTCAACAAGGATCTCACCATCACTATCAGGCTCGATATCGTCCAGTTCTTCGCCACCATAAAGCTGCACCCCAGTTCGGCCGATCGGCACGTCTTTGCACAATAGACCACCGTCGCTCATGGTGAAGCGCGTCTCTCCCAGGCGGGAGTTATAGAAATATTGCATGGGTTACCTGCTGGATTGCGGGCATAAAAAAAGCCCGCCAATGCGAGCTATAGAATGATTAAGTATCCGCTATATTATTTTAGAATTATTTCGTCTGGTTCCCAGCGAAACGAGCTATAAAGATATTCCCCACCATCGTCACGATCTGTTAATTTGGCCTGGATTTTAAATTGCGTTCCTACCGGATAGTCTTTCGAAAGTCTCTTAGCACATTCAACCTGTAGCGTTACATCAGCCCATTGACCAGGAATAGGTCTTATATGCACCTTCCCGCGCTTACCCGAAAGGTTTTGTTCCAGGTAACTTTCAACAATGATAGATCGGTAAGGTTCTGCTGGTTTTGCCATAAATCCCCCAATTAATACCCTTTCCCAGAATACACTAAATCTTATTCCTCTCAATGGTCAGGGATCACCACTTCGCAGTAACAACGGCAGTTAGGTAATGCGCCCGCATGCCCCGTCATACCGTCAAGGGTCGGCGGGTTATCCCAGCGAACAAACTTACCCTCCATTTTTTGATGTGAATGGCGAACGTCACTATCCTCGGCGGTGCGCCAGATGTAACCGCTGGAACCGATAGAGAGTGAGCGGGCCTGTGTTAGTGCCGTTGACGCCCGCCCTATTTCTGTACGGGCGATCATGTTGGCGCGGGATATTGCCACATCGCCAGATTTAGCTATTTCTTTAGCGAATGGCTCGGCACGCCCGCCGGTGATGACCGCCTCTAGCGCCTGATTATGGATATCCTGTACCCGGTCTGCCGCCTGTAAGGGCAGCGACTTGATGAGTTTTATCTGTTCCTCCACGATGTTACGGGCCACCTGCCCCACAGCGGTGTTTTCCATTATCTGGCGCAAACCCGCTGATATTTCCTGCGAGTTACTGCGCCACATCGCCACGTCTTTGGCGTTAACAGCATCAAACATCTTGCTGGCGGTGGTTCTGGCCCAGCCGTCAATCAGGTCTGAATAGCGGTTCAGGCTATCCATAACGTGATAAACGGAATCATTAGAACCATCGTAAGTACCATTTACGATGTCGCCGACCATGCGCGCTATCTTGCGTAGCTGCGTTTGATATTGGATTTCTGCGCGCCGTGATTTCAGGCGGGTTGAGATCTGCGCTTTCGCCGAGGTTCGGCGGGTCGATGTCTTTCGCACTCTCTATATCCTCGTCGCTGATGCTGGAGCCGATACCGATAATGCCTGCTTTATCCCTGAGTTCAGTCATGCCCCCCTGTAGCGTCAGCAAGCCTGAGTCCATTGCGGCGTTAATGGTATTAACGGTTTTCTCCGCCACATCTGCCCGATCCGGTTCTGACATCTGCCACAGTGGATTGAAATCAAATGAGAAGCCGTCTGGCAGTGGCGAACTAAACTCGGAGTAGTGGATCACTTCAAATAATCGACGCAACGGGCGACGCAAACGGCGCTCTTGTTGGGTACCGATATTGTCGTAGTAGTTAGCCAGATCAGCGTCACCGGTTGAAAACCCCGCAGGCGACTGACCAAACAAGCGCACCAGCGGGATACCAATGGCACCGGCTATCTGCTGGGCAAACTGCGCCATCACATCAGACAGGCCACCGAATGCATAACTGTGCGTTTCAAATGTATCAGTGGCATCCATCAGGGTCAGGCCCTCAGTGCTTTGGAATTGCCGGATCATGTCCATGCTTTTCATTAGCCCATCAAAGGCCTTGCCCCCCATGGCGACCAATTCACGAAACTTATTGATTTTGTAGGTGCGTAAATGCGCCTTAAAAATCAACTGCGCCGCGCCGGTCGAGGTGCTATCAAACGCCAGTAGTCGGTCAAATAACCGTTCTATAACCGACATGCCCCATTCGTTTTCTGTTCGCTTCTGCTGGTACGGGAGGCCAACACCATCCAGGCGAATCACCCTGCTGTGATGTATTTTCATACTCGGGATACCGCCGCCGGTGGTCACTACCTGATAATACTTAGGCATGCCGAGATCCGGCCCCATCTCAGTCACTCGTTGGCTGATGGTTGGGTTGACCATCCAGCGGTCGAGCACTAGTAGCCCTTTAAAGGCATCTTTGCCGATGGTTTCCACCCGAAGCGGGGTTTCAGGTGCCTGCCCGTCAATCATGATGAAACCAATTGCACCACCGTACAGCCGCGACCATTTGATGGTGTCGTTAATCGCATCCCAGAGTGATAACTCTTCCCAGCGCCCCTCTATTCGCATCTTGGCATCCGGTGCCATCTTGGAGGTGATGTTAATCCCCTTACGGGTCATATCATCTGCGATGGTGTCTACCGCCGCGCCCACCAGCCACGACGAGCGATAAGCGTTCTCTATCAGTTGGCGGTTGCGCGATGTCCAATTCGGTTGGTAGTTATAATCCGCGCTTTGGTTCTCGGTGCGCAGCCCATAGCGAGCGGTGAGGTTTTGATAGCTATCGGTGGTTCTCTGCGGTGATGACGTTTTGCCTGCTCTACGTTTTCTTGACATTACGCCCCCCCGAGCCGTAGCCAGATATCCAGCGCATTATCCATTGGTGCATATAAAATCATGGCTGAATCCGCCAGGTTAGGTGACTTGGTGCCGTCAGGTTTTTTATCCACCACAATTTTCCCTACGCCATTGACTGAGTAGGTGGGTTGCGACAATTCAGAGGTTAATTTGGTCAGATTTTTGAGGTCTTTCGGGATGGAGATAATCTCATCGGGATCGAACTCCATATTTTCCTTAACCGCCCGATAGGTTTTCTGGAACCGGGTACGCAGGCTCCACCAGCCCTGTGCTTTGGCGTTCGCAAAGAAATCCTTGTTAAGCCGCCCCTGTTGACCGTTATCGCCGGGAATAGCCTCATCATCGGGATCAGTTACACCACCGCTACCACGGAATGGCGTGGCGACAATATGCCGCCTGCGTTGTTCTTCGCGTTGCTCGTTGATAACCCGAGCATCACCACGCGCACCAGCCCCCAATCCATCGGTATCAAAGCGGAAAGTTTCGAGGTTTTGTGCGTCGCAAATATCAAAGGCTTTCTGTACGGTACCGAAAATATCATCGCCTTTACCCGACCACTCCTCGATGCTTTCAAGTAGGAAACCGTGACGACCGGCAAAGGCATTGGTGTCCTTGCCCTCATCGGCGATATCAAGAGCGCCTAAGCGCTGGCCGGTTGGCGCAATACCCAATACCTCATGCGCGTTGATTGCCGCCTGTACCCATGCCGACGGAATCAATACGCCCTCGACAGAGGCGCTGTAGTTGATATCAATTTCCTGCGCCACGGTAACGGGGTCGAGATTCTCAACCTGCTTTTGATACCAGGCATCATCTTTGCGCGGGTCGTCGCGCCAGTGAAAGGTGAATACTTTAATCTTGCCGCTGTGCCGCCGTTCAGCGAATGAGTTAGCCATACCGTTTGGCGTTGATACATCCTGCCGACAGTTGGTGGTTGCTGACAGAGACGCATCGACCAGATAAGGCCGCTCCAGGAACGCGGATTCATCGACGATGTAAAAGCTGGTGCGGTCACCGCGCCCTATCCCGTCACCCGCCTCGCCGGTCATGGCTGATTCGGTTTCAGGAAACAGAATGCGCATGTGTGGTGCGTGCTGCTTTAGGCTCCAGCCACCACGAAACTCAGTGGGTAACAGAGAGATGAAATTACGCGCTTTATCGAATAGCGATTTAGGCGAGCCAATTTTATCAACATACTCTTCTTTGCGAGATCCGAACCCGGCAAACACGCCACGATTGAACAGGCAAAGCGAGGAGGCCATACCAACAGTTAGCCATGACATCCCCATATCACGGGTTTTCTCAGTGATGCCCGGTTCAGCATTACGCCAGCGCCCGACAAACCACCCGATCCACTCTTCCTGTTTTGGGAATAAGAGGAACGGAATACGGGCAGGCAACCCACGCTCAACGTTGCGCGGGTCAACCGTCATGCCCCAATCAATAATGAACTGAGCGGGGTTATCTTTATAAAACGCTTTCATGACCGGCAGTAATTCAGGCTGCTGACGAATGCGCTGCAATCGCTCCATTCGCCACTCAAAAACCTGCATGTAATCCGGGTTTTTGAAGTCAAAAGGGAACGGAATAGGCATGTTGAGTTTTGCTCGATAAATGTGTGAATTTTAGGACTTTTTAACATAATGACCGTTACCCGTATCAAGCGAACACTACTCATCGCACAAGCAGCATGAGAGGCTTATTTGTCAGGGTTAACGTGCCAGGGAGTTAGATAATTGAGTGCATAAATCATGCATAAAATACCCTCTATTTTGCATAGAGAATCTATCAATCTAACGGGCTATTTCTGGATGTTTACCAAAATCAGCCCATCATTTTACGATACGCTTCGGCGGCTTCATCAGGGGTCATATTCACTGTCTCGGTTTTAACCGGGCCACCATCAGGGCCGCTAATCTCTGTTTTGTTTTTCAACATACCTAAATGCTGAGCAACCATCTTTAAAGCCTCATCCTGATTGCGGGTAATGGCCTCAATACCAAATTTACCCTCTTTCACCCCAGAGAACAGGCGACGAGCGGCACCGCGCAGATCCCGCGTATCGTGAAAGTGAGTACGCCCAACACCCTCACCATTACAGCGCGGGCAGTCAGGGTTAGGATCTAGCGTGGCATCAAAACCGTAGCCGCCAACGTCTAAAGGCTCCCGTTTTTTGCTTTCTACCGCTTTTAGCCGGGCTTCTTCAAACTCAACAGCATCGCGCCACTGGTACTGGTAACCAAACCCCCAGCAATGACGGCAGCACAAACGGCGTAGCTCAGTAATTTGACTGGCATCGGCTGTGGCAATATCCCACCACCATTTCAGTACAGCATCTTGGGTTATTCGGGTGCGCCTTTCCCTAGCGTCCAATGCGTCGCGAATGGCCCGGCTAACCTTAGCATTCCTGTACATGCGTGAAGCGTTAACGTATGCCGTATTGCCCTCTCCTTTACCGCCAGACCTTTTATATGCCGCCGTGCTATTCAGGTCGATCAGGTATTCACTCACGAAACGAGCCTGCATATCATTAAGCCCGTACTCGTCAGGGTTTAATGTGAATTCTGGTTCGTCATTTCCATCTACCAGGTATTCTGAATCTATTTCACTTTCAACGTAAACCGCTGGTTTTCTATGTTTGGTTCGCGGGTTCTTGTTTTGGTTCGCACTAATTGTCTGCGAACCTACATTATTGCGAACCTGTTCGTGTTTAGGCCATTCCTCAGCCTTTGCCCTCTTTCTTACCGCTGTATCACTTACACCGTATTTCTTGGCAAGCTCTCTGATGGAAAGAGCGCCGGAACGGTAGTCACGCTCTATGCCTCTCCAGTCAGTGTCTTTTGCCATGATGATCCCTTAGTGTCATTACGCAGTAACCTTGTGAGGTTGCTCTGTGATGATATTTAGGTGTAAAAAAACCACCCGAAGGTGGCTGGCTACTATTCATAAGCTGCTATCAATGGAAGCGCTTCTTTGTATAGCTGTTGTCTATTCTCATAAGCAGCATCTTTAGTGTTGCTGTGCTGATTCAACTGAGACTTGAAATTAGCAAGATTTTGCTCATATGGCTCTGCTTCCCAAATTTTCATGTGCTCAATTGCCTCTTTTATAAGATTCTCAAGCGCACCGTCTTCGTAAGTTCCGTTGTATTTCTTTACTGCAAGTTGATTGAACTTTGAGCAGTAATGTTTTGGTAGCCCGCCAGAATTTAATGCCATATGCCCTCCAATATTTCTACCTCATGGTAGATACAATCTATATTGTGGTATTAATCGCAGTATTCAAGTTATTCTAAATATAAATCAATTTGCTGCGCGATTATTCTAATTGGTTTATCTCTGACGTATTGGGTATCAATCTCGATATCTATAGGCTTTTGAGCTGGTACCTTCAACTTTTACTCCCGACTCTCTGCCGCCAGTCGATAACCTCATCAAGCCGACCTTTGCAGATTCGTAGCTCCCGCTTTAATTCCATCGCATACAATCCGCCATCTCCCCAGGTAATACCGGTAAATTCTGGAACTTCACAAGGGGTAAGTGCTGACTCAGGGGGCAATAATAGGACTGGCTTGGTAACGGGCGGTTTAACGGACTTATTCACGCATGACGTTAATGACATCACCAGGCATAGGCTTGATAGCACAATCATCACTCGCCGCTGCTGCTTTAAACCGTGCAACCTGTAATTCACTTTCATTGCGTAGTTTCCTTTCATTCTCAAGCTGGCGGGTGGTGGCTGCTCGGTTGGCGGCTTCATTCACCTGGTATGCATCGATAATGTTGCCGAGGGCTGTGTTTGTGGCTTGCTCATCACTCAGCGCTTTTTCCGCTTTTTGGATATCATTTGAGAGGCGGTGACTGTTAAAGAACAGAGCCGACACAATAACCACCAGCACAGCAATAACTATCCCAATGGCCCTATTCATCCAGCCCCCAACAGGTCAGTTCGCTTTCCTGTGCGCGGCGTTCTATCTGCCCGTAACAGTTATTGGAGCGAATATTGCAATCCTTACCGCCGTCACGAACCCAACGCTTAATTTCAGCGCATGCGCCTTTGCGGTCGCCAGCATTGAGTTTTCGATAGAACGTAGAAGTGAAACATTTACTCGGGCCGATGTTATAGGGGCAAAACGAAGCGATACCGGCAATCTGTGGTTCAGTCAGCGCTACCCGGACATTCCTCTTTACCCAGCTTATAGCCTTGTCAGCCTCCAACTGATTCACCGCAGCGCACTTGTCTGCTGATAACTTCATCCCTTTCACTACCGGCTTACCATCAACTTGAGTAGCACCGCGGCAAATAGTCCAAATCCCCTTTCCATCTGGATAAGCAACCAGCCGGTTACCCTCTTTCTCATCCAAAAGCTGATCAAGAATTATCGTGGCCGGTGCTGCAACCATAACCAGAGCCAGGACAGCCGCGCTTAATTTGCTTTTTGTCGAGGCCATCACTCACCATCCGGTTTATAGCCGTGGCGACGATCCCAAATCTTGACGCCAGCATTAAGCATAAATGTCAGGGCCATAAAAAATAACGAACCAAGCACACCAATCACCGTCCACTCATCAGGGGTGAAGCCAGCAATCAGCTCTTTAGCCCAAAAAATAAAACTACCACCCGACGCCAGGTAGGAAGCATTAGAAGCAATATTGCTCATTTTCATGATCTCCCCCTCCCGGATGGGCTGGGCGTGTAGTAGAAATAAAAAAGCCGCCATCCGGCAGCTCTACTTGTTCCCTCCCGGCTTTGGATATGGGAGGGGTTTAAACAGCTTCGTGTTGAGCCGCTTTCTAGCTCGTTTATTCAGAAACTTGATATATCGGAACTGCGTAAATTTATGTGCTGTTGCCCGGTGAATATTGGCCTGCAGATGTAAACCACGCGCACCCGCTTTGCTGGCCTTAGTGGTTAAAGCAATCTTGTGGTACCACTCGCCATCTAATTCATAAAATGTGCTTTGGTGGCTACCTACATAGTCAAAGTTGCTAGCCTGATACACCACACCGAACCGACCGCACCGCTCATCAGCGAACGTCTGCACCCACTCAACACCGGGATGAAGCAATTTGATGGTTTTGAGCGCGTAGCTGATCGCCCGTGATTCGGTATTCGTCAGCATGTCGTCATGCACCCACAGGCGGTTTAATTCCATGTATTGCCGGTTGCCAGTTCCCTCTACCACCCGCCCACCACTACTGGGATTCATTGCATAGCCCCATTGCATAACACCAACCAGATCACGACCGGAGAAAATACCCAGGTGCAAATATGAGTTGTTTACTATGCGTTTGCTGTAATGAAAGTTGATGATAACCAGACGGGCCAACCAGACAGGAATTGTGGCGACATGCAGATCCGAACATCCGTACCCTACCGTTACACCGTCATAAATCACCGGCTCAGGCTTACCCACAGCGCGGGATGCATTTTTGTAACTTAACTTTTTCATGGTCATATATACAGTATTCCGTTAGGATATCACCGCTGACGTTAGCAGGGTGGGCCTTGGTTATACTCATGACCGGAAACATGGGTGTAATGGCCCTGATATGCTGATACATATCGGGGTCGCCCATTTCTAACGAGTGATAAATGATAGCCGCTTGACTCAAAAGGTCAGGCGGTTTTTTTTGTTGAGGGGCAGAAATAGAAAAACCCGCACAGATGGCGGGTTTCTTTTAATTTCGTCGCTTGCGTGTATAGCTCCGCGAGCTTATGCATAAATCATATATTTTTTGTTCAAATAGTCAAAGTTTTTTTCTCGAATCTTTTTATGTCTTTATCGAAAGCGTCGCTCATAGGGCGGTAAAGCATGTATTCAGCGGTATTAATCCATACATCAATACGGCGACGGCAGGTTGAAATTGAAAGCTCTGGGTGCGCTTCCTGCATTTCCTCCGCGATCGTGTAACGTTTCTTTTTATAAATGTAATGCTGCTGCAGTATCCCAATTAACCCAGGGGTCGATTGTAGAATCAAACCAACAACCGAATCCATTAATAGCCCCTCATCATCCGTACAATAGATTAGATTACTGTGGGCTTTGGGGTTGTTAAGGTCGCCAAATATCTCGAACAATTCATCTTTTGATAAACCTGATTTTCTCAGTTGGCTAATAGCGGCCTTAAGTGCGGCTTTAGTTATTTGTTGTTTTGCCAATAATCGAGAGAATACCCCCTGAGCACCGCCTGTTTTGGCTATACGTGACCAGCGTCCCCACATCTTCAACTTACCCTTGAGCCAAATAAGCTCTAATGTATTGAGATGTAATTCGTTGCCATCAGCCTTACCGCACGTTGTCGGATAAATCATAATTTCCCCTCCTTTCTCAATATATTCTGTGTGCGCATAACGCCCTCGGCGTGATATAGGCGTGCCGTGTCACCATCAATTAAACGGGTGCGGCGGTCGCATTCGTCATGGCATGCACTACAGCCCCACGCGGCCTGCTCATCTGAGGGTTTAATTCCGGTACCGCAGGTTCCTGCCAGCCGATAATGCGTGAGTACCACGGTTTCAGGGTTGCCATTGCATACACCCGGAATACGGATCTGACACTCACGGCCCCTAGCCTCTTTGCGTAAATTAGCCATGACACCCCCTAAGCCGCGTAGCTCATTAATTGACTGGCAGCATTCTCCGCCTCGGATGGATGACTGAATGATTTACTGAGAATAAAAGTCCAGAGCACATTCAGTGTTGATTTGTATAAATCGTTGAATTCCAGCTCGTCCATTTTCGCGAATGAAATAGAGCGAGGTTCGCGCAGCGTTGAGCCGTCCGGTAATTCGAACAGATCATAATGGCCAGACTCAACGGTCACCCAACGGCGGAAAGCATGGAATGATTTTGCGGTAGATAAGTTTGCAGCACGTTTACCGGCCACCAGCGCCAAATAATCGTCAGCTATCTCATGAAGAATACCCTCATTCCCCACATAGGAAATAAGTTGGCTTACATAGCCGCGCAGGAATTTAAGTTCAAATGGTGATATCGCCCCACCCTTTGGCTCCCAATATTCAAAGCCTAAGTTGAGCAACGAGAAGAATTTACGATGAAACGCTGCATTACGCACACGTTTAAATTCGCCAGTGACAATAGTCCCCAGCTTGGTGTTTTTAACGAAATTCTCAGCGTCCGGCGTAGCCGGTACCAAGATCCCACCTGTTGATTTGGTAAAACTATACAGTGCCATTTCCGCCCCCGGATGTATGGCACAGCAGCACGGTGTTTAGGTTGTCGGGTGTTCAATCCGATGTAATGATTATATCAAATATTTTGTTCTTTGCGCTCTTTATGTTCAGCAACTACATCTTCGAAAGACTGGTCAAACATACTCACACTACCTCTCTTATCTATAGTATAAAAAA
>NZ_CACVAD010000051.1 GCF_902726545.1 Yersinia artesiana | reverse complement strand
GCTAGAGAAAGAGTCAGATTATCATATCGTAGTGCAGCACAAAGGAAAGAACCTAACCAATTGATATTAATTGATAAATTAACTTATTCTGATTGCTATTTTTATTGGTAAGAAAAGGTAGAAAGAATTCCTAATAGAAAATCATATTAAAAATGGCTGATAAATCATTATCAGCCAGCTCACACAACTCACGCACTATTGACTAAACTAACGCGCCATAAATCGTTAATAACGCCACCACCACAATCACTGTCAAAGTAACTTTTCGCGCTAAAGAGACCGCTGATCTGGGTGTCTGCACTGGATCTAAATGAGGCTCTCGCGCCAGCGAATATTGCGCCAGTTGGGTTAATACTTGGTACTGCGAAGAACGAAAGTCGCCCAATGAAGCAAACCAGGCGGGCAAGGCTCTTTCCCCATGCCCCAATAATGCATAGGCAACCCCCACTAACCGCACCGGAATCCAGTCAAGCCAATGCAAAATACGATCAATACCCGATTGTGAGCGCTGTAAAGGAGTGTGATGACGCGCCAACCAAGTTTGATACCCACGTAACATCGCATACCCTGCTAATGCCACTGGACCATAGCTAACACAAACGACAAACCAGAAGATCGGCGCTAAATAGTAACGGAAGTTTATCCATAACAATGCATTTTGCAGAGATTCCAACCGGGCTTTTTCGCCGCTATCCATCGGTAAACCATGAATAAGTGCCAACTCCTCAGCCAATTTATCGCTGGCATGAGCATCGCCCTGGCGTGCGGCTTTCAAATAAGCTCGGTAATGTTTACGTATTCCACCCGCACCAATGCACAGCAGGCAAATTAGTATCCAGATAAGTAAAAGAGGTAAACCAAACAAGATGTTTTGCACTAGCTGCAAAACCAGCCATACCAGCACCATCCACACAGCGGTCAGTAGAATTGTTTGTACCAACGAAAAGCGGCGTAAGCGCGTAAATACCACTTCAAGGCGATGATCTAGCTGCCAATGTTCGCCCAGTTTAAACAAGCGCTCCCATGCCAGCACCAGCAACAGCGTAAACAGTGTCATTAGCTCTTATTCTCCCTTTGCACTTAACCCGCCCACAAACAGGGCATATGCCTCCCGGCATGTATAAACGACAATATCAGACAAGGTGACAAGCTAATATCTGCTCGACCATGAACCTCTGGTTAATACTGCATGACTTCCGTATTACGATGGTAAAGATAACTTCGCTAAACTCTGTTGATATAACGCCCAGTCAAAGGCGGGGCCTGGATCTGTTTTACGCCCCGGTGCAATATCGCTATGGCCTGTAACCCGCTCTGCGGTTATCGGATAAGAGGCAAATAGCAGCGCGCTAATCTCAGACAAGCTGCGATATTGTTCGGTGGTAAACGGTAACACATCCGTGCCTTCCAACTCGATTCCAATGGAAAAATCGTTACACCGCTCACGCCCGGCAAAAGTTGAGACTCCGGCATGCCAGGCACGTTTATCAAATGGAACATATTGAATAATTTCACCATCGCGGCGGATAAGGCAATGAGCTGACACCCGCAAGTGAACAATATCGGCAAAATAGGGATGCTCATCAGCATTGAGGGTGCCAGTGAACAATTGATCGATATATGGGCCGCCAAACTCACCAGGCGGCAAACTGATATTATGAATCACCAACAGAGAAGGAGCCTCGCCTTCTGGCCGCTGGTCACAGTGAGGAGAAACGACCCGTTTGACCCCGGAAATCCAGCCCTTATCTAACTGCCAGTTATTTTCTGACTGCATAGTTTACCTAAGCCCCCTAACCAAATAGTACACTGCAACCGGCTCTTTTATGGCACTTCTGCCAGCAACAGAGTAGCATGTTTAGACAACTATCTATCCGCCATTTCGGAGTTTTCTATGCCGACCCGCAGCTACAATGCCGACAGCCGCCGTGCCGCGCTATTGGAACGAATTCAATGCGATATCCCTTCAACTGTTGCTCAAGCTTTGAGTGAAGACCTTGGTGGTGAAGTCAACGCCGACCGCGATCTCACCGCACAATTACTACCCGCAGATAAGCAGGCAAAAGCCACCATCATTACTCGTGAAGCTGGCGTTTTTTGTGGTCAGCGCTGGCTGAATGAAGTGTTTATTCAACTTGGTGCCCAAGTGGAAGTTGAGTGGTTGGTTAAAGATGGAGATATACTGAGAGCAAATCAGGAACTCTGCCATCTGACTGGCCCTGCCCGCATTTTGCTGACAGGTGAACGTACCGCTCTTAACTTCCTGCAAACTTTATCAGGTGTTGCAACCGAAGTGAGCCGCTATGTAGCCAAACTTTCTACATCGCATACCCAATTGCTTGATACCCGAAAAACAGTGCCAGGGTTACGTACGGCCTTGAAATACGCAGTCCTTTGCGGCGGCGGCAATAACCATCGGCTTGGCTTATCTGATGCTTTCCTTATTAAGGAAAATCACATTATTGCTGCCGGTTCGATTAAAGAAGCGGTTGCTAAAGCATTTTGGATACATCCCAATGTCCCTATAGAAGTTGAAGTTGAATCCCTCGATCAGTTAGATCAGGCCTTGAACGCTGGCGCAGACATCATCATGCTGGATAACTTCTCCATTGACGATATACAGAAAGCTGTCAATAAGCGCGATGAATTTGCCAAAACCCAGAAGGGTGTATGTGCACAACTGGAGGTTTCGGGCAACGTCACACTGGAAACACTTCGCAGCTATGCTGACACGGGTATTGATTTCATTTCAGTTGGGGCGCTGACCAAACATATTACTGCCCTGGATCTTTCCATGCGTTTTAAATAATCCTATCAAATTATTTTCGGCGGAAGGCTCTCAATAGCAGACCCTAACTCTGTTTTGCGAGCACCGCCGAAGTTATCTGTGATGCCATTGCAAGAACATAAATATCCAACAGTAGGCTTCGCAAAACCCTCTATCCCCTCTTGTTAGCATTTATTCAAAAAGTGCACTCTGTCCACGTTTTCTCACACACATGGAGAGTGTCAAATGACTAATCAACGCGGTTTTACATTAATTGAATTGATGGTTGCGATCGCCATTATTGCGGTTCTCAGTGGTGTTGGTATTCCGTCCTATCAACGCTATATCCAAAAAGCAGCACTCACCGATATGTTACAAGCCATGGTGCCTTACAAAATGGCAGTGGAACTTTGCGCTCTGGAACATGCCAGCCTTGATAGCTGCAATGGTGGTAGCCATGGCATCCCAGCAGGGGCATCATCACGCTATGTCAGTGCTACAACTATTGATAAAGGTGTTATTACACTTACAGGTCAGCAAACTCTTGCCAATTTGACTCTGGCTATGTCGCCAACACTAAATAACAGTGGAAATGTCGTCTGGACAAGAACCTGCACCGCAACAGACAGCAGCATAACTGACAACTGTAAAGCCGTGTTCCGCTTTAATGATAAGGCCGTAATCAAATGACCGAATTTAGGGAACGCACACACGAAACAATAAATGATGAATTACACACCATCTGCCGCCGCTATAGATCAATAGCCTTAAAACTTGATAGCAACAACTTAACCATAGCTTCACCCCACCCCACCAATGAGGCATTGTTGACTGCGCTCCGTTTTGCCTGTGGCCGTAAAATCAAGGTGGAATACTGGCCGGAAGCCAGAATTGAACAATCACTTAATTTAAGTCCATCAGCACAAGAGCACGTAGACGCCAATGCACCAATAAAGAGGGACGATGACACATTACTTGATAATGAAAGCGATACCCCTGTTATTCAATTTATAACGCAGACACTCAAGTTGGCGATTCAGAAACGCGCATCTGATATTCATTTTGAACCTTATCAATATCACTACCGTATTCGCTTGAGAATTGATGGTGTATTGCATGAATCTCCATCACCTGAGGCTGAGCTATCCCGTCGTATTAGCAGTTGCCTGAAAGTCATGGCTAAGCTGAATATTGCGGAAAAGCGGTTAGCGCAAGATGGACAGTTGACTCTCCTATTAGATGGCATTCGCTACTCAATGAGAATAGCGACCCTCCCCGTGCAATATGGTGAAAAAGTCGTGCTGCGGATTCTCAATATGAAGCAGCAGCCTACTTTGGAAAAACTGGGGCTGACAACAGTAGCCCACCAGCAATTAACTCAAGCGCTATCAGCGCCGCAGGGGTTGATTCTGGTCACAGGACCTACAGGGAGTGGTAAGACAGTGACTCTCTATTGCAGCCTGGAGCAGCTCAATCAGGGACAAATAAACATCTGTAGTGTTGAAGATCCTATTGAGATCCAGGTTGACGGTATAAATCAAACACAGACCAACAGTAAAATTGGGCTGGATTTCTCCAATGTATTGCGTGCCATGCTGCGTCAGGATCCTGATGTCATTATGCTCGGTGAGATTCGTGATAATGAAACTGCAGAAATAGCAGTTAAAGCAGCACTAACGGGGCATCTGGTTCTCTCAACGTTGCATACCAACTCCACAGCAGAAACACTGATTCGCCTAACACACATGGGCGTAGAACGTCACTTAATTGCTTCCAGTCTAATATTAGTTATCGCCCAACGATTAGTCCGAAAATTGTGCCTGCATTGTCGTCAGGCGTCATCAGTCCCTTTCCTGACGCCACCAGATATATGGGCAAGTCCACTGCAACATTATCTTGCCGTTGGTTGTGAACATTGCTGTGCCGGATATTATGGTCGAACGGGAATTTACGAAATGTTAAATGTCACCCCGCCAATCCAACAAGCTTTACTCAATAATGTCAGCCCAGCAGAACTCACCAGGATTGCGCAAGAACAAAAACAAGTCACATTACTTTCAGCGGGTCTGGCATTGGTCGAAAGCGGCATGACCACTCTCAGCGAAATTAATCGTGTTGTGGGGCTGAAAATACAAATTGAGGCAATGCCGTGAGCTATCAGCGCCTATTTTATTGGAGAGCAATTAATACCGAAGGGCAATTACAGACAGGTGCATTACTGACGACGAAGAGAAATACTGTCTATGAATATATGCTCCGTAATGGGTTACAACCACTGGGTGTTAAGAGTGGGAAAAGATTATCGATTAGCTATTGGCGCGGTGAACGTCTGATCGCTATCACTCGCCAATTAGCAACATTATTACAAGCAGGTCTACCTTTAGTGAATTGCTTGCAATTGCTGGCACAAGAAATAGATGCCTTGCCCTGGCAGTGTTTATTACAGGAAATAAGTCAGCAAGTATCACAGGGGCAGTCATTATCAGAAGCAATGGCTCATTATCCTCATACTTTTCCTCTGCTATATCCCCCTGTCATTGCGATGGGGGAGCTGACAGGTAACCTTGAGCAGTGCTGCATGCAGTTGGTACAACATCAAGAGCGGCAGCAAAAATTACAAAAGAAAGTCATTAAAGCACTTAAATATCCAGTATTTGTCTGCGTTGTCGCACTGGTTGTCAGTATTGTCATGCTGGTTTTAGTGCTGCCCGAATTTGCACAAATTTACCAATCATTCGACACGCCATTACCCGCACTGACTGCCACACTCCTATTTATGTCCGCATTTCTTACTGCCTATGGGCCATACTTAATCGCATTATTAACATTATTTTGTATTAGTTATATATATGTACGGCGACATCAGACTCACTGCCAACAATGGGAACAGAAACTCCTATTACGTATCCCGTTAGTATCAGCATTGATTCGTGGCAGTTGCCTTAGTCAAATTTTTCAAACTCTGGCTATCACTCAGCACGCAGGTTTACCACTGACCGCGGGCTTAGATGCTGCACTCCGTTCCATCAATAATGACACTTATCAGCAAGCATTGAGGAGTATTCAAAAACAAATCAATCAAGGAATTCCACTGCATATGACCATCACCCAGCACCCTCTATTCCCCCCGTTATGCCAACAAATGGTTCGTGTAGGCGAGGAATCTGGTGCGCTGGATGTGCTACTAGGGAAACTGGCAGGTTGGCAGCAACAGCAAACACAGGATTTGGCCGACAATCTCACGCAAATGTTGGAGCCACTTTTAATGTTAATTATTGGCAGTATTGTTGGGGTACTGGTAATCGCGATGTATTTACCGATATTCCAGTTAGGGGATGTTATCGGGTAAATAATGTTATTACAGGAGGGCTATCCAGTGGAGTTTTATTGAAAAGAGGCGTAATTCAACGCCTCTTTTCATCTCAATCACAGGCTCGTGATTGCTAACGTTATCAGAGCATAACTTACTTTCGAAAACCCAATATCAGTTACTGCCAAACACGCGGTTTTCTTGCTCTGCTACGCGAATAAAAGTGGTGCGTTTAGTCAGTTCTTTTAAATGCGATGCACCCACATAGGTACAAGCGGAACGCAAACCGCCCATAATGTCGCGAACGGTGTTATCAACGGAGCCACGTAATGGCAATTTAACCGTCTTGCCTTCCGCCGCGCGGTACTCAGCAACACCACCTACATGGCGTTTCATGGCTGACTCTGAACTCATACCGTAGAACAACATAAACTTCTCGCCATTCTCTTCAACAACTCGGCCTTCGCACTCATCGTGTCCAGCTAGCATGCCACCCAACATAACGAAGTCAGCACCACCACCGAAAGCTTTCGCAACATCACCCGGCACGGAACAACCGCCATCGCTGACAATCTGTCCACCCAAACCGTGTGCTGCATCAGCACACTCAATAACCGCCGACAACTGCGGATAGCCGACACCTGTTTTTACGCGAGTGGTACAAACTGAACCTGGGCCAATCCCAACTTTCACAATATCAGCGCCTGACAGAATAAGTTCTTCGACCATCTCACCGGTCACCACATTGCCCGCACAAATAACTTTATCTGGGCATGCTTCGCGAGCTTTTTGCAAGAAGGAAACGAAATGCTCGGAATAACCATTAGCCACATCAATACAAATAAATTTCAAGGCAGGTGATAACGCCAAAATTTGTTTCATTTTGTCGAAATCAGCAGAAGATGTCCCGGTAGAAACCATGACATGACGTAAAACTGATTCAGGAACTCGTTTCACAAATTCGCCCCACTGCTCAACAGTGTAGTGTTTGTGAACTGCGGTCAAAACATCGAATGAGGCCAGGACTTCTGCCATGCGGAAGGTGCCAACAGTATCCATATTAGCAGCGATGATAGGTACACCAGACCAATTCCAACCTGAATGTTTGAAGGTAAACTGGCGTTCCAGTTCGACTTCAGAGCGACTTTTCAGTGTTGAACGTTTAGGGCGGATTAACACATCTTTAAAGCCTAGTTTCAAACCTTCTTCAATACGCATGGCTAATTATTCCTGGTTATTGGCGATAGATCGCAAAATGTGATCGGGCGTAAATCACGCCATCCCAGTGAAGCTATCATACGCATGAATAATTCTACGGCAAGACTGCGAATCCACCTTTATTTGCGCTACAATCCCACAAATTACCTGAAGAGTCTCAATCCCGCAGTTATCTTCGTACTCACCTCACTTATTTTTCCACATAGCGCAAACAGAATGCACACCTTGCTATGCCTTGGCACCTGCTTTCAGATACAATTCGGCCACTCACTAACTGTATGCAAGGCCAGGCAATGACCTATATTGTGGCTCTCACTGGTGGAATTGGCAGTGGTAAAAGCACAGTCGCAAATGCATTCGCCAATCTCGGTGTCCCTCTGGTTGATGCTGATATTATTGCTCGTCAGGTGGTTGAACCCGGCATGCCAGCATTAATGGATATCACCTCCCGCTATGGGAAAACAATCTTGCACACAGATGGCACATTGAATCGTGCGGCATTACGCGAGAAAATTTTCAGTGAGCCGCAGGAAAAAGCGTGGTTAAATTCATTGTTGCATCCACTGATCCAACTGGAAACCCAGCGTCAGCTCGCCAATATTGATGAGCCGTATGCACTTTGGGTTGTCCCCTTGTTGGTTGAAAATGGTTTACATCACCGTGCCAATCGTGTGTTAGTGGTAGATGTGGCACCTGAAATACAACTCGCTCGAACAATGGCGAGAGATGGTATTACTCGCCAACAGGCAGAAGATATTTTAGCTTCACAGGTTTCGCGGCAACAGCGGCTAGCCTGTGCTGATGACATTATTGACAATAGCGGCGATCCCATAGTTATCGCCCCGCAAGTTGCCTTATTACACCAGCAGTATTTGAAATTGGCAGCTGCGGCCCAACAGGATCTACATAGATGAGTGACCTCACCTCAACAATACTTTTTGAACACCCGCTCAATGAAAAAATGCGTACCTGGCTAAGAATGGAGTTTTTACTACAACAATTAGAAAGCCAGCGTACGTTAGATAATATTGCCAGTGCATTAACGTTTTTCCGCACAGCATCTGATTTAATTGATGTCCTTGAGCGCGGTGAAGTTCGTACTGATTTGCTTAAAGAATTAGAGCGCCAACAACAGAAATTACAACTATGGGCAGATATGCCCGGTGTTGATATGTCGCTGGTAGATTCCTTGCGTAGTCAGTTAAAAAGCCGGGCTTCAGTATTGATGTCGGCACCGCGCATCGGGCAGTCGCTAAAAGAAGATCGCTTAATCAGCGTTGTTCGCCAGCGCCTGAGTATCCCTGGTGGCTGCTGTAGTTTCGACTTACCCACTTTGCACACCTGGCTGCATCTGCCCCATGAACAGCGTAATCAACATATAGCCAAATTGCTGGAAAGTCTGACCCCGCTCAATCAGTCGCTGACTATTATTTTAAATTTAATTCGCCAATCCGGCCCGCTGCGAGCACAAATCAGTTTAAATGGTTTCTTCCAGGATAATGCAGAAGGAGCTGATTTACTGAGATTACGCCTGCCGCTAGATCCACAATTGTATCCACAAATTTCCGGCCATAAGACCAGATATGCAATTCGCTTCTTACCACTCGACAGTGAAAATGGTACCGTGCCGGCACGTTTATCGTTTGAATTAGCCTGCTGCTGAGTTTGTGATTAGCCGCTTGGCCTTGGATAGATTTTAGGAGAAAACATGGAAACCGAAATAATCGAGGTGAACTGTCCGACCTGCGGAAAGATTGTTATCTGGGGAGAACAAAGCCCTTATCGCCCATTCTGCTGCAAACGTTGCCAGTTGATTGATTTAGGTGAGTGGGCCGACGAAGAAAAACGTATTTCCAGTAATGGTGAGCTATCTGATAGTGATGAATGGAGCGAAGAAGAGCCGCCTAAGCACTGATCTCCTATTACTCCACAAAATAAAACAACCTAATGATATTAGATACAATGCAATACCCAAAGTAATTGAAATTTCAGGTAGGCAGCCAGCGAACGAACCCCGATGAGCTTACTAAAGTTATTCGGGTGACAAATCGGTCAGGAACCGATTTGAACGCTGCATGCAGCAGCCTCGCAAAGGCGAGGCCCATGGACGGGCCGAGTAACGAACGCAGCTAACAACCCTGCAACTTTAAATACGAAGGGTAGTAAGTAATTCAATGATAGCTGTATTGGCTGGTGGGAACTCTGCAGCCTGCAATTCAGATTGCTTCACCCAGCGCATCGGCTGACCTTCGCGGCCAAAGGGTTCACCATCCCATGCTTCAACCATATAAAAACTTAATGTTACGATGCGATCGGTAAATGTGTGCTCTAACACTTTGAGCAAAAACGCCTTTTTCACCACGATGCCTGTTTCTTCCAACAGCTCACGTTTTAATGCGACTTCTGCTGTTTCACCCTGCTCGATTTTGCCGCCAGGGAATTCCCAAAACCCAGCCATATGAGAATCAGCAGCACGCAGGGTAATAAAAATCTCTTGCTGGGAATTACGGATAATCCCGACTGCAATTTGTATGTGTTTCAATTATTTTCTCCTGTCAGGGCATCAAGGTTGGTTTGAGCACGCTTCCGGTTCATTCGCACTAAAAAGATAAGCAAAATAAAGGGCGGTGTTTAAGCCGCCCTCATTATCCGTTTTAACCGATGCCTAAAATATTACTGTAGGCGACCGTGGCACTGCTTATATTTCTTACCTGAACCACATGGGCACGGATCATTACGCCCGACTTTGCGCTCAAGGCTGGCAGCCACATTGACTTCTTCCTGTGACATCAGTGAGCTGTTATCAGATTCGTGGCTAAGTTGTTGCTGTTTAGCCAAACGCTCAGCTTCTTCGCGACGTTGTACTTCCAATGCCTCCACTTCTTCCGGCATCCGCACCTGTACTTTACTCAGGACGCTGATCACTTCATATTTCAGTGATTCCAACATTGCAGCAAACATCGCGAAAGATTCACGCTTGTATTCTTGTTTAGGATCTTTTTGTGCGTAGCCACGTAAATGGATGCCCTGACGCAGGT
Source organism: Yersinia artesiana (assembly GCF_902726545.1). Classification (GTDB taxonomy): domain Bacteria; phylum Pseudomonadota; class Gammaproteobacteria; order Enterobacterales; family Enterobacteriaceae; genus Yersinia; species Yersinia artesiana. The sequence goes on along the minus strand of NZ_CACVAD010000051.1, from coordinate 21,895 downwards.
AATCCATTGCCGCCAAATGCTCTTTCCACAACGAATCAAGTGTTTGTAACATCACACCTTTCTCGAAGTTGCGCATCATATCAAAACCAACCACTTCTTCTTTACGCTGATAATCAGCAATCGCCATTTGCAGAATGCGTTCACGTAAAGTCTCTTCGTGCAGTTGTGGTTCATCTTCCAACCATTGAGCAATTGGCATATCCAGGTCGAAATCATTTTTCAGACGCTGTTCCAAGCCTTCGACATCCCACATTTCTTCCAGAGACTGGGTTGGAATATAGCTATCAATAACTGTTTTGAATACATCTTCACGGATACTGTTGATGGTTTCACTCACATCAGACACATCCAACAGCTCATTACGCTGGCTATAAATAGCCCGGCGTTGGTCGCTGGCAACATCATCATATTCCAGTAATTGCTTACGAATATCGAAGTTCCGGCTTTCAACTTTACGTTGCGCGTTAGCGATAGCTTTAGTCACCCACGGGTGTTCAATAGCTTCACCTGGTTTCATACCTAATTTACGCATCATGCCAGACACACGGTCAGAGGCAAAAATACGCATCAAGGCATCTTCCATTGACAGGTAGAAGCGGGAAGAACCAGCATCCCCCTGACGGCCCGCACGACCACGCAGCTGATTATCGATACGGCGAGATTCATGGCGCTCAGTACCAATAATATGCAAACCACCAGAGGCCAGTACTGCATCATGGCGAATTTGCCACGCGGCTTTAATGGCTGCAATTTGGTCTTCTGTTGGGTTTTCCAGTAAGGCAATTTCACTCTGCCAGCTGCCACCCAATACGATATCGGTACCACGACCGGCCATGTTGGTCGCGATGGTTACCGCGCCCGGCTGGCCCGCTTGGGAAACAATTTCAGCTTCCATGGCGTGGAACTTGGCGTTCAGAACTTTGTGTTCAATGCCGGCTTTCGTTAATTCAGCAGATACCACTTCTGATTTCTCAATCGAAATAGTCCCCACCAATACCGGCTGGCCGTTAGCAGTACGCTCACGGATATCTTCGATAATCGCACCAATTTTTTCCTGTTCGGTCATGTAGACCAAATCAGCCAGATCCTTACGGATCATTGGGCGGTTGGTTGGAACAACAATGGTATCCAGCTTGTAAATGGAGCTAAATTCGAATGCTTCGGTATCCGCTGTACCGGTCATACCGGCCAGTTTTTCATAGAGGCGGAAGTAATTCTGGAAAGTGATTGAAGCCAGCGTCTGGTTTTCGTTCTGAATTTCTACGCCTTCTTTCGCTTCAACCGCTTGGTGCAAACCATCTGACCAACGGCGACCTTGCATGGTACGCCCGGTATGTTCGTCAACAATGATAACTTCACCGTCTTTCACAATGTAGTCAACATCACGGGTGAACAATACGTGAGCGCGCAGAGCTGCCGTTACGTGGTGCATCAACATGATGTTAGCTGGAGAATACAGAGACTCGCCCTCTTCCATGATGCCCGCTTCTACCAGCATTTCCTCAATTTTGATCAAACCGCGTTCGGTCAAATGCACCTGACGTGATTTTTCATCCACTGAGAAGTGACCTTCGCCCTGGAAAGTATCCGAGTCTTCTTTTTCCTGACGAATCAGTTTTGGAATCAGCTTGTTAACCCGAATATACATCTCTGAACTATCTTCGGCCGGGCCGGAGATAATCAGCGGGGTACGCGCTTCATCGATCAAGATGGAGTCAACCTCATCCACCAACGCGTAATGTAGTTTGCGCTGCACACGTTCTTCTGGGCTGAACGCCATGTTATCGCGCAGGTAGTCAAAGCCGAATTCGTTGTTAGTACCATAGGTGATATCCGCAGCATAAGCAGCACGCTTAGCTGGAGCTGGCATATTCGGCAGGTTAATACCCACACTCAGGCCCAGGAACTCAAACAATGGACGGTTATTTTCGGCGTCACGTTGAGCCAAATAGTCATTGACGGTAACCACGTGGACACCACGGCCGCTCAACGCATTCAGGTAAGCTGGCAGCGTTGCTGTCAGCGTTTTACCTTCACCCGTACGCATTTCTGCGATACAGCGTTCGTTCAGTACCATACCGCCAAGCAACTGCACATCGAAGTGACGCATGCCAAACACGCGTTTACTGGCCTCACGCACCACCGCAAAAGCTTCAGGGATCAACGTTTCCAGCACGGCACCATTTGCCAGACGCTCACGAAATTCGTCAGTTTTGGCGCGTAATTCTTCATCTGTCAGTTTTTCAACTTCAGGTTCCATACGGTTGATAAGATCAACCACCTTACGCATACGGCGTAGTGTACGATCGTTACGGCTGCCAAAAACTTTGGTTAATAATTTGATTAGCATAATTCTTAATATCTCTTACAAGACCACCAAACCGGCGGCCAAAGGTTGTATAAAATTGAGGTAAACCAAAAGAATAATCAGATGAAATTGGCAGGCCCGGCACGAATACCTTGCACTTGTGCAAGCCAAAGTCCCGGTTTGTGTAACGAAAGAACAGGCCGTTTAACCTGCTCGGTATAGCGAATAATAGTGGGTGGTTTGAACTCGTGAGTCAGTAACGCATTCAGCGTATTCAACAATGCAAGCTGCTGAATTTGTGATGGCTGTACTTGCTCCGCTTCTGCCAGTTCTTGCACCCTGGCATAGGCCACTTGAGGTGCCAGTGCAAATGAAAGGTGACGAATAACCGTGCGCAGTGCATGCTGTTGCCAGTAGTCTACGCTGAATGAAGGGCGACGATGCATATCATGCAGCAATGCCAAACTACTAAAGTTTGTCGCACCGTAATTCTGGCGGCTTTGGCTTGATGATGTGTTCGGTATTGCTGCTTGATCAGGAACGCCAGACAGGTTTGATGGCACGCCAAGACTCGCCGCTACCATCCCCAGAAGGAGATGCGGCCAGAAATAACGTCTGCCAAATTGTCGCCAACGATTTAGAATACCGATCACGAGTTTAAAATCCGCCGGAGCCTTGTCAATGCGTGAAAGCCGCCCACAATTATTAGATGTTCTGTTCGATGATGCAATTGCAGCAGAAAACGGACCGCTGCATAACGTACAACAACGCGCTACTGCACTGTTAAAACTTAACCGTGCGGTAAAAGGATTGCTCCCTTCACAATTGCAGCCGTGGTGCCGTGTTGCTAACTATCGCCAGAGTGTTTTAGTGCTAGAAACCGCGAACGCCAGCTGGTTGATGCGCTTGCGCTATGAACAACCGGCATTACTCTCTGCACTACGAGCGCAAATTCTACCATCATTGTCTTCAATCGACATCAGGATTAATCCGTCGTTGATGGCCAGCGGTCATAACTATGCGCAGAATGCCGCAAAAACGTCGCAAGATCTTGAGAAATCGCCGCCATTACGTCAGTTAAGTTTGGAAAGCGCTAAGGAATTAAGAGGATTAGCGAGCCGTAGCCCTGAAAAACTGAGGACAATATTGGAACGATTGGCTGCGCTGGCCGGAGAGAGTGCCAGCGCAACCAAAAGTGATAAATAAGCTTAGTAAGCTAATACTGTAGACGGAGCTTTGAATGCCAATGGCATTTCGGCTTCGTCTTGGAACGTCACAAACTCCCAGGCTTCTTGCTTAGCTAAGACAGCCTGCAATAGCTTGTTGTTTAATGCATGACCAGATTTGTACGCAGTAAATGCGCCAATAATATTGTGGCCACACATAAACAGGTCGCCAATGGCGTCCAGCATTTTATGACGAACAAATTCATCTTCGAAGCGCAGGCCATCTTCGTTTAATACGCGGTAATCATCTACCACGATGGCACAATCGAAACTACCGCCCAGGCACAAACCGCGGGACTGTAAATATTCGATATCACGCATGAAACCAAAAGTACGTGCACGGCTGATTTGACGGACGAATGAATCGGCCGAGAAATCTAAGCGGTAGCGCTGCGTACTGGAGTCAATCGCCGGGTGATTAAAATCAATGGTGAAATCTAAACGGAATCCATTGAATGGAGACAATTCAGCCCATTTATCACCGTCTTCAACCCGTACCGTCTCTTTCAGACGCAGGAATTTCTTCGCAGAGTTTAACTCTTCGATACCCGCATCCAGCAGCAAGTACACGAATGGACTGGCACTACCATCCATTATCGGTACTTCGGGAGCGTTAACTTCAATAATAATGTTATCAATCCCTAACCCTGCCAGAGCAGCGTTGAGATGCTCAACAGTAGAAATACGCACGTCATGCTCATTGACCAGACAAGTACAGAGCATGGTATCACGCACGGATTTTGCATCTGCCGGAAAATCAACCGGTGGATTCAAGTCAGTGCGACGATAGATGACCCCGGTGTTAGCCGGCGCGGGTCGCATTGTCAGTGTGACTTTCTTACCGGTGTGCAAACCGACGCCAGTCGCCTGAACAATACGTTTTAAAGTCCTTTGTTTGATCATCGTTTTATCTCGCAATGTTATCCATCCTACCGACCTAGCTTATAACAAGATCGGCGGGACAGTTTAGCACAAAGAGCGGAGATTCCAATTTTTTCGGAAATTAGTCGGCTTGCTTACGCAAAAATGCCGGAATATCCAAATAATCGGGCTCTTTATTGGTTTGAGCAGTTGGATCATTGACCACTTTAGCCGCAGGTTTAACTTCCTGAGGTAAAGGTGACATGCCATGCTGCTGGTAACGGTGATCCATAACAGGCTGAGTCTGCTTGTTAGTAACCAGCGTAATTTCAGGGCGTTTATCCATGCCGATACCGGTTGCAACCACAGTTACGCGCAGTTCATCGTTCATCTCCGGGTCTAACGATGTACCGATAACGACGGTCGCATTGTCAGATGCAAATGCACGGATAGTGTTACCCACAGTTTCGAATTCATCCAAACGCAAATCGAAACCAGCGGTGATGTTGACCAACACGCCGCGAGCGCCAGACAGGTCGATATCTTCCAGCAACGGGCTGGAAATCGCCATTTCTGCTGCTTCTTCAGCACGATCTTCACCGCAAGCCACACCTGAGCCCATCATGGCATAACCCATTTCGGACATCACAGTGCGCACGTCAGCAAAGTCGACGTTCATCAGACCTGGGCGGGTAATCAGCTCGGCTATACCCTGAACAGCGCCTTTCAATACGTCGTTAGCTGCACCAAATGCATCCAGTAAGGAGATGCCACGACCCAGAACTTTTAACAACTTATCGTTCGGAATAGTGATCAGTGAGTCCACATGTTTGGACAATTCAGCAATACCCTGCTCAGCGAATGCCATGCGTTTCTTGCCTTCGAAATTGAAAGGCTTGGTAACCACAGCAACTGTCAGAATACCCAGATCTTTTGCCACTTCAGCAACAACAGGAGCAGCACCAGTACCGGTACCACCACCCATACCCGCGGCGATAAATACCATGTCTGCGCCTTCAAGGGCTGCGCGCAAAGCTTCACGGTCTTCTTCTGCTGAATTGCGACCCACTTCCGGGTTCGCGCCAGCACCCAGACCTTTGGTAATACCGCTACCAATCTGGATGGTTTGGCCAACAGCCGTCTTACGTAGCGCCTGAGCGTCTGTATTAACGGCGAAGAATTCAACACCTTCGATGCGCTCGCGCACCATGTGTTCGACGGCATTACCACCGCCACCACCGACGCCGATGACTTTAATCACCGCGTCATTGGTTAGTTCCATAGGTTCAAACATAGTTTCTCTCCGTTTTGTGCCTGTCGCTTCGAGATCAAAAAATATGTTCAGCATGATCTCTTTGTTGAAACATTAAAACTCTTTTCTCAGCCAGCTATTGATGCGTTTAAACCAATTGCCCACTGAGGCACGTTTTTCTACTTCTGACTCACCACTGAGATGAGATTCTTTACCATAGTGCAACAACCCAACAGCAGTGGAGTAATAAGGTTCCTGTGCATAATCCGTCAGCCCGGTGATATTGAGCGGTTGGCCGATGCGAACCTGGGCATGGAATACCCGTTGAGCGCATTCAGCCAAACCATCAATTTGTGCCGCTCCGCCTGTCAGCACGATACCGGCTGCCAGATGATGCTTCACGCCTTGCTGACGTAATTGCTCCTGCAATTGTAAAATCTCGTCATTAACCAAATTCAGCAGTTCGGTGTAGCGTGGTTCTATAACCTCAGCGAGCGTCTGTCTTTGCAGACTACGGGGAGGGCGTCCGCCAACACTTGGCACTTCTACACTTTCATCCTTGCTGACTATCGACCCGAGCGCACAGCCGTGTCGAACTTTAATCGCTTCCGCATCTGTAGGCGGTGTCCCGAAGGCATACGCAATATCGCTAGTCACCACGTTCCCGGCGTAAGGGATAACTTTGGTGTGGCGCAATGCCCCACCGGTATAAACCGCCATATCCATGGTACCGCCGCCGATGTCGACCACACAGACACCCAGCTCACGTTCATCTTCAGTCAATACTGCATAACTTGCGGCTAAACCGGCGAAAATCAGTTGGTCCACTTTCAGACCACAACGCTCCACCGCTTTAACAATATTCTTCGCCATATCGTTATGGCAGGTAATCAGGTGTACTTTAGCCTGCATCCGCACGCCAGAAAGGCCCACCGGGTTTTTGATGCCTTCTTGATAATCGATGGCATATTCCTGCGGAATAACGTGCAGGATACGATGCTCATCACGCACACGTACCGACTTCGCGGTATGCACTACGTTCTCTACATCTTCCTGAGTTACTTCCTCTTCTGAAATAGGAACCATCCCTATTTCATTCTGACAACTGATATGTTTACCCGATAATGCCAGATATACAGATGAAATTTGGCAATCCGCCATTAACTCGGCCTGATCGATAGCGCGTTGTACGCATTTCACTACCGATTCGAGATCGTTAACCCCACCCTTATCCATGCCACGGGATGGGCAACTGCCAACCCCAATAATATTGACCATGCCATCGGGCAGAACTTCCCCTACCAATGCGGAGACCTTTGCCGTTCCGATCTCAAGACCTACTACCAGTTTTCTGTCCGTCGACTTGATCATTGTTGTTTTGCCTGTGCCTGATTCTGTTGCGGATTACTGTTCTGCTGGCCATTTACTGGTGGCTCACCACTCTGACTGCCGATAAATACCGGAGCCCAACCTATTGCAGCCCCTGTTTCATATCGCAAATCAACATAACTGACCCGTTTATCTGGCTGCTGTTGCAACAGCGGATACAACTCGATGAAACGTTGCAAACGCCCCATCCGGTCATCCCGTCCCAGCTCCAGCCGAACATCATTATCTAAGGCCAACTGCCAAGAATGTCTGGCACTCATTGCCACCATTTTTAGCTGATATTTATTGGCCGCTAACACCTTGCTCATTGCCCGATAGCCTTCCAGAACATCCTGTTCACTGCCCTCCGGGCCATACAGTAATGGCAATTTCTGTTTGCCGATTCGCTCAGACGGCACACTGAATGACCGCCCCTGCTCATCAACCATATGCAAATCATTCCAGCGGGCAAAAGGCACATACTCCACCAGATGGATCTTCAGCTCATCCGGCCACTGTTTACGCACGCTAGCCTGCTGAATCCAAGGTAACCGCTCAATCTGCTGCTGGATGATGTTGACATCCTGCGTCATAAAGGTGCCCGGTGCGCCCAATGACAAAATAGCCTGGCGAATATCGTCATTGGTGGTGTAATGCCGCTCGCCGGTCACCACCAATTTCGACAGTGGTAATCGGCTGGCATCTTTCATCCAACCGACTACCACCCAGCCCCCCCAGAGGATGGTACCCAGCACCATCAGCAGGAAAATCAGCCCTGCTAATTGGCCTCCGTTACTGCGCCGGGCTGCGCTGTTTTCAGCCGCACGTTCACGCGCATTTAGGGCAGCTTGCGACATATCAGTCAGCCAACGTCAGAATTCGGGCTACCAACTGGGAAAAACTCAACCCATATTGGCGGGCAGCCATCGGCACTAAACTGTGGCTGGTCATACCCGGTGAAGTATTCACTTCAAGCAGGTAAAAACTGCCATCGCTATCTTGCATAACATCAACACGGCCCCAGCCGCTGCAACCTAATGCCTGATAGGCCTGCAATGACAATGCAGCCAACTGTTGTTCTAACTCAGCACTCAAACCACTTGGACAAAAATACTGGGTCTCATCAGACAGATATTTAGCTTCATAATCATAAAACACACCGGGAGCCTGAATGCGGATCGACGGTAAAACATCATTACCAAGGATCGCGACGGTGAATTCTGGCCCACTCAGCCATTTCTCAATCAGCACATCGGTGTCGTGACGGAAAGCTTCAACCAGAGCAGAATGCAATTGATTCGCCTGATCAACCTTACTCATCCCAACACTAGAACCTTCATGGCTTGGCTTCACGATTAATGGCAGGCCAAGCTTAGCGACACACGCCGCCAATTCCTCTGACGAAAGTGTTTCAAACTGTTGACGATTTAGCGCGACATAAGGCGAAATTGGCAAACCAGAAGCTTGCCACACCAATTTGGTGCGCAATTTGTCCATTGTCAGCGCTGAAGCCATCACGCCGCTGCCGGTATAAGGCAGTTGCAGAAACTCCAACACCCCTTGCAGCGTACCGTCTTCACCACCGCGCCCATGCAAAGCGATAAAGACCTTATCAAAGCCTTGTTCTTTAAGCTGTGTCACCGGGAAGTCTTTGGTATCAATACCATGAGCATCAATACCCGCTTCTCTCAAACCCGCTAATACCGCCTGGCCGGATAACAATGACACTTCACGTTCAGCAGAGGTTCCACCCAGCAGTACCGCAACTTTCTCAGCCATGATGTTCCTCGTCTTTTGTCTGTGGCTGCAATTTAAGCTCAGCCAATTTACGGGCAATTTTACCAATGTTACCAGCGCCTTGGACCAGAATCAGATCATCGCCATTCAGCACTTGCGCCAACACCTCCGGCACCGTATCACTGTCTGACACCAAAATAGGGTCCAACTTGCCACGATTACGGATGGTACGGCACAACGAGCGGCTATCGGCCCCTGGGATCGGCGGTTCTCCGGCGGCGTACACATCTAACATCAGTAAAACATCAACTTGCGATAGAACATTAGCAAAGTCGTCATACAAATCGCGTGTGCGGGTATAACGATGCGGCTGGAATACCATCACAATACGTTTATCCGGCCAGCCAGCGCGCGCAGCTTTGATCGTGGCATCCACTTCTGTCGGGTGATGACCATAGTCATCCACCAGCATGGCACTGCCTTCTTTTCCATTGACCGGTGCCAGCGGGAAGTTACCGAGAAAATCAAAGCGGCGGCCTGTCCCCTGGAACCCTGCCAGTGCGCGCAGGATATCGTCATCTTCAATGCCTTCTTCGGTCGCGACAGCCACTGCCGCAGCCGCGTTCAGCGCATTATGGCGGCCCGGTGCATTCAAGGTCACGGTCATCAACGGCTTATCCAGTCGTTTCAGCGTGAAATGCCCCTGTGGGCCTTCTTGCCGGTAACTGGCGATCTGCACATCGGCGTCATCACTGAAACCGTAGGTCGTGATATGGCGACCAACCCGTGGCAACAACTCGCGCACCACCGGATCGTCGATACACATCACCGCGCGACCATAGAATGGCAAGTTGTGCAAAAAATTAATAAATGTCTGTTTTAAATTCTCAAAGTCGCCTTGATAAGTATCCATATGGTCGGCTTCGATGTTAGTGACAATCGCCACCATCGGCTGCAAATGCAGGAATGATGCATCACTTTCATCTGCTTCAGCTATCAAATAACGGCTGGAGCCTAGCTGGGCATGAGTGCCTGCGGCTTTGACCAGACCGCCATTCACAAATGTTGGATCCAAACCGGCTTCGGCATAAATACTGGAAACCATCGCTGTGGTGGTGGTTTTACCGTGCGTACCAGCCACCGCAATCCCATGACGGAAACGCATCAATTCTGCCAACATTTCTGCGCGGCGGATCACCGGAATACGCGCCTCGCGAGCTGCAACAATCTCTGGATTATCCGCAGAAATTGCTGTTGAAACCACCACTACACTGGCATCCAGTACATTCTCTGGACGGTGATGGAAATAAATCTGTGCGCCTAATGAAGTCAAATGCTGAGTGACCGGATTGGGTGCCAAATCTGAACCGCTAATCTGATAACCTTCGTTTGCCAACACTTCAGCGATACCACCCATGCCAGCACCACCGATGCCAACAAAGTGAATGTGCCGGACGCGATGCATCTCGGGCACGATAGTACGTAGTTTCGCCAGTTGTTGTGTATTCACGTTTTTCTTCACTTTTTTGTCTGTTGCATATTCACAGCCCGCATAAGAGCGAGCGATAACTATCTTTTCAGTATCACTTACTGGCTGCGACCACTTCGGCAGCCACTCGCTCAGTGGCGTCAGGAATAGCCACCCGCCTTGCTTGCTCGGCCATCGCTAATAAGGTGGGGCGATCCCACTCGGCTAACAGGGCACTCACCGCTTGCGCTGTAAATTGCGGTTGCTCGATAATTTTGGCGGCTCCGGCTTTTTCCAGTGGCAGTGCATTCCAATATTGCTGCCGGTCTTTATGCTGAAACGGCACAAAAATCGCCGGTAACCCTGCGGCGGCAACTTCACTGACCGTCAACGCACCGGAGCGGCAAACCACCACATCAGCCCAGGCATAAGCCGCAGCCATATCATCAATAAACTCAACTATCTGATGCTTATCACCCTGCCCTGCTTGCTGGTAGGCTTGCAACACATCGGGTAATGCGCCTTTACCCACCTGATGCCAAATAGTTATCTGTTCACCCAATGCTGCTGCCACCTGAGGCAAGGTTTGATTCAATACTCGCGCCCCCTGGCTACCGCCAATGACTAACACCCGAATCGGCCCTTCACGACCGGCTAAGCGCTCAGCGGGTAATGGCAGCGCCAATACATCAGTACGAACGGGGTTACCCACCACTTCGGCGTGCGGGAATGCCCCCGGAAATGCCTGTAAAACCTTTTTTGCGATTCTGGCCAGCCAGCGGTTAGTTAAACCCGCAATCCCGTTTTGCTCATGTAATACCACCGGAATACCGCATGACCATGCCGCTAAACCACCGGGGCCAGAAACATAACCGCCCATTCCCAGCACCACATCCGGCTGATAATCGCGCATGATTTTCTTCGCCTGACGTACCGCGCGATAAATACGCACCGGTGCGGTCAGTTGGGCCATCAAACCCTTACCGCGTAAGCCAGAAATCTCAATAAAATCAATTTCAATACCGTTTTTGGGTACCAATGACGCTTCCATTCTGTCGGCGGTGCCTAACCAACGCACCTGCCAGCCTTGCGCCATCAGATGATGAGCCACGGCCAAACCGGGGAAGACATGTCCCCCAGTGCCACCCGCCATCACCATTAAACGCTTGGTCTTGCCACTCATCTGGCACTCCTTACAAACGCCTGGGCTTTTGCCAGACGTGTTTCAAAATCAATACGTAGCAACAACACAATGGCCGTTGACATAATAATCAGGCTCGAACCACCGTAACTTATCAGCGGCAGTGTCAAGCCTTTGGTTGGCAACATTCCAGCAGCAGCCCCAACATTAACCAGCGCCTGGAAGCTAAACCAAACGCCAATCGAGCAGGCCAAAAAGCCAGAAAATCGCTGATCTATCTCTAAAGCGCGACGCCCGATGGACATAGCACGAAAAGCGACGAAGAATACCATTAACAATGCAAGAACCACACCGAAATACCCCAACTCCTCGCCTAAAATCGAGAAAATAAAGTCAGTATGAGCTTCCGGTAAATACTCCAGTTTCTGCACTGAATTCCCTAAGCCCTGCCCCCAGAATTCACCGCGACCAAAAGCCATCAATGATTGGGTCAACTGGTAACCACTGCCGAAGGGATCCGCCCATGGGTTCCAGAATGATGTCACACGGCGCATACGGTAAGGTTCGGCAACAATTAGCAGGCAAACGGCAAACACACCAGAACCGATAATGGCTAAAAACTGCCACATCTTGGCACCGGCCAGGAATAACATCGCCAATGTGGTGATAAACAACACCACCACCGTACCCAAATCGGGCTGTGCCAACAGGAGTACGGCCAAAATAACCATTACGCCCATGGGTTTACAAAAACCCCAAAAGTTACTGCGAACCTCTTCTACTTTGCGCACCAAATAGCTGGCCAGATAGCAAAACAGTGACAACTTGGATAGCTCAGCCGGCTGAATACGCAGCGGCCCAAGAGAAATCCAGCGGGATGCCCCGTTGACCGAGCTACCCACCACCAGCACTACCAGCAACATCACAATTGAAATCAGCAACATAATGTTGCTATAGCGCTGCCAGACTTCCATCGGAATACGTAAAGTCACCAGCGACAAACCAAACGCCAGTGCCAAATACAGCGCATCACGCTTGGCAAACAGGAAAGGATCACCCGCCAGACGCTGACCAATTGGCATCGATGCCGATGTCACCATCACAAAACCAATAATTGCCAAACCGAAGGTCAGCCACAGCAAGGTTCTGTCGTAAAGCACCATGCTGGTGGTGTCGCTTTCGCGCGACCCCATCACAAAATGTTTTACGGTATTAAACAGCCCCAGCCCCGGCATGCGCATCAGCCTAACTCCTCTGCCAGACGAGCAAACTCATCACCACGTTGCTCGAAGCTGCGGAACTGATCCAGGCTGGCGCAAGCGGGTGACAATAACACCATATCGCCCGGTGCCAGTGATTTCGCCAGCAGCACCATGGCTTGTTCCATCGTTTCAGTCAGTTGCGACACTTCCGGACGCAGCTCAGCCAGTTGCTCACCATCACGCCCAAAACAGTAAATCTTGATATGGTCGCCTTGTAAAAAGCGGGTTAACCCGGAGAAATCTGCCGATTTCCCGTCACCGCCCAGTAACAAATGCAAAGTGCCATCAACCTGTAAACCATCCAGAGCCGCTTCGGTGCTGCCCACGTTGGTGGCTTTGGAGTCGTTAATCCAACGCACGCCGTTGTGTTCAAACACCAGTTGGAAACGGTGCGGCAAACCAGTGAACGTGGTCAACGCTTTCAAACTTGATGAGCGCGGAATACCCACTGCATCAGCCAATGCCAGTGCGGCTAGCGCATTGGTATAGTTATGCCGCCCGGTTAATTTCATTTCCCGAGTATTCAGCACCTTCTCACCCCGAACCCGCAGCCAGATTTCTCCTTGCTGCTTATTCAAATGGTAATCACCGACATCCACCCCAAAGCTGATACAACGGTTATCAGCACCACGAACTGGCATAGTGAGCGCGTCATCGGCATTCACGACACAAACTTTAGCGTTTTCATATACCCGCAGCTTAGCTGCGCGATATTGCTGCAACCCGAACGGATAACGGTCAGTGTGATCTTCCGTCACGTTCAGTATGGTGGCCGCACTGGCACGCAGGCTTGTGGTGGTTTCCAACTGGAAGCTGGATAATTCCAACACCACCAATTGGTTTTCGTGTTTTTGCAAGGTCAACTGTTTCAATAAGCTCAGAGCAGGAACGCCAATGTTGCCCCCTACGCCCACCTGCCAGCCAGCGGCTTTCGCCATCTCACCGACCAGAGTGGTTACGGTACTTTTACCGTTAGAACCGGTAATCGCCACCACAGGTGCCTGATTTTCACGACAGAACAGTTCGATATCGCCGACAATCTCAACACCGGCTTCAGCGGCTTCACTTAAGACTGGATGTGCCAACGCAATACCGGGGCTGGCCACAATCAAATCAGCGTCCAATAACCACTGTTGATTCAAGTCACCAACATGGCGCTCGACATTTTCGGGTAATTTATCCAGGCCCGGTGGATTGATACGGGTATCCATCACACGCGGCGTTACGCCACGCGCGATGAAGAAATCAACGCAGGAAAGGCCGGTTAGCCCCAGCCCGATAATGACGACTTTCTTACCCTGATAATCAACCATAATTACCGCACCTTCAGCGTCGCCAGGCCAATCAGCACCAGCATCAGCGAAATAATCCAGAAGCGCACGATCACCCGCGGTTCTGGCCAGCCTTTAAGTTCGTAATGATGGTGAATCGGAGCCATACGGAAAATGCGTTGCCCACGTAACTTAAAGGAACCGACTTGCAAGATGACCGACAGTGTTTCAACCACGAACACCCCGCCCATAATCACTAATAAGAACTCTTGGCGCAGCAATACCGCGATGGTGCCCAGCGCCCCGCCCAATGCCAGAGAACCGACATCGCCCATAAACACTTGAGCCGGATAGGTGTTGAACCATAAAAAGCCCAGCCCAGCCCCGACAATCGCGGTGCAGACAATCACCAGCTCGCCAGCGTGACGCAGATAAGGAATATGCAGGTATGCAGCAAAGTTCACGTTACCGGTCGCCCAGGCCACCAATGCGAAACCGCCAGCAACAAATACCGTTGGCATAATCGCCAGACCATCCAACCCGTCGGTCAAATTAACCGCGTTGCTGGTGCCCACAATGACGAAGTAAGCCAGCAGGATATACAGTAGCCCTAGCTGCGGCATGATGTCTTTGAAGAAGGGCACTACCAGTTCAGTGGCTGGAGTATCTTTACCGATGCTGTACATCGCAAAAGCGGCAGCCAGTGCAATGATCGACTGCCAGAAGTATTTCCAGCGGGCAATCAGGCCCTTAGTGTCTTTGCGTACCACTTTGCGGTAATCATCGATAAAACCGACAATCCCATAACCGATAAGAATGAATAGTACGCACCACACATAGGGGTTAGACGGGTAAGCCCACATCAGAACCGAAATAGTGATGGAAAACAAAATCATCAGGCCGCCCATAGTCGGGGTGCCGCGTTTACTGAAATGTGACTCTGGCCCGTCATTACGGACGACTTGACCAATCTGTAATTTCTGCAAATAGGCGATCAGATGCGGCCCCATCCACAATGAGATAATTAATGCCGTCAACAGACTGACAATGGCGCGGAACGTCAAATAGGAAAAGACGTTAAAGCCCGAGTAAAATTTTACTAAGTATTCAGCCAACCAAACTAACATGATGCCTTCTCCTGTAACGCACGCACGACATTTTCCATGGCGGCGCTACGTGAACCTTTAATTAAGACGGTGATAACCGGATGTTCGAGCAGCAATTCACTGACACGGGCTGCTAAAGTGTTCTTATCCTGAAAATGTTCGCCGCACCCGCTTGCATCGCTAAGTGTCTGGCTTAATGTCCCCACGCTCAGGACTTTATCGATACCCGCCTGTTTAGCGGCTTCGCCCACCTGACGGTGGCAATCGACTGCGGTTTCACCCAACTCCCCCATATCACCCACCACCATCACCCGGTAGCCCGGCATTTCGGCCAGCACTTGCGCGGCGGCAGTCATGGAGCCGACATTGGCGTTGTAGCTGTCATCGAGCAGCAACTTGCCAGCAGCAAGCTCAATCGGGAATAAACGACCCGGCACGGCCTGTAATTGCGTCAGCCCCTCACGAACGGCAGTTAAACTGGCACCGACCGACATGGCTAACGCCGCGGCGGCTAATGCATTGGCAATGTTATGTCGCCCCGGCAGTGGCAATTCGATAGCCACCGTGCCGAAAGGAGAATGCAGAGTGAAATGAGTGACTTGCGGTGTAATACGCACGTCACTGGCAAAGAAATCGATATCTTCTGCGCCGAGAGGTGCAAAACGCCATACGCGCTTGTTATGCAATGTTTCCTGCCAGTGCGGCCAGTCATTGCTATCAGCATTAATAATCGCAGTGCCATTCGCGGGTAAGCCGGCAAAAATTTCGCCTTTAGCTTGAGCCACACCAGCCAGCGAGCCAAAACCTTCCAGATGCGCGGCGGCCAAATTGTTAACCAAAGTACTTTCAGGGCGGCTTAAGTCCGTGGTATAGGCAATCTCACCGATATGGTTAGCGCCTAGCTCAATGACAGCAAAATCATATTCAGGCGTCAGACGCAGCAAGGTCAGCGGTACGCCGATATCATTATTAAAGTTACCGGCGGTATAAAGCACCTTGCCACATTGGCGCAAAATTGCCGCAACCATTTCTTTTACTGAGGTTTTACCGGAGGAGCCGGTTAAGGCCACCACACGGGCAGGCACTTGCTGGCGCACCCATGCAGCCAATTGCCCCAATGCCAGACGGGTGTCTTTAACCACTAATTGTGGTGCCTCCACCAGTAAGCGTTTACTTACCAGCAAAGCACCAGCGCCAGCGGCAACAGCATCTTCTGCAAAGTCATGTCCATCAAAACGCTCGCCTTTCAGCGCAACGAATAAACAGCCAGGAATGACCTTACGAGTATCAATGGTCACTTCGGTAATATCGGCGCTATCGCGACCAATATATTCGGCGTTCAGCAGCGTGGACAGAAAATGCAGTGAGACCTTAATCATGCCACCACCCCCAACAAACGCGCGACGGTGACTCGGTCGGAGTAATCCAAGCGGCGATTACCGACCAATTGATAATCTTCATGTCCTTTGCCGGCAATCAACACCACATCATCGGCTTTAGCTTGCATGATGGCGCTGGTCACCGCTTCTGCGCGGCCATGGATGGCTTGCGCATGCCCGGCATCCAGCAACCCGCTGAGGATATCGGCGACAATCGCCTGCGGCTCTTCACTACGTGGGTTATCATCAGTGACAACCACCCGATCAGCCAGTTGTTCCGCAATACCGCCCATAAGTGGGCGCTTACCTTTGTCGCGATCACCACCGCAACCAAACACACACCACAGTTGGCCTTTACAATGTAAACGCGCCGCCGCCAGTGCTTTTTCCAATGCATCAGGTGTGTGGGCATAATCCACCACTACCGTCGGTTTGCCCGGTGCATTAAATACTTCCATCCGCCCGCAAACCGGTTGTAGGTGAGGTGCTGCGGCTAATAATTGGGTTAATGGGTAACCCAGTGAAAGCAGTGTTGCCAGTGCCACCAGCAAGTTACTGACATTGAATGCCCCCATCAGGCGGCTTTCTAACTGGCCTTCGCCCCAGCTTGAATCAAAAGCAATGCTGGCACCATTATCGTGATAGTGAACCTGAGTAGCTGATAGCCATGGGCCATTCCAACCCACAGGAATGTTGCCTTCCATGCTAACGGCGACAGCTTGCGGTAACTGCCCTAACCAGCGGCGACCCACTTCGTCATCAGCATTAATGATTTTGTGTTCGGATTGATGAGTGGAGAACAGCAGCCATTTTGCTGCTTCGTAACTCGCCATATTGCCGTGATAATCCAGATGATCACGGCTTAAGTTAGTGAACACTGCGGCAGCAAACGGCAATGCGGCTACACGGTTCTGAATCAAACCGTGGGAGGAGACTTCCATCGCGGCAAAGGTCGCCCCTTGATCAACCAGATTGCGTAGCAAATGCTGGATATCAACCGCTGAGCCAGTAGTGTTCTCAGTCGGGATAACCTGGCCTAACAGACCATTGCCAACCGTCCCCATCACTGCACTGGTTTCGCCCAACATTTGAGCCCATTGCGCCAGCAATTGAGTGGTGGTGGTTTTGCCATTGGTTCCCGTCACGCCGACCAAACGTAATGCGGCACCCGGTTGATGGTAAAATTGCCCCGCCAGCTTGGATAAGTGCTGATTCAAATTACGCAGATATATAACAGGAACACCATGCATCTCGACCATACTGGCATCCGGTGCCACACCATCAGCTTCAGCAACCACAGCCGCCACACCTTGAGCTATGGCTTGCGGGATATAGCGACGCCCGTCCGTCTGGTGGCCAACAATAGCGACAAATAAATCCCCGGCAGCGGCAACACGGCTGTCTAATGTCATTTCCCGTAGCGCACGCTCCGGGACGTCTAGCCCCCAAGGAGCGAGTAAGTCGCGCAAATTACGATCTGCCACCTGAACCCTCTTTTGTATTAGTCACTAATTCGCTTTTATCACCAGTGGGTAATGCATCTGGCTCAATGTTCATGGTGCGCAATACACCGCCCATGATGGCACCGAACACCGGTGCAGAAACCGCACCACCGTAATATTTCCCTGCCTGCGGGTCATTGATGACCACAACCAGAGCAAATCTAGGGTTACTCGCGGGCGCGACGCCAGCGGTGTAAGCGAGATATCGGTCCATATATTTGCCATCTGGGCCGACTTTCTTGGCGGTACCGGTTTTAATGGCAATTCGGTAGCCTTTGATTGCCGCTTTGGTGCCCCCGCCGCCTGGTAATGCCACGCTTTCCATCATATGAACCACAGTACGCACCAGCGGTTCAGGGAAGACGCGTTCACCGGCCACTGGCGGGTCAACTTTAGTAATCGACAGCGGGCGATAAATCCCCATGCTGCCGATGGTTGCATAGACTCGCGCTAGCTGTAACGGTGTTACCATTAGCCCGTAGCCGAAAGAGAAGGTGGCCCTCTCTATGTCAGACCACCGTTGTTTTTTAGGATATAAGCCACTGCTTTCTCCGACCAACCCCAAATTGGTCGCTTTCCCAAACCCAAACTTTGAGTAAGTTTCTACTAAAGCTGAGGATGGCATCGCTAACGCCAGTTTAGAAACACCGACGTTACTCGACTTCTGCAAGATCCCGGTCACGGATAGCTCGGCATAACGGGCCACGTCTTTAATCTGGTGACCGTTAACAAAGTACGGCAAGGTATTCAGCACGCTATTCTCTTTCACCACGCCATGCTGCAATGCCGTCATCACTACCATTGGCTTTACTGTTGAGCCGGGTTCAAAAATATCGGTAATTGCCCGGTTACGCATCGCATCTTTCGGCGTACCGGTGAGGTTATTCGGGTTATAGGATGGGCTGTTCGCCATCGCCAACACTTCGCCGGTATTCACATCGACCAGCACTGCGGTCCCCGACTCTGCTTTGTTGAATGCCACTGCATTGTTCAGCTCGCGGTATACCAACGCCTGCAAGCGCTCATCAACACTCAACACCAGATTGTGTGCCGCTTGACTGTCCACGGAGGAAATATCCTCGATAACGCGGCCATAACGGTCTTTACGTACCGTGCGCTCGCCCGGCTGCCCGGTAAGCCAACGGTCAAAGCTTTTTTCTACACCTTCAATACCTTGGCTATCGATGTTAGTTACACCGATGATATGAGCCATCACTTGCCCAGCCGGATAGTAACGGCGGGATTCTTGACGCAAATAGATTCCGGGTAATTTCAGCTTATGGATGTAGTCGCCAATTGCCGGATTGACCTGGCGAGCCAGATAAACAAAGCGCCCTTTCGGGTTAGCGTTAATACGCGTCGCCAGTTGATCTAGTGGGATTTCCAAAGCATCAGACAGAGCTTTCCAGCGGGTATCGAGAGTAATACCACCGCGTTCGGTCAACTCTTTGGGATCGGCCCAAACAGCGTTAACAGGCACACTGACCGCCAATGGCCGGCCAGAGCGGTCACTTATCATGCCACGCGCAGTAGGGACTTCCTGCACCCGCAGTGAGCGCATGTCACCCTCACGCACCAACTTATCGGGGTTAATCACTTGCAGATAAGCAGTACGTAACATCAAGCCGACCAATGCCAGCAAAATACAGCCGCACAGCAACGCAAAACGCCAGCTTATAAAGCTGGCTTGTTCTTCCTGGCGCTTTAACTTCCCGGGGCGCGCTGCTTTCATGCGTTACCTTGGCTACTCAGAGTCATGGTGGCGACAAATTCCTTTATTTATTGGAAAAACCTATTGCTGAACCACGATATTTTCTTGTGATGGATCAACATGTTGCATTTTTAGCTTATCGGTTGCGATACTTTCAACACGGCTGTGGTCACCCAAGGCGTTTTCTTCCAGAATCAAGTTGCGCCATTCAATATCCAGCGCATCCCTTTCCAGTACCAACTGTTCGCGCTCTGCGGTCAGCAAGCGCGTGCGGTGGGCGGTGGTCACAACAAAAATGGCAGACACCAACACCGCAATCAGTAGAATTAACGGGATCTTCGCATTGCGAAGTAAATCCCCGCCGATGACTCCAACTAAACCGTGGCGTTCGTTTCCTATCACTCTTTAACCCTCTCGGCAAAACGTAATACCGAGCTACGCGCGCGTGGGTTTTCGGCCACTTCAGCATCTGGCGGCATCATTTTGCCAACCGATTTCAAGGTACGGCCACCCATGCTGCGTAACTGTGCTTCCGTCAATGGCAAACCCGCCGGAACCTGTGGCCCGCGGCTATGATGACGGATAAAGTTTTTCACAATACGGTCTTCAAGGGAGTGGAAGCTAATAACAGATAAACGACCTTCCGGTGCCAAAACTTCAAGCGCACCGTCGAGTGCGCGCTCTATCTCTTCCAATTCACTGTTGATATAGATGCGGATAGCCTGGAAGCTGCGCGTCGCAGGATGTTTATGCTTTTCGCGGAATGGGCTGGCGTTAGCAATCAAATCCGCCAGCTCTTTGGTGCGTGTCATCGGTTGAGTAAGGTTGCGCTCAACAATGGCCTTGGCTAAACGTTTGGCAAAACGTTCTTCACCGAAGGTTTTCAACACCCAAGCAATATCGTCAGCGCTGGCTTTCATTAACCACTCGGCTGCTGATATGCCACGAGTAGGGTCCATGCGCATATCCAATGGCCCATCGCGCATAAAGGAAAAGCCGCGCTCAGGATCATCTAATTGGGGAGAGGAGACGCCCAAATCCAGCAATACACCGTTAATACGGCCGACTAAATCCAGTTCCCGCACATAATGCGCTAAATCAGAAAATGGGCCGTGTACGATAGAAAAACGTGGGTCTGTAATGGATTTTGCCGCTTCAATCGCTTGTGGGTCACGATCTATTGCTATCAGGCGCCCTTCTGGCCCAAGTTGGGACAAAATCAGACGCGAGTGGCCACCACGGCCAAAAGTTCCGTCAATATAGATGCCGTTATCGCGGATGTTCAGGCCATTAACCGCCTCATCCAGCAATACGCTTGTGTGCTTGTAGTTGTTATCTACAATGTGATTGTTATCTACCATGCTTATAGCGATAAGTCCTGTAGCCGCTCAGATAGAGGTTCCTGAGTGGACTGTTCTGCGTCGATGTCATCCTTGACTTGTTGATACCAGGTCTGTTCATCCCACAGTTCAAACTTGTTGAACTGCCCAACCAGCATCACTTCTTTATTCAGCCCGGCGTGCTGACGCAATGTTCCTGCAATCAGTAAGCGCCCAGCGCCGTCCATCTGGCATTCACTGGCATGCCCTAACAGCAAACGCTGAACTCGACGTTCAGCTGGGTTCATGCTCGACAGCCGGGATAATTTTTGTTCAATGACTTCCCATGCAGGGAGTGTATAAAGCAACAGGCATGGTTGGTGAAGGTCTATGGTACAGACCATCTGGCCTTGCGATTCCTCATTCAGCAATTCCCGATAACGGGTAGGTACGGCAAGCCGCCCTTTGCTGTCGAGGTTAACCATCGTTGCCCCACGAAACATGACTGAGTTACCCCTTCATGACCCAATTCGCCACTTTATCCCACAAATCCCCACATTAAAGAGTTTACGGATGGTATGAAAACCTTGTCAAGCCAGAGCGGATGCGCTTTGACAATATTTATGGGTGGTTTTTGAGATATATCTCGTATAAGAGGCTATTTTCGTGGTTGGAATAGAAATTAACGTCATGATAAACGGGCTATTTTTCCGCCAGTAATTCCGGCAACTTAAATAAATAATAAATTGTCAATTAATTGACGCATTATTTCCTTCTGCAAGGAATGTCTCATTTTTAGTATAAAAATCGTACTGTTTGAAATTACACATTTTGAGTACAAAACCCGCGACTGCTGGCGTTTCCTAAGAAAAAGTCGTGCAATCAGCAGCAAAGCCGACAGTAATACAATAATACCCTTGATAACAACAAGTGTTACCCGGCAGACATTTTACTTCAATTAATCGATAAGGATTAATCTATTTT
>NZ_CACVAD010000050.1 GCF_902726545.1 Yersinia artesiana | reverse complement strand
TATTGGCATAAATAAATTATGTGATACTCAAGAATGTGAGTTTGATGAGTTAAAAAACGCCAGAGTTAAGTTGGCGAAGAAACAATTTTTTATCAATATTATTGAATCGATTGTTTCTCTAACTTCGTTTGTTGTCAGTGTTGGGCTAAGTATTTGTAGTGGTGGTGTAGCCACCCCTGTTGCTATCCTCACCGGTTTAAATCTTATGTTATCACTGTCTAATTTGGCCTGTGCCTATCATAACTGGAATTGTGCCAGTAAAAATAAAGAAGAACTGACGATGGGCAGTGATGCCATACAACAAGCTGTTTTTATATTAGCTAAATATTGTCTAGCTTCACCGATGAACGCAAAAAAAATTGCCCGCTTTACCTCGTATTTTATTAGGGCTGGAATTGTGGTTTCTCTCGGCGTGGTGGCTTTTTCTGTCCATCCGGTTATTAATAATAGTTTATGCCTTCTCGCCAAAAGCTATGCTCCGATATTGACATCTATGATGAGTGCTGCCACGGCTGGGGCTTTAGGTACCTGGATGAATCATGACAGTGATACCAAAGAAACCATTATAGAAAAATTAGTCACAACCGAAAAAGAGATAATTAAACAATTAGCTATTCTTGAGGGGGAATTAAATATATTAGAGGAATTAAAATGGTTTATTGAATTATCTGAAAATAATTACCAATATATTTTTGATGAGATTTAAGGTAAATACCGGATATCGATTATCCTGATTGTTTGTCAATCTAGCATAAGGACAATGGCACTCGAAGGGATATTATGAAATCAATACAATTTATTCTATTTCGACAAGAGGGAATATTACGTTGTGACGGTATTTGCCATACTGTCCCTGCGGGAACGTTAGTCATTACTGATGAGCAAGCAACAGTATCCTCTTTTTCTCAAAGTAGTTTTATTTCAATATTGTGTCATTCCATCGACTTGTTACCGTTATATAAAGACTTAGCCAGCAAGATGGTTCAGCCGAGTAAATTTCATCTGCCCCAAAACGTATATGAACGCTACAAAATATTACCGGTAAGTGACGATATTATTTGTGCTACTCAACAGTTGGTCGGTTTTGAAAGAAACTCTTCGCTACGCTTCCTATACCTATATTGTCTGGGGCTGGAGCCGGTTTATTTTTCCCGATTATTAGAATCAATAGTGGGCACAAATAACGAGTTGCTGGAGTTCTTTGATAAGAACCGCCTCAACCCGTGGACAGTTTCGCGTTATGCCGATGAATTAGGTATTTCGACACGTAAATTGAATTTCTTGTTTTACGAAAAATTCGGCATGTCTGCCAAACAATGGTTATTAGATCAACGTTTGAAAAAAGGGTGTGAGCTGTTGCTATCCACCCGACTGCGTGTGGCCGATATTGCTATGGAGTGCGGTTTTAGTAATCACGCTCATTTCTCTGACAGCTTTCGTCGTCGCTTTCAACAGTGCCCGTCACGTATGCGGTCACTCATGGAATAGGGGGTCTTATGGATATAAACGCCTTAGTGAATGGGCTGGCACAGAGCATCAATAAGATTGGTCAGGATTTTCAAAACCAAATGACCTCCGGCAATCCCTCAGACCCTGAGCATATGCTCAAGATGCAATTTGCTATGCAGCAATATTCATCTTATATCAATTTCAGTAGTGCTTTGATGAAAGGAATTAAGGATATGACCAGTGGGATTATTGCCAAAATATGATTCTACTTTCAGCCCCTTGTCGCCAATTAGTTGTGGAGGCGGCATTGGCGGGAGTCAACCACAGCTTATTGGCCGAGGCCCGCGACATTCTTAACGTATTGCCGCAGTTAATTCCGGAACCTCAAGTGCGTTTAGTCTGTGAGGCCATGTTGTTATTCGGGCTTAATCAGCAGAGTGAAGCCTTGGCGCTATTGGCTACCTCCAGCTCACAAGAAGCACAAGGGATGTTGGCTTTGCTGCAACAAGGGATTGCTGGTTCCGCCAAGATGTGAGCCTGCGCAATAAACACTTTTATTAAATCGAGGTCATCCGATGGAAATTGATGCAATCAACGCCGCAGTCAAGTTGAATACCACTTCGCAACCACCTGCTGACGATCAGCACATTGCCAAATTTGCTCAATTAATGCAGCAGGTTGAGCCAGTCACGCCAATGATATCTCCAGACCAATTTTTGTCGGTGCAGTCTGAATGGATGCACACCACGTTGGCGGTGGATTTAACGGCTAAAGTTGCCGGAGTGGTCGGGCAGAACATCAACAAACTGGTCAATATGCAATGAAACGGGTGCAGCGTTTGATAGCGCTATTGCTGGTGGTTATGTCCCTTTCTGGCTGTGGGATGGAATTGTATAGCGGCCTTTCAGAAGGGGAAGCCAACCAGATGTTGGCGTTATTGATGTTGCACCAGATCAAAGCAGAAAAGCAGTCTGAAAAGGGAGGTACAATTGCGTTAAATGTCGATAAAAGTCAATTTATTAACGCCGTGGAATTGCTACGACAACATGGTTTCCCCCGTCAGCGATTTGCCTCAGTAGATGAGCTTTTCCCGTCGAATCAGTTGGTGACGTCTCCAGGGCAAGAGCAGGCCAAGATGGTCTATCTGAAAGAACAGCAATTGGAAAGCATGTTGAGCCATATGGATGGGGTGATCCAAGCAGATGTGACTATTGCTATGCCTGCGCCAACTGATGGAAAAAGCAGTATTCCTCATGCCGCCTCGGTGTTTATCAAATACTCACCTGAAGTGAATTTGCTGAGTTATCAACCGCAAATTAAGAATCTGATCCGCGATGGTATTCCGGGTATCGATTTTTCGCAGATTAGTGTGGTGATGCAGCCGACTAATTATCAGTTCAGCGCCACGGCTACGCAGCAACAAAGTCACTCGGAAGCTGCCTTGCAATGGCTATTACGCCATGCAGCGACATTACAAATAGCTCTGGGTTTGCTGCTGGTGTTATTAGTCGGCTTGTCGACGGCCTGTCTGGTGCGCTATCTGCGCCGATAAGAGGTTGGAGAGAAAGATGATAATGCCATTAACCGCCAATATTCGGTATTTGCATCAATTAGCCTGGCAGCCTGCACAATTTGCTCATCCATTATGGTTGGCGGCGGCGGGGGTGAATGCAGCAAACTACCATTATGGCCGCAGTATGGTGATGGATCGTGCGCTAAATACGCGTCTGAATTGCCTGCGACACTTCCCTCAGCAGCCACTGCCTGCCGTATTGAGTCAACAACAGCAATATCAAATTGTGAAACCGGAGCGTTTATCCGCTCGTTGCCTGGCGTTGGGATTGGTTTATTTGCAGTGTGACGATTACCTACGTCTTCGCCACTATCGGCAACAACTTTCGCCGCTATTAAGTGAAAGTGATATTTCGCAGCTCATGGGGATGGGGTTTCGCGGCCATTTCACAGCCAAATTAAGTCCCACACAGTTGTTAACGGCAGCATTGCGGTTGGGGCAGAGCCTTGCTCACCACCTCCGTTGTGATTGTGTGGTGTGGCGGGCACTGTGTATCTCGTTACCGCCTTTACCGCGCTCGCTCTCTCTGTCCAGAGCGTTATCCCTGTCAGTTGATGATTGGTTAATCCGCCTGGAGCGTTTGCTGTGAACCCGTTTCAGATTCGGCTGGAAGAGTTCGACTTTGCCCTGCCCCCTGGCGCGGTTATCCCTGCGGCTGAATTACAGAAAATGGCGCGGAGTCGCGATATTTTGTCGGATGCCCAAGCGCAGGCGGCTGACATTGTGCAAGCGGCGCAGGCCGAGCGCATCGAGCTACTGGCTCAGGCGCAACAACAGGCGGATAAGCTTATCGAGCAAACCCGAAGCCAAATGGAAACTGAGGTGTTAGCACAGCATGTCCATTGGCTAGTGGTTGCGGAACAACTGGAGTCGGCGCTGATTACACAGGCCCGAGAATCTATTTTGGCTGCTATTCGTTCGGTGATGACCGCCTGGGCGGGGGAGCAAGTGGTGAGCCAGATTTTGATCCAGCGCTTGGGGGGGCAAGTGGAAAAGTTGGCGCATGACAATGAGTTGATATTACGTGTTCACCCACGGCATCTTTCAGCAGTGGCTGCTGCTTTAGGCTCGCGAGTGCAATGTGTGGCCGATGACAATATGGCCGAAGATGAGGCGCAATTAAACTCACCGATGCTACAGCTTACACTTTCTCTTGAGCGCCATTTATCGCAACTTCTTCTTTGGCTTCAGGAATCACCAGAGTCATCGCTTTATCAGGAAATTACAGATGATAAATGCCAATAATATCTCCGATGCACATGCTGTCCACGGATCTTCACTCCATGAGGCTGGGCTACACGGTGAAATAACCCCTGCACGCTCGGTTACGGAGTTAGCCTGCATAGAATTGTCGGAAGTCAGACAGACCGCGTTGGAAGAAACCATGGAAGAGATCGGGCTGAGTTTAGGGGCCCGATTAAAAGATCAAAAATCCGTTGAAGCTGAGGAGCGAAATCAGCGCCGCCAGCAGTTACTGGTGAAATTAACCACCCAGTTATCCGCAGGTGTTGATTCTTTACTACCCAAGCATATTCCGCTTGATATGGATATTTCTTTGCTTGCCAATCAGCTTCGCCAGGGGGGGTTATCAGCCGGGCAGCAAATCTTGTTGTTGGCCGCAATGATGGCGTACAGCAAAAATAATCTGTTACGTCGCCGCAGCTTATCGCAACTCCTTGAGCCGTTATTGGAAAGTGATGGCTGGGAAATCGAATTATTTGGTTTGCTGGAATTGGGCAGTAAGGAGAGCCGTGAACTGGGGGCTGTTAAGCAACTGTTTGCACAGAGTATTGAGCAAAGTGAGTTGTCAGTTGCAGAGTGGTTTGCTCAGGTGAGCCGATGGCCACAGCGGCAGCAACGAGTCCGGGTGTTGATGCGCGCAGTGGCGTTTGACCTGTCTTCTCAACCGCCGCCAAAGCGTGGTGAACGTCTGGCTGGCACACTGCATCAACTTCGCCGTTTGTTGATGTTTCTGGGGTTGGAAGACCATTGCACTCGCATGGGGAGAGCCTGCGCAGTAGAAGGGGATGTGATTTTGAGCGAAGTGCTGGCGGTGGTGGGGCAGCCCTGGTTATTTAGCCACTGGTTGCAACCACGTATTGAGGCGATTTCAGGTCAAGATATCAATGCACGTAGCCGATTTATTCGCAGATTCTATGAGCTGTTCAACCTTATGCCGATTGATTGTTTCAATGATCAAGAGCAGCAACAGCAAATTTTAGCGGTGTTGTTGGAGATATAACCTGGCGAATCAGGCCATAGCCCGATATCGCGGGGGCAGTGGGCTACATATCCTTTCCATTACTTATAAGTACAGTAAAACAATAATCTATCTCGATGAGGCATGGTTATGGAAATGGATTTAGTCGTTACCCGTAACCTCCAGTTGTTTACTCACATGGCTGAGTTGCCTTGCTCTAAATTATCCTCCCGCATGGAGTGGCGAATAGAGCAACGGCTGGTGTTCCTTGAGTGGCGCAATGGACGGTTGTTATTGACCAGCGGTGTGCAACATCGGCGTTATCACCTTGAGGACTTACTGCTGCTCCAGAGGAGTTGGCAGCTTGAACGCTTTAATGGTGTCCCCCAGCGTATCTATTTATTGAAAATGGGCATGATGGTCAGTTGCTCGCCACCGGTGTCATCAGGGGCCGAGTGTTGGTTTCAGCTATATCAGCAACAGTGTGCTTTGCTCCGCCGTTTGCCAGGAGAATACCGATGAGAGAATCGGCATTAACGCGCGGCTTGATGGTGATAGCTGCGCGGCAGGATGTTTTTTTGGCGGTCATGCTGCTGGTGGCGATCTTTATGATGATTCTGCCGCTGCCCACCGTCATGGTGGATGTGCTGATTGCCGTCAACCTCGCGTTTTCCGTTATTCTGTTGATGATCTCGATTTACCTGCGTGACCCACTCGAATTCTCGGTTTTCCCATCGCTGTTACTGATCACCACACTTTATCGGTTAGCGCTAACTATCAGTACCACGCGCTTGGTACTGCTACAGCATGATGCGGGGGAAATTGTCGAGGCGTTCGGCCAGTTTGTGGTCGGGGGTAATCTGGCGGTGGGGCTGATCATTTTCACCATCATCACCGTGGTGCAGTTTATCGTGATCACTAAAGGCTCGGAGCGCGTCGCTGAAGTTAGCGCCCGCTTTTCTCTCGATGGTATGCCGGGCAAGCAAATGAGTATCGACGGCGATATGCGAGCCGGGGTGATCGACTCGGCTGAAGCGGGGCGACTACGCGAGCGGGTCCAAAAAGAGAGCCGCCTGTTTGGTGCTATGGATGGGGCGATGAAGTTCGTGAAAGGGGATGCTATCGCCGGCATTATTGTCATTCTGGTGAATATTATCGGCGGCATCACTATTGGTGTGTTGCAACATAATATGTCTGCCGAAGAGGCGATGACCACGTATGCCGTGTTATCTGTCGGTGATGGTTTATGTGCTCAAATTCCATCATTACTTATCTCGATCACGGCCGGGATCATTGTCACCCGGGTGCCCGGTCAGGATAAACAGAGTTTGGCTAAAGACTTGGCAATACAAGTAGGGCGTCAACCCGATGCCTTGTTGCTGGCGGCGGCTATCCTGACTGTGTTTGCCCTGTTGCCGGGCTTTCCTTTCCTGATTTTCGTTATGTTGGCAGCGCTGATCGCCACCCCCGCATTCTTACTTTATCGGAAAAAGAAACCAAGCGCTGGAGCCAGTGGTCGTGATGATAAATTGCCTTCTCCAGCCAGCGCGATGACCCCAGGGGCCGTGCCATTGATGCTGTATTGCGCGCCAAATTTACGCTATCCCCACCTGGGGCGAGATCTTGATGGTTTGCGTTGGCGCTGGTTCGAACATCTTGGCGTGCCATTGCCTGAGGTGGTTGTTCGCAGTGATCCCAATCTGGCCGAAAACGAATTATCGATCCGGGTTTATCAAGAGCAAGTGCTGAAACTGACATTACCCTTTGATGATGTATTACTGTTGCAACCCAATGCCTCGCTCGCCACGCGCAGTCAGGTTCTTGGTATAAAAATGGGCAGCTTTGAGTGGTTGCCTGCTGAGCAGGCGCGTCACGCCAGTACGTTGGGCGTCCCCTATGCGCAGGGGCATCAGCGCATTATTCATTGCCTGACACGCGTGCTTGAGCGGCATACCGCCGAATTTATTGGCGTGCAAGAAACCCGTTATCTGATGGATGCCATGGAGGCGCGTTACGGCGAGCTGGTCAAAGAGCTTCAGCGCCAGATGCCGGTCGGCAAAGTGGCAGAAACGCTGCAACGATTGGTGGAAGAAGATGTTTCGATCCGCGATTTACGCACTATTTTCGGGGCGCTGGTGGCGTGGGCACCGAAAGAGAAAGACATCGTGATGTTGACCGAATATGTCCGTATCGCCCTGCGTCGCCATGTGTGCAGCCGATTTAGCAAAAATAAAGCCTGGTTGCCGGTATTGCGGCTGGGGGAAGGGGCGGAGAACCTGATCCGCGAGTCGATTCGTCAGACTTCTGCGGGGACTTATTCTGCGCTGGAAGATAAACATTCGCGGCTGCTTCTCGACAAAATAAAAGGCGCTTTTGCTGAAAATACCGATGCTGTGTTGTTGACGAGCATCGATGTGCGGCGCTTTTTACGCAAAATTGTTGAGCGGGATATTTTTGCGCTATCGGTACTTTCCTGGCAGGAACTGGGCGATGAAATGAATATTAAGGTGGTAGGTACCATCGAGCTTATCGGAGATGAACTTGATGAAACTGCCTGATATCACGCGATTAAGTGCTCAGTTGCAACAACAATTACGTCTACCGCCTTATCCTCCAAGCGGCATCGAATCTTGCGGGCCGATATTAGATGTCGGCCCGACTCTGCTACGCGCCCATTTGCCCTGTGTTGCGCTGGGGGAGTTATGCCGAATTACCTCAGCGGACATGTTGGCCGAGGTGGTCGCTATTGAGCAACAAACTGCATTGCTG
This sequence comes from Yersinia artesiana, assembly GCF_902726545.1. Classification (GTDB taxonomy): domain Bacteria; phylum Pseudomonadota; class Gammaproteobacteria; order Enterobacterales; family Enterobacteriaceae; genus Yersinia; species Yersinia artesiana. The sequence continues at coordinate 25,002 of NZ_CACVAD010000050.1, read as the reverse complement.
TCGCCGTTTGCCTCCTCCGCCGGTTTGCGGTGTGGTCAATGGATTTCTCCGCTTGGGCATAAACACCGCGTCAGAGTTGGGATGGATTTACTTGGGCGAGTATTGGATGGTTTGGGGGATCCAATAGATGCTGGCCCTTCCCTTCGTGGGCATTGGCGTGAGCTGGATTGCCCGCCGCCAGACCCATTAACTCGTCAACCAGTTCAGCAAATATTGACTACCGGTATTCGTGCCATTGATGGCGTATTGAGTTGTGGCGAGGGGCAACGAATCGGTATTTTTGCCGCCGCCGGAGTAGGTAAAAGCAGCTTGTTAAGCATGTTATGTCGCGGCTGTAGCGCGGATATCATTGTGTTGGCGCTGATTGGTGAGCGTGGTCGTGAAGTGCGGGAATTCCTTGAACAAGTGCTAACGCCCGAAACCCGCGCCCGCACGGTAGTGGTGGTGGCAACCTCTGATCGCCCCGCGCTGGAGCGGTTAAAAGGTATTTATACCGCCACCACTGTGGCTGAATATTTCCGTGAGCGGGGGGAGAAAGTGCTGCTCATGGCAGATTCGCTCACTCGCTATGCCAGAGCTGCTCGTGAAATCGGTCTGTCTGCGGGGGAACATCCTGCCATGGGCAGTTTCCCCGCCAGTGTCTTTGCTGCACTTCCCCGGTTACTTGAGCGCGCGGGTAATAGCGAGCGCGGGAGCATAACCGCTTTTTACACTGTGCTGGTTGAGGGCGATGACATGAACGAGCCAGTGGCCGATGAGGTGCGTTCGCTATTAGATGGTCACATTGTGTTATCGCGCCAACTGGCCGGTGCCGGGCACTATCCCGCTATCGATATTGCCGCCAGTGTGAGCCGTATCATGCCGCAAATTGTCAGTGCGGAGCATCAGGCATTGGCACAAAAACTGCGTCATATACAGGCCTGCTATCAGGAGATCGAGTTGCTGGTGCGAGTGGGTGAATATCAGGAAGGTCAGGATTTACAGGCTGACGAAGCGCTACAGCGCTACCCAAGCATCTGCGCCTTTTTGCAACAGGAGAGCGCTTTATCATCATGCAAAACCGATACCGCCGGTCTTACTCATACCCTGGCTCAACTCGCACAGGCATTGGGCTTATCAATCGAGCATTAACTATTTTCCAGCGGCTTTTGGCACTGCGCCAACGTCAGGAGCGCCGTTTACGCCGGCAATTAATGTGTTTGCGACAAGAAGAGCAACAACAGGAGCGGCAGTTAGCAAGTTTCCATCAACAACGCCAGAGGGTGTGCCAGCAATTGCATCGGATTGCTCAATGGCGCGGCAAACTAAACCCGAGGCAAGCAGAGGAACAGAGAGCCTTGCAGCACAAGGTGTATCGGGCGGAACGGCAGTTGCACCAATCGCTCCGTGAGTTAACCGCCAAAAGGCAGCAACAACAAGACGCCATTGTGTCGCAGCAGGCGCTGTTAAGGACAAATCAGCGTGAACAGGAAAAATTACGGATGCTAATCAAAGATGAGTCGAATCGATATTGAAGGCGCATTACCACCGCTCAGTGAAAGGAGTTTTTACGGGGATCGGTCACAGAGCTTAGATCATGAGAGACAAAAACAGCAATTTGCCCGCTATCTTCCTCCACGTTCATCTGCAATGCAGGATATGGCCCATTCCACGGCGGCTTCGGGTGAGGGCAAACTGATGCAAACTGACTATCGTATCCTCAGTGGACCACTATCAGGTGTACAGGTTCATGTCAGCCTGACCGCTCATGGTTTGCATCTTGTGCTCAGTCACAACAACCGTGACTGGGTAGAACGTTTACAGCGCTTGCAAACTCGTTGGCAGCGGCAACTGCATCAATTGGGATTCCCTTGCTTGTTGGAGGTGACCCATGGTGGAGACATTATCGGCTGAACTGCGCCAGCTCAGCGCCATCATTGGGCGTGGACGTCATAGTGATGGCATTTACGCCACAGTGGCGCAAGTCGCGGGGGAGGGCATTTATCTGCCACTCCATTATGACGGCAAGGTATGCGGTTTCTGGTTATCCCAAAGCTGTTGGAATAACTGGCTGGCATCTTCGCTGGCAACCGATGAACCCCATTTGCTGGCGGCTGAATTGGTTAATGCTATGGCGACTTGGGCTATTAGTCCGCTGCTGGGCGCGCTATCCGAGTTAACTTTTGACGAAACTGCGCCAGTGGCGATGACACTTTTGCCCCAATGGGCGGTGGTGCTGGCTTTTGAACTGGAAGGCCAGCAACTCAGTGGCGTGTTGTTTGATTGGCCTTTGGCGACGTTAGCTGAAACCTTATCTGATTGGCACTGTGAGCAGTCCGCCGGGCATAACCTGCTATGGCAGGCAGGATTAGTGGTGGGGTGGAGCCGATTATCACTGTATCAATTGCAACAAATCAGGCCGGGGGATGGGGTTCGAATCAACAGTGCTGCAAAATGGGAGCAAGGATACTGTTGGTTATGGCAAATGGCACCATCACAGATTCACATCAAACTGGAAGGTGAAAATAGCATGACTATTCAACAGGTTAATGAAGATATTGATTCATTTCTGGCACTGGATGTCGCCGCCATACCTAACATGCCCCAGACGGTAGAACTTGAGCAATTACCGCAAACACTGGTGATGGAAATTGGCCGCCTAACGATGCCGCTGGCAGATATTAAACAGCTAGCTGTCGGGCAAACATTGGCATGCCAGACTCAGTTCTACGGTGAAGTTAATATCCGACTGCACGGGCAGCCCGTCGGCAGGGGCAGTCTATTGCGTTGCGATGAGCAGTTGGTCGTGCGCATCGATCAGTGGCTTCTCCGGCACACTTGACGCCGCAGCGGCGGTTATTCAGGTCATGACCCGATACGAGAGAGTGCTGAGCCGATAAATACTGGGTTATTGTTTTACCCGACAGGCCAGCTTTTGCGGAATAGACTATGGAGTTACTGAATTCGTCCTCTCAATTGATTGTCCTGCTTTTTCTTCTGTCATTGCTCCCCTTGCTGATGGTGATGGGAACATCGTTTCTCAAACTATCGATTGTCTTCTCATTGCTGCGAAATGCATTAGGGGTACAGCAGGTGCCGCCCAATATTGCCATTTACGGTTTGGCGCTGGTGTTAACCATTTTTATCATGGCTCCGGTCGGATTGGATGTGCACGCCCGCCTTCAGGATGAGCCGTTGCCCAATGATATCGGCGCTTTGCTACATCATATTGATGAACATGCACTGGGGCCATACCGCGATTTTTTACAACGAAATACCGATGCAGCACAGGTTCATTTTTTCAATGATATCGTCCAAACCAAGTGGCCGGTTCGTTATCGCGACACCATCAAAGCCAACTCGCTGTTGATATTAATGCCCGCCTTTACCCTAAGCCAACTGACCGAGGCGTTCAAAATTGGCTTACTGCTTTACTTGCCCTTTGTGGCGATTGATTTGATTGTCTCTAACATTTTGCTGGCAATGGGCATGATGATGGTCTCCCCGATTACGATTTCGTTACCATTCAAGTTATTAATTTTCATACTGATTGATGGCTGGGGATTGTTGCTGGGGCAGTTAGTGGGGTCTTATTTATGAATGGCCAGCAGGAGAAATGGCCATGAGCAACGCCATTGTGGTTCATCTGGCGACCCAATTGTTATGGATAGTTTTACTGCTATCGATGCCGGTGGTAGTGGTGGCGTCAGTGGTAGGGATAGTTGTCAGCCTGTTGCAGGCACTCACTCAAATACAGGACCAAACATTACAGTTTTTGATTAAATTACTCGCTGTATCCGCCACATTATTGATTACCTATCATTGGATGGGATCGACATTGCTGAATTACACCCAGCAGACCTTTTTGCAGATAACTAGTATGCGGTCTTGATATGCATGACTCTCTACCCTGGCTGGGAGCCTTAGGGCTGGCGATGATGCGCCCTTATGGCATGTTACTGATATTGCCTCTGTTTACGGCGCGTAGTTTGGGTAGTAGCTTGCTGCGTAATAGCGTGGTTTTTGCCATCGCCCTGCCAGTGACTCCGATGTTTCTCGCCACATCTTTGCTGCATCACGATAGCCTCACAGGGTGGCTTTGGGTGCTTTGTATCGAGCTGATGGTCGGGGTGATGATTGGTTTTGTCGCCGCATTGCCTTTTTGGGCGATTGATATGGCGGGCTTTCTGATTGACACCTTACGTGGCGCCACTATGTCCACGTTGTTTAACCCCAGCATGGGGATGGAATCCTCCATTTTTGGTGTGCTGTTTACGCAAATATTAACGGTTTTGTTCCTGATTTCAGGCGGGTTCAATCTGGTACTCACCGCGCTTTATGGATCTTATGAAATCTTACCTGCTGGCAGTGGTATTCAGCCTGCATCGGCAATGCTGCAATTTCTGCAAAGTGAATGGCAGTTGATGTATGAACTCTGTCTGAGCTTTGCCTTGCCCGCGATGCTGGTCATGGTGTTAGCGGATTTGTCTTTAGGTTTAATTAATCGCTCGTCTCAACAACTGAATGTGTTTTTCCTGGCAATGCCGATCAAAAGTGCATTGGCGTTATTGCTATTACTGATTAGCTTGCCTTACGCATTACATCACTATTTGGTCGGTATTAATCAGACCGAGCAGAAAATAAGCACATTTATCCCGCTGATAAAAGGAGGGAATAATGAGCGGTGAAAGCAGTGAAAAGAATGAAAAGCCCACTGCTAAACGGCTGAGAGAAGCGCGGGAGAAAGGGCAGGTCATCAAGAGTGTCGAGATAACCTCTGGGGTGCAGTTGGTGGTGCTGGTGGCTTATTTTTTTCTGATGGGTAACTCCGTTATCGATCAGATTGGCGTTTTGATCCGCAGTTCAATTAACCAATTACAGCAACCCTTTACCTTTGCAGTGGCACGTATCGGGTCAGAGTGCACGGCGGTGCTCATCCATATTGTGGGAATCTTGGGCGGGGCGCTGATTTTGATGACAATTATTGCCGGAATTGCGCAGGTCGGGCCGCTATTAGCAACCAAGGCAGTGGCATTTAAAGGCGAGCACATCAACCCTATCAATAATGCCAAACAGCTTTTTTCATTGCGCAGTCTGTTTGAGCTAACTAAATCATTACTGAAAGTGGGGGTGCTAACCCTGATTTTTGGCTATCTACTGGCGCGGTATGCCACTTCTTTTGGTTATCTGGCTTATTGCGGCAGTAGTTGCGCGATTCCGGTATTTGGCACATTAATGAGTTGGCTATTGGGTGCATTGATTGCCTGTTATGTGGTTTTTTCCCTATTGGATTATACCTTTCAGCGCTATAACACCATGAAACAACTGAAAATGTCTCTTGAAGAGGTTAAGCGGGAATACAAAGATAGCGATGGTGATCCGCATATTAAGCAGAAGCGGCGGCAGCTACAGCAAGAGGTACAAAGCGGCAGTTTCGCTAAAAATGTCCAGCGTTCCACGGCGATCGTGCGTAATCCCACCCATTTTGCTGTATGCCTGTTTTATCACCCAGATGATGCGCCACTTCCGCTGGTGATTGAAAAAGGTAAAGGTGAACGGGCTGCATTGATTATCAAATTGGCAGAACAGCAAGGAATTCCGATTGTAGAAAATATTGCACTGGCTCGCGCATTACATCGCGATGTGGTTTGTGGCGATACCATACCTGAAACTTTATTTGAACCGGTTGCCGCTATCTTGCGCCTGGCTTTAGCGCTGGATTATCAATCCCCGGAGGAGGATGAACAACCTTGATTCGCGACACATCTCTACCCAGTCAATATCCCCTCCCATCAAGTTAACTTTTAGTTAACATCTAATTTTCAATACATCATCCCTTCATTAAAGAAATAATTGGCTTATTATACGTAGGTCTATTTTCTCGCTACGGCATATGAGCCTGTTCTTGCTGGCGACAACACGTATTTTGGAGGTGTCAGTGTGAGCTGGCAGATGTTTAAATCTCAATATTTGGTGCGCTTCTGGGCCCCTCTACCCGCGGTAATTGCCGCCGGTATCTTATCGACTTATTACTTTGGTTTGACCGGCACGTTCTGGGCGGTGACAGGCGAGTTCACGCGCTGGGGCGGCCACCTGATGCAGCTGTTTGGCGCGCACCCGCAAGAATGGGGTTATTTTAAAGTTATCGGCTTAGAAGGGACGCCCCTGGATCGTATCGATGGCATGATGATTATCGGTATGTTTGCCGGATGTATCGCTGCTGCGCTATGGGCCAATAATGTGAAATTGCGTAAGCCGCAGCACGGTATTCGTATTGCTCAGGCACTGGTCGGTGGCATTATTGCTGGTTTTGGTGCGCGACTGGCAATGGGGTGTAATCTGGCGGCTTTCTTTACCGGCATCCCGCAGTTTTCACTGCATGCCTGGTTCTTTGCACTCGCGACGGCGGCCGGTTCCTATTTCGGTGCCAAATTCACGCTATTACCGCTGTTTCGTATTCCGGTGAAATTGCAAAAAGTGACAGCAGCCGCGCCATTAACCCAGCACCCAGCCAGGGCTGCGCGACGCTTTCGTCTTGGCATGGTGGTGTTTGTTCTGGCGCTGGGCTGGTCGTTGATTGAGTTGTTCCGCCACCCAAAACTGGGTATCGCCATGTTATGTGGGATTGGGTTTGGGCTGCTAATTGAACGGGCGCAAATTTGCTTTACCTCAGCCTTCCGAGACCTGTGGATCACCGGGCGCACGCACATGGCGAAAGCGATTATTCTGGGGATGGCGGTCAGTGCTATTGGGATTTTCAGTTATGTGCAACTGGGTGTCGCACCGAAGATTCTATGGGCCGGGCCGAATGCGGTGATTGGCGGTTTACTGTTTGGTTTTGGTATTGTGCTGGCTGGTGGTTGTGAAACGGGCTGGATGTATCGCGCGGTCGAGGGGCAGATTCACTATTGGTGGGTGGGGCTGGGTAATATTATTGGTGCCACTATTCTGGCGTATTATTGGGATGACTTTGCTCCGGCATTGGCGACCAATTACGATAAAGTCAACTTATTGGAAACATTCGGTCCAATCGGCGGGCTACTGGTCACTTACCTGATGCTGGCTATCGCTTTTGCGGCCATGTTGTGGTGGGAAAAGCGCTTCTTCCGTCAACAAAAAGCTACTGCATCCGCTGTGGTTAAGGAGCCATCATGAGTCATTCTTCGTCAGTTGATAGTTTAGCCATTGATAGTTCCGCAGCACCTACGGCTATCGTGCCAGATTACCGTTTGGATATGGTGGGCGAACCCTGCCCATACCCAGCGGTCGCCACACTGGAAGCGATGCCACAACTGAAACCGGGTGAAATCCTGGAAGTGATCAGTGACTGCCCGCAATCCATTAATAATATTCCATTAGATGCCCGAAATTATGGCTATACGGTATTGGATATTCAGCAAGATGGCCCGACTATCCGCTATCTGATTCAGCGCTGAAATAGGCAATCGATAAGACTGTTAAAGGCGGGTTTAACCCGCCATAGACTGCTGACAACCCCCTACGACTCGATCTTGCAAGGTGAAGACAGGCAGAGGAGTAAAGCGTCCGCGCCAGGGAAGGCGCGGCTCGAGCCCCCAGGGATGGGTTTACGGCGTCTTTACGATCTGCTTGTTTTCACCGCTACGGGCACTTTGTCATTAACCTCAGACGGGTTTAACCTGCCAGTAAGGCTTTAATCGGTTTCAAATCTGTTTTAGTTATCATCATTAACATGAATATTGGCTTTAACCTTTCACGTTATAAGCAATTGGCGCTATCAACTCAATCACCCCGTTGCGCAGTAGTTCTGCGGGGGAAATGGATAACGGTTGGGCGCGAGAAATCAGAATCATTGCTTCACGATCCAGTATGTTAGCGCCAGAACTGGCGAACAACTTTGCAGTTAAGACTTTTCCTTTATGATCAACAATAAAGCCTATGTGGCTGATCCCTTCCGGGCGATAGCGCAAGGCTTCTCGTTGATACCCAACTCTGGGCATTGGACAACGCCATCGACAACTCTTTTCTGCCACACAAGATCTGACCGTGAAAGCAGTCACACTTGAGCAGGTTAACGCCTTAGCTGCCCAATGGTTAGGGCGCAATCCAAAAGTGTTTAGCCTGAGTCCGGCGAATTAACTTATTGAGGGGCATAAGTTTTATCATCATGATATGGCTTATGGCCCACTCAAGGTTAATTTACTGTGGGTGGGCTTGGGGTTGTTGCCACCGCCAGAGACACACCTGCGGCCCGAAGTCGTTTTAATATACTGAATAACAACGAGTTTTTAGTATTACTCACCATGCGTGGACTCGGTACCAAACCGGTGACACTGAGCACAATACCATCTGGGCTTAGCTGACTAAATTTCACTGATGGGGCCGGAGTATCGAGTATCGATTCGTGCTCTTCGTAAGCGGCTATCAGCAGCTCTTGCGCCAGTTCAACATCTAAATCCAGCGGGAATGTCAGGGCAATGGTTACTACCCCTTGCGCATTAGCCATCGTGGCGTTACGCACATTCTGCGAAATCAATTGAGAGTTTGGCACGATCACTGTCGAGCGGTCACTAAGTTGAATCTCTGTGGCGCGAACATTAATGCGCCGAATATCCCCCTCGACGCCACTAATACTGATTAAGTCACCTACTTTAACCGGGCGCTCGGTGAGCAAAATAATGCCGGAAATAAAGTTCTTCACAATTTCCTGCAAACCAAAACCAATACCCACTGATAATGCACTGACAATCCAGGCTAATTTATTCCACTGAATACCGAGTACCGATAAAGTCAGCAGAATCACCAGCACATAACCGATATTACTGAACAGAGTAACCGCTGAGGTTTTTATTCCAGAATCCATCTGGGTTTTTGGCAGAAACTCATTACTTAGCCAACGTCGGGCGACATTCAGCGCATATAGCCAGATAAGCAGGCAAAGTGCGGCATTAAATAAATTCGTCGGAACGATATTTAATTTTTCCAGCCCTTCCCCACCTAACAATTCCACGGTTTTTTGTAATAGCGAAACCGGTGTCGTCGAGCCAAAGGTGCCATTAAATAGCGCGATAATAGCCAGTAATATCAGCGTGACTTTGCTGGTGGCTGATAACAGTGTTGCTGCTTGGGCCAGATGGCGATCATCAATATTTAGGGTCTGCTTAATCGCTTTGCCGGCACTGCTGGTTGGAGAAAAGAGACTTTCTGCTAAATCAACACAGAGATGAGTCAGTAAATATAAGCAGGAGAGAACCAGGCAAACCCACACCAATTTGTAACTTAAGAATTTCGCCAGCGCGATATATCCGACTAACAATGACAGTAATATCGCTGTGCCAATGCGCCATTCGGGTTCCCAGGCGGCATTCCAGGCATCCGCAAGTTCTTGCATAAAATCTTTCAGCCGCTTGTCATCATCGGCATTGGGATTGACGATGGGCGCCCAGAAATTTGCGCCCAAAATACTGCCGGAGTTTAAAGCGATTTGTGATTTCAGTGCTGTTCACCGTAAAGCGATAATCTGTGTTTCCAGGTTTTCTGCATTGGCTTTGATGGCTTGAACCTGATCATGCTGGCCTTCTAATTGTGTTTTACGGGTGTTTAGCACTCGGCGTTGTTGGGCCACTATCGGGGTTTCGGTTAGTGTGCTGGTGGCAGGCGGCGGGCCTAAAACATCTAGTTGTGTCTGTAGCTGTTCCCGCTTGGGTTTCAATTCTGCCAGCAGAATATCAACATCCTTCACCAGCGCTATTGCTGTTTCATTCAGCGCATTTAACTCATTATCTGATGTGCTGACAGAGACACTTTGCTTTAGCTTATCCAACTGTTTTTGCAGGCTAATTAATTGTACCGATATCGCCGGTTTTGCCTGTTCTTCGCTGCTTTCGGACACGGTGTCTGATGTTGCCGCCAGGGCAGTACCTGTCGTTGACAGTGCCATAAGTGATGCACAAATCAGCGTGAATAACAGACAGAATAGAGGGTAATGTCGACGTGAAACAACGTGCTCGTTCTTTTTCATAAAACTGGTTAGCCCGAATGTGAATACCACAATTAACCCATTAATTAGTGTAGGTATTCTTGCCTGATTCTTATTGTGGCACACCCTGCGAGTTACTGAATAATCTTACTCTGATAATCACTCCCCTAAATTAAATATTAAAGATAATAATTATCATTGTAATTACCACTCTCATTTAATAGATTGTGCCCTGAACTTATGGACCCACGATATGTGGCGCGCAGGCAAGGGTATTTGCCGGGCGAAAATAGCAATGGATGCTAATTGATAACCATCTATTTCATATGCTCATTCTCTGGGGAAGATAACTATGTTCTCGGCTTTTATAATAAAGCGCTCCGCTATTTTATGTTCACTGGCTATGTTTATCCCATTAGCCTCCATTGCTGACGATACAATAGAAGTGACGGCTAAAGCCGGCCACGAAGCTGATTTACCCACCTCGGGTTACACCGCAACCACCACCAAAGGGGCAACCAAAACTGATCAGCCGCTCATCCTGACAGCACAAGCTGTATCAGTGGTTACCCGCCAGCAGATGGACGATCAAAACGTTGCGACAGTTAATCAGGCGCTGAATTACACGCCGGGCGTCTTCACTGGTTTTTCAGGTGGTGCAACCCGTTATGACACTATCGCCTTGCGCGGTTTCCACGGCGGTGATGTAAACAATACCTTCCTTGATGGGCTGCGCTTACTCAGTGATGGCGGCAGTTATAATGTGCTGCAAGTGGATCCGTGGTTCCTTGAGCGTATTGATGTTATTAAAGGCCCATCTTCTGCGTTATATGGTCAGAGCATTCCCGGCGGCGTGGTGATGATGACTTCCAAGCGCCCGCAGTTTATTTCTGAAGGTCATTTCCGCCTAACGGCCGGTAATAACAATACACAAGTTGCGGCATTTGATTATACCGACGCGATATCTGAGCATTGGGCATTCCGCCTGACCGGTATTACCCGTAACAGCGACACCATGTATGACCATCAGCGCGAAGAGCGCTATGCGATTGCGCCGTCATTATTGTGGCAACCCGATGAAAATACCTCATTGTTGCTGCGCGCCAATTTGCAAAAAGATCCTTCCGGCGGTTACCACAGTGCGGTTCCGGCTGATGGCAGCATTTATGGGCAAAAGTTGAGTCGCGGCTTCTTTGATGGCGAAAGTAATCACAATGTCTTTAAGCGCTGGCAACAAATCTATAGCTATGAATTTTCACATAAGTTTGATGATGTTTGGTCTTTCCGCCAAAACGCCAGTTATACCCATTCTAATACTCAGTTAGAACAGGTTTACCAAGGGGGTTGGAATAGCGACCGTACCCTGATGAATCGCTATTATTCTGGCGAAGACTCCTCGCTCAATGCCTTTGCGGTGGATAACCAACTGGAAGCAGATTTCGCGACCGCCGCGGTTAAACATAAAGTATTACTGGGCTTTGATTTCCAGAAGTTTCGCAACAATCTGCGCAGTGACAGTGCTTATGCCACGCCGTTAAACCCCTATACCGGTGTTTCGGGTGGTTCGACGCTGTATAGCGATTATCTGCTGACCACTCCAGGCATTAATACATCCTATTTAAATCGTCGCTATGAACAAAGTGGCGTTTATCTGCAAGACGAAATGACACTGGATAATTGGCACCTGAATCTGTCCGGCCGTTATGATCGGATGAAAACGGAAAATATTAATAACACTACCAACAGCGCCGATGAACGCACCGATAACCACGCGAGTGGGCGTGCGTCACTGTTGTACAGCTTTGATAGCGGTATTTCGCCATACGTCAGTTACAGCCAGGCTATTACGCCAAGTTTGTTCCCGGATGCACAGCAAAAACTGCTGAAACCGATGACCAGCGAGCAGTATGAAGTGGGGATCAAATATCAACCGCCGGGCAGCACTTCGCTCTATTCCGCCGCCTTATATGATCTGACCCAAAATGATGTGGCAAACCGTGCAGTACCGGCGACTTATTATGTGCCGGCAGGTAAGGTCAATTCACAAGGGCTGGAATTGGAAGCTAGAAGTCAGATTAGTGACCGGCTGAGTGTGATTGCCGGTTATACCTATAATCGCGTGAAATTCAAAGATGCAATTGATGGCAATGATGGTAATACACCGGTATTAGCACCGTCCAATATGGCATCGCTGTGGGCGCAGTATGAAGCGGGTTACGGCATCAATGTGGGAGCCGGTATCCGTTACATTGGCAAGCAGTGGGCAGATGATGCCAATACCTTGCGTGTACCCTCTTATACCTTGGGTGATGCCTCTGTTCGTGCTGATTTAGGGACATGGGCTGCATCGTTGAAAGGCGCGTTTGTTCAATTGAATGTGAATAATATCGCAGACAAAAAATATGTCGCCGCCTGCTATAGCACCTCGTATTGCTACTGGGGCGCAGAGCGCTCAGTACAAGCAACAGTGGGCTACGATTTCTAACCAGTTCCCTATATTCTTCAATAGCCCGCGATCTCTGCGGGCTATTTATCACATTATTTCTTCTCAGCGCCAAAACGGGCGGCTGTAATCGCGCTTGATATCTTCCCGGCTCAGGCCAATATCTTTTAGCTGATTTGAATTCAATCTCGCCATGACATTGGCTGCTTTACGCCGTTCATTCCATTGATACACATATCTGTATGCTTTCAGACATAATCGAATAAAAATATTTTGGCGACTTTTTGCGGCTCGTGCGGTCGATGAGCAGCATTCATCTATTTGATCTTCAATTATATTATTCATCATCGACTCCCCGTCAGTAGGTGAGCCATTAGCATGAAACTTTGGCGCAAAACATTACAGATGCAAATTAGGACTATTATTTCCATACAGATATGCGATATATCAACTGAATGGTTTGATTTCGAGCCATCTGTACTGCTTCTTTCTCATTTATCAGGTGATACCAATGACTCGTTACCAACAACTGGCCGACATTCTTAGTCAGCGAATTAAAGCCGGGCTTTATGCCACCGGTGAGCGGCTCCCCTCGGTCAGGCTCTTGAGTGACGAGCATGGGGTGAGTATTAGCACCGTACAGCAGGCGTATCGGCAACTGGAAGAATGCTTGCTGATTGAGGCGCGGGCAAAGTCGGGTTATTTCGTGCGTTGCAGTTCAAATTTGCCCTCCTTACCCGCCACATGCACCCATGCACAGCGGCCAGTCGAGATTTCACAGTGGGAAAATACGCTGGCATTTTTGCAAAAAAGTGATCAGGAAGATGTTATCCATCTGGGGGCTGGCTCGCCTGACCTTTCTGGCCCAGGGCTTAAAATACTCAGCCGCTTATTAAGCCGGGTGAGTCTTCATCAAAGTGAAGAAGTGCTGGAATATGACAATATTTACGGCTCGCCGGTATTACGTGAACAAATCGCCCGCCTGATGCTCGACAGTGGTAATCATCAATCAGCTGAAAATATTATTATTACTTCCGGGTGCCACGGTGCGTTAGCAGTTGCATTAGGTGCCGTTTGCCAGCCCGGTGATATTGTGGCGGTGGATTCCCCCAGTTTTCATGGCGCGATGCAAACCCTAAAAGGGATGGGCATGAAGGTGATTGAGATCCCAACCGATCCGGTGGCGGGGATCAGTCTGGAAGCCTTGGAAATGGCGTTGGATCAATGGCCGATCAAAGCCGTGCAACTGACACCGACCTGCAATAACCCACTGGGCTACAATATGCCGGATGAGCGCAAAAAGGCATTATTGACCCTCGCTCAGCGTTACGACATCGCCATTATTGAAGATGATGTGTATGGCGCACTGGCTTATCAATATCCGCGCCCACCGACCATTGCCTCATTTGATGATGATGGGCGGGTATTGCTGTGCAGCTCTTTTTCAAAAACGGTGGCACCGGGCTTACGTATTGGTTGGATTTCTCCGGGGCGCTATTTGAATAAAGCGCTACACATGAAATACATTTCTGCCGGACGGGTTGCGTCATTGCCACAGTTGGCGATGGCTGAATTTATCAAGCAGGGCCATTACATGCAGCATTTACGTCGGATGCGCCGTCAATACCAACGTAATCGCGACATTATGACCGGTTGGGTGATGAAGTATTTCCCGCCGAATACGTGTTTGAGTCGGCCACAAGGCAGCTTTATGTTATGGGTCGAATTGCCGCATGGCTTTGATAGCTTGCGCCTAAATCGCTGTTTGTTGCCATTAGGTGTACAGGTGGCGGCTGGATTTATCTGTTCTGCTTCAGGTAAATATCGTAATTGTTTGCGATTGAGTTACAGCAAACCGATGACGGCTGAAATTGAACGCGCTGTGCAAAAAGTGGGTAAGACGATTTACGAATTGCTGGAAGAAGATGGGTTGCCGATAGGGACAGAAAAACCAAGCCAACCTGAGGCTGATGAGGTTAATGACAAAGTGCCCGTAGCGGTGGGAACAGGCAGATCGTAAAGACGCCACACTTCTTTTGTTAAAACAAGCTTCCCTGGGGGCTCGAGCCGCGCCTTCCCTGGCGCGGACGCTTTGCTCTTCTACCTATCTTCACCTTGCAAGATCGAGTTGTTGGGGGTTGGCTTGAGATTATTGGCGCAGATAAATCTGTGGCAGGGCGCTTTCCGGATGACGCGAAATGCCCAAATCAGCCTGATACCAGCGGGTCAGTGTTTCGGCATTGAGCACTTCCTCTGGTGTGCCACAGGCCACCAGTTCGCCCTGTGCTAACAGCAAAATACGATCGGCATAGAGTGCGGCCAGATTCAAATCATGCAGCACGCAGCACACCGCCAGGGGTTCCTGAAGGGTGAGCTGACGTAATAAGCGCAGGGTATGTTGTTGATGATACAAATCTAATGCGGAAGTCGGCTCGTCAAGGAACAACCAGCGCGGGGTCGGTTCCGGTTGCCACAGTTGCGCTAACACTCGAGCGAGTTGAACCCGTTGTTGCTCGCCACCGGACAGTGCACGGTAATCCCGCTGCGCCAGTGCCAGACAGTCGGTTTGCGCCATCACTTCTTGCAGCGCTTGACGATTTTGCGCCGCCCCATAAGGTGCGCGGCCCATTTGAATCACTTCGCTAACACTGAATGGAAAGGCTAAATCACTGTATTGGCGCATCACCGCTCTGGTTCGGGCCAATGCTTGAGACTGCCAACTATTGAGGTTCTTACCGAGCAACTGGCAGTGACCTTCAGATGGTGCGAGATAGCCGGTTAATAAACGTAGCAGAGTGGATTTCCCTGCGCCGTTTGGCCCGATAATCGCTACCATTTCACCGCTGGCAATTTGAAGTGAAACGTTATTAATCAGCTTTTGCCCCTGTACATGGTAGGAAAGCTGATTCGCTTCTAATAGCGCCGTATCAACCAATGCCATATCAACCACTGCGTTGCTCCCGCTGACGTAAAATCAGCCACAGAAAATAAGGGCCGCCCAGTAGGCTGGTGATTAACCCGACTGGCATTTCTGCCGGTGCGACCAGAGTTCGGGCTAGTGTATCGGCGGTCAGTAACAGGCAAGCCCCGCCCAGCGCTGCACCGGGTAGTAACCAGCGATGATCAGCTCCGATCCGCATCCGGATAAGATGCGGAACGACCAACCCGATAAAGCCAATAACACCACTGACAGCGACGGCGGCACCAATCAAAATCGCGCTGAGTAACAGCAAGCGCAGTTTGGCTTGCTTGACATTAACACCGAGGTAGTGCGCTTCTTCATCCCCTAGCTGCAACAGGTTCAACTGGCGCGCTTGCAGCAAACCGAGCACACAAGCAGGCAGAATCAATGATGCTGCCACCATAAGTGTCGACCATTGCGCCTGACCTAAACTGCCCATACTCCACAGGGAGAACTGACGTAATTGCTGGTCATCACTGATATAAGTCAGTACGCCAACCGCCGCGCCGCACAGCGCATTGATCGCAATGCCGGCCAGCAGCAAACGGGATAAGTTGCCATGCCCCCAGCGGCTGAGGGTGAAAATAATGGCAGAAATGGCCAGACTGCCAATAAAGGCTCCGACCATATGACTGTAAAGCGCCAGCAGTGGCGGCAGACTGAATGGCATCACAATAATCAGCCCGACACACAGGGCTGCACCACTGCTGATCCCCAACAGGCCGGGATCTGCCAGTGGGTTGCGGAATAACCCCTGCATGATCGCACCGGAAACCGCCAGTGCGCAGCCGACCACTACCGCCAGCAGCACACGAGGCAGGCGGATATTTAGCCAAATATGCCACATGGCATCATCTAATGATGCATGCCACAAGGTACGAAATGAGAGTGTCAATGCACCCATATTGGCCGAGCCGAGTGCCAGGATGATCAGGATCATCAGCAGGATACTCAGCATGAGTCGCGGGTGGATACGGCAATTCATTGCGCTTGTTCCATACCCTTGCGCAGTTGCGCCAGCACTTGCGGTGTTTCCAAGCCAAAGCCGAGTAGCGCCATATCTTCAACCACTAGCAGGCGTTTATTTTTACCCGCCGGTGTCAATGCCATCCCCGGTAATTTCCAGATACCTTCACTGCCACCCAGTGCTCTTACGCCGTCACTGGTGATCAGTAATAAATCCGGTGCGCTGGCAATCACCCCTTCTTGTGATAACGGGCGATAGCGGCTAAAACCCTGCATCGCATTGCTACCACCGGCGGCGCGGATCATGGCGTCCGCTGCGGTATTTTGACCGGCGGCCATCGGGGTTAAGCCGCCATGACTCATGACAAACAGCACTTTAACCGGCAGGGGGGTGTTGTTCACGGCGGCTAAACGTTGCTGATAGTCTTTGATAAGTGCTTGCCCTTTTTCCTGCTGATTCAGTGCGCTGGCAACAGCATTTATCTTCACTGCCACACTTTCAGGTGTGGTTTGACCCGGTACAGTGACAACATTCACCCCACTGTCCGCGACTTGTTTGAGTACCAGTGAAGGTTGCGCCAGCTCACTGACCAGCAGCATGGTCGGCTTCATGGCCAAAATCCCTTCGGCATTAAGCATGCGCATGTAACCAACATCAGGCAGCTTTTGCACTGCCTGAGGCTGTAGACTGGTACTGTCACGAGCCACAATCTCACCACCCGCACCCAGTGCGTAGGCGATTTCTGTGACATCACCGCCAACGGTGACGATACGTTCTGCAGCGAAAGAGTTCAGCGGCAGAAGACAGGCGCTCAGTGACAGAATGAAAGGGAGTGACAGTAACCTTAGTCTCATGCGGCGATATCCTTATTATTGAGGCGAGCAATTTGCTCACGCCATTGCGTTTGTTCTGGCTGGCCTTCGGTGCGCTGACCGTAAAGTTGTGCAATTTGGGTGCCATCAGCAGCGAACAGTTCCAAACTGGTCACGAAACCATCTTTTGTTGGCTTGCGGGTAATCCAGCTTTCAGCAATCGTTGTTTCAATCAGATGCAGCGTGAAGCGCTGGTTGAAAACATTAATCCAATCTTGATGTGGTGTAACCTTTTCAATCATGCCGGTGAATATTTGTACACAGCCACGGTTGCCCACAAAAATCATGATTTCATTCTGTTCTTGCTGAGCAATGTTCAGAAGCTGGGTCAGAGAACTGTTATCAACCTGATAAGCCAGATCATTACCCACGGCGCGGAAGGCCTGTTGACGGGTCAGGTTATTGCGTTTGAGCAACTGGAAGAACTGATGCACGTCAGTCATAGCACGCCATTCAGCATCTACAGCTTCATCGGTGGCTGTCGGTTCAGTGACTTCAGGTGCGCTCAGTGGCTCTAGCTGCAACTCTGGGTTTTCTGTGGTGATAAACTGCGCCAATAGGGCTTCCCAGGCTGGCATGTCAGTTTGTTCAGTGACATACACTTTATGCAGAGCATCGCCTTGAGGGTCGAAGAACTGGATGCTATGGCGCACACCATGGCGAGTTTCTTCTGTCAGCGTGAATGCGCTGGCCCACTGGTTGAGGAACAGGCGTAAATCTAAATTGCGTGGGTTGAGGATCAAACCAGCATGACCATTCAGGTGCTGATTTTCGTAACGGCCCAGTTGCTCATGCACGGCATAGGTGTTGCGGGTGATAGCTTTGACCTCACCGACAGCTTCCAATGCGGCCAGTAGTGCGCGGGCATCACCTTTCAGACGTTTGGCATCATGCCCGACACGGCTGTGGGTCAGTTCCGCTTCTGAAATGCCCATCAGTGTGGCTAAATCGCGTGCATATTTGCCCGGATTATCAGCTTTAGCTTGTAGATACTGCTCGTATATTGATTTGCTCATAATAACTTCCTCGTTCTATTGATTTTTTATATGCAGGTGACAGGTAGAAATGATAATCCGGTAATTCGCTGATTGAATTACCGGAAGTGTTATTTCAGACTAACTTTTGCATTCAGTTACCACTGATAGCTCACGAAGAATTTCGCGTTACGGCCATCTTGCGGCACGCCTTGTGGCGCGTAATACTCTTTATCGAATGCGTTACCCAACACCACGGTGGTGGTCATGCCTTTAAATTGCTCCTGGCCTTTATAGCTGACGTAGAAGTCATTGACGCCATAGCCGGCTTGCGGTGTGCCTGAGCTGGAGACTCGGCTAGAGCGGTCAGCAAAGGTTCCGATCCAACCCACAGCAAAGCCGGAGTTAGCAACAGGTACATCCAGGGTGCTGGTGACGGTATCCGGGTTAATGGTATCGAGCCATTCATTGGTATTTTGGTTTTTACCACGGGTGCGGTTATAGGCCAGACCCAAGTTAAACCACTGGGTTTGGTAAGTCATAGTGGCATCCCAACCCCAGATTTTTGCCCGATCAATATTGGTGGAATAGGTAGAGCAGTTTTTGCAGTACAAGCCACCCGGCCCGAAGCCGAAGTCCATGGTCACGCCGGTGGAGATATAGTCTTTGGCGTTGGTATCGAAGTAGCTGGCTTTGAATTGCAAATCATCTTCAGCCAGCATCAGGTCGTTAAAGCGCAAGCCAAAACCGTATTCTTGAGTTTCGTTGGTTTCCGGTTTCAGATTCGGGTTGGGTACCCAATAGTTGGTCAGAGTATTACCCGCGATATTCATCGAGAAGTGTTTCGAATCGTTGTACATCTCGCCCATGGTTGGCGCGCGGAAAGCCTGAGCATAGGAACCAAACAACATCAGCCAGTCTGTCGGTGTCACACTGACGGCACCACGAGATGACCATTTATCGGCATCTACATCGGCATAGCCTTCGCTGCTACCGCGATAGTTGTCATAGCGAGTACCGGCCAAAATAGAAACCGGCAGGTCACGTAAGGTGATTTCATCTTGCAGCCAGCCAGAACCAAAGCGGATATCTGCCTGCGGGAAACTTTCTGTTGCGCCGCTCGGTGTTTGTTCCTGTTTATAGGCTTCTGTACCGTAAGTCAGCAAGTGTGATGCAAAACTGTCGGTGAATAGGCGGGTGCGGTTTTCCAGCTTGCCACCTTTGGTGGTTTGCTTGCGTCCTTCTTCTGGCGTGCCTTGTGGTCGAGCATTGATTTCCACTTCGGAGTAGTAAACCTGTGCGGTGGCATTCAACCATTCTTGATCAAGTGGCTTAATGTTGTATTTAAGCTGGGCGTCACGTTGGATAGTCGAGCGGTCGGTCATAAGATTGGTGCTGGATGCCGCGCTGGTTTGCGGATTCTTTGGCTCCAGTGCGCTGTTGTTGTAATAGCGCAGATTGGCACTTAACGACTGAATCTGGTCAATGCGCCAGGTGCCTTTTGCCAGCACATTGCTGATGGTTTCGTCATTTGGTGCGTTAAAACCGTCGCTTTGGCGAATATTGCCGATATCACGAGTGCCGAAAGAGAGAATGCCATCGACATCATCGGTGCGACCAAAGGCGCTGGCACCTAAGCCGAAGCTGTGATCACCGGTCGCCGCAGCGCTGTAAACCCGATAACCGCTATTTTGGCCCGGTAACAAGAGATCGGCGGCATCAACGGTTTCATAAGAAATGACTCCGCCCAATGCACCACTACCATATAGCAATGCTGACGGGCCGCGGACGATTTCAACACGCTTGACCAGCGCCGGATCGAGGAAGGTAGAGTTCAGGTGGCCGGTGTCAGTGCCCTGGCGAATACCATCAACCAAAGTCAGCACGCCTTGTTTGCCGTAGCCACGCAGTGTCACATCCTGCCCGTTAACGCGCCCGCTGCCAGTGATGGTCAGTCCTGGAATATTGCGCAGCATATCCGTGGCGGAGGTGGCGGTTTCGCTGGTCGGTGTATCGGCCTCAACCACTGTCACCATCATCGGTGCTTCAAAACTGCTGCGCTCATTACCGGTCGCAGTCACTACCATGGTATCGGCAGTGCGTTTTTTGCTGTTGGTTTGAGTGGATGTGGTATCAGCAGCTTGAACAGCAAGAGGCAAAGTGCAAGCGATTGCCAAACTGAGTGGGGACCAGCGGAAACGGTCGGAAGTGGAACGCGGCATGTCGGCAATTCTCCATATTTTCTATGCAAAAAAATCATATGCAAAACAAATAAATAGGTTGCTGGCTGCCTTGATTCTAAAATCTGGGTGGCTTGCGATGTATCCTTTTGCCCTTGACGCCACAGCGGTGCTAGCGGGAACCACTATCTTGCTGTCACGGCAATGACATTGGGGTTATTATTTAGTCAGTATCAGTTTCCCTGCTTTGGTCTGGCGCAGTTGATAGCATTCGCCCTGATGAATGATAAAAGCGACACCGTGCTCCCCCAGCAATTGCTCGCTGGAGACAGACAGGGGTTTGCTGCCCGTAGGAGGTTTGGCCGCAGGCTCGTCATTCATTGTGGGTGCTTTGTTCAACTGTTTATCCATATAATCGGCAAGGCAATGATAACCACTATCAATATGATAAGCATTATCAATCATGGTTCGGTGTTACATCAAGACATATTTATTGTTAATTGATTTTTACTTTGCGAACTAATCCTGGTTCGACAAGCGCATAAATCTGACGATATGTGGCCGGATCTTCGATCATCTGGCTCAAATGAATGGCAACATCTTCGCGGGTAACCAGACCATGAGCCTCGGTTTGCAAACGGATGGCTTTCCCCGTTGCAGGTTGATCCAGTAAACCGCCGGGCCGAATCAGGGTATAAGTCAGTCCACTGGTTTGTAACCAGCTCTCAGCCAGTGACTTCTCGCGTACTGCCTGACCAAAAGCGGCTCGGGCGGCGGGGGAAAGCGTCGACCAACTATCGCCGCAGCCAATGGATGTCACCAAAAGCATACGCTTCAGGCCTAGCTTCTCGGCGGTATCGATGATCAATCGGTTACCTTGATAATCGGCACTGCGGCTACCTAAGGTCGAAATGATGGCGGCATCAGGCCCTGCCAGTTTACAGGCCTGATGCACACTGTCTGGATCACAGGCATCCCCGCACACCACGGTTAGCCCTTGGCTGCGCAGCTCTTCTGCTTGCTGCGGATTACGGATCAATAATGTGACAGGGCGCGGGTTCTGAGCCGCGTCGGCATGTTGGTTTGCCAGTGCAAGCAGATGTGCACCCACACCATGACCCGCACCAAATATCAGCCAGGGTTTCATGGTGTATCCTTGATTTCTTTATTGAAAACAGACGGTTCCTGAGCAAGCTGTTGAGCCAGTTGATGGAAGGCGGCAAGGCCATCAGCACGTAACTGGCGATGTTCATCACGGCCAACATAGACTTTCAGCATCACATCACCTTGCTGATTGAAAAATTGGACTGATGCAGTTGCCATGCCCATAAACGGGCGCTCCAGTAGGGCAATGGCCTGGCAGTTTTGTGCTCTGATATGACCGCTAAGACCTTGTTTTTCGCGAAGGTTGAAATAGCCGTGGCGATGAAAACCGCTCGGCAGTGGGCCTTTGTGCTCCAAAATAATATCGGCGGTATGCACCAGGGTGGTGACATCTCCCCACTCCGTCATACTGTCCCAGACACGATCAAAATGCTCCGCGCCGACTAATACGCGTTCTGGTAATTCACGTACCACATCAAGCGGGCTGACCTGATAATCCTGAGCAATTTGTTCCAGCGTGCCATCGGGTTGAGTGGCAAGAAATTCGGCCAAAGAGGGTTTGTTTTGGAGAGTTGGAGCATTCATGAATGGCTTTCCGTGGTAATAAGTGAAGGAATAATATTTTGCAGAGCCTGCATGATGTTACTGGCCCAAAAACGCCCACTGTCGGTGAGCCGTAAGCAGAAACTGTCATCTTTTAGCAGGTGACTCTGATGCCACTGCGTGATCAATGGCATTAACGGGTAGGGATCTGTGATTAACTCGCTCAAATCTAAGCGGCCGACTTCGATACCGCTTTGCAATTTAGCCCGCCACGGATGTTCGCCGCTGGCTTGCGTCATCATCATCAATGGTTTTTGCCCGCTATCGATTAATCGGTAGTAGTTATCCAGACTACGGTGCTGCATGTAGGCGTGCCCTTGTAAAGAGCCGCCCGCGCCGCTACCCAATGCAAGACAATCCGCTCCTTGTTTAATCAACAAGTTATAAAGATTGCGCTCACGAGTGGTGCGCGCCCAATGGCTATTACTTAACTGATGCCAACCGGCTTGGGCGAGGCTCTCAGCGCCGCTACAGTAAAAATCACACTGCTGCGCCAGTGTCGGCAGCTCTATCCGGTTATTTTCTACTGACTTGGCCAGTGGTGTGGTTGGCAACAGATTAAGGGCATACAGGTCAACACCATCGAGTGGCAGTTGGCGCACGATAGCCAAATCTTCCTGCCAGGTTTCTGGTGTTTGATGGGGTAAGCCGAACATTAAATCGCAAACTACGGCGGCGCGATCGCGGGAAGCCAGATTAGTCAGAAAATGAATCGCCTCATCACGACTGGCCTTACGCCCCATGCGCTGACGAATGCGGGTATTAAAGGTTTGTACCCCGACCGAGAAACGGTTAGCACCTGCTTCCAGACAAGCATCAATCCGCTCATCATCAAAATTGAAAATTCGCCCTTCAATGGTTATTTCACAGTCTGGAGCTAGCGGTAAACTTTTACGCAACTGGCTGATAATACTGTGTAACTGTTGTGCTGAAAGCGCACTGGGCGTGCCACCACCGAAGTAAATAGCATGAATTGGCCCCCCTTGTAGCAGTGGGCTGCTGGCCTCCATGCTCAATTCCCGCAACAGGTAGTCGGTGTAACGCGCGGTACTGTCGGGTTGCAATGGATTTTGATAGAAGCCGCAGAAAGTACAGTGAGTCGCGCAAAACGGAATATGTAAATAAAGCAAACGCTTATTAGGTGGTAACGCTTTTTGTAGCAGTGCCTGCCAGCTATCCTGGAGTGACTCTGCCGGTAATGGGCGACTATCCCGCCAGGGCATTGTGGCCCAGCGTTTTGGGAAAGGTAGCGGCCCCTGACGGGCGTGATATGGCATCAAATCAATATTCATAACAGGCTCTATTGCATTCTGAATGATAAATTAAATGATAATCATAAGCATTCGATCAATAGTTAAAACCCGATACATTGATCCGCGTCATTAAATCAGTGTGGAATATACGCAGATTGGATCGTCTTGTAGGAAATGTGGTGGAGTGGTGTTGTATTTGAGGGGGGTTGCAGTGGAAGTCATGCTTAAGTTGTGATGAAAACTCTTATTAATTCAGTGGGGTAAGCTAACACTGTTACACGGGCGTTAGCTCACCCTGATACTTAGGCCAGATAATGGCGGAACCAGGCGATGGTGCGTTCCCATGCCAGGCCAGCGGCTGCTTTGTCATAGCGTGGTGTGGAATCATTGTGAAAGCCATGATTTACACCAGGATAAATATAAGCCTCATAGGTCTTGTTCGCGGCTTTGAGTGCTTGTTCATAAGCTGGCCAGCCCGCATTAATATTGGTATCCAACTCAGCATAGTGAAGTAACAAGGGGGCTTTGATGCGGGGAACATCTTCGGCTTTAGCTTGCCGCCCATAGAAAGGGACTGCCGCCGCCAGTTCGGGATAGGCGACAGCGGCGGCATTAGCTACTCCTCCACCATAACAAAAGCCGGTAATCCCGACTTTACCGGTGGTGGCTTCATTTGCTTTCATAAACTCAATCGCAGCAAAAAAGTCATTCATCAGCTTGGTAGGATCAATCTGCTGTTGCAGCTCACGACCTTTATCATCATTGCCGGGATATCCGCCGGCAGAGCTGAGTCCATCAGGGGCGAGTGCAATAAATCCGGCTTTTGCCACACGGCGGGCGACATCTTCAATGTAGGGATTTAGCCCCCGATTCTCGTGAACAACTATCACCGCCGGAAGCGGGCCTGTTGCTTTGGCTGGGCGAACCAGATAGCCGCGAACTTCACCGTGGCCATTGGGGGAAGGGTAGGTGATATACGAAGGAATGATGTCGGGATCAGTAAACTCGACTTGTTGAGCAAGTGCGTAGTTTGGGCTGAGCTGACCCAGTAGCGTGAGTGCGGTCAGACCGCCGACGGTATATTTTGCTGCCAATTCAAGGAACTGCCGCTTGGTTATCTTACCGTGGGCGTAATAATCGTAGAGTTCGAGCAGTTCGGGGGAAAAATCTTTCGCGGTAAGACGGGACATCGGCATGCTCCTTTTGTCGTGTGTAGAAACAACTTAAAAGATAGCAGAATAACTTTTACTGGTTTTATTGAACTGGCGATCAAGCATGATGTTTCAGATGGGTGCTTGTCGTGTACTCCTGATAAGTAGGGGCTTGGTAGGTTCCCTTTTTTATCCATTTGCCATCCTCTACACTTTTTGAAAGACGTAATCCCCCAAATAATGGATGATCAATTGATATGTATCTAAACCGTATTGTTAATAATATGGCAGATTTACTTGATTATTGGATATATTATGGTTTCTTTATCAAAAATCGCGACGAAAATTAATTTTTTCGAAAAAAATCTCAGCATTAAGCCACTGAATCTTGGTTTTAAAAATGGATATGCTGAATTAACAGGATATAAAAGTTGTCCACAAAAATATGAGATGAAAATAGAAAATACGCGTGGAAATATTCCTGTCCCCGACTATTCTACAAATGCCATTAAAGAGTTACATGCTGGTTATATAAAAATTGCGGAAAGTGTTATAG
>NZ_CACVAD010000049.1 GCF_902726545.1 Yersinia artesiana | reverse complement strand
GTCGAGTTAGATTTGTTAAAACGACAAGGTATTTTTATAACTCCTACCATTAGGAAATGAATTTAGGGCTAATATGTCAATTTATATATTACTACTAACAATACTCTTTTTTACATCAGCAGGGTTGACATACTTATTAAGACTCTATGCATTAAAGAATAATATTATTGATACCCCTAACTCTCGCAGTTCACATGTAATCCCAACGCCAAGGGGAGGCGGAGTTGCAATCGTTACAAGTTTCCTTATTGGTATAATCCTTTTCTATTTTCTGGGCTATCTCCCCCTCTTATCTACTGTAGGATTAACTGTATCTGGCGGGGTAATAGCATTGGTAGGTTTTTGGGATGACCATGGGCATATTGCTGCTCGTTGGCGTCTCGTAGCTCATTTTTCTGCTGCGGTATTCTTACTATTTTGCCTGGGCGGTTTTCCTGCATTGAATATTTCAGGTTTTATTATTGACTTGGGTGTTTTTGGCGGTCTATTTGGTTTGTTATTTTTAGTATGGATGCTAAATCTCTATAACTTTATGGATGGTATTGATGGTTTGGCAAGTGTTGAGGCGGTAACTGCTTGTATAGGGATGATTGCCATTTATTATATAAGTGGAGATCGCATTGAACTGAATAGTTATCTGGTTCTTTGGTTGCTTGCGAGTACAGTTCTGGGCTTTTTAATTTGGAATTTCCCACCGGCTAAAATATTTATGGGTGATGCTGGAAGTGGTTTTCTGGGGTTAATTATTGGTTCTTTAGTGATAAGTTCGGGTTGGATAGAGACAAAATTTTTCTTTTGTTGGCTAATTCTTTTAGGCCTATTTATTGTTGATGCAACATGGACCTTGGTACGTCGAGTCCTTGGTGGTTTTAAGGTTTATGAAGCTCACAGAAGTCATGGTTATCAAATTGCGTCTAGAAGATTTAAACGTCATCTACCTGTGACTTTATCCGCTATTGCTATAAATATCATTTGGCTATTTCCTATCGCATTACTCGTAGGGCTTGATGTTGTTAATCCAATAGCAGCACTAATTATTTCTTACATTCCTCTTTTATATATTGATTATAAAATTAATGCTGGTGTTAATAATAATTGATCGGTTTTAATTTATGATTGAATAATTGAGCAGAATGAACACTGCTTAAAAGCGTGTGTTCCTTATTAGGGTTGGTATCATATGTTCCTCGTATTTTTATTATCTTTACCAAGACCTGCTAAACGAATCATTATGATATTGTTAGATACGATTCTTATTACTTTAGCATATTGGGGTGCTTTCTGGGTACGATTGGACGTAGATAGTCCCTTTACCAGCATTGAACAGTGGGTTGCTCTGGCAGTAATTATACCACCGACGCTTCTTGTGTATATACGACTGGGTTTATATCGGACAGTATTACGTTACGTCAGTGCTAAGATTGTTAGTGTTGTGATTGTTGGTGTTGTTCTTTCCTCTGGTTTACTTGTACTTGGATCCTATTTCTTAGGGGTATATTTGCCAAGAACAGTATCTGTTATGTTCTTTATTTTCTCATTAGTGCTTATCTGTGGTTCTCGATTATTGTTTAGAATGCTATTAAATTATGGTGTTAGAGGACAGATACCGGTAGTTATATATGGCGCGGGGGCTTCAGGAAGACAATTAGTTCCTGCTCTAATGCAAGCCAGTGAATACTTTCCTATTGCTTTTGTCGATGATAATCCCAAATTGCATAAAGCTGTTATTCATGGTGTTACTGTTTATCCTTCAGAAAAACTTGAGTATTTAATTGGACGCTATGGTATTAAAAAAATATTATTGGCTATGCCAAGTGTTAGCTTGAGCCAGCGTAGAGCCGTTGTAAATAAACTTGAAAATCTCGCTTGTGAAGTTTTATCAATTCCTGGGATGTCTGATTTGGTTGAGGGTCGAGCACAAATAAGCAGTCTAAAGAAAGTTTCTATCGAAGAACTGCTGGGACGAGATCCTGTTGTGCCAGATGAGAAATTATTGGCTAAAAATATTACGGGAAAAGTAGTAATGGTGACAGGGGCTGGGGGATCAATAGGCTCTGAACTATGTCGCCAGATTATTGTAGAGAAGCCAAGTTTATTAATCCTTTTTGATATCTCTGAGTTTTCTCTTTATTCCATAGAAAATGAAATAGCATCGATATGTAAACATAATAAAATTGAGACGGAATTTGTCGCATTGCTTGGGTCTGTACAAAGTGAAGAACGCTTGGTTCAGATAATGTCTAGCTTCCATGTAAATACTGTTTATCATGCCGCAGCCTATAAGCATGTACCTCTTGTTGAGAGTAACGTTATAGAGGGAGTAAGAAACAATATATTCGGTACGCTGTATTGTGCTAAAGCGGCAATAAAATCTGGGGTCGAAAAATTTGTTTTAATTTCTACAGATAAGGCTGTGCGACCAACCAACACCATGGGTGCTACCAAAAGAATGGCAGAACTTGTGCTGCAGGCATTGTCGACAGAACAAGATAAAACAAAATTTTGTATGGTTCGCTTTGGTAATGTTCTCGGATCTTCCGGTTCTGTCGTTCCTCTCTTTAAGAAACAAATTGCTGAGGGGGGACCAATAACGCTCACACACAAAGATATTATTCGCTATTTTATGACGATTCCTGAAGCCGCTCAGCTTGTTATTCAAGCTGGTGCTATGGGACATGGTGGGGACGTTTTTGTATTAGATATGGGCGATCCTGTTAAAATTATTGATTTGGCCAAACGGATGATTAATCTTTCTGGTCTTTCTATTAAGAGTGAAGAGAATCCAGATGGTGATATCGCTATAGAGATCTCTGGATTACGCCCTGGCGAAAAATTATATGAAGAATTACTTATTGGTGATTCTGTACAACATACCTATCATCCCAGAATTATGACTGCAACTGAAGTTATGCTTGAATGGAACGACTTAAATATTCTGCTAAACAGAATTGAAACTGCCTGTAATGACTTTAATTACGAACGTATCCGTTCTTTATTATTAGAAGCACCTACAGGATTTCAACCAACAGATGGAATCTGTGATGTTGTTTGGCAAAAGACTCATGACGAAAATGCAAAAAACGTTATTGTTCACTGACGCTTAATATAATATCTAAGCATACTTGCATTTATTGTTTATGGAATTGATATGAAAAATATTGCATTTGTAATTACTAAATCAATCATTGGTGGTGCTCAAGGTTGGGTTTTGGAGCAAGTAAAGCTACTCAAAGATGATTGTAAGATTATTTTAATAACCTCTGAACCGGGTTGGTTAACCGAAACGATTGTGTGTGACAAGATCGTTATTATTCCAGAGATAAGAAAAATGGCTAGTATTAAGGCCATCTACGTTTTGTATAAAACTCTTAAAGAAAATAAGATTGACATTGTTGTTTCCAGTTCTGCCAATGCGGGTCTTTATAGTAGGCTGGCCCGTTTATTCCTACGTTTCCGTGGTGTGTATGTTTCTCACGGATGGTCATGTATTTACAATGGTAATGTACTCAAATTCATATTTTGTTATATTGAAAAACTACTATCATACATTACAGATGTGGTATGGTGTGTTTCTCAGAGTGATGCAGATAAAGCTATTAAAATTATTGGAATTAAACCTGAGAAAATAATGACTCAGCTTAATGCTATAACGCCACTAGCTGAGCGGCCTGACCGACCATGCCAAAATAAAATCATTTATGTATGCCGATTAGCCTATCCTAAACGTCCTGATTTAATCTTAAAAGTCGCCGCAGCCAATCCTAAATTTGACCTCGATATCGTTGGCGATGGGGAGTATTATCAAGATCTTAAGCAAGAATATGCGGGTTATGACAATATTCATTTTTACGGTGAAATTAAAGGATTCGATAAATTTAATGAGTATGATGTATTTGTATTAACATCAGAAAGTGAAGGTTTACCTATGGCCGCAATTGAGGCTACCAGTGCCAGTCTACCGGTTATTTTGAGTGATGTCGGCGGTTGCAGTGAAGTCGTGGATAGCAATGGTATTTTAATAGGTAATACGACAGAAGAATTAGATTCCGCTCTTAATACTATATTTTCAAACTATGATTCATTCTATAAAGCAGCTCAAAAGCAAAAGAATAAATTTGATATAAATAACGTAAAAGATAAATGCAGAAAAATTATTCTTGGCTGATCGATATGCTTGGTTTCTTAAATTTAATAGGTGAGTTATGACTATTCTAGTAACTGGTGGTGCAGGTTATATAGGATCGCACACGGTACTAACATTGTTAGAAAATGGCGAAAATGTAGTTGTATTAGATAATTTATCCAATGCCTCTGCTGAGTCATTGTTACGTGTATCCAAAATTACAGGCCGCAGCCCCATTTTTTATCAAGGTGATATATTAGATAGAAATTGCCTTAAGAAGATATTTTTTGAACATAAAGTTGATTCTGTTATTCATTTTGCAGGTTTGAAATCAGTGGGAGAGTCTGTAGCCAAGCCCATTGAATATTACCAAAACAATGTAACCGGCTCGATTATTTTGCTTGAAGAAATGGTTATCTCTGGTGTAAAAAAATTAATTTTTAGCTCTTCAGCTACAGTATATGGTGATCCTGAATTTATCCCCTTGACTGAAGATGCTCGTATTGGCGGAACGACAAATCCTTATGGCTCATCAAAGGTCATGGTTGAACAGATATTGAAGGATTTCGCTTTCGCTTATTCTGATTTTTCTATAAGAGCGCTGAGATATTTTAATCCTGTTGGCGCACATACGTCGGGGTTAATTGGTGAGGATCCAAATGGGATACCTAACAACTTACTACCTTTCATTACTCAGGTAGCAATTGGCAAACTCCCCAAATTAGCTGTGTACGGTAATGATTACCCTACAGTTGATGGTTCAGGTGTTCGGGATTATATCCATGTTATGGATCTTGCTGAAGGGCATCTTTGTGCGCTTAATAACCTGACACAGGGGTTTAAGGCTTATAATCTTGGCTCGGGTGTTGGGCATTCAGTGTTAGAGATGATTGCAGAGTTTGAGCGGATATCAGGCAAAAAAATTCCTTATGAAATTGTGGCTCGTCGCCCTGGAGATATTGCTGAGTGTTGGGCCAGCCCCGAGCTTGCTTTTAAGGAATTAGCGTGGAGGGCCAAAAGAAACTTAACTGACATGCTAAAAGATGCATGGAATTGGCAGCAATCTAATCCAAATGGTTATGTTCGCTGAATACTTAGTTAGCTGTGCTAAAATTCCTTATCTTTTCATCCCTAATTTTGTAACAAACAACAATGAAATTTCCTGGTAAACGCAAATCTAAGCACTATTTTCCTGTTAATGCTCGTGACCCTTTATTACAACCAGCGCAGACGGAAAGTGAAGTAAGCACCTCTTATATCGTTGGCATTGACCAAACGCTGGTTGATATTGAAGCGAAGGTCGACGAGAACTTTATTACGCGTTATGGCCTTAGTCAGGGGCACTCTTTGGTTATCGAGGACGATGTTGCTGAACGTCTTTATCAGGAATTAACGGCAAATGGCTTGATAACGCATGAGTTTGCGGGCGGTACTATTGGTAATACGTTGCACAACTATTCCGTCTTAGCCGATGACCGATCGATTCTCTTAGGGACGATGTGTAGCAATATTAAAATTGGCAGCTACGCCTATCGCTATCTGTGTAATACCTCTAGCCGTACTGATTTGAACTATTTACAGGCCGTTGATGGTGCGATTGGCCGTTGTTTCACTCTCATTACGGATAATGGCGAGCGGACATTCGCGATCAGTCCCGGTCAAATGAATCAGCTACGTCCTGAAAGTATTCCTGAAGATATTATCGCAGGTGCTTCCGCATTGGTGCTTACTGCTTATCTGGTGCGTTGTAAGCCGGGCGAACCAATGCCTGAAGCGACGATGCAGGCTATCAGTTATGCGAAGAAATATAATGTTCCTGTCGTGATGACATTAGGGACAAAATACGTTATTGCAGATAATCCGCAGTGGTGGCGTGATTTTCTTAAAGAGCACGTCTCTATAGTAGCGATGAATGAAGATGAAGCTTATGAACTGACGGGGCTTAATGATCCACTGATGGCCTCAGATATGGCGTTGAACTGGGTTGATTTAGTGCTTTGTACCGCTGGCCCTAATGGCCTTTATATGGCGGGCTATACGGAAGAGGCTAATAAGCGCCAAACTCAGCACCCATTATTACCCGGTGCGATTGCTGAGTTTAAC
This sequence comes from Yersinia artesiana, assembly GCF_902726545.1. Taxonomy (GTDB): domain Bacteria; phylum Pseudomonadota; class Gammaproteobacteria; order Enterobacterales; family Enterobacteriaceae; genus Yersinia; species Yersinia artesiana. The sequence continues at coordinate 28,460 of NZ_CACVAD010000049.1, read as the reverse complement.
TTGTATGAATTTAGCCGAGCGATGCGCAAAGAGCATTGCGATAATCCTCTACGTATTTATTCGCATATTGCCCCCTATATGGGCGGCCCTGAGAAAATAATGAATACTAATGGGGCAGGGGATGCTGCTTTATCTGCGGTGCTGCATGACATTGCTGCCAATGGTTATCATCGTAATAATGTTCCTAACTCCAGCAAACATGTGCGTAGCTATCTGAGTTACTCTTCATTAGCGCAAGTGTGTAAATATGCTAATCGGGTCAGCTATCAAGTGCTGAATCAGCATTCACCGCGTTTGACACGTGGTTTGCCTGAGCGGGAAGACAGTTTGGAAGAGTCGTACTGGGAAAGATAATTGTCGTCAAATAGTGAACAGGGCCAGCATATGCTGGCCCTATTGGTTTATAACTAGCTAACACTGAGATGTTTTTAAATTGGGCAAAGCGGACGTTTCTCTTCTTCGGTCAGCGTTTCTATCTTCAACATATTTAGCATACTGTTGGCAATTTCACGTTCGCCCATCACAACCTGGTTCGCGCCACGATCCGAGATATAAACTACTTCGTCGTCATAATGCGCGCGAGCAATTATCTCAAGGTCTGGCCGTTTAATTCTGGCGGAGGCGACAATTTCCCCTGCTTCATAGCCATTTGGAATCGTCAGTAATAACCAGCGGGCACAATCCAGACGAGCCAGTGACATAATATCTGCGCTTGCAGCATTACCTAATACCGCATTAATACCCTGTTCACGTAGCGCTTCAACTCTCGGTCGAGAATTCTCAATGACCACTAATGGAATACCTTCCGCGTGCAGTTTTGCACCTAATAAGCTACCCACTCGACCATAACCGACTAATAGTGCATGATTGCACAAATCTACCGGGATCTGCTTTTCCTCTTCGACGGCCTCTTCCAGAATCAGATCTTCCATCGTCTCGTTTTTAGCCAAATAACGATCCAATAGTGTAAACAGTAACGGGTTGAGCATAATGGACAAAATCGCGCCCGCCAGTACCAGATTACGGCCATGCTCAGACATTAAACCGAGAGAAATCCCAAGCCCAGCGAGAATGAAGGCAAACTCACCGATTTGTGCCAGACTGACAGAAATGGTGAGTGCTGTGCGTTTTGAGTGACCAAACATCCGCACTAATATAAACGCTGCGGCAGATTTGCCGAAGATAATGATAGCTAGTGAAGCCAGTACAGCTAATGGTTCACGTAGCAAAATCATTGGGTCGAACAACATCCCAACTGAAACGAAGAACAGTACGGCGAATGCATCACGTAGCGGTAAGGTATCTTGCGCCGCACGGTGGCTGAGCTCTGATTCATTCAATACCATTCCTGCGAAGAATGCACCGAGAGCAAAGGATACATCGAACAGCCCTACAGCGCCGTAAGCAATACCAAGCGCTAATACCAGCACTGCCAAGGTAAATAGCTCACGGGAACCGGTACTGGCGGTTTTAGCCAGTATCCAGGGGACCAAACGACGACCGACAACAATCATCAGCGTAATGAAGGCAATCACTTTACCGATGGTTATTGCCAATTCGGTGAATAACTGGCTGAGACTGGTGGTTTCGTTACCCATCACGCCAGCAAAGGCGGGTAATAGCACTAATGTGAGTACCATCGCCAGATCTTCGACAATCAGCCAGCCGATGGCAATTTGCCCCCGCTGGCTATCAATGAGTTGCCGTTCTTCCAGTGCTCGCAGTAATACCACGGTACTGGCAGTTGACAGACAAAGACCGAAGACAAAACCCGTCATCCAATCCCAGCCTAATAAATGAGACAACCCCATCCCGAGTAAAGTGGCAACGGCAATTTGTGCTACGGCACCGGGTATGGCGATGGCTTTTACTGCGAGGAGGTCTTTAAGTGAGAAGTGAAGTCCGACACCAAACATCAACAAGATAACACCAATTTCAGCCAGTTCTGGTGCTAATGAGGTATCAGCAACGAAACCTGGCGTGAATGGCCCGGCCAGCACCCCTGCGGCAAGGTACCCCACCAGTGGTGAGATGCGCAGGCGGTGAGCCAAGGTGCCCAAGAGGAAGGCGAGAACAAGGCCTCCGACAATCGTGGTAATTAAGGGTGTTGAGTGGTGCATCCAGACTCCTTCTAGTTCGGTAGGGCGGCAAGCATTTCACAGCAATAACATCAGTTTATTTCATTTATGCGATCAATGCGCGATAAAATTTAATTTTTTATCGATAAAGATCAGCTTTGGCATGGAAATTGTTTGAAGTGGTTGTTTGTGAGGGATTTGCTGTTTCTATCTCTATTACGCAGGGAAATCTCCCAACTGAAACACAGAACTCAGTCGGGATTATAGGGCTATTACTATTACTTATCTTCTATATTGGGCAAGAAAACCGTAATTACCCCCAGTAATGGTAAGAATGCACATATTTGATAAACCAGCTCAATACTGGTTAAATCTGCAACATACCCTAGTACAGCCGCACCTAACCCCCCCATACCGAAAGCAAAACCGAAGAATAGACCGGATACCATGCCCACTTTTCCTGGAATAAGCTCTTGCGCATACACCAGTATTGCCGAGAAGGCGGAGGCGAGGATAAGTCCAATGATCACGGTTAAAACCCCCGTCCAATACAGAGAAACGTAGGGTAAAATAAGGGTAAATGGCGCAACGCCTAATATTGACCCCCAAATAACATACTTTCGACCTATCCTATCGCCAAGAGGCCCGCCAATGATGGTACCAGCGGCGACGGCAAACAAGAATACAAATAAATGTATTTGGGCATTTTGTACCGAAACACCGAACTTATGCATCAGATAAAAGGTGTAATAGCTGCTGATACTAGTCAAATAGAAGTATTTAGAGAATATCAGCACCATCAAGATAGCTAACGCACTAATAACCGTCTTTTTAGGCAGCATTTTGGCCGATGAAACTTTTACTACTTTGCCGTGTGTTGCTCTTTGCTGTTGTTGGTACCATTTACTGACCTGCAACAGCACCACAATGGCGAGCAGTGCCGCAAGTGAGAACCAACCCACATTACCTTTACCATAAGGCGCAATAAGGATTGCGGCTAATAATGGCCCCAGAGCGCTGCCGAAATTGCCTCCCACCTGAAAAATAGACTGAGCCATACCGTGACGGCCACCGGATGCCATGCGAGCTACGCGCGAGGATTCTGGGTGGAAGACCGAAGAACCGGTTCCGACTAAGGCTGCTGCCAGTAAAACCACCGGGAAAGTGGTGGCGATGGCGAGCAGCAGAATGCCCGATAAGGTAAAACCCATGCCAATCGGCAGTGAATAGGGTTGTGGATGCTTATCGGTATAGAGGCCAATCAGCGGCTGTAATAATGAGGCGGTAAGCTGATAGGTGAGGGTGATTAATCCAATCTGCGCAAAACTCAGGGAAAACTCGGCTTGTAATAGCGGATAAATCGCCAGAATCAGCGACTGGATCATATCGTTAAGTAAGTGAGATACGCTGATAGCACCCAATATAGAGAAAGACGTGCGTTTGACAGTGGTATTGACGGAGGGGGGGAATCCAGTCTCAGAACGATCGGTCATAGTGAGTATTCGCCTAATAATTTTCACTGCTAATAATATGTTTGTAATGGATACATATTATGCAGATTGAATGATTTTTACTACAGCAGATACAATTTGATATATATTCAAATATTCTGAAATTCACCCAAAGATCATCAGACTATAATACGAACTCAGTCACAGTATGATCTTGATTTATCATGATATTGGTATGTGTCACCCCATTTTCACTCATTAAACTGGCACTGAACGTGCTGGTTTTAACGACCACATGGAGATTTGCGATGCGTTTTTCATTATCGACCACAGCATGTGCTTTGGCTGTGTCGCTGGCGTTTGCACCGGGATGGGCTGCGGCTTGGGAAAAAGATAAAACTTACGATATCACCATATTGCACACCAATGACCACCACGGTCACTTCTGGCAAAATGATCACGGCGAATATGGTCTGGCGGCACAGAAAACGTTAGTTGATGACATTCGCAAACAAGTTGCCGCAGAAGGGGGAAGCCTGTTGCTGCTCTCCGGCGGAGATATCAATACCGGTGTTCCGGAATCTGATTTACAGGATGCTGAGCCTGATTTCCGCGGCATGAATTTGGTCGGTTATGATGCTATGGCTATCGGCAACCACGAGTTTGATAATCCTCTCAGTGTGCTGCGTCAGCAAGAGAAGTGGGCCACTTTCCCGCTATTATCCGCCAACATTTATCAGAAAAGTACCCAACAGCGATTATTCAAACCTTATGCTCTGTTTGATAAGCAAGGTGTGAAAATTGCAGTGATTGGTTTAACCACCGACGATACCGCTAAGATCGGTAATCCCGAGTATTTCACGGATATTGAATTTCGCGTACCCGCAGTTGAAGCAAAGCAAGTTGTCGAGCAACTGAGAGAAACCGAAAAGCCTGACATTATTATCGCCGCGACTCATATGGGCCATTACGATGATGGCAAGCACGGATCGAATGCGCCGGGCGATGTCGAGATGGCGCGCAGCTTACCGGCGGGTTATCTGGATATGATTGTGGGTGGGCACTCACAAGATCCGGTCTGTATGGCCAGTGAGAACCATAAGCAAGCTGATTATGTGCCCGGCACGCCTTGTGCTCCTGATCGGCAGAATGGCACTTGGATCGTACAAGCGCATGAATGGGGCAAATATGTGGGGCGGGCAGACTTTAAATTCCGTAATGGCGAGTTGAAGTTAGTGAGCTATCAGTTAATCCCAATCAATTTGAAGAAAAAAGTTGAGAAGGCTGATGGGACCAGTGAGCGCATCTTTTATACGCAAGAGATTGCTCAAGATCCGTCAATGCTGAAACTGCTGACACCATTTGAACAACAGGGCAAAGCGCAGTTGGATGTCAAAGTGGGGAGTGTGAATGGCAAGTTGGAGGGGGATCGCAGCAAAGTGCGTTTTGAACAAACCAATTTGGCACGCCTGCTTTTGGCCGCACAAATGGAACGTGCGGGTGCTGATTTTGCGGTGATGAGTGGCGGCGGGGTTCGTGACTCTATCGATGCTGGGGATATTACCTATAAAGATGTTCTTAAGGTCCAGCCATTTGGTAATACCCTGGTTTATGCCGATATGAAAGGCAGTGAAGTTGAGAAATATCTGGCAGTTGTTGCTAATAAGAAAGTCGATTCAGGTGCTTATGCACAATTTGCCAATGTCAGTTTAGTCGCTGATGGAAAGGGTGTCAGTGATGTGAAAATACAAGGTAAACCGTTAGATCCGAATAAAATCTATCGTCTGGCAACCTTGAATTTCAATGCGCTAGGTGGTGATGGTTATCCGAAGATTGATACTTTGCCGAGCTATGTAAATACCGGTTTTATCGACGCAGAGGTGCTTAAACAGTATATTGAAAAGCACTCACCACTGGATGCCAGCCAATATCAGCCGAAAGGTGAGATTGTTTATAAATAATTAATTAGATAAGGAGGCACTATAGTTAGTGGCTCCTATTATATAATTCTTATTTTCATTTGGAATATATCAAAGCCAAGATGCGTTAAGAGGAAAATGTTTTTTTGTTGATGTGTTGTTTATATTTCTGTTCATAAAATATACTTTGCCTAAGTGAGAGAATATCACTGGGGCTAAGCCAAAGATGGTAAGTAAATTACTTGTTATTTATTGGATATTAGGTTCAGGAGGCTCACTATGCGCTTTCATAAAATAATTATTGCAATGCTCGCCGCACTACCTGTCGCGAGTGCAATGGCTTGTTTCCACCAACCTACTTGTTTCTTACGATGCTCTCAGTTGCCGCTCTGGGAGATACCTTTCTGTGATCTTGGCACCATGCATAAACCAGATTTGCAAGGTGGAAGTTTAAAAAAACCAATAGTGTTATATTCCTCAATTAAAACTAATCACGGTGATAAAGGTTTATTTAGCGTAAAAGAACTTTTTAGACAATAAGTTAATTATCTTTGAAAGGGCTATATTTAGCCCTTTCATCTTTGTGATGACTTAATCCCGCTTGGCGATATCAGCAAAGGTGCCCTGCAATAAACGGCATAGGTCTGTTGCTGCCAATTCAATATCTAACCCCCGCTTACCGCCGGAAACAAATATGGTGGCATAGTCTTGAGCAGGGCTATCAATCACAGTAGGTAAGCGTTTTTTCTGCCCCAATGGGCTGATGCCGCCGACTAAATAGCCGGTGCTGCGTTGCGCCAATTGTGGATCTGCCATTTCGGCTTTTTTTGCCCCTAATGCACGCGCCACTTTCTTAAGATCAAGTTGGGTAGCGACGGGTGTGACGGCTACCGCCAGATTTTTGGCATCGCCATTTAACGCAACCAGCAATGTTTTATAAACTTGATCGGCATTGAGGCCCAGTTTTTTAACCGCTTCATCACCGAAATTAGTTTCTGTGGCGTCATGGTGATAAGGGTGCAATATGAAAGGAACTTTTTGTTTTTCCAGCAAAACGACTGCAGGTGTCATAATAAACGTCCAATTTAAAATGAAAATTTATTCAGTTGGAATATCCTACACCCAATCTTTGGCGCAGGACTAAAAATTAACCTAATAAAATCAGCACAATGATCCGATGCGATACAATATATGATGAATGTCAGTTGCTAATCTAATCGTCAGGTTGCTACCCTATACGGGCTGCTCATATTTTCCGCAAGGAATATGGGGGCTAAATAACTAAAATAATGAAAATTCCTCTTTGACTGGCCGATAGCGATATCGGCCATTTTTTTGTATTTTTTACAAATGACCGGGCTGCAAGAGTTCAGGGAGATTCCCTTCGCCATATAAATGTAATGCGCCAACCGCGACCACATAGTGACCGGCTGGCAGTTGTTCAAGCTGCTGCTGCCAGCGTTTATTGCGCTGTATCATCAGTACGTCGTACAACCCCTGACTAAAGGTAGGAGCCAGTGTGGACAGGTCATTGACCGGATGATGCTCCAGCCACCAGCCAATCATAGTTTGCAACAGACGAGCGTTGGTGTGCCAGTGAGTTAAGGTATCGAGCAGTAAAGACATGCCGTTGTCGGGCAATGTATCCAGTAAATCGAGCTGCATTTGTGCGCCTTCCAGCTCAATAACGGTTTTCTCCTGCGCTGCGGCCGCGTTCAGCAATTGATAATCAATGCCATATTCACCACGTAATCCTAAACGTTGGGCCTGGCGGGCCTGAAGCATCAAGGCGACTTGCCATGCGGGCAGAAAGGCCATGGAGTGAGGGTCATTATCCAGCTCTTCGCAGCGCTGTAATAACTGTTGATAGTGTTCTTCAGATAATCGGTCAATCAACGGTTCGGCCAGATTTTCGTGACCAAACGGCGAGGTTGCACCAGTGATATCAGCTTCCACAATAAGTGCATCAGCCTGATTCAATTTATTCAGCAATTCGTGGGGGAGGGGAAACATACCTTCGGTTCCCATATGGATGCTGCCGACCAGATGCAGGTGGCGTTCACCGGTTAAGGTGACATCTAAAGCGGGGTAGGAGTAGGTGGTTGGAGCACCAACCCCTAAAAATTTTGCGATGCGGCGTAATAATTGACCCATGCCTATGTGCTTCTCTTTTAGCGTTTTCTGTATCCTAAACGCTTAGTGGCGCACAAGAAAGTGTTGTGCGCCACCGAGTTTTTATTGTTTAGGTTTAAAACGCAATAAGCGATTAGCGTTACTGACTACGGTAATGGAGGAGAGTGCCATAGCTGCACCAGCAACCACCGGGCTGAGCAGTGTGCCAGTGAACGGGAATAGAATACCCGCCGCAATGGGGATCCCCAGCGCATTGTAGAAAAAAGCGCCCAGCAGGTTTTGCTTCATATTGCGCAGTGTTGCCTTGGAAAGCTCGACCGCATCCACAACCCCGTGCAGGCTATGGCGCATCAAGGTAATAGCCGCAGTTTCAATCGCAATATCACTGCCGCCCCCCATGGCAATCCCGACGTCGGCCTGCGCCAGTGCTGGCGCATCATTAATACCATCACCAATCATGGCCACTTTATGCCCGGCAGCTTGCAGTTGCTTGATAGCTTCAGCTTTACCATCCGGCAGGACACCGGCGATCACCTGATCAATACCTGCTTCTTTGGCTATGGCATTGGCGGTAATAGGGTTATCACCGGTTAACATCACCAGATTGTATCCGAGCTGATGCAAGCGTTGCAGCGCGCTGATACTGTCACTGCGCAGAGGATCGCGTATTGATAGCAGTGCCGCAGGCTTACCTCGTGCCGTCAGAATAACCGGAGTTGTACCACTTTCAGCTTGTTGCTGTATTAATGATTGCAACTCACTGGTATCAATCTGTTGCTCTTCCAGCAGGCGATTATTCCCCAGCAACAGCGCCACGCCATCAACCTCACCACTAACACCTAAACCACGTAATGTACGGAATTGGTTGACTGTTGCCAGTGTCAGCCCCTCGGCGCGCTGTAAAATAGCGCGTGCCAGCGGGTGATTCGAGCCGGTTTCCAATGCGGCTGCCCATTCCAGCGCTTGCTGCTCACTGACCCCATTAAAGGTATGAATGGCGACCACTTGCGGATGCCCTTCGGTCAGAGTGCCGGTTTTGTCGAACACCAAGGTGTCGAGATTACTGGCCTGCTGCAACGCATCGGCATCACGCACTAATACCCCAAATTCAGCCGCCCGACCCACGCCCGAAATGATTGACATCGGTGTTGCCAGCCCAAGCGCACAAGGGCAGGCGATGATCAGCACCGTGGTGGCGACCACCAGGGTATAGACCAATTGCGGTTGCGGGCCGAAGAAATACCAAATCAACCCAGCAATAACGGCAATGGCGACCACCGTTGGCACAAATACCGCAGAGATCCTATCGGCCAGCTTACCAATCTCTGGCTTGCTGCTTTGAGCCTGACGCACTAGCTTAATGATGCGCGCTAATGTTGTTTGGCTGCCGATAGCATTGGCGCGAAACAGCACCGTGCCATCCTGCACTTGTGTCCCGGCATGGACAACATCACCGGCGGACTTTTGTTGTGGGATAGGTTCGCCAGTCAACATGGCTTCATCCATCCACACTTCGCCTTGGACAATCTCACCATCCACTGGCACGCGATCACCGGTGGTCAAACGCAAGGTCATGCCCAGTTGCACATCGGCCAATGGGATGAGTTTCTCACCTTCATCGGTCAGCAACCGCGCAGTCGGCGGGGCCAAATCCAACAAGCGCTCCAGCGCATTGGAAGAGCGCTGTCTGGCGCGTTGTTCCATCGCATGACCAAGGTTAATCAGACCGATAATCATGGCGCTGGCTTCATAATAAAGATGGCGGGCTTCCATCGGGAAGACATCCGGCCAGATATTTACCGTGATGGAGTAGATCCACGCCGCACCGGTACCTAGCGCTACCAGGGTATCCATGGTGGCACTGCCATTTTTTAGGCTGACCCAGGCATTACGATAAAAATGCCCACCGGCAAATATCATCACCAACAGGGTGATTATCCCAACTATCAGCCAGGGCGTTTGAGTCTCAGGGGTTAGCGTCATACTACCGCCAAATAACCCCCATCCCATCAATGGGATACCCAATAACAGCCCCAGTGCCGCTTGCCACTGAAAACGCTTCATACTGGCTTGCGACATTTGCTGTTGTCGCTCGCGCCGCTCTGCTTCATCTTCAATGATTTCAGCACCATAGCCGGCATTTTTGACCGCCGCGATCAGTGCCTCATTGCTAGGGTGACCGGTGACTAATGCGCTGCGCTCCGCCAGATTGACTCGTGCGACCTCAACACCATCAACACTTTGCAGTGCATTTTGTACTTTAGATACACAACTGGCACAGCTCATCCCGGTCAGTAATAGCTGAACACTGTCATTATCAGCAGGTTTTGCTACCGGCTGGCTGGGTTGCGTATTTTTAATGTCAGTTGTTGCTGCCGGAATGGTTGAAGAGGCCGCTGCCTGATATTCCGGCAAAGATGGGGCTGAGTGAGTCAGCGGCTCAGTTTTTGGGGATTGCGCCCCCGGCAGTGTGGCGTGATAGCCTGCTTGCTCCACAGCATCAATTAACGTTTGTGCCTCAACTTTGCCATACACTTTGGCACTATCGAGGGAGACATCTGCTGCAATCACACCAGGAACGGCTTCCAGCGCTTTGCGCGTAGATTCGGTACAGTGCCCACAACTCAAACCTGAGAGCTGTAATTCAATATCAGGAGTTTGAGCTTCTTCTGCCTGATAACCCGCTTGTTTCACCGTATCAATCAGTGTTGTGGTTTCGGCTTCGCCCGTCACCTTGGCATAGTGAACATTCACTTCTGCATGATGAACATCTTCACGGCTTTCTAATGCCGTTTTTACGCGTTTGGCACAATTCATACAGGAGAGGCCGTGTAAGGCCAGCACTGTGGTTTGCAACATCGTTGACTCCTTATCGAGTAGGAACCTATCCATAAATTTGTCGGGATAAGTTTAGTCGGTATTCCCAGTCATATTGCTTATTTAGGGCAATAACGGACTTTGATCTGTACAGGTTTTATTCCGCTTGACTGACATCCTTCCTTTCACTAATTATAGAGGTTAAACCTTCCAGCAAGGGGAAGGTCAAGGGGGACGAATGAATATTAGCGATGTCGCAAAAAAAACCGGTTTAACCAGTAAGGCCATTCGTTTTTACGAAGAAAAGAAACTGGTGACACCGCCTATCCGCACGGATAATGGTTATCGAAGCTACAGCGCCAAACATATCGAAGAGTTAACACTGTTGCGTCAGGCGCGGCAGGTCGGTTTTACATTAGATGAATGCCGCGAGCTGCTGGCATTGTTTCATGACCCCGCTCGTCACAGTGCGGATGTAAAAGCTGCGACGTTGCAAAAGGTAGCGGAAATTGAGAAACATATTAATGATCTCAATCAGATGCGATTACGTTTATTGGCTTTGGCAGACGAGTGCCCAGGGGATGATGGTGCAGATTGTCCGATTATCAATAACCTGGCGGGGTGTTGTCACGGGAGTGAGAAACAAAAAGTTGGCTAATGTTATGTGAAAGGCGTATCAAAATAAATACGCCTTTTCAATGTGTTAGTGATGAACAGCCCTGACGTGCAAGGTATTGCCTTCCACTAAAATGACTTCAACTTCGGTGCCGACATTTAGCTCATTAGCGCTATAAATGCGCCAACTGCTATCACCCACTTTCATGCGGCCGTAGCCATCAACTGTCGGTTCCGTCAGGGTAGCCCGCGTTCCCAGTAATTGATGGTTACGCTGGTTCAACATCGCGGGTTGTGGCTTGATGCGCTTACTGAGCCAATACCACCACAAGATGGCTGATACGACTGTCAAAACAGCAAACAGCACGCCTTGCATCTCCCAGCTAAAGGGAAAAAGCCAGACCAGAATACCGACCACCACGGCGGCGACACCGCTCCACAGCATATAACCACTGGCCCCTAGCATCTCGGCTGCCAGTAATAGGCCGCCGAGCGATAGCCAAAACCAGTTAGGATTTGCTGCAATTTCCTCCAGCATGGTTATTTACCCCGGCTGTTTTTACTCTCACCAATCAGCTCTGCAATACCACCGATAGCACCCATCAGGTTGCTGGCTTCCAGTGGCATCATAATGACTTTGCTATTATTGGCCGAACCAATGTGTTGCAGGGCGTCGGTATATTTCTGTGCCACAAAGTAGTTAATGGCTTGAATATCACCGGCAGCAATAGCTTCAGAAACCATTTTGGTTGCCTGAGCTTCCGCTTCTGCCGCACGTTCACGAGCTTCTGCTTGCAAGAATGCAGACTGACGTTCACCTTCGGCTTTCAGAATTTGTGATTGTTTCTCACCTTCAGCACGCAGAATGGCCGCCTGACGAACCCCTTCGGCTTCCAGAATATCTGCACGTTTAGTACGTTCAGCCTTCATCTGGGCATTCATCGCAGAAATAAGTTCAGTCGGTGGGCGTACATCACGGATTTCAATACGGGTGATTTTAATGCCCCACGGGTTGGTGGCTTCATCGACGATATGCAGCAGGCGGCTGTTGATATTGTCGCGTTGGGACAACATTTCATCCAGCTCCATGGAACCCAAAACAGTACGGAAGTTGGTCATGGTCAGGTTGACGATAGCCAGTTCCAAATTGCTGACTTCATATGCGGCTTTCACCGGGTCAATAACCTGAATAAAGCAAACAGCATCAATCGCCACATTGGCGTTGTCGCGGGAAATGATTTCTTGGGATGGAATATCCAGAACCTGTTCCATCATATTGATTTTACGACCAATACGATCCATAAATGGCACAACTATATTCAGGCCTGGCATCAGTGTTTTGGTATAACGGCCAAAACGCTCGACTGTCCATTGGAAACCTTGTGGGACGATTTTGATTGAGGAAAAGACCACAATCAGAGCTACAACGATAAGAACAGGGATAACCGTAAACATATTTAACTTCCTGTCAGCAATGATTTTTGTTTCTTAATATTACGTGACGGGGCGCTAAATGCCTAACTAAAGGCAGGTAAAAGCGTGTAAATGAGAGAAAGTCAGGTTGAGGCAGAATAAAACAGCGCGGGTTGGCCCCGCGCAGTAGCAAATAATGGTAACCAGTAGGGCGGAAAATGATCGTTAAAAGCGCCTGTTAGTATAGCAATGCATAAAGCTGACGGCGGTATTTAGCCGCCAATGCATCGCCAGTGCCCAATGCGGCCAAAATATCCATTAATGTCTTACGTGCAGTACCGTTGGCGGCGGCCAGATCTTGCTTCAAGTGGCCCAACAGTAACTCCAGCGCCTCTTCGTTACGACCTACCTGATGCAGTTGCAGCGCTAACTGAACCGCCAACTCAACGTTGTCCGGTTGTTCGGCGACTTGTTGTTGCAACTGCTGAATTTCTGGTGTGTCAGCGGCTTGTTTGAGCAACTCGATTTGTGCAATCAGCCCCTGATAGCGGGTATCGCGGTCTTGCAGTGGTATTGTCGCCAATACGCTTTCGGCATCTTCGCTACGGTTGAGCTGAATTTGTGCCTCCGCCAGTTGCAGCGCAATGTCACTGGTTTGCGGGTTATGGCTTTGCTGCATCAACTGCCAGGCATCTTTCAGCAATGGCAGTGCTTCTTGTACCTTACCCTCGCTTATCAATTGTGCCGCTTCGGCTGCTTTCAGCTCTTCAGGTTTCGGTAATACCCGTTGCAATAATTCGCGGATAACTTCTTCTGGCTGTGGCCCTTGGAAGCCATCAACTGGCTGACCGTCTTTAAACAGATACACGGCCGGAATTGAGCGCAAACCAAATTGTGAAGCCACCATCTGCTGCGCATCGCAATCGACCCGCGCCAAAATGAATTGGCCTGCATACTCGGCGGCCAGTTTATCCAGCACAGGGGTGAGTTGCAGACAGTGCTGGCTGCGTTCAGACCAAAAGTAGAACAGCACCGGCACTGTCATGGACTGTTCTAAGGTCTGATGTAGGTTCGCTTCGGTAATATCAATCGTTGTAGGTGCTAGCATGAATTATTTCTCTCATCCGTTTTATACCCGTCATACTTCAAGCTGCATGTGTGTTGGCTGCTCTCATTCACCCGAATCATTGACTGGTGTCAACTCATCGGGATTCATTCGCTTGCCGCCTTCCTGCCACTCGAATTATTTAGGGTATAGCAGTTAATTGGGGCTAATTATGTTGCTTCAACCCTCATCACTATTATCAAGAATTGCCACGCAGGACTTTATCTAGCATCCGCCCCGGTAATATGCGGCGCAGTATCGTCAATGCATGGGCCACTAAGGTGACCGGATAGCGCAATTGCGGGCGCGGGCTTTCCAGCGCGTGACGCAATTTCGGCAAAATCGCTTCTGGTGGCAGTGTAAAACGCTGCGCAATACCGGGGTTACTCACCGGCTTATCAGCTTGGGCCTGATTCACATTTTGTGTGAAATGAGTGCTTATCGGGCCGGGTTCAATCAAACTGACATGAATTCCGCTATCATGCAGTTCCATTCGTAATGCATCTGACCAGGCTTCTAACGCATATTTACTGGCGGCATAAGCACCGCGACCGGCAGTTGAAACCAATCCCATCACTGAACTGGTTTGAATGATGCGCCCTTCACCATGAGGCAGCATGGCGGGCAGTAATAATTGTGTTAGTTGGTGAGTGCCAAACAAATTAGTGGAAAATTGTTTTTCCAACTGCTGGCGTGAAATTGTCTGTAATGGGCCATACAGGCCAAAACCACCATTATTAAACAAAGCATACAAGCGCCCGCCTGTCAGCTCAATAACTTGTGCTGCCGCGCGTTCGACACTGGCACTGTCATCCAAATCCAGTTCAATACCTTCCAGACCCAACTGTGTCATCTTCGCCACATCATCGGGCTTACGGCAGGCGGCGAGGATGCGATAGCCGCGGTTTTTCAAGTCTTGCGCTGCAACCAGGCCAATGCCGCTGGAACAACCGGTAATTAATACTGTTTTTTGCATAACTTTACCTGATGAGTGGTTCTATTTATCTAAACAAGTGGTTAACTAAGGCTTATTAGTGACTAACGGCTTGAGTTGCTGCGCCATCCAATCGGCAATGAAAGGTTGCGCCAAGGCGTTAGGATGTAAGCCATCATCCTGCATCCACTCAGGCTTTACGGCAACCTGTTCCATAAAGAATGGTACCAATGGGATGCCAAATTGCTGTGCCAGTTGTGGATACATCGCACTGAAGGCATCAGTATAACGGCGGCCGTAGTTAGGTGGAATGCGGATTTGCATCAATAAGGGTTGCGCTTTTGCTTCCTTTATCAGGTTGATAACTTGCGTGAGATCCCGTTGAATATCCTGCGTTGGGAAACCGCGCAGGCCGTCATTGGCACCTAATTCAATCAGTACCCAGCGGGGCTGATGTTGTTTCAGCAAGGCAGGCAGACGGGCTAAGCCCTGGGCCGCTGTATCGCCACTGATACTGGCGTTAACCACCTTGGGTAATGATGGGGTGGCCTGCCATGTTTTATCCAGCCGTGAAGGCCAGGCTTCGGCAATGGGCAGGCGGTAACCGGCGCTTAAACTGTCGCCGAGAATCAAAAGTGTGTCGGTTGCGGCGGCACGCAAACTGAATAATCCCAATAGTAATAGGAAGGGAAGATGCCAGCGGAAAACGTTCTTGAAGTTCATCATCTTAATAAACACGTCGGTCAGGGTGAGCAACAGATCTCCATCCTTACCGGAGTTGAGTTGGTTGTCAAACCCGCTCAGACAATTGCGCTGATTGGTGAGTCAGGTTCAGGTAAATCAACTTTGCTGGGAATTCTGGCGGGCCTCGATGATGGAAGTAGCGGTGAGGTGAGTTTACTCGGCCACTCTTTGACTGCCATGGATGAAGAAGGGCGCGCGCAACTGCGGGCAAAAAATGTTGGTTTTGTTTTCCAATCATTTATGTTGGTGCCGACACTTAATACATTGGAAAATGTCCAACTTCCGGCGCTGTTACGTGGTGAAAGTGAACGCGAGAGTAAAGTGCATGCCATTGAGCTATTAAAGCTGGTGGGCCTTGAGAAGCGCCTTCACCACCTTCCGGCTCAACTCTCCGGTGGCGAGCAGCAACGGGTGGCGTTGGCTCGAGCCTTTAGTGGGCGGCCAAAAGTGTTATTTGCCGATGAGCCAACCGGCAATCTTGATCGCCATACCGGTGACCGTATTGCCGACTTACTCTTTTCTCTTAATCGCGACTATGACACCACGCTGATACTGGTAACCCATGATGTGCAGTTGGCTGGCCGTTGCCAGCGCCGGCTGCGACTACAAGACGGTAAATTGTGGGAGGAAGCATGATTTGGCGCTGGTTTTGGCGTGAATGGCGCTCGCCCTCACTGCTGATTGTCTGGTTGGCATTAACTCTGGCTGTCGCTTGTGTGCTGGCGCTAGGGACTATCAGCGATCGCATGGAAAAAGGGCTTAGTCAGCAAAGCCGTGATTTTCTGGCAGGCGATCGGGTGCTGAAAACGTCCCGTCCCGCTCCTGAAGCGTGGTTATTGGAGGCGAAACAGCAGGGGTTGTCTGTCAGCCGCCAGCTTTCATTTATGACCATGACTTTTGCCGGAGATCGCCCACAACTGGCAGATGTAAAAGCCACAGATTTAGCTTATCCACTGTATGGCAAGCTGGAAACTTTACCGGCAGATGTCAAACTTGAGCCGGGAACCGCGCTGGTGGCCCCGCGGTTGTTGGCGCTGCTCGGTGTTAAAGTCGGCGACACATTGGAAGTTGGTGATACTTCGCTGAAAATCATTGGCGAAGTGCTGCAAGAACCTGATTCGGGTTTTAACCCCTTCCAGACCGCGCCGCGAATTTTAATCAATCTGGCTGATGTGGAGAAAACCGGTGCAATACAACCGGGTAGCCGGTTGAGCTATCACTATATGTTTGCAGGCCCAACGGAGGCTATCACTCAGTTTAGTGACTGGCTGACGCCACAATTGAAACCGGATCAGCGCTGGTATGGTTTGCAAGAGTCGGGCGGCGCGCTGGGGAAATCCCTACAGCGCGCACAGCAGTTCTTGCTGCTATCGGCGTTATTGACGTTATTGCTCTCCATTGCCGCGGTTGCTGTGGCGATGGGGCATTATTGCCGCAGTCGCTATGATCTGGTGGCGGTGCTAAAGACATTAGGTGCCGGGCGCAGCGCGTTGCGGCGGTTGATTATCGGCCAATGGCTCTCGGTTTTAGTATTGGCTGGGCTGTGCGGCAGTGTAATTGGTTTATTGTTCGAGAAAATATTAGTTCGTTTGTTATCCCCAGTATTACCCGCCGCATTACCGGCAGCTGGCGTATGGCCATGGGTATGGTCAATGGGATCGCTGATATTGATTTCTCTGCTGGTGGGTATTCGCCCATACCGGCAACTGCTGGCGACTCAACCACTGCGGGTACTGCGCCGTGATGTTTCCGCTAATGTCTGGCCGCTGCGCTACTTTATTCCGGTGATGATCGCCATTGTGGTCGGGCTATTAGCCTTACTGATGGGGGGGAATACGCTGCTATGGGCGATCCTCGGGGGGATGGTGGTATTGGCGCTGCTGTTAGGTGTGGTCGGATGGGGCGGTTTATTACTGTTACGTCGCCTGACGGTCACTCGCCTGTCATTGCGGCTGGCTATTAACCGCTTACTGCGCCAACCCTGGATGACCCTGACCCAACTGGCTGCATTCTCTCTTTCATTTATGCTGTTGGCGCTGTTATTGGTGCTGCGCGGGGATCTTTTGGATCGCTGGCAACAACAGTTGCCACCAGATAGCCCGAATTACTTTTTGCTGAATATGACACCGCAACAGGTGCCGCAAGTCACGGAGTTTCTCACGCAGCATCAGATAACGCCGTCGACTTTCTATCCGATTGTCCGAGTGCGTTTGAGTGAGATTAATCAACAACTGGCGACTGAGCGGGTCGCAGAAGATGCACCCGGCGGTGAGGCGGTTAATCGGGAGCTGAATCTGACCTGGCAGCAGGATCTACCGGCGCACAATATTTTGACCGCAGGTCAATGGCCGCCCAAGGCGGATGAGGTATCGATAGAGCAAGGGATTGCTGACAGATTGGGTATTAAAATCGGCGATAAACTGACATTCAGTGGCGATACGCAGTCATTTGGTGCCACGGTGAGCAGTGTTCGTCAGGTGGACTGGGAAAGTCTGCGCCCTAATTTTTACTTTATTTTCCCGCCGGGCGCTCTGGATGGGCAACCACAAACCTGGCTGACCAGCTTCCGTTATCACGGTGACGGGGAGGTATTGACGCAATTGAACCGTCAGTTCCCGACTCTCAGCTTGCTGGATATCGGGGCGATGTTGAAACAGGTCGGGCAAGTGCTGCAACAGGTCAGCCGGGCGCTGGAAGTGATGGTGGTATTGGTGATTATCTGTGGCACCTTACTGCTATTAGCGCAAGTGCAAGTCGGTATGCGCCAGCGCCGTCAGGAACTGGTGGTGTACCGGACACTTGGTGCAAGTAAACGCTTACTGCGAGGCACATTGTGGTGGGAGTTTGCGTTACTGGGGCTGGTGGCAGGGCTGGCGGCAGCCATTGGTGCCGAAGCCGCACTTTGGGCATTACAACGGTTAGTGTTTGATTTCCCGTGGCAGCCAAATTGGGTCATGTGGTGGTTATTGCCACTGGCAGCGGCCTTGTTGCTGTCACTGTGTGGTGGTTGGTTAGGGACAAGGTTGTTGCGGGGGCGGGCACTGTTCCGCAGTTATTAGATTTAGCATTGGTGAGTGAAGGGGTGACCGCACCTTGGGGCGATCCGATGGCTTACGCACTTGTATTGAAACTAAGAGCGGCCCCAACGGCACGTTTCCCCTTCATTTGATTTTGTCAGTAGTTTCAAGTTACGGCCAGTACCGTGACTTCAGACCGCTGACAAACCCTGAGGACTCGATCTTGCAAGGTGAGGACAGGGAGAAGAGTAAAGCGTCCGCGCCACGGATGGCGCGGCTCGAGCCCCCAGGGAAGGGTTTACGGCGTCTTTACGATCTGCCTGTTTTCACCGTTACGGGCACTTTGTCATTAACCTCAAGTCACGGCGAGTACCGTGACTTATTTATGCTTTGATTTTATTATAACTTGGCTCGCGCCCAGCGCAGGGCGTTTTGGTATTCCGCTGGTAACAGCGGGGCCAGTGCCGCCAGGGCGGTGCTTAATGCCGCACCATCGGGATCATTTAAATTCAAATGACCCACTTTGCGCCCCTCGCGCACTTCTTTTTCATACCAATGCAGATGCACCAGGGGCAGTGACAGCCAATCGGTATTCACTGGCGTACCAATCAGATTGACCATCGCCGACGGAGTATTGACCACCGGTGTTGGCAGTGGCAAACCCAAAATAGCGCGCAGATGCAGCTCGAACTGGCTGATAGAAGCGCCATTTTGTGTCCAATGCCCACTATTATGCACCCGTGGTGCCAGCTCATTGATCAACAAACTGTCGCCGACGATAAAGCATTCCATCGCCATCACACCAACATAATTCAGCTTATCCATAATGGCAGACAGCATTTTTTCTGCTTGCTGCTGTAGTCTGCTATTGGGTTGTGGCAAAGCCACACTCATGCGCAGGATGCCATCTTCATGCAGGTTATGGGTGAGTGGATAAAAGACCGATTGACCTTGATGGCTGCGCGCACCGACCAGTGAAACCTCGCCAGAAAAGTTAATACCCTGCTCGACAATACATTCGCCGTAAGCATCGGCGGGTAAACTCTCTTGTTCACCGGTGCGTAAACGCCACTGACCCCGGCCGTCATAACCGCCAACCCGGCGTTTTACGATGGCTAATTCACCCAGCGTGGCAAAAATGTGCGGCCATTCGCTGGCGCTCGCCAATAATTGCCAGGGAGCGGTCGCCAAATTCAGGCTATCGAGCAATTGCTTTTGCGTCAGACGATCAGCCAGCTGAGGAAAAATATCGCGGTTAACGAAAGCCGTGTGGGTGGCGAGTTCACGGGTTAAAGCCGTTTCCGGCCAGCGCTCAATTTCGGCGGTAATCACACTATTCTGATAGGGCACGGCTTCTGGCTCGGCATCTAAACCCACCGGATACACGGCAATACCTAGCGGCTCGCCGGCTTGACGTAGCATGCGTCCTAACTGACCATTTCCTAATACGCAAACAGGTTTCATGCCGTCACCTGTAAGTCTGGCACCCGCGGATCTGGATTATCTAACACTTCGTCGGTTTGGCTGGTACGCCAATCAGCTAAACGTGCAGCCAATTCAGTATCATGCAGTGCCAGTATTTGAGCCGCCAACAAGGCCGCATTCGCTGCACCTGCTTTACCGATCGCCAGTGTCCCCACAGGAATACCGCGCGGCATTTGCACGATGGAATACAGGCTATCGACACCACTTAATGCCGCACTTTGCACCGGCACACCGAGGACGGGCACCAGTGTTTTGGCTGCCAGCATACCCGGCAAGTGAGCTGCGCCGCCCGCACCTGCAATAATGACATGTAAGCCATTGGCATCGGCTTGTTCGGCAAAGCTGAACAGTTTGTCAGGGGTTCGGTGCGCGGAAACAACTTCAACATGAAACGGGACATTGAGCGTGGTGAGCACGTCGGCGGCGAACTGCATGGTGGCCCAGTCACTCTTGGACCCCATTACGATAGCGATTTTAACCCCGGCTGGATAAGCCGAATCGAGGTTAGCTCCCATGAGTGTAAAGCTCCTGTGATTGCGCAAGCGTCGGCCAGAGCGATTTTCTATAAATCGTGACTGGCGAAGAGGGCGTAGAGCATATCATGAGCCACAGACAAGGAAAACGGTTGCGTAGCTGCTTTTAGCGGGTTTTATTAGTTTTTTTATTGCGCTTCATGAGGTAAAACGTGAAAGCTAAAACGGGAATTTAATCAATTCAACTTTATCGGCCGTGACTTTAACCATGGAGCCTTCAACATGCCAGGCGCCCAAAACCACCCGGTGTGCGGTTGTCGATGCTAATTCAACAGTATGAACCGCAGGGCGATGGGTATGCCCATGAATCATCCAACTGACATTATTCCGCTCGAAAGCCTCAACTACCGCGTGTGGATTCACATCCATAATCAGTTGCGATTTACCGCTATTATTTTGTTGGCTTTGATTGCGCATATAAGCAGCAATGCGTAACCGAAAGCGCAGCGGCAGCCATAAGAATAATTTTTGGATCACGGGGTTGTGTACTCGACGGCGAAAATGCTGATAATCAGCATCATCAGTACACAGGGTATCGCCATGTAAAATAACGATTTTACGGCCATATAAATCAACAACTTTTTCTTCCGGTAGCAAAGTCATACCGCTTTCAAAAGCAAAGTGTTTACCCAGTAGAAAATCGCGATTGCCGTGAATAAAGTAGCAAGGCACGCCGTGCTGTTGGAGTGATTTTAACGCAGCAGCGATTTGTCGATACAGCGGTTCGGGATCATCATCGCCAATCCAGGACTCGAATAAATCGCCCAGAATATATAACGCGTCGGCATGAATCGCTTCGCGCTGGATAAAATGCAGGAAACCGGCAGTGATTGCCGGTTCCTGAACGCTAAGATGCAAATCTGCAATAAAAAGCGTGCTCATTAAGCCGTTATTACTCGCTTACAGTAACGCTTTGAATGATCACATCTTCTTTTGGCACATCTTGATGCATACCGCTGCGACCGGTAGCGACGTTTTTGATTTTATCAACCACGTCCAGGCCTTCAGTCACTTCAGCAAATACGCAGTAACCCCAACCATCCGGGCGTTCTGAACGGAAGTTCAGGAAGTCATTGTCTGCAACGTTAATAAAGAACTGAGCAGTGGCAGAGTGTGGATCGTTGGTACGCGCCATTGCCAGAGTGCCACGGGTATTTTTCAGACCGTTGTTGGCTTCGTTCTTGATTGGAGCATCAGTCGTTTTCTGGTTCATGCCCGGCTCAAAACCACCGCCCTGAATCATGAAACCATCGATAACACGGTGGAAGATAGTGTTATCATAGAAACCTTTACGGCAGTAGTTCAGGAAGTTTTCAACGGTAACCGGCGCTTTATCCGCGAAGGTGTTGATGACGATATCGCCGTGATTAGTATGAAACGTGACCATAATAATGTTCCTGCTAGTGTAATAAGTGTATTCACAAATGAGTCGTGACTCTTTAGACGGCTCTTATATCATATCTGCGGGATTGAGTCAGCACTCGAAACGCCGCCAGGATAGGCGAAAAAGTGCTGTATCATGAGCTGATTTACCGCATAATCTGATGATATCTTTTTAAACCATGCGTTTCGCAAAAACAAAAACCACGGAATGTCCCGATGCTAAAGATTTTTAATACACTGAGTCGCCAAAAAGAGGAATTCAAGCCTATTCATGCCGGTAAAATTGGCATGTACGTATGCGGGATCACCATTTATGACCTGTGTCACATTGGGCATGGGCGTACTTTTGTCGCTTTCGACGTCGTTGCACGTTATTTGCGTTATTTAGGTTACTCTCTGACATATGTTCGCAACGTGACAGACGTTGACGACAAAATTATCAAACGCGCCATTGAAAACAATGAAACTTGTGAGCAATTGACCACGCGCATGTTGGCTGAAATGCATAAAGATTTTGATGCATTGAACCTTCAACGCCCGGATTTAGAGCCGCGTGCTACCCATCATATCCCTGAAATTATTGAGCTGACTGAGCGCTTGATCGCCCGTAATCATGCTTATGTAGCGGCCAATGGGGATGTCATGTTCTCTGTTGAAAGTGATCCGGATTACGGTGTGTTATCGCGTCAGGACTTGGATCAGTTGCAGGCAGGTGCGCGTGTTGAAGTGGCTGATGTTAAACGTAATCCGATGGATTTCGTGCTGTGGAAAATGTCCAAACCGGGTGAACCTAGTTGGGAATCACCTTGGGGGCCGGGCCGCCCAGGCTGGCATATTGAATGTTCTGCAATGAACGGTAAGCAACTCGGTGCGCATTTCGATATTCACGGCGGTGGCTCTGATTTGATGTTCCCGCACCATGAAAATGAAATTGCACAATCTACCTGTGCCCATGATGGCCCATATGTTAATTACTGGATGCATTCCGGTATGGTGATGATTGACAAAGAAAAAATGTCGAAATCACTCAATAACTTCTTCACTATCCGTGATGTGTTGGCGTATTACGATGCGGAAACCGTGCGTTATTTCCTGATGTCTGGCCACTATCGTAGCCAGCTTAATTACAGCGAAGAAAACCTCAAGCAAGCGCGTGCTTCATTAGAGCGTTTATATACTGCGCTGCGCGGCACTGACGAGAATGCAACGCCGGCGGGTGGCGCTGAGTTTGAAGCGCGTTTCCGTGCGGCAATGGATGATGATTTCAATACTCCAGAAGCCTACTCGGTGCTGTTTGATATTGCGCGCGAAGTGAATCGCCTGAAAGCTGAAGATATGACTGCGGCAAATGCGTTAGCGGCAGAGTTGCGTAAACTGGCGCATGTGCTGGGATTATTGGAACAGGATCCAGAACTGTTTTTACAAAGTGGTGCGCAGACTGACGACGATGAAGTGGCAAAAATCGAAGCGCTTATCAAGCAGCGCAACGATGCCCGCAGCAGCAAAGATTGGGCGCTGGCAGACTCTGCTCGTGATCAATTGAATGAATTAGGTATTGTGCTGGAAGATGGCCCGCAAGGGACGACCTGGCGTCGTAAATAATACGGAGCTGGCAGTTGTTAAGTGGGCTGCACGCTAAAAAAATTGCGGTTCTGGAGTTCGCCAGCAACCGCATTTTTTTGCCCATATTTTGTACTTTTCACTACTACAACGGCAGTTTTTTGCAATAACCAGCTAAAACTCGCCGTTGCTGAGGTTATTAGGCTTTAACCTGTACTTTCATACCTTGAAACTCAACAATCTGGTCAGCCAGGATCTTGCAGCGCTTGCGCGTTTCCACATTCCCGTCGACTTTTACCTGCCCATCAGCGATGGCGGCTTTTGCTGATGCACCGCTATCGTTCCAACCTTGCAGCTTTAATAAGTCACATAGCTCGACGTGCGGGTGTTTTTCTAAATGAAAAATGTCCATTACTGTCCTTTCACTCTATTTTCGTTGATGTCGTGATATTCCTCGCAGGCTTGCAAGGTA
The DNA here is from genome assembly GCF_902726545.1 of Yersinia artesiana. Lineage (GTDB taxonomy): Bacteria > Pseudomonadota > Gammaproteobacteria > Enterobacterales > Enterobacteriaceae > Yersinia > Yersinia artesiana. The sequence continues at coordinate 4,801 of NZ_CACVAD010000049.1, read as the reverse complement.
TTTTGTATCAGTGTTGCAACGGTCATCGGCCCGACGCCACCGGGAACCGGTGTAATCCAACTCGCACGCTCAACAGCGACATCAAATTCTACATCGCCGACTACTTTACCATTTTCAAGGCGGTTAATGCCGACATCAATCACGATTGCACCGGGTTTAATCCACTCACCAGGAATAAAACCAGGTTTACCGACAGCAACCACCAATAAATCCGCATTTTCGACATGCTGGCGCAGATTTTTAGTAAAACGATGCGTGACGGTAGTGGTGCAGCCAGCCAGCAATAACTCAAGGCTCATCGGGCGACCAACAATATTTGATGCTCCCACGACGACAGCGTTCAGACCGTAAGTCGGGATTTCATAACGTTCCAGCAGTGTCACTATGCCGCGTGGGGTGCAAGGACGCAGTTTAGGCGCGCGCTGACACAAGCGCCCCACGTTGTAAGGATGGAAACCATCGACGTCTTTATCTGGATGAATGTGTTCCAGGACTTTGACATTATCAATCCCCGCAGGCAGTGGCAGTTGCACCAGAATCCCATCAATTTCACTATCGTTATTCAGTGAATCAATTAAGGCTAACAGCTCGGCTTCTGTGGTGGTCATCGGCAAGTCATAAGAACGGGAAACAAAACCCACCTCTTCGCATGCCTTACGTTTACTGGCGACATAAATTTGTGAAGCTGGATTTTCACCTACCAACACAACAGCAAGGCCGGGAGCACGTTTACCCGCGGCTAAACGTTTCTGTACCAACGCAGCAACTTCGTTTCGTACCTGCTGCGCAATCGTTTTACCATCTATAATTTTCGCTGACATCAGTGGAAGGGTCCATCAATTAAAAAAGCGGGAATCTGCCTATTTTGTCAGAAGCGGGCCGTGCTGTCAGGCGCATAATAACGATTAATTAACGATTAAATAGCCAGTTGATAAACCGTAAGGCGAAAACCCATTGACTCAAAGGCGACTGCCCGTATAATCCAACCCGCAACTGACTACCAGCAGCGTTCTATGCTGCGGTAAATATCAAATGCGCCCTTAGCTCAGTTGGATAGAGCAACGGCCTTCTAAGCCGTAGGTCACAGGTTCGAGCCCTGTAGGGCGTACCATCTTTACGTCTCCTGAAGTCTATCTAAGTCCATAAATCCCTTATATAATCAGTATCTCTGGAGCTTCCTAGTATCCCTACGTTTATCCGCATCTACTGAGTTCTATAGATAGTTGGGGGTATAAATGGGGGTAAGTCTAGGTTCAATGGAATGAGATACCCCTACATGAAACTAAACGCCCGGCAAGTGGATACCGCAAAACGAAAAGAGAAACCTTACAAGCTCTCCGACGGCGGTGGATTATTTTTATTAGTAAACTCAAATGGTTCACGTTACTGGCGGTTGAAGTATCGGATTGCTGGAAAAGAAAAGCTGCTATCAATCGGGGTCTATCCCGATATCACTCTCGCTGAGGCCCGTGCCAAAAGGGACGAAGCCAAACGAATTCTGGCTGCTGGTGGGGATCCCGGTGAAGAAAAAAAAGCAGATAAACAGGCCAAGAAAGTCAGCATTGATAACACGTTCGAAGCGCTGGCTAGAGAATGGCATGCTTATAAAAGACCTAATTGGTCGAAAGGTTACGCCGACGATTTAATGGAATCGTTTGAAAATGATATTTTTCCCTATGTTGGAGAGATGCTTGAAACACTGCGTAAACTAGAGGCGCGTGGTGTCCTCGATAAAATGCGCAAAATTCGTCAGGCGTGCAATCAGACTTTTCGCTATGCGATCGTGACCGGCAGGGCGGAGAACAACCCCGCCAGTGAGCTGGCAGGTGCTTTGGCAGTACAGAAACATCAGCATTATCCCCACCTTTTAGCCGCTGAACTTCCTGAATATCTTCAGTCTCTTAGTGCCTATAGCGGCAGCCCTGTCACACGAATAGCAACCCGTTTGCTCATGCTTACCGGCGTTCGAACAATCGAGCTACGTGCTGCTGAGTGGGTTGAATTCAATTTAGATAAAGGTCTGTGGGAAGTCCCTACTATCCGAATGAAAATGCGTCGTCCACATCTGGTCCCTTTATCTGAACAGGTTTTAGAGTTGTTGTTGCAACTGCATGCTATTACCGGTCGCTTTAAATTAGTTTTTCCTGGTCGTAATGACAGTCTAAAGCCAATGAGCGAGGCCAGTATTAATCAGGTCATAAAGCGTATTGGCTACCACGGTAGAGCCACCGGCCACGGTTTTCGCCACACAATGAGCACTATTTTGCATGAGCAGGGCTTTAATACTGCCTGGATAGAAACACAACTGGCTCACGTCGATAAAAACAGTATTCGCGGTACCTATAATCATGCTCAATATCTGGATGGTCGCAGAGAAATGCTGCAATGGTATGCCGACTATATGGATAGCCTGGAAAATGGCGAGAATGTGATTCATGGAAGATTTGGGAAACGGGCATAGGGGAGGGATATTTGCTATCTGGCTGAAATAGTTATCCAAACTTTTTAAAGGCATCTCGCGATGCCTTTTGGCATTTAGGGGTTATTCGGCCTCGAGAGGCTCGCTGGTGGCTTGATGATAAGTTTGATGTAGCAGGTCTATTTGCTGCCATAGAACGAGATTGAGTATTTCTTTTGCAACGGGTTGATCAAGCACGACAACGGCGTAAATGAGCGCACGGCAATGATCAATAAGGTCTTCCACTTCGTGGGGCGAGTTATCGTACATGGCACACCTCCGGCAGGAGAGCGGCGGCCAGTGATGTTGGCAGGTGAAGAAAAGCGGTACGGCAAGGGGCTTTAGTCGTCGAATCCATGATGACAACCTCTCAGTTGATGGCTTTAAAATCACCACCAAGAGACGCTAACCTCAAGAGGGTGGTGAGCTGAACGAGGTTAGCGTAACCGGTCAACAGAGAACCCGGCGCATCTTTCGATGCCCCCGTCCAGCCCACCATTGCTTTTTCACAGGTGTAACTGTACCCGCACATAGTAACCGCCTGTGCGGTCGTGCGCTCTATTGAATTCCGGGACGCTAATCACGGCAGCGGAATTTGCCGCTGCGGGAGCACTATATCCGGCCATTCCCTACTGTTCAATTAACCAGTGGTAAATTAGGACAAACATTTTTGTGGATGCGAGAGGGGCCGCATTTGTGGGTGTAATGCGTATGTAATTCATCAATATTAATTATTATTTAGACTCATACATTAGTTTTTAATAAGATTAAAATTAGCCAATAATCAGCTTTTTGTGTTGACCATGCTTACATATAGCTCTACTATTTGACCATAACAGCGGATGTGATCACTTATAAAAGTGAGGAAACGATGGTCAAGGTTGACTGGTCGAGGAAAGCGGTTAAGCAGTTACTTTCAATAGATGTCAGATATCGAAAATCCATCAGTGAAAAAGTGAATAAACTGGCAAATTTCCCTGCTGTTGATTTGGATATCAAAAAGTTACAGATGGGTACTGGCCAGTATCGGATGCGAGTGGGGAATTACAGGATTATTTTTCAGATTATAGAGGGAACCCCTGTGATATGTACGATCCAGGAAGTTAAACGCAGAACCACAACAACCTATTAGGCTAGCTCAGTAGATTTCCCCTCAAAGGCATGGCGTTATTTTTCTCAACTAAGGTGAATAAGATGGCAAAACTACAATACATTCATGATGAAGCAGGAAAGCCTCAGTTTGTGGTCTTACCCATTGCCGAATATCAGCAGCTTATCTCTAATGCGAAGTATGAGGATATTCCCTATGTTGCTGATAACGATGATGATCAGACCATCCCGAATGAAGTTGTTCAAATCATGGTAAACGATGGCGTCAGTTTGCTGGCTGCATGGCGTATCTACCGTGGTTTTTCGCAATATGAAATAGCAGAACTGCTTGGCACCACCCAATCTGCTGTATCCCAATGGGAAGCCGTAGATTCTCGCCCACAGAAGAAAACCAGAGAGAAATTAGCAGCAATTTATAAATGCCGGGCAGCACAGATGATTTTGTGAGACAGAAAGTAAAAACGCATCTATATAATATTATTAATACCGGAGGTTAGTGGTTGGTATGTCTACTGGGTGGGTAAGTATCTATTTTCTGTTAGAAGAAGTAGGCAACAAAATAGAGTCAAATATTTAAAGTCGGTCGTCAAAACTGTTACCACTGTCATTGGCTAATTTTAGTTTTTTACATATCATTTAGAAAATGCTTCTTTGCAATCAGGGATATGATGAAAAACCGGATACTGATCATCACCAGCAGCTTTGATCGCACATGTGACTACATCATGGCACGATACAAAGACATTGCTTTCTTCCGTTTAAATACAGATAACTTTTCAAACTATAGAATTAGTTACGATATATCAGGGTTTAGAATCAAAGATAGTTCTGGTGATGAAGTAAATTCAGCTAACTGTAAATCAATTTACTACCGTAAACCTGCATCTGAAGATCTTACTGGTGTGATTGACGCCCAGTATCAAGCCTTTTCTCACAAAGAAAGCCATTCGCTTATTGAAGGCATCGTTGAGAGCTTTTCTGGCCGATGTTTATCTAAACCATCGGTCATGCGCAGAGTTGACAATAAAATTCTTCAGGCTTATTTAGCACAACGTGTTGGTTTTATTATTCCTGATTTAGTCATTACTAATGATAATTTAGCAATTTCTGCTTTAGAAGAACACAAGGCAATTGTTAAACCTTTATCAATAGGATCAGTTTCTTATGGTAATAAAAAGGAATATGTTCAGACTAACGAGTATAATCTTAATATCAATAACGATAGTTTGAAAT
>NZ_CACVAD010000048.1 GCF_902726545.1 Yersinia artesiana | reverse complement strand
TATTACACTAAAAGTATTATAGATAAAAAGATAGAGACAGGTAAACAGATTAATACAAGCAGATGATTTTATTAAATTTCACAACTCAAATTAACTCACTATATAACATTCCCTTTCTCTTAAATGAAGTCCACTTCAACTGATACCAATAGATGAGGTTGGGTTTGTGAACTGCAAACCATCAATCGATCTAAACACCTGTTATTATGCTGACTACTGTAAATATGGTAAAGTCTGCCTATAACTAGCACTGCGAGAAGACAATGATGAACCCTATCAATCAGGAAAAGCTGCTTGCTCAGGCTGAAAGCCTGTGCCAACAACGTAACGTCCGACTGACACCGCAACGTCTTGAAGTCTTGCGTTTGATGACACAGCAACCTGGCGCAATCAGTGCTTATGATCTGTTGGACTTACTGCGTGTTTCTGAACCACAAGCTAAACCGCCAACAGTCTACCGCGCATTGGATTTCTTGCTTGAGCAGGGGTTTATTCACCGTGTTGAGTCCGCCAATAGTTATGTGTTGTGTCACCATTTTGAAGAGCCAACCCATACTTCGGCACTCTTTATCTGTGATCGCTGCAAGATAGTGACTGAACGGACTACTGTCGGCATTGAAGAATCTCTGGCGCTGCTGGCCAAACAGTCTGGCTTTACCTTACGCCACACGGTGGTTGAAGCTCATGGTTTATGTGCTGAATGTGGGGAAGTCGAAGCATGCGAAAGCCATGATCATTGTGATCATGACCATTCTATTGTGACAAAAAAGAAATAGTCCCTGGTGGTAAAAGTAAGCTGTCGCCAGATAGGCGGCAGGATAAACATGAGTAGAATTAGAGCCGTAGAAAATATGGATAGACTTTAAATAAAATAAGGCACTTCCTTGTGCTAATTCGATATAAATATGGCATCAATTGAATATTGTTAATTATTAAAGTCGCCACTCATTTTAATTTTAAAAAACACAAAAAACGAATGGTTGTTTATAAATAAGCATTCTACGAACACCAGAGACTCAATATATTTATATCGATATTAGTTTAATTCCGTTTAACGCGACTACCAGCGATATTTGCTATGGTCTTCCCAGGCTTTAACTTCTTTCTCGGCTTGCTCTTTCTGATAGCCGTATTTCTCCTGGATCTTACCCACCAACTGATCACGTTTACCTTCAATGACTGTCAAGTCATCATCGGTTAGCTTGCCCCATTTCTCTTTCACTTTACCTTTAAACTGCTTCCAGTTACCGTCGGCTTGATCTTTATTCATAATATCTCCGTTACCTTAGGATTAGTCAGTTTATTTAATTCAACACGGTAAATAACTAAAATTAAATATCGTTGCTTCGCTTACCGTATGAATAACTATAGCAGAGGATACTGATAATTAAAGTCAGACTAATATTAATCACTACGACTTCGATAATAAACAGAAAATAAAAATTCGTAATATTCAGTTAAAACAGCAAGTAATAACTTATTATCGGAATGTTCTCAAACTAAATAAGGGGGAATATGAAAGGCATTAAAATAAATTATATACCCTTCATATTGAAGGGTATATATGAACGACTAAAATCAGATCCAATCGCCGTTGCGGATAACGCCAACAGCCAATCCTTCAATAGTGAAGTTTTGCTCACGCAGATCAACTACAATCGGCTGAAATTCACTGTTTTCTGGCAGAAGTTGTACGATATTACCTTGTTTTTTCAAACGTTTTACTGTTACTTCATCGTCAATACGCGCAACAACCACTTGCCCATTACGCACATCCTGAGTTTTATGTACTGCCAGCAAGTCGCCGTCCAGAATACCGATATCTCTCATCGACATGCCATTCACCCGCAGCAGGAAATCTGCGCTCGGTTTAAACATGGAAGGATCAACTTTATAGTGCCCTTCAATGTGTTGCTGCGCTAATAGTGGTTCACCTGCGGCAACCCGGCCAATCAGTGGTAAACCATCTTCCTCTTCCATCAACAGACGGATACCGCGAGAAGCGCCGGAGACAATCTCGATAACACCCTTACGGGCCAGTGCTTTTAAATGCTCTTCAGCAGCGTTAGGAGAGCGAAACCCCAGACGCTGCGCAATTTCGGCACGGGTCGGTGGCATACCTGTTTGCGATAGGTGATCGCGCACAAGGTCATAAACCTCTTGCTGTCTGGTAGTAAGTGCTTTCATTCCGCCCCCTGTTTGTTTATACAGTCTTGCTGTGAGTATATACAGGTAAGCGGGTATTGGGAACCAAAGAGTGAATAAAAACAGGGATTAATCACTGTTCACATCCACAGCGTTGTTCGTCGCATTCTTAGCCGACATGTTGCCAGAGCACTGTTACCCATATAAATAGCGCCAACAAAATGGCCAGAAACACGGCAGCAGATCCCATATCTTTGGCCCGGCCGGATAATTCGTGGAGCTCACTGCCGATGCGGTCCACCACCGCTTCAATTGCACTATTGATAACTTCAACAATGATGACTAATACCACACTCGCGATCAATAAAATGCGCGCTATGGCATCTACATCCAGCCAGAAGGCCAGTATGATAGCGAGTATGGCAGCCACTGCTTCCTGGCGAAATGCGGCTTCATTTTTCCAGGCTGCGGTTAAACCTTTCACAGAATAACCGGCGGCTTTATAGATTCGGGTTAATCCTGTTGACTGATTCGCCATATTTTATTGCCTTTATCTTAAGTTAATGATGATTTTTGCCGCTTTCTGTTGTCTCATCACCACAGATCTCAAAACCAGTTTCTGGTATCCTTGCGACGAATTGCTAACAAGAGGCTTCATGTAGTTATGTCAGGTTGGCGTAAAATATATTATAAGTTATTGAATTTACCACTTAAATTGTTGGTAAAAAGCAAGGTTATTCCGGCAGATCCTGTGACTGAGTTAGGGTTAGACCCGTCTCGTCCTATTCTGTACGTTTTGCCTTACAATTCTAAGGCTGATTTACTGACTTTGCGAGCGCAGTGTCAGGCACAGGATCTGCCCGACCCATTGATTCCATTGGAAATCGATGGCGTGCAACTCCCCAGCCATGTCTTTATCGATAACGGCCCAAGGGTGTTTCGCTATTACGCCCCGAAGCAGGAATCGGTAAAAATATTTCACGATTACCTCGATCTGCACCGCAACAATCCGGAGCTGGATATACAAATGCTGCCGGTATCGGTGATGTTTGGCCGCTCGCCAGGGCGCGAAGGCCACGGTACGCCACATCTGCGCGTACTGAACGGTGTGCAGAAATTCTTTGCAGTATTGTGGCTGGGCCGCGATAGTTTTGTGCGTTTCTCGACTACGGTTTCACTGCGCCGGATGGCCAGCGAGCATGGTACAGATAAAACGATTGCCCACAAACTGGCACGCGTCGCGCGGATGCACTTCTCGCGCCAGCGTTTGGCTGCGGTTGGTCCGAGCCTACCGGCACGTCAAGACCTGTTCAAGAAGCTATTAGCATCCAAAGCGATTGAAAAAGCGGTCGCTGATGAAGCTCGCGCCAAGAAAATCTCCCATGAGAAAGCGCAGCAAAACGCCATAACGCTGATGGAAGAAATTGCCGCCGACTTCTCTTATGAAGCTGTGCGTCTGTCGGATCGGGTTTTGAGCTGGACGTGGAACCGTTTGTATCAGGGGATTAATGTCCATAATGCAGAGCGAGTACGGCAGTTGGCGCAAGATGGCCATGAAATCGTCTATGTCCCTTGCCACCGCAGCCACATGGATTACCTACTGCTCTCTTATGTCCTTTATCACCAGGGGCTGGTGCCACCGCATATTGCTGCCGGTATTAACCTTAATTTCTGGCCTGCTGGCCCGATCTTCCGCCGTTTAGGTGCATTCTTTATCCGCCGTACCTTTAAAGGCAACAAACTCTATTCCACCGTGTTCCGTGAATATCTGGGTGAGTTATTCACCCGTGGCTACTCAGTGGAATACTTTGTTGAAGGTGGGCGCTCACGTACTGGCCGCCTGCTGGAGCCAAAAACCGGCACACTGTCGATGACTATACAGGCGATGCTGCGCGGCGGCTCACGCCCAATCACCTTAGTACCAATTTACATCGGCTACGAGCATGTGATGGAAGTGGGTACTTACGCCAAAGAGCTACGTGGCGCGACTAAAGAGAAAGAGAGCCTGTTGCAGATGTTGCGGGGCTTGCGCAAGCTGCGCAATCTTGGTCAGGGCTACGTCAACTTTGGTGATCCGATACCGTTGACCACCTATCTGAATACCAATGTGCCGCAATGGCGTGATGCTATTGATCCTATTGAAGCGCAGCGCCCAAGCTGGCTGACGCCGGCGGTGAATGATTTGGCCGGTAAGATTATGGTCCGAATTAACAATGCGGCGGCAGCCAATGCCATGAACCTGTGTTCTACTGCGTTGTTAGCTTCACGTCAGCGTTCACTCACCCGCGAGCAGTTACTGGAGCAACTTGATTGCTATTTGCAACTGATGCGCAATGTGCCTTATGCGAAAGATGTCACCGTGCCGGATAAAACGCCGGAAGAGTTACTTAATCACGCCTTGAATATGAATAAGTTCGAGGTAGAGAAAGACAATATTGGTGACATTATCATCCTGCCACGGGAACAAGCCGTGCTGATGACCTACTATCGCAACAACATCCAGCACTTGCTGATCCTGCCATCGCTGATTGCCAGCATGGTAATGTACCAGCGGCGAATTACCCGCGCCGAATTGTTACGTCAAATCAGCATGATCTACCCAATGCTGAAAGCTGAGCTATTCCTGCATTACAGCAAAGAGGAATTGCCACAGACCCTGGATACGCTGATTGATGAACTGGCGCGCCAGCAGTTGATTTGCGACAAAGGGAGCGAGTTGGTGCTGAACCCAGCCCGTATTCGCCCACTGCAATTACTGGCAGCGGGGGTGCGAGAAACCCTGCAACGTTATGCGATTACTCTGTCATTACTGAGTGCGAACCCAAGTATCAATCGGGGTGCGCTGGAGAAAGAGAGCCGCATTATGGCGCAGCGTTTGTCTGTGCTGCATGGGATTAACGCACCGGAATTCTTCGATAAAGCGGTGTTCTCAACTCTGGTAGGCACCTTGCGCGAAGAGGGTTATATTAGTGATAGCGGCGATGCTATTCAGGAACATACGCTGGAAGTTTATAATATGCTGAGCGCATTGATGACACCGGAAGTGAAGCTGACGATTGAAAGTGTCAGTATGCCGGCAGAAACCAATAACCTGCTGCCAGAACCCGAGGCAGAGGATAAAGAAGAAAACTAACTCTTCGCGCTACTAATAAGCAAAAACAAAAATGGCCGGATTCATCATCTGGCCATTTTTTTTATAGATAACTAATGAAAATACCGAGAAACAACACCAATCCCACGTAATTGTTGTTCAAAAACGCGCGGAAGCATGGATCTCGCTCACGCCCGGCAATCATCTTCTGTTGGTGGACAAACAATGCGCCAGCCAACAGGATTGACCAATAAAATGCTCCGCCAAGATTCATCAGCCAGCCAATAGTCACCATCAGAATCAGCGTTGCCAGTTGCAGCAAACCAATAATCAGTTTGTCCTGCTGACCAAATAAAATCGCCGTAGATTTGACGCCAATCTTCAGGTCATCGTCACGGTCAACCATGGCATATTGGGTATCATAAGCCACCGTCCAGCAGATATTCGCCAATAAAAGTAGCCAACAGACCAAAGGTAAACTTTCACTAACAGCAGCAAACCCCATGGGAATTGACCAGCCAAAGGCTGCACCCAAGACCACCTGTGGTAGATGTGTCACCCGCTTCATAAAGGGGTAAACCCAAGCCAACGCCAGTGCTGCCAGTGACAGCCAGATAGTCATGCTATTGAGCGTTAATACCAGCCCAAACGAGAGCAATACCAAGACGACAAACAGGACTTTGCTTTCTTTTTCACTGATAAGGCCGCTAGGTAATGGCCGTGATGCGGTGCGTTTCACAAAACCGTCAATGCGTCGGTCAGCGTAATCATTGACGACACACCCAGCCGCGCGCATAAAAAAAACGCCCAAGACAAAAACAATCAATATCTTGGTGTCGGGAATACCTTTCCCTGCCAACCATAATGCCCACAGTGTCGGCCACAACAGTAATAATGAGCCAATGGGCTTATCGATACGCATCAAACGGCAATAAGCCCGCCATTTGTTTTGAACATCACTTCCCTTCAATTTCTCGCTCTCCAAAATCTCACCAACCCTTAAATCGAATAAAGCGGCGAGGCCGGCAAAAAAACTTCAGTCAATAACAGGGGCTTACCAGACAAGCGCAGCAATGAACGACGCGCCCAAAGCTCCTCCTGTTTCCCGACTTGAATATAATCCCGGGTTAAATTGTTACCACCAAATAAATAACGGCCAAGAGGTAATGTGCCTAAATCCACCAGCGCCCGATCAGGGCCAGACAGTGTTTCTTCGGGGATGATAGTACGCCCCAGCAGCCACGGCTCATTGTCACCACACAACACAATCTCGCGCAGCCAATAGCGCTCACTTACCGGCAGATGCTCAGCATCTTCGCCTAATGCATGACGTGTAATAAAGCATTCTCGCTGTGGCTCGACATGAACCCGTTGGCAATGTTGCTCAAAACGTCGGGTCATCGAACCTAATTCCATCAACCAATCCGCGATATCAGTTGGTAAATTCGGCTGCTCAATGGCACACCATTGGATAGGTTTTATAATTGATGCATCACCGGTAGACATACAACTCCCTGCCGGGGATAAAAATCTACCCCCGCTAATTCGCCAATAGAGAGCCATTGTAGCGCAGAATGGGCTGCTGGCGACATCAGGTTGCTTTTTATTACCTAACGAAATGAACGGCCTAATGGCGGGTATACTCACCAATATGTTCAAAGATAAATCCAACCCTCATCTTAACTCCCCAGGTTTGCTTGCCGTTATCCTGATCCCTTGGAGAATAATATCCATCCTCAGCGTTACCGAAGTCGATAGGATAAAAGGTGTTAGTTTTCTCATCATAAAAAACATTAGTAAAATTCAAATCATTATGGATGATATTGTAATAGCCTAAATCGTCCATCATGCTTAAAAACCGCTCTCTCGCATTAGTTGGGTAAACCTTGGTCTTAATCTCCGCCAGTGTTTTGCCTGGTGCACGATACATTCTTATATAGTGTTGATTACCTTCACTAATTAATTCAGCAGCGCCCTCGCCGTAGAATCGATTAAAAAACTCAACTTCTTTTTTGAATACATTGTTTAGAAGCACACTATCTCGAGTCGTTATTTTCTTTAAAACAAAGTCGGGGTTATTGGCATCTAAATAGACCTCAGCCGTCAACCCGCTGCCGATATGTTTGCCTAATTTAATTTCAGGATTAAAGTCACGATGAGCCGTTTTTGATAAAAATGGCCCGCCCCCCGGTAGCCGGCCTTGTGGCGAAAACTCAGGGCCGTATTTCAACACCACCCCCAAGTCCTTGCCGGTCGCTAAATCAACTTCCCAATAATAAGCACCGCTGCTCCCCTGCCTTACCCAGGCTTCACGCATTCCACCCGATATTTGAGGATCTTTAAGCTCAATACGTTGTATTTCAATTGGCTTTCCGTGTGAGCTTTGTATCATTTGACGATCAAATTCAGGTGCCGTTGGTAATGACTCAGGGGATTCCAACAAGTTTACGCCCTGTGGCAGGTTTTCAATCAACTTCACTCCGCGTTCCATTCCTCTGAGTTGACCTGCTTCCATCAACATAGCTACCATACCTGCGGCCATATTTTCCTTTTCGTTACGAGAACGCGGCCCCTCGACTCTGGCAATAGTACACATCGGGTTCGGTAACGGTAGTTTACATACCCAATGTTCTTCTAACGATGTCCAGGCATTACGCCAAAAACGCGCATTCTCAGACTCTGGCCGATAGTCACTGGCGAGGGCATTAATTTTTTTTTGCAGCACCCCACCAGCAGGCCGCTGGCCTTCGGTAAGCAATATATCTATCGCCTGGGCCCGGATTGCCGGATGAGACTTTATATCCTCGTAATATTTATTTTTCTTCTCATCTAACGTTTTATAAACATCAATCGACCGGCCATTGTTGCCGGGCATAGACATATTAGCGACAAAGCGATTACTGGCATCGCGACGCCGTTTAAATTCATTAACAGGTGAATCAATTTGCTTATGCGGGTCGCTATAGCGGTAATAATATTTTCTGTCATCATCAATATTCTTTACCCCTTTTTCGGTCAGAATCTCTCTTATTGCCTGCTCTTCATCAAAAGCATCAGGAAGACGACGATAGGCTAAACGCATATCGAGATAATCTAATTGCCGCTCTATTTTTTCTTGCTCAGTTTTATAAAGTCGGTAATGCGCCAGAATATATAAGGGGTCGCTTGGCTCTAAAAATTTAGCCAATTCTTTAAGCTCAACGCCAAACCGTACATATTCCATATCCATAGCTTTACGGGCAATAATATTTTCTGCCGCTCGTTTTATGATACCAAAACCCATCTGAGCGTCTGTCGGTAAATGAGACTCATTAATAACTCCAGCTATACCGTTGAAGACAATCGCTGCGTGATCAAAATTGAGAGGTTCAACTTCATTGGATTGACTGAAATGAGATAAGAAGATTGCCGTCGGGCTATAACGCACACCACCAGCTTGATGCAACTGCTCCTCTTCTTGAAGCAACAACTTATACAGTTGCTCGGCATTCTTGCCTTCCAGTTCGGCAACGGCTTTGCCTTGCAATTGATAATGCAACTTGAGCGTAGTGGTGAGGGAAAACGGCAGACTGCCTACTGCGTGTTTAAAATCGAGAAATTGCGTGAAATCCTGCTGGCTACAGACGTCAAATCCAATCTTGACGCACCCATTTAAAATCATCTCCGCCAATTCCGGTGATTGCCTTTTTAGGTAGCTCCCTTGGGCATTTTTCGGGACAAATCCATTGGCAAGATAAGCCTCGGATGATTGCAATATTGCCGCCGGGGCATCCATTCCTTCATGGATAACCCTTAACGCCCTGACCGCTCTGGAAACCGATTGTTCTGGCCCCCCCAGCTGCGCCAGTCCCCAATCATTTAAGTTCGCAGTGGGAATCTCAGTTATTTCACCATAACGATTGCCATAATGGGAATAGTTATAAAGTAGCGCTGCCTGAAGTTGGATCTCTTTATTTTCAGGTCGATAAATTGCGGCTGATAACTCAACCAGCGTAGGTTTATCCTGTTGGTATAGCCGCCAGGCAAGACTAAGAGCGGCGAGTGGCGTGAGTTTTTCATCTTTAGCCAGCGCCAATCCTTTCTGACGCAATCTAAAAAAAGTTTCCCGCTCCAAACTGATAATACGAGCTTTTTCATACCCTTGAGCTGGCGTTAATCCTGGCCTTAAACGCGTTAAATCATCTAAGTTGCCGGCATACTCCACACCTTCAACATCATGAAGTTGTAGATAAAAATCGACAATTCTTCCCACTCGGGCATCACTGATTTGTGGAAATTGTCTAATCCACGTTTGCTGGTCCAATTCTCTGGATCGTTCAATGAGCTGTATCGCGTGGCTGAACACCGGATCCGCAGTAGAACTGACATTGGGTAACTCTTTTGCTAATTTTTCTAATAGAAGATTATCTCGTGCCGTCACTTTTAAAGGCAGTACTTTCGCCTCCATAAGGTAGGTAAGCTCAGCCATGATAGAACTTAGGGTTAATAGCGAAAGATTATCTTCTGTCATTGGCGAAAAGCAGGGTTGTGCCGCAAATGGCGTCGACCAAGGTTGTGCACCAGTCCATGCGTAAAATTGGGCTTCTTTCAACATCAATAAGTTCCTTTAATTGAATCAGTTGAACAATGAGCAGTCGTTTAAAGTGACCTCATGTCATTTATGATATCGACAAAAAACCAATCGCATGCCTTATGAAGGCTCATTTACTCTTTGTATTTCTGCAAAAAATAAATAAGTGAATTTGATATTTAAGGTGAAATTAACCAAAGTGAGGCGTGACGAGTAGCAATAGCCGTCCCGAACAACCCAAAGAAAAAAGGTGCGCCGAGGCGCACCAATCATCCAGCCATATTCGGCAGTGCCGGGATTTACCCCTTGCCTTTTACACTACCAATAAAGGTTTTTCGGGCTGAAGTTGAGCCCAAATGTTCCGCTTCGTTCAACAATTTCAGCGCCTTATCGACATCACCGGATTTCACCGCGTCTTTAATCGCCTGGTTGAAGTAGTTTTCAGTCTCACTCAGCATTGGCTCTGCCGGTTTTGCAGCTACTGGTGCCGAGACTGCCGCAGGCTGGGCTGTGTTGCCCACCACTACAGGTGCTGATGCCGGTGTTGACTGTATTAAGCCAATCATCACATTACCCATGCCTTGCTCGGCAGTGGCTTTAATTCTCAAATTACCGGTCGGGATATGTTTGGCAATAGGATCTGGAATGTCGGGCACCGCATTACCCACGCCCATGGCATAAGCCTTCGCCGGATCCAGTAGTTTGGTGGTTTTAGCCAGATCATCACGAGTGGTGTAAACCAACAGATAGATCTGCTTTTGTCCCAGCGCCGGAGTCAACTTCATCACTCCTTGCAAACGGTCGCTAGTCATGATGCCCGCTTTTTCATAAGTGAAATAGCTGGACGGGTAATAAGCCGCCGGGCGCATTTGTTCGTCTAACACTAATACGCTCGGAGCAAATAACTGATTGTCTGTCACTAAACTGCTGAGCGTGATCTCCATTGATCCACGGTCGGCTGGTAAAGCAAAAGCGGCTACCGCCCCTTCCACATTCCCTTGAGAGATTTGCGGGCTGGAAGCGGTCAGTTTGATATCTTGTGTCACCGGCGGCACTAATGGCTGCCAGGGCAACTGCTGTAAAGTCGCGGTACTGATAGTCGGCGCGATAGAAACATTCGCCGGAGAAATCGTTGATTCGGCTTGTACTACCAGAGGTGCGGTGACCCCCAGAGCCAATGCCAGACAGAGTGTCAGCAGATTCTTTTTCATTGTTATACCCTCGTACATTGAGCGTCAGCGCTAACTGTGCACAGGCAAGGTCGGCAAAGTTAACCAATCTACCCGTCATACTTCAAGCTGCATGTGCGTTGGCTTCACTCAATCACCCGTATCACTTACTTATGTAAGCTCATCGGGATTATGAGCCTCAGCTCACCCTACGGGCCAGCGCAAGCGCTGTTCAAAATGGTTTACAACCAATTTGTCTCTCGCTTGCCGCCTTCCTGCAACTCGAACTATTTTGGGTATGTTTCTTGTTGTCAGCAGAATGCGGGCCATCGCCCGCACACCGGTAACACAGTTATTTCAGCAAACAGAACAGCCGCCCCAAAGGACGGCTGTATCACTTCTGTTACCACCAGGCTTCGAATTGCGCGCCGAAGGTCACTTCATTGCTCTTACCACGGCTATCGGTACCAATAGTGCCGTTTTGTGCCAAGCCATTGTCTGGGCTTTTATCGACATTGTTGTAGCCCCACTTCTCATCCCAGTTGGCATAAGTAGCAAAGACACGGATTGCCGGACGAGACCAAATGCTGTCACCTGCCTGCCATTGTTGTGCCAGGGTCAGTTTGTACTGGCCGTTACGGTCGCCGGTACGTTGTGATTTAACATTGTCGTAGCCCGCTTCCAGCAAGGTACTCATGATTGGCGTCCATTTGTACATTGGGCGCACACCCACGCTGTACCAAGTGGTGCCGTTGTTGTTGTCCCAGTCAGTATCCTGATACAACGCGACATACATCATGTCCCACTTCTCAGCCAGATTGATGGCACCGTGGTCGATAACACGCAGCATGTGGCCGTTGTTGTTGACAGACGTCCCCTGTGAATGGCCGCTGTTCCATGAAGTCATAGAGTCGGTAGCATACTGAATCACAAATTTGTTAAAGCCGCCCATCATGCTTTGAGTATGTTCAGCGGTCAGTAACACACCATCTTTAGAGGCATTAGGTGCTAATGAATAATCGTCCTGAGTGTTGGCGCGGCCATAATCCACACCGAATTCCAATGAGCCACCAGGGTTAGTTTCCAGGCCGGCTAAACGGATATCGTAAACATCGTTGATGGTTTTATCGGCATCTTTGCGCTGATTATTGATCCAGGCACTTGAACCACCCGCTTCTGAGTTACGGGTTGCTGCCACAGACAATTTACCGAAGCCCAGATCAATAGCCTCTAAACCTGCACCTGGGCCGGAAATATCCCAGTAGTAGAAGTCAATCATATGGACGTCATGACGTTGATAGAAGCGCTTACCTGCCCACATGGTGGAGCCCGGCAAGGATTCGATCAGATTCTTACCCTGCACGTTGGCTTCACGGAAAGCCGGGTCAGTGGATTCCCAGTCATCACGTTGTGAAACGGAATAGGCTACGTTGGTATCTAAGTAGAAGCTCTTATCACCTTCTTTCCACAATTCCTGGCCTAATTTAAGTTCCGCATAAGTTTCACACTCGTTACCCAGACGGTATTTACTTTGAGCACCGGTTGTTTTGAAACATTGTTGTTCACCGCCACTTCCCGTCCAGCCGATACCGGAACGCGCATACCCGTGGAAATCAACAGCCATAGCTTGGGTGGAAAGGACACCAGCGGCAACAGCCAGTGCTATCGGTAACTTGCGCAGAGTAGTCATCAGTAATCTCCTGTTATATTTGCCTGTCGGCATGCGTGCTTAACATTTTCCGAAACCGGTCGTCGTGGTAACTAGACGCCCAGCTCTTGGTACAATCGCTTACACGCAGAGCCATCTTCACGGAACAGATGGCAGCGGTATGGCGGCAGACCGATGGCGAATGTTGCACCTTCTTCTACCAGCACCACGTCGTTCTGGCGGTAGACCAGGTTTTGACGTATTGCAGGGATTTGGATGTGAATTTGAGTCTCATTACCCAGTTGCTCTACCACCTGAATCTCGCCTTCCAGCGTGACTTCAGAGGCACTGCTTGGCAGCAGATGTTCCGGACGGATACCCAAAGACATATTTGCACCGACCTGAACCCTCTCACCCTCCACCGGCAGCCACACTAACTGGCCATTAGGATTTGGCAGTTCAATCTGCACCTGATGAGGTTCAACGGCGGTCACTTTAACCGGTAAGAAATTCATTTTTGGCGAGCCGATAAAGCCCGCGACAAAGCGGTTGGCTGGGTAGTGGTACAGCTCTAGCGGCTTACCGACTTGCGCCACATTGCCGGCGTCCAGCACCACAATTTTGTCGGCCAAGGTCATGGCTTCGACCTGGTCGTGGGTGACATAAATCATGGTGCGTTGCAGGCGCTTATGGAGGCGTGATATCTCAATGCGCATCTGCACTCGCAGTGCTGCATCCAGGTTGGAAAGCGGTTCATCAAGCAGGAAGACATCCGGCTCGGCGACCAAAGTACGGCCAATAGCCACACGTTGGCGCTGACCACCAGATAACGCTTTAGGTCGGCGTTCCAGCAGGTGAGCCAGTTGCAGCACTTCAGCTACCTGATTCACCCGTTGGTTAATTTCCGCTTTCTTCGCACCGGCCAACTTCAGGCCGAAAGACATGTTTTCTGCCACAGACAGATGGGGATAAAGCGCATATGACTGGAACACCATGCCGATACCGCGCTCAGACGGTGGCACTTCATTCATTCGTTTACCGCCAATCAACAACTCACCCGAAGTAATATCTTCAAGACCGGCAATCATCCGCAGCAGTGTTGACTTTCCACACCCGGATGGCCCAACAAAGACAACAAACTCACCGTCATTGATTTCCAAATTGATGTCTTTGGAAATCACAGCCTCACCAAAGGCCTTATAAACGCCGCTCAGCGTTACATTAGCCATCTGTTACTCCCTTGCTTACGCAAACAACTTTTCATATGAACCTGACTGAAGAAAAATGGCGGAAGCAAATTCCGGCATGACCCATCGATTACTCCCAGTCCCCTGATGACTCTCTTGCTGCGCGCCGTACCGCCATGCCTTAGCAAGGTTGCCCCGGACGACATCGCGGCCTGAGTATAGGGCCGCACGTTGGTTAACGCTGCAACGTCCTGATCTACCTGGGTAATAATTAACCGAACAACCACATTTGGTTGGTGACGCTATTTCAATGGTGCTGGCACTGTTTCAATGACGGTGCCGCTTTCAATGATGGTGATAGTGCGGGAGCAGCACTATTTGGTAATCATCCGTAACAAAGTTTTTCATGGGGGAGGAGATGGGAGGATGAGAGAACGACCACTGCGAGCAGAAGTTCCATCACAAATACAAATACGTGACCTGACACGCAAATTTCGACCTACATTATTGTGCCTGACACCACAGAATAGGCAGCAGTGTTAAGTCGGTCACAATAACTTGCTGGGGGGCGTAGAGAGGGGGAGGATGATGGTGTATCTAGTTGTGACTCAATATGTCAGCGTAATGTATTAGTCCCTGTAATAAATGTAATGACTCACAAGAAAGTCGGTACCCACAAAATTGGATAAAAGGATTGGATTATGACTCGCAGCTTCACAAAATCCGGCATTGGTAAGACCGCACGTGTTTTGGCCCTTTCAGCGTTAACCACACTGGTGCTCTCTTCCTCTGCTTTTGCCAAGATTGAAGAAGGTAAACTGGTTATCTGGATTAATGGCGATAAAGGCTATAACGGCTTGGCGGAAGTCGGTAAGAAATTTGAAAAAGACACCGGCATCAAAGTCACTATCGAGCACCCAGATAAACTGGAAGAAAAATTCCCACAAGTGGCTGCGACCGGTGATGGCCCGGACATTATCTTCTGGGCACATGACCGCTTTGGTGGCTACGCGCAATCTGGCTTGCTGGCCGAATTGCACCCATCTAAAGCTTTCCAGGACAAACTGTTCCCGTTCACTTGGGACGCCGTACGCTTTAATGGCAAACTGATTGGTTACCCAGTGGCGGTCGAAGCACTGTCTCTGATTTACAACAAAGACCTGATCAAAGAAGCACCGAAGACCTGGGAAGAGATTCCTGCACTGGATACTACCCTGCGTGCTAATGGCAAGAGCGCCATCATGTGGAACCTGCAAGAACCCTACTTCACCTGGCCACTTATCGCCGCTGACGGCGGTTATGCCTTCAAATCTGAAAATGGCGTCTATGATGTCAAAAACGTCGGCGTGAATAATGCGGGTGCCAAAGCCGGCCTGCAATTTATTGTCGATTTGGTGAAAAACAAACATATCAATGCTGATACTGATTACTCCATCGCAGAAGCGGCCTTTAACAAAGGCGAAACCGCGATGACCATCAATGGCCCGTGGGCATGGTCTAACATTGATAAGAGTAAAATCAACTACGGCGTGACGTTGCTGCCAACCTTCCACGGCCAACCTTCCAAACCGTTCGTGGGTGTTCTGACTGCCGGTATTAACGCCGCCAGCCCGAACAAAGAACTGGCGACTGAATTCCTGGAAAACTATCTGATAACTGACCAAGGCCTGGCCGAAGTCAATAAAGATAAGCCTCTGGGTGCTGTTGCACTGAAATCATTCCAGGAGCAACTGGCAAAAGATCCACGTATTGCGGCAACGATGGCTAACGCCACCAAAGGCGAAATCATGCCTAATATTCCGCAAATGGCCGCCTTCTGGTATGCAACTCGCAGCGCGGTGTTAAACGCCATCAGTGGACGTCAGACCGTGGAAGCTGCATTGAACGATGCCGCAGCTCGTATCGTTAAGTAACTGTTTCACCTGCAAAAGGGGCGCGGTTCGCCGTGCCCCGACACCGTTTTCAGTCGTAGAAGTCGCTAATAGAATGAGCTTAAGGGAACATTATGCAGTTATCCCACACCGAATACCAAAGCCGTAAAAAGAAAACCGCCTGGTGGCAAAGTGATGCACTTAAGTGGCTGATTATCAGCATCTTAAGTTTATTCACCTGCTATTTAATCGTGTTGATGTATTCTCAGGGCGAATATCTTTTTGCCATCGTGACGCTGATTCTGGTGACTCTGGGGCTGTACGTTTTTGCCAATCGCCGTGCTTATGCCTGGCGTTATGTTTACCCCGGCGTAGCAGGAATGGGGCTATTTGTTCTGTTCCCCTTGATTTGCACTATTGCCATTGCCTTTACCAATTACAGCAGTACCAACCAATTAACTTTTGAACGCGCCCAATCAGTGTTGCTGGATAGACAATTCCAGACCGGTAAAACCTACACTTTTGGTCTTTACCCCAGCGATAACCAATGGCGTTTGCAACTGACTAATCCGGATGATAGTAACATCCTGATTTCCGAGCCTTTCAGCTTTGATACGGTCAACGGCCAACTGCTGCATCTTGCCCCTGCCAGCGCTGAACAGACTGGCGAGCGCGCTTCACTGCGTATTATTACCCAAAATCGTCAGGCACTTAGCGGCGTGGTGGCAGTCTTGCCCAATGGGGGCGAGCTACGCATGAGTTCACTGCGCCAATTCGCCGAAACCAGCCCGCTTTACACATTAGCTGCTGACGGTAAAGAACTTAAAAATCAGCAGACAGGTGTGATATATCGACCAAACCTTGATACTGGCTTTTACCAGGCAATCAATGCTGACGGTCAGTGGGAAAATGAAAAACTCAGCCCCGGTTTTACTATCACCATCGGCTGGAAAAACTTCCTGCGGGTACTGCAAGATGAAGGAATCCAAAAGCCCTTTATCTCGATCTTTATCTGGACCATCCTCTTCTCGGTTTTGAGTGTCATCCTGACCGTGGCCGTCGGTATGGTGCTGGCCTGCGTGGTGCAATGGGATGCCCTGAAAGGTAAAGCTATCTATCGCGTGCTGCTGATATTGCCCTACGCGGTTCCGTCATTTATCTCAATTTTGATCTTCAAAGGGTTATTTAACCAAAGCTTCGGGGAAATTAACCTGATGCTTAATCAGTTATTTGGTATCAAACCCGAATGGTTCAGTGACCCAATTACTGCCAAAAGTATGATTTTGATTGTGAATACCTGGCTGGGTTACCCCTACATGATGATCCTCTGTATGGGGCTGTTGAAAGCTATCCCTGATGACTTATATGAAGCATCGGCTATGGATGGTGCTGGGCCTTTCCAGAACTTTTTCCGTATCACCTTCCCGTTGCTGATTAAGCCGCTGACCCCGCTCATGATTGCCAGTTTTGCCTTTAACTTTAATAACTTCGTTCTGATTCAGTTATTAACCCGAGGCGGCCCGGATATGATTGGCACCAGTACCCCTGCGGGATATACCGATTTGCTGGTTAACTATACCTATCGTGTCGCCTTTGAAGGTGGAGGTGGGCAAGACTTCGGGCTGGCAGCGGCAATTGCAACACTGATTTTCATTCTGGTAGGCGCACTTGCGATACTGAATTTGAAAGCCAGCAAAATGAATTTTGACTAAGGAGGAGATGCAGATGGCTATGGTTCAACCTAAATCCCAGCGTTTGCGTCTATTTGGCACTCATTTCTTAATGCTGTGCTTTATCGCGCTGATTATGTTTCCGCTACTGATGGTGATTACCATTTCACTGCGGCCCGGTAACTTTGCCACTGGCAGCCTGATCCCGGATCAAATTTCCTGGGAACACTGGAAACTGGCTCTGGGCATGAGTGTCACCCATGCTGATGGTAGCGTGACACCGCCGCCATTCCCGGTGATGTTATGGCTGTGGAACTCAGTCAAAATTGCGGTGATTACCGCCATTGGTATTGTCACCCTATCCACCACTTGTGCTTACGCCTTTGCCCGTATGCGTTTTCGCGGCAAAGACACCCTGCTGAAAAGTATGCTGATTTTCCAGATGTTCCCTGCGGTGCTGTCACTGGTGGCGTTATATGCCCTGTTTGACCGCCTTGGGCAATATATGCCGTTTATTGGGCTGAATACCCACGGCGGCGTAATTTTTGCTTATATGGGAGGGATTGCCCTGCACGTTTGGACCATCAAAGGCTATTTCGAAACCATTGATAACTCATTGGAAGAAGCCGCCGCGCTGGACGGTGCTACGCCATGGCAAGCTTTCAGACTGGTGCTGTTGCCGCTGTCGGTACCGATTTTAGCTGTGGTCTTTATTCTGTCGTTTATTGCCGCCATTACCGAAGTCCCGGTCGCGTCATTGCTGTTACGCGATGTGGACAGCTACACCCTGGCTGTGGGTATGCAGCAATACTTGAACCCGCAAAACTATCTGTGGGGCGATTTTGCCGCTGCCGCCGTGTTATCGGCTATCCCTATCACCGCCGTCTTCTTACTGGCGCAGCGCTGGCTGGTCGGTGGCCTCACGGCAGGTGGTGTGAAAGGTTAAATGGATGCTAAAGGGTGACTGTTCCTACGGGCGCTCCGGTGGCTTACGCCACTACGACCCGAATGGAACATTTCCCCTTCTGTCCGCATTATCAGTTATCAAAATTTATGCCGCTGCTCCACTTGCTGTATTTTCCCTCTGGTACTGTGTCTTTAGGGCGGCCGTAATGGCCGCCATTTTTATTCTCTTTTCAGCCGCTCGGTATTGGCTAAATACAAAGTCACCACCAGCAATAATATCGAGCCGGAATAAATCAGCGTATCAATTGGATTCTCATGATCGACAATGATCAACCGGATAATTGCGGTGATCCCGATATAAATAAAATAGCGCAGTGGGAAGTGATAACCGGACTCAAAGTATTTAACAATCAACGCGATAAACTCGAAGTACAGAAAGTAGATCACTATCCCTTCAATCAGCATGTAAGAAGACGCATCCTGATTATTGACGAATAAGACCTTCCCAAGATGGAAGGTTTCTTTTATCAGAAAGACCACCAAAATAGCAGCTAATACAATCAACCCCACATTCAGTAAACGCTGTAGATTTTTGGCTATCCACTGTGAGCGCGAATTTTTGGCCATAAATATTCCTATTGAAAGTAGGTGAAATAATCCGGGCCGAAAAAAAGCCCCTTACCAGGTAAGGGGCTAATAAGCACGGATCAAAGAGCTTAGCCCGTTAGCTTAACGCCAGCTCTTGAAACGGTTAATCAACGCATTGGTAGAACTGTCATGACTGGTCACATCTTTGTCATCCGCCAGTTCTGGCAAAATACGATTCGCCAGTTGTTTACCCAGCTCTACGCCCCATTGGTCGAAGGAGTAGATATTCAGGATAACCCCTTGCGTGAAGATCTTGTGCTCATACAGCGCAATCAATGCACCCAGGCTGAACGGCGTGATTTCGCGCAGCAAGATAGAGTTGGTTGGGCGGTTGCCTTCGAACACTTTGAACGGCGCAACATGAGCCACTTGCTCAGGGGTTTTGCCTGCTGCGGCAAATTCTGCTTCAACTTCTGCCAATGATTTACCAAAAGCCAGCGCTTCGGTTTGTGCAAAGAAGTTAGACAACAGTTTCGCGTGATGGTCACTCAGTGGGTTATGACTGATAGCTGGTGCGATAAAATCACAAGGAACCAATTTGGTACCCTGATGGATCAACTGATAAAACGCATGTTGACCATTGGTGCCTGGTTCACCCCAGATAATTGGGCCTGTCTGGTAATCAACCGGATTGCCATTACGATCTACATATTTACCGTTGGACTCCATATTGCCCTGCTGGAAGTAAGCCGGGAAACGGTGCATATATTGGTCATATGGCAGGATGGCTTCGGTTTCTGCGCCAAAGAAATTGTTGTACCAGATACCAATCAACGCCAGCAGAATCGGCAGGTTTTTCTCAGCCGGAGTTTCGGCAAAGTGTTTATCCATGGCATGTGCGCCACTGAGCAATTGTTCGAAGTTTTCGAAACCAACCGACAGCGCGATAGACAAACCAATAGCTGACCACAGGGAATAACGGCCACCGACCCAATCCCAGAACTCAAACATATTGTTGGTATCAATACCAAACTCGCCTACGGCTTTGGCGTTGGTAGACAATGCCGCAAAGTGCTTCGCAACATGCTTCTCATCACTCGCGGTAGACAAGAACCAGTCACGCGCACTGTGGGCGTTGGTCATGGTTTCTTGGGTGGTAAAGGTTTTTGATGCTACCAAAAACAGCGTGGTTTCCGGGTTTAGCGGTTTCAACGTTTCAGCAATATGGGTGCCATCCACGTTAGAAACAAAATGCATATTCAGATGATTTTTGTACGGACGCAGCGCTTCGGTCACCATGTAAGGGCCGAGATCTGAACCACCGATACCGATATTCACCACATCAGTAATAGCTTTACCGGTATAGCCTTTCCATTCGCCGCCAATCACGCGGTCACAGAAATCTTTCATTTTCGCCAGAACCGCATTCACTTCTGGCATAACATCTTTGCCATCGACCACAATCGGCGTATTACTGCGGTTACGCAGAGCAATATGCAGCACGGCACGGTCTTCGGTGCGGTTGATTTTCTCACCAGAGAACATCGCTTTAATTGCACCAGCCAGATCAGTTTCTTTAGCCAGAGCTTGCAGTTTTGTCATGGTTTCGTCGGTAATGCGGTTTTTGGAAAAATCCACCAGCATTTGATCGTCAAAAGTCGCTGAAAACTTGTTAAAACGCTGGTCGTCCTTGGCAAACAGACTACTGATAGTGACGTCTTTCATCTGTTCAAAGTGTTGCTGTAACGCTTTCCAGGCAGCGGTTTGACTAGGATTAATATTTTTCATAGCGGCGCTCTTCTAGGCTTAAGGATTAATGAAACGAATACCTTGATTGTATCCTGTTACCCTGTGATTGAGATCTCTTTTCTTGCGATAGGTATTATCTCTCGAAACAACTATTGATCTGATCCATGTTTCTCAATACCTCAGTTCATCTTAAGATTTTTAATCATAATCTGAAGACCTTCAATCATATACTCTAAATAATTCGAGTTGCAGGAAGGCGGCAACTGAGTAAATCCCCTGGAGCTTACATAAAGTAAGTGACTGGGGTGCGCGAAGGCAGCCAACGCACATGCAGCTTGAAGTATGACGAGTATAGTGGCCGCTCACATTCAGGCCAGTATCCAATCAATTTAGTGATATGAGGGAGCATATTATTAAATATGAAAATACCTCATAGCCATTTCATTGACAGAAAGTGGATAACCCGTTATTTCCTTGTACAGAGAAAAATATAGCCGACCACCCGAGATGGCATCTGACACGAGGTTTTTTAGATGATTTCCGCTTCACAACGACAGGCTTCACAACAACAGTCTTCACAACAACAAGCTCGCAGCGCCCCATCTCCAACTGTCGTCGCCAAATTTGGTGGTACCAGTGTGGCTGATTTTGATGCCATGAGCCGCAGCGCTGACGTCGTTTTATCGAACCCGGATGTTCGTTTGGTGATTCTGTCGGCTTCAGCCGGGATTACCAATCTGTTGATCGCGCTGGCCGATGGTTGCGAGCAGGAAACGCGCGCCCTTCATTTAGATGAAATCCGCCGTATTCAATACAGCATTCTCGCTAAACTTTCTGACCCAGCCGTTATCCGAGAAGAAATTGACCGCATGCTGGAGAACATTGCCATGCTGTCAGAAGCGGCCAGTCTGGCGACCTCGGCAGCACTGACGGATGAACTGGTCAGTCACGGCGAATTAATGTCGACATTATTGTTTGTCGAACTGTTGCGCCAACGCCAGGTGGCGGTGGAATGGTTTGATGTGCGCAAAATCATGCGCACCAATGATCGCTTTGGCCGAGCCGAGCCAGATACCCATGCATTATCCGAACTGGCCCAGACCCAATTAGCGCCACGTATCGCGCACGCCATTATCGTAACGCAAGGTTTTATTGGTAGCGAAAGTAAAGGTCGCACCACCACGCTAGGCCGGGGTGGCAGTGATTACACTGCTGCATTGTTGGGGGAAGCGCTGAATGTCAGCCGCATTGATATCTGGACGGATGTTCCAGGGATTTATAGCACTGACCCGCGCGTAGTTCCTGGTGCAAAACGTATTGATAAAATCGCTTTTGAAGAAGCCGCTGAAATGGCGACGTTTGGTGCCAAAGTGCTGCACCCGGCCACCTTATTACCAGCCGTGCGCAGCGACATTCCGGTGTTTGTCGGATCGAGTAAAGATCCCGCAGCAGGCGGCACCTTAGTGTGCAATGAAACGTACAATCCGCCATTGTTCCGGGCCTTGGCATTACGCCGCAAACAAACCCTGCTAACCCTGCATAGCCTGAATATGCTGCACGCACGCGGTTTTCTGGCCGAAGTTTTTAATATTTTGGCGCGCCACAATATTTCGGTTGATTTGATAACCACCTCCGAAGTGAGTGTAGCGCTGACACTGGATACGACCGGCTCGACATCAACTGGCGATAGCTTGTTAACCAGCTCATTGTTGACCGAACTCTCCTCCCTGTGCCGGGTTGAAGTGGAAGAAAATCTGGCATTGGTGGCGATTATCGGAAACAACCTGTCGCAAGCCTGCGGGGTGGGTAAAGAGGTGTTTGGCGTGCTAGACCCATTCAATATCCGCATGATTTGTTACGGAGCCAGCAGCCACAACCTGTGCTTCCTGGTGCCGGGCACTGATGCAGAGAAAGTGGTACAAACGCTGCATCATAATTTGTTTGAATAACTGATTGTTTGAAAACAAAAACCGGTACTGCCTGTGGGGCAAGTGCCGGTTTTTACTGTTTACAGCAAAATTAGTCAAAAAATCACCTAAAACCTCGAGATCTCAGAATACTCACCAATCCAGGACTGATGTTTGCATTTTTTAGGTTAATGCCAGTAACACGAGATGATACAGCGTTGGAATTCTCGATCATCTTTTCCTCCGGATTAGGAGTAAACACTCTTACTTTAACAACTTCGTTAAATGTAATCTGCTGCGGTTTCGCAATAGTTAGCCCAATGCGGCCGTTAAACATCGCATTAATCTGCTTAAGATCTTGCGCAGCAATTCGCTCCCCTCTTGGCTCAATGCCGACGCCAGACATCGCATTATACTGCTTAAGATCTTGCGCAATAATTCGCCCAGCCCTTCGCTTAATGCAATCAACACGGTTAGATACCCCAGAAAGCTTGTTTCCCACAGCAGTGTTACCGAATACTGCGAGCTTCGGATTTTTATCTGCTATAAAAGACCCTATTGATCTCGCTGCTTTTAATATTCCTTTTGGCAATTCCATTTCAAGTGTTTTCTCTATTTCAATACTTCGAAACAGAGTAGCGAATTAGCTCAAACCTCTTCTATCATAAATTGAGGATAATTCGCTTTCCATTGTCAATCCGCGTCATAACCTAGGTTCGGAGCTAGCCAGCGCTCAACCTCGGCAATTGGCATCCCTTTACGGGCAGCGTAATCTTCAACTTGATCTCGCTGAATTTGTGCCACAGCAAAATATTTGCTATCCGGATGACTGAAGTACCAACCCGACACCGATGCCCCAGGCCACATGGCGTAGGATTCGGTCAGTTTCATCCCCGTATGAGTTTCCACATCCAGCAACTGCCAGATTTGGCCTTTCTCTGTGTGCTCAGGGCACGCCGGATACCCCGGAGCCGGGCGGATCCCTTGATAATTTTCCCGCACCAACTCTTCGTTGCTCAGATTTTCATTCGGTGAGAAGCCCCAATACACCTTGCGCACCCGCTCATGCAGATATTCCGCAAAAGCCTCTGCCAACCGGTCAGACAGCGCCTTAATCATGATTTTGTTGTAATCATCATGTTGAGCATCATAGGCATCGGCCAGAGCATCCTCTTCCAGCCCGCCGGTAACCGCAAAAGCACCGTAATAATCAGCTTTACCACTGGATTTAGGTGCGACGTAATCAGCCAGACAATAGTTCGGAAAATCTGTTTTCTCGGTTTGCTGGCGCAAATGATGGCTAACCACCAGCACTTCATCACGTCTTTCATCGCGATAAATTTCGATATCATCGCCAACACTGTTGGCCGGAAATAGCCCGACGACACCTTTTGGATGCAGTAAACCTTCCGCTGACAGCTTATCCAGCATCTCATTGGCATCAGCAAACAGGCGCTTGGCCTCTTCACCCACCACTTCATCTTCCAGAATGCGCGGGTACTTACCCGCCAGCGACCAGGTCATAAAGAATGGCGTCCAGTCGATGTAGTTACGCAACGTTTCAATGCTGGCTTCCACCGCCTGAACCCCCAGTTTGTGCGCCACTGGCGGAGTGTAATTTTCCCAATCAATAACAGTTTGGTTATCTCGTGCTGCTTGCAAACTGACCGGCGGAGTGCGTGGTTTTTTACGCGCATGTTGAATACGGACGGTTTCATACTCTTTGCGAGTTTTCACTATAAAATCATCTCGTTGCGTATCAGATAACAAAGCTGAAACCACACCAACACTGCGCGATGCGTTAGAGACATAAGTGGTTGAGCCACTGTAGTTCTGCTCAATTTTAACCGCGGTATGCGCTTTGGAGGTAGTGGCTCCGCCAATCAGCAGCGGCAAGGTGAAACCCTGGCGCTCCATCTCTTTGGCGACATTCACCATCTCATCGAGCGATGGCGTAATCAGGCCAGACAAACCGATGATATCGACCTTTTCTTCCCGCGCAGTACGCAGAATTTTTTCGGTCGGCACCATCACACCCAAATCTATGATTTCATAGTTATTACACTGCAACACCACACCGACAATGTTTTTGCCGATGTCATGCACATCGCCTTTAACTGTCGCCAGCAGGATTTTGCCTGCGGTGGTACCTTTCTGTTTACTGGCTTCAATATAAGGTTCGAGATAGGCGACCGCTTGTTTCATCACTCGGGCAGATTTTACCACCTGCGGCAGGAACATTTTCCCCTCGCCAAACAAGTCACCCACCACATTCATCCCAGCCATCAATGGCCCTTCGATAACCTCGATTGGCCGGTCGGCCTCCTGCCGGGCTTCCTCTGTATCCAGTTCGATGAATTCGGTAATGCCTTTGACCAGTGAATATTCCAGGCGTTTCACCACCGGCCAACCGCGCCATTCCGCTTGCTGAACCGCCACCTCATCACTCTTACTGCCACGGTATTTTTCCGCCAGATCCAACAGCCGCTCGGTGCTGTCATCACGACGATTAAGAATGACATCCTCAACCGCATTACGCAGTTCATCCGACAGGTCGTCATAGATCGCCAACTGCCCGGCATTGACGATACCCATATCCATTCCATTACGAATGGCGTAATAAAGGAATACCGCGTGAATAGCTTCCCGCACTGGATCATTGCCACGGAAAGAGAACGAAACGTTGGAGACTCCGCCTGAAATCATGGCATGCGGCAGTTCGGCTTTGATATCAGCACAAGCTTCAATAAAGTCGACGGCGTAATTGTTATGTTCTTCAATCCCGGTGGCGACGGCGAAAATATTCGGGTCAAAAATAATATCTTCCGGCGGGAAGCCAACGGTTTCAGTCAGAATTTTATAGGCGCGGCGGCAAATCTCAATTTTGCGCGCTCGAGTATCAGCCTGCCCCTGTTCATCAAAGGCCATCACCACCATCGCCGCACCATAGCGCCGCACCAGCTTGGCATGATGAATAAAGGCATCTACACCCTCTTTCATCGAAATGGAGTTCACGATGCCCTTGCCCTGAATACATTTCAGCCCTTTTTCGATGACATCCCATTTGGAGGAGTCGATCATAATCGGCACCCGGGCAATATCGGGTTCACCGGCAATCAGATTCAGGAAGCGCACCATAGCAGCTTCGGCATCCAACATGCCCTCATCCATATTGATATCGATGATTTGCGCGCCGCTTTCAACCTGCTGACGAGCCACATCGAGCGCTTCGCCATATTTCTCTTCTTTTATCAGCCGTTTAAAACGGGCCGAACCCGTGACGTTTGTCCGTTCACCGACGTTAACAAATAGCGTGTTGGCATCGATTGTCAGTGGTTCCAGCCCCGCCAAACGGCAAGCGACCGGAATATCCGGCAACGGACGTGGTGCAACGCCAGCGACAGCTTTAACCATCGCGGCGATATGACGTGGCGTGGTACCGCAGCACCCACCGACAATATTTAAAAACCCTGCCCGCGCCCACTCACCAATCTGCTCGGCCATCTCTTTGGCTTCCAGATCATATTCACCAAAGGCATTCGGCAAACCGGCATTCGGGTGCGCACTGACATAATATTCAGAAATTCGTGATAACTCAGCGACATATTGGCGTAGCTCATCCGGCCCCAAAGCGCAGTTCAGGCCAAAAGAGAGCGGTTTCACATGGCGCAGGGAGTTATAAAAAGCTTCGGTGGTTTGGCCGGATAGAGTACGGCCAGAAGCATCGGTAATGGTGCCGGAAATCATCACCGGTAACAGCACACCCATGGCTTCAAATTCAGATTCAACAGCAAAGGTGGCAGCTTTGGCATTCAGGGTATCGAAAACCGTTTCAATCATAATTAAATCGACACCGCCCTCAATCAGAGCACGGGTCGATTCACGGTAAGCCTCAACCAACTGATCAAAACTGACATTACGAAATGCCGGATCATTCACTTTCGGAGAGATAGATGCGGTACGGTTGGTCGGGCCAAGCACCCCGGCAACATAGCGTGGTTTGTCGGGCGTGCGGGCCGTCCATTCATCGGCACAGATACGAGCCAAACGGGCAGCTTCATAGTTAATTTCAGCTGACAGCGACTCCATCTGATAATCCGCCATGGCAATGGTGGTAGAGTTAAAGGTATTGGTTTCGAGAATGTCAGCACCGGCTTCAAGATAGGCATTGTGAATGGCAGTAATGACTTCGGGCTTGGAGAGCACCAGTAAGTCATTATTCCCTTTCAGATCACTGGGCCAATCAGCAAAGCGCGCACCACGGTAATCCGCCTCTTCCAGTCGATAACTCTGGATCATGGTTCCCATGCCGCCATCCAGCACCAAGATCCGTTGTGCTAACTGCTGATGTAATTCCTTAATCTTATTATTTGTTACTGTGTCCACCACTGTCGCCTCTTTACCCTGTTGCCTTGCCATTATCCGATGCATCTTTAATTGTTTATTCGTATCAGACATGCTGAAAAATTCATCTGTCATCCTAGCACAAGTTGTCAACGTAATGAGTCCAGTCACAGTTGAGACTTTTTCAGGTAGAAAACCAAACTCATCGGATGAGCAATTTTTGTGGTTTGCATGCATAATTGAAAAACGAAAATGAGTTCCATAATAATGAATGAGAGGCTGATTTATGGCGTTACCGATTGCGATTAAACGGGGAAAGAAACCCAAGGCAGCCGTGCAAACAACGACAGCACCAACCGGTCAGGTTCAATCACTGACACGGGGTCTTAAATTACTGGAATATATTTCCGAAGCGCAGGGCAGTGTGGCCTTAACAGATTTAGCGCAACAGGCAGGTTTACCTAATTCCACCACTCACCGCCTGTTAACCACCATGCAGCAGCAGGGTTTCGTCCGTCAGGTGGGGGATTTAGGCCTTTGGACGATGGGCGCACACGCCTTTATTGTCGGCAGTAGCTTTTTGCAAAGCCGCAATCTGCTGGCGATGGTTCACCCGATGCTGCGCCGTTTAATGGATGAATCTGGTGAAACCGTCAATCTGGCCGTGCTGGATCACAGTGACTATCAGGCCATTATTATCGATCAAGTGCAATGTACCGCCCTGATGCGGATGTCCGCACCGATTGGCGGCAAACTGCCAATGCACGCCTCGGGTGCCGGTAAAGCTTTTCTCTCCACCCTGCCAGACGACCAACTGGTTCAGCTTTTACATAAAAAAGGGCTGCATGCCTACACGCAGCATACCCGCACCAGTCCAGCCAGTTTGAAAGAGAATCTGGCGCTAATTCGCAAGCAAGGTTATTCATTTGACGATGAAGAGCATGCTCTCGGCCTGCGCTGTATCGCCGCCTGTCTGTTCGATGAACATCACGAAGCCTTTGCCGCTATTTCCATCTCCGGCCCGATATCGCGTATTACCGACGATCGCGTCACAGAACTTGGTGCATTAGTTATTCATGCTGCGAAAGAAATCACTCAATCATACGGCGGCGGAAATCGGAGTTAATTAGTTAAGACGTTGTCGTTCGGTGAGAACAAGCAGATCGTAAAGACGCCGTAGATTAAGCACAGTGATCGAAGGGTTTACCGCGCCTAGGGGCGCTCCGGCGGCTCACGCCGCTACGACCCCAACGGCACGATTCCCCTTCATTTGAACCTGTGTTTTTCAATCCAATCAAGGCGTAGCGAGCTAAGTCAATCTGAGTGCGCCCAGCGCACAGGCCCCGGAGCGTACACGTAGTACGTGAGGAGGCCGAGCACTGCGCAATCTCAGAGTGACGACGCGCAGCAGCCGTCAAGAGATCACTCTCTGGGAGAAGCGTTGTTTTCGACGATAAGCAAAAACATCCTCCACATGCCCATCACGGATACGCTGCTGCAAACCGCGCCAGTAACTGGCATGGAACAAGTCGCTGTGCATCTCCTCAAAAAAGTGCCGGACTTTGCGGTCACTACATAAGAAATGGCGAAATTCTTCGGGGAAAACATCATTGGGAGATACGCTATACCACGGTTCGCTGGCCATCTCATCCTCTGGATAACGCGGCGGCGGAATATCGCGGAAATTCATCTCAGTCATATAACAAATTTCATCATAATCATAGAACACCACGCGCCCATGGCGGGTTACGCCGAAGTTTTTAAATAACATGTCGCCGGGAAAGATATTCGCCGCCGCCAGTTGCTTAATGGCATTACCGTATTCTTCAATAGCATCCTTCAACTGCTGATCATTTGCCTGCTCCATATAGAGATTCAATGGCGTCATCCGCCGCTCCATATACAGGTGTTTAATGATGATTTGGTCGCCTAAGTCTTCCAGTTTTTCCGGCACTTCCCGCTGTAATTCTGTCAGCAGTTCTGCACTGATGCGATGCTTATCAATCACAAAATTCTCATACTCTTGGGTATCCGCCATTCGCCCTACCCGATCATGTTCTTTAACCAATTGATAGCACTCTAAAACTCTCGCCTGACTGACTTCTTTTTGTGGCGCGAACTGGTCTTTGATGACCTTAAAAACCCGGTCAAATGCTGGCAGAGTAAATACCAACATCACCATCCCTTTGACCCCAGGCGCAATAATAAATTGTTCGCTAGATTGATGAACAAAGGTTAGGTATTCACGGTAGCTTTCGGTTTTACCGTGTTTTTGGCAGCCAATCGCCATATACAGTTCAGCGGTCGATTTGCCCGGCAAGATTTCCCGCAGCCATTCCACCATTGCCGCGGGTAAGGGGGCATAAACCATAAAATAAGAACGAGCGAAGCCAAACACAATACTGGCCTCTGCCTTGCTGGTGAGGCAGGTATCAATAAATAGCCCGCCTGATTCATTGTGATGGATAGGTAGCAGGAATGGGTAAACCTCATCAGCCAGCCGCAATTTTCCCACAAGCCAGGCGGCTTTATTACGATAAAACAGTTCATTCGCAATTTGAAAACGTGCGGTTGCGAGCTGCTCATCGGTAAAAATTTGCCGCAATGCGGTCGCAATATAGCCAATATCGCGTGACAGGTCTTCCCAGGGTAAACGCAGCGGCAAATCATTGAGTACCAGCTGCAACATGCCGCTCAAATTATCCTTGGGGACAAAATCGCGTGCTAAAGGGCGAGGGATTTCGCGAAAGCGCCGCTCCGGTTGTGAACTGAAAACAAACAGCTTATCCGGAGTTAAATCGCGGTGTTTAAATAACCGACAATAGACTGAATTAAAAAAACTTTCAGCGATTTCAAAGCGCGGATAATCCGGGAGCAAGTCAGTATAGATTTCTTTAACCCGCGTCAGAAAACTCACATCAAAACAGCGTTGATCAGTGATGTGTTTCAATTGCTCCACCACCAATCCCACATGACTATCATAGAGGTGAATACGCTTTTTCATCGCCTGCTGTACCGCATGCCAATCAGCCTGTTCAAAACGGTGTTGCGCCCCCGCGGTGATCTCCAGAAAGCGGCCATATTGAGCATCAAACCCCTGCAAAATTGTTTGCGCGATTAATTGTTCCAGCTTTGTCACCATACTTACCTCCGCCATACGGAACAGAGCCTGCGTAAGCAGGCTCTTGATAACACACACTTTCCCTCAAACTCGTGGAGTTAGAATTGCTGTTCTTCCGTCGAGCCGGTCAATGCCGTTACGGAAGACTCACCGCCCTGAATGATATTGGTGACTTTATCAAAGTAGCCGGTGCCCACTTCCTGTTGATGAGATGCGAAAGTGTAGCCGCGCTCAACAGCGGCAAATTCTGGCTGCTGAACCTTCTCAACATAGTGCTTCATGCCCTCTCCCTGTGCGTAAGCATGCGCCAGGTCGAACATGTTGAACCACATGCTGTGGATACCCGCCAGTGTAATAAACTGGTATTTGTAACCCATGGCAGACAGCTCATCCTGGAAGCTGGCAATCTGTTGGTCCGTCAGATTCTTTTTCCAGTTAAATGATGGAGAGCAGTTGTAAGCCAATAATTTTCCTGGGAATTGCGCATGAATCGCATCAGCAAAACGCTTAGCTAACGTCAAGTCTGGAGTAGATGTTTCGCACCACACCAAATCGGCATACGGGGCATAAGCCAGGCCGCGACTGATGGCTTGCTCAATACCAGCATGAGTGCGGAAGAATCCTTCAGCAGTACGATCACCAGTAATGAATTCGCTATCATGCGGGTCACAATCAGAGGTCAACAAATCAGCGGCATCGGCATCGGTACGGGCAATCAGCAGTGTTGGCACACCGAGAACGTCGGCAGCCAGACGGGCTGCGACCAACTTCTGAATCGCTTCCTGAGTCGGCACCAAAACTTTACCGCCCATATGACCACATTTCTTCACGGCTGCCAGTTGGTCTTCGAAATGTACGCCAGCAGCACCCGCTTCAATCATAGCTTTCATCAATTCGAATGCATTCAGCACACCGCCAAAACCGGCTTCCGCATCTGCCACAATCGGCAGGAAATAGTCGGTATAACCTTTGCTACCCGGCTCAATATTATTCGACCATTGAATCTGATCTGCGCGACGGAAGCTGTTATTGATACGTTTAACTACCGCAGGAACGGAGTCAACCGGGTACAGCGACTGATCCGGATACATGCTTGATGCGGTGTTAGCATCAGCCGCGACCTGCCAGCCTGACAGATAAATGGCCTCAACCCCTGCCTTCGCCTGTTGCAGCGCCTGACCACCGGTTAATGCGCCTAAACAGTTGATATAATCTTTACGCGATTTGCCATGCAGTAATTCCCACAATCTCTTCGCACCGTGCTGCGCCAAAGTGCACTCAGGGTTGACTGAGCCACGTAATTTAATCACCTCTTCAGCACTATACGGGCGAATAATGCCCTCCCAGCGCGGTGATTTCCATTCCTGTTCCAATTGCTGAATTTGTTGAGTACGAGAGGTAGTCATGGCGATATTCCTTATTATTTAATTTTGTAGGGTTAAATAAGTTAGTGTCTTAGGCTAGCAGCGCGTAGCCGGGTAGTGTCAGGAAGTCGATAAGCTCGTCTTGTGTTGTAATTCGCTCCATCAGGCGCGCAGCTTCTTCAAACCGCCCGCCATCAAAGCGCTCTGCGCCAAGTTCCAGCTTTACTACCTGCATTTCTTCACTCAACATGTTTCGAAACAGCTCTTTCGTCACCGTCTGACCGTTACTCAGTTTTTTCTGGTGATGTATCCATTGCCAGATAGAAGTGCGAGAAATCTCTGCTGTCGCGGCATCTTCCATCAGGCCATAAATAGGCACGCAGCCATTGCCAGATATCCATGCTTCAATGTATTGCACAGCAACCCGGATGTTGGCGCGCATCCCTTCTTCCGTGCGTTCACCGCTGCAAGGCTCCAACAACTCAGCTGCGGTAATAGGTTTGTCCTGCGCCCGGCTAACCTCTAATTGATTTGGTCGGTCACCCAACACCTTGTTAAAGACTTCCATCACCGTATCGGCCAGCCCCGGATGGGCTACCCATGTACCATCATGGCCATTACTGGCTTCTAACTCTTTATCCGCACGAACTTTATCCAGTACTTGCGCATTTTTTACCGGATCTTTATTCGGGATAAATGCCGCCATGCCACCCATCGCTAAAGCACCGCGTTTATGGCAGGTTTTGATCAATAAACGGGAATACGCGCTCAGGAATGGTTTATTCATGGTGACCGATTGGCGGTCTGGCAACACACGATCACCGTGGTTTTTCAGTGTTTTGATATAGCTGAATATATAATCCCAACGACCACAATTGAGGCCAACAATGTGATGGCGCAGGTGATAGAGGATTTCATCCATTTGGAACACGGCAGGTAATGTCTCAATTAATACCGTGGCTTTAATGGTACCTTGCGGTAAGTCGAAGCGCTGCTCGGTAAAGGTGAAAACATCACTCCACCAAGCGGCTTCTTGATAAGACTGCATCTTTGGCAAATAAAAATAAGGGCCGCTGCCATTGGCAAGTAATTGCTTATAGTTATGATAGAAATACAAAGCGAAATCGAACAGTCCACCAGGAATAGCTTCCCCCTGCCATTTCACATGTTTCTCCGGCAAGTGCAGGCCGCGAACTCGTGCAATCAGTACCGCAGGGTTGGGTTTGAGCTGATAAATTTTACCGGATTCATTTGCATAGGAAATCGTGCCTTTTACCGCATCATGCAGGTTAATTTGACCATCGATCACTTTGTCCCAACTTGGGGCCAGCGAATCCTCGAAATCTGCCATAAAGACTTTTACGTTAGCGTTGAGAGCATTAATCACCATCTTGCGCTCAACCGGCCCGGTAATCTCCACCCGGCGATCACGTAAGTCAGCAGGAATCCCCTGAATCTTCCAATTACCTTCACGAATGGAATTAGTTTCCGAAATAAAGTCTGGCAAGGCCCCTTGATCGATATCTTTTTGCCAGGACAGCCGTGCTGCAAGGAGTTCACGACGTGACGGTGCGAATTTCACCACCAATTCGGTCAAGAATTCGATCGCTTCATCTGGCAAAACCTGCCTCTCAGCAACATTAAAATGCTGTGTAAAAACTAACTCCGTGCCGACTAACTGTTGTGTCATTTCCCTTCCCCTTTCCAATCTCACGGCTTTCACACCAACGCTAATGTCGCGTCACTCTTGGATTCATATCGGATAATGTGTCCCAACCGAAAATTGAAGGCTAGATTATATGGTCACTTTTCACCCCGACAGGACTAAGAATAATCAATTAATTAAGAAAATCAAAAACGATTTCCATTTTTATTAAAAATAATTATTTAATCTTTAATTATCATATTGTTAACATTATGATGAACATTAAGAAGATAGGAACCAGCTTCCATTTATAACTTTATCGCGAGATAACTTGTTGTTTGATAAAGAGATCAGACCAGTATAAGCAGGGGGAAATGGCTCTTATTAGAGCAAAAAGCAGAAAGGCGGCTCGATTCAGCCGCCTTTATTCGCATTCAGGGAGGAAAAATTTAGTCGAGAGTAGGATTCATATGGCGCAAATCAAATGGTGTGATTTGGTAAACGTAGTAGTTCAACCAGTTAGCAAATAACAGGTGCCCGTGACTGCGCCAGGATGCTTTGGGGGGTAATGAAGCATCATCATTGGGGAAATAATTGAGTGGAATTTGTGGATTCAAACCGGCCGCCAGATCACGTTGATATTCTCCCGCTAAGGTATCAACATCATATTCAGGATGACCGGTGACGAAAGCGACCCGTTTGTCTTTGCTGGCAAACAAATATGCACCGGCCTCTTCCGAGGAAACCAGAATATCCAGATCAGTATATTGCTGGAGTACCTCTACGGGGAAGTCGGCATAACGAGAATGCGGCGCCAGGAATGTTTCATCGAAACCACGCGTGAGAAGCGCCAGTGGTTTATCTGTTTGGTGCTGGTAAATGCCTGAGAGTTTGGTCTCTCGCGTCATTTTGGGAATACCATATAAGATATTTAAGGCAGCTTGCACCGCCCAACACACGAATAAAGTTGAGGTAACGTGATCTTTTGCCCAGGCAATAATACGTTCAATCTGTGGCCAATAAGCAACATCGCAGAAATCGACCAAACCCAGAGGAGCTCCCGTGACAATCAGCCCATCAAAGTTTTGCTCCTGAATATCTTCAAAGTCACAATAAAAGTTGTTCAAGTGCTCAGCTGGCGTATTTTTTGACTCGCGACTATCAATTCGCAGTAATTGGATGTCGACCTGTAAAGGCGAATTAGAGAGTAGACGTAGGAATTGGTTTTCCGTCTCAATTTTTTTAGGCATCAGATTTAAAACCAACACCTTCAGGGGACGAATTTCCTGAGTTTTTGCACGCGATGAGGTCATAACAAAGACATTCTCATTACGTAAAAAACTCACTGCTGGTAATTCATCAGGAACCCGAATTGGCATGCCTATATCCTCAATATATCCGCTTATACGTTTAGACTTCTAGATGCCCGAAGATAACGGGTTTTCAGGAAAAAGTCGAGCAATCTGCGGCAAACTGAAAATGTTTCATTGCTGAAATTTCAGCATATAGAATTTGGCGGGCAATCGTAATCATTTTACATACTGAAAATATGCAAAAAAAACCTTAAAATACAAACAATTAAATGAAAATAAGGCAATATGGTTTCAAATATATTATATGGAGAATAGCGGGGATTGAGGCAACCTATTATCGGTTACTAACTGTTTATTGGTATGTAGATATTTACCGGATGACAGAAAAGCAAAAACCCCACGCTTTTGGCATGGGGTCTTTACTTGATTTGATACCTGGCAGTGTCCTACTCTCGCATGGGGAGACCCCACACTACCATCGGCGCTACGGCGTTTCACTTCTGAGTTCGGCATGGGGTCAGGTGGGACCACCGCGCTATTGCCGCCAGGTAAATTCTTTTCTACAACTACCGAACTTTAACCCATGTAACTGGTGCTGATACCCAGAGTCGAACTGGGGACCTCACCCTTACCAAGGGTGCGCTCTACCAACTGAGCCATATCAGCACGCTAAATTTGATGCCTGGCAGTGTCCTACTCTCGCATGGGGAGACCCCACACTACCATCGGCGCTACGGCGTTTCACTTCTG
>NZ_CACVAD010000047.1 GCF_902726545.1 Yersinia artesiana | reverse complement strand
CTTTTGATTTATATAACAGTACCCAAGGATTACAATTGATACTTTCTGATAGCACAGCTATTAAAGGGCGGAGTAATAATGATATCAACATTGATGATATTCTCTATATCTACTATTTAAGAAAATTTAAAATAACACAAAGAGAATATACCATACTTAACATGATTTTATCGGGTGACAAAAATAAGCAGATTTCACAGAAGCTTGATATTAGTGAGAAAACTGTGAGTGGCCATCGACACAGCATTTATATCAAACTAAAAGTTAAGTCGGTAGGGCAACTTTATAATAAATTACTTAATCAGGCTGTATGTTGTTAGTTTCTGTTAACGGAGATTCTCTATGATGTTGAGACATTTTCTGATCAGGTTATTTGAGTCGGATTTTTTATGGATATAGGCATAAAATGATAGTAAACCATCATTTGAAAATGGAAGTGGGGACATGCGGACATTGAACTGTTTCGCTAAAAATTGCTGCATCATAAAGGGGAAAATAGCTAAGTAGTCTGTATTGGCGATTAAAGTTACCGCATTAAGCGAGTTGGTTGTTTGAATCTTTGCGTTATTATTATTGACATGAATATCTTTAAACGAACGCCCCGGAGCAAATAAAGCCCCTTGCATATTGAGATTCCAAATTAAGCGTTGTTCCTGCAACCAATCATCTTTGCTTACGTCACCAGAAATTCGGCTATGGGAATTACTTAACAAAATTCCAAGTGGAAATGATCCTAAATGATAACTGACTAATGACCGGTCAATATTCAAAATAGAGCCAATATCGATATCTACTTCACTGTTTCTTAACCGCGACACTCGTTGTTCGCTGCTATAATAATTATCAACATATTTGATAGTAAAACTCTCGCTAATATCCCCAGATTGTGAAAGTTCGTATATTTGGCAACTCAGCCAATGTTGAATTAATGGGTTGGCGCTGATGGTCAGCGAGCTTTGGGCCGAATCACTATTTTTCCCGGCAGCAATAGCATTATCAATCAGGTCTGCGGCAGATGAAAAATGGCTGTTGAGTGTTATTGCGAGTGTGGTCGGAACCAAACCTTCTTTGGTATTAATGACAATCCGGTCATTGAATTCACGCCTTAAGCGAGCAAGACCGTGGCTAACCGTCGAAATTGCGACGTCCAGCTCTTCTGCTGTACGGGTAACACTACGAAACTCAATCAGGCATTGCAGCAATTTCACCAGATTGTAATCAAATCTTTTCATATGCCAGCCCACAGTGAAAGTGTATATAAAGTATATAGCATGATAAAACCAAATTATTAATTTTGGGTTGTAGGGGCTGGGGTAACCCTAAATTTTTAGTTATCGATATTTATACTCGCGCTTTAATGGCTTGCTGTAACCATTTATCCAGCTCGTTAGCAAATTGCTGGCGATCGCGTTGATTTAAAGTATTAGGGCCACCGGTTTGAATACCACTGGCGCGCATGGTGTCCATAAAATCGCGCATATTCAACCGCTCACGGATAGTGTCTGGAGTATAGCGTTCACCGCGAGGATTTAGTGCAATTCCGCCTTTCTCAATCACCTCGGCCGCCAACGGAATATCGGCGGTAATAACCAGGTCATTTTTTTCAACGCGCTGTACTATTTCGTTATCGGCAACATCAAAGCCAGAAGCAACCTGTAATGTGCGAATAAACTTTGATGGTGGGGTTTTTAGTGGCTGATTCGCTACCAGCGTGACCATTATGCCGGTTCTGTCTGCGGCACGAAATAACACTTCTTTAATGACATTTGGACAAGCGTCCGCATCCACCCAAATTTGCATCAGTGGTGTTCTCCTACTGCCAACCAGTCTTTTACTGGCAGAAAATCTCGGTACAGTGCCGCTTCAGCACTGTCTGCTGCCGGTTGGTAATTATATTCCCAGCGCACCAGTGGCGGCATGGACATTAAAATAGATTCTGTGCGACCACCGGTTTGCAAACCAAATAATGTGCCACGATCCCAGACCAAATTAAATTCAACATACCGGCCCCGACGATAAAGCTGAAATTCGCGCTCACGCTCGCCCCAACTCAGCGTTTTGCGTCGCGCGACAATCGGCATATAAGCATCCAGGAAACCATCGCCGACTGCCTGAGTAAAGTTGAAACAGGTATCAAAGTCGGGACTGTTTAAATCGTCGAAAAACAGGCCGCCAATACCACGGGCTTCATTGCGGTGCTTAATATAAAAATAGTCATCGCACCATTTTTTATAACGCTGATAGAGTTGCTCGCCAAAGGGTTGACACAGATTATAAGCGGTTTGATGCCAGTGAATGGCATCTTCTTCAAAGCCATAGAATGGCGTTAAATCAAAGCCGCCACCGAACCACCACACTGGATCTTCGTCAGGTTTTTCAGCAATAAAAAAACGCACATTGGCATGGCTGGTGGGCAGGTAAGGGCTGTTCGGATGAATCACCAGTGACACGCCGAGCGCCTGAAAACTGCGCCCCGCCAGTTCAGGACGATGTGCGGTGGCTGATGCTGGCAGTGTTGCGCCGGATACATGTGAAAAATTCACCCCGGCTTGCTCGAAAACTGCCCCTTTGACCAATACCCGACTGCGACCACCGCCACCTTCTTCACGCACCCAATTCTCTTCTGTGAATTTAGCACTGCCATCAGCGTCAGCCAGCGCGGTACAGATTTTATCCTGCAAATCCAGCAGGTAGGTTTTGATTTGGTCTATATCGGGTAAATTCATCTGAAGGGTTCTGGTCGCCGGGAAATTATAAGGGGCCAAGTATACCGCGATTTGCCGCCATTGTTGTACTCTCGATACGGAGCTGTGCTGAGTGAGTTGGAATCCGACCAGATTTATCCCGTTCTCCTATCATTACGTACTATCACTATGGGAAATATCACTTTATTATGGCGTGATATAATATTGCGTAATGATCAGCATATCCATTTGACTCAAGGGTGCGAATATCCATGGAAATCCGTGTATTTCAGCAAAGTGATTTTGAAGAAGTGATTCTGCTGTGGGAGCATTGTGACTTGCTGCGACCCTGGAATGATCCGGAAATGGATATTGAACGTAAACTAAATCATGATCCCGAATTATTTCTGGTGGCGGAAGTCAGTGGCGCGATCGTCGGCTCGGTGATGGGCGGTTATGACGGTCACCGAGGCTCGGCTTATTATCTGGGCGTTCATCCTGATTTCCGGGGACGTGGCTTTGCCAATGCGCTGATCAGCCGGCTGGAAAAGAAATTAATTGCCCGTGGCTGCCCAAAGCTGAATATCATGGTGCGCGAAGACAATGACGCGGTAATCGGTATGTATGAAAAGCTGGATTACGAAACCCAAGACACCATTATGCTGGGCAAACGGCTGATTGTGGATCAGGAGTATTGAGGGTTATTTTATTGAATTTAATTACATCCGCACTTTTTATTCAA
This sequence comes from Yersinia artesiana, assembly GCF_902726545.1. GTDB lineage: Bacteria > Pseudomonadota > Gammaproteobacteria > Enterobacterales > Enterobacteriaceae > Yersinia > Yersinia artesiana. Next base: position 31,990 of record NZ_CACVAD010000047.1, on the reverse strand, counting down.
TAGTCGTAGTGACTGAAATAGTTCAGATATCTAATGATATTAGTGAGTGATGTTATTATGTGGAGTCGCAGGTAGGTTGGTTGCGACTCCACTTACTTTCAGATGGCTTATTTAATCTTAGTGATATTTTTCACATCAACTTCCACAGAGTTCCAGTCTTTATCCACTTTCCCTTCGATTTGGACTTTATCTTGTGGCGTAATGGTTTGGCCTTTCCAGCGTTTGTTGTCGATATCGACAGTAATGGTGCCGGTGCTATCGCGGAAAGTATAAGTATCATGGCCGAGACGCTCGGTAATATTCCCTTGCAAGGTAACATGGGCATCATCACGCATGGTTTTCACTTTATCTACCGTGGTATTGCTGGCATTTGGCCCGGAGAACCCGCCTTGAGCGGCTGGCTGAGTCTGCGTTGTTGCCGGGCCGTCAAAACCACCTTGCGCTGCGGTTGATGCGCTTTGCGCCAGGAATGGTGTGCTGCACAACATAACCAAGGTTGCAGCTAAGGTCAGTTTCTTCATTTTATTGCTCCTTCAATGAATGAATTATTGCATTTGAAACCAGAGGCCTTGTTAGCCTCGTTACCCAATACTAGACCAAAATGACGTTAGAATTTGCCTAATCAGAGATTAACCCATATCCAAAAATAGTTATCTGATGAGTATAAATGGGGATAAAGTCTATTTTATCAAGCGAATTAGCGGCATTTTCTTCGGTGGATGGATTCGTTTGATGATATCGATTATGGGAAAGAATGATGAAAGCCGGTAGTGTGATGGCACTTTTTCAGCGGGCCGGACTCCAATCTCTGGTTATCATTTTCAACTGTCATGCTTTTGCTTCCGTGCAGGGTCTTTTTTGCAGGAGAACTGATGGGATGCAGTGGTTTTTTTAGGAGCTTTAGATGAATATTCGCCCACGATTGTTTGGGATGCGCTGGTTATTACTGGGAGCCCCTTTGTTGCTGGCCGGCTGTTCAGCCACGTCCGGTTTTTCTTGGTCAAGTTTGTCTCCGCTTAATTGGTTTGGCGGTAGCAGCAGTATACAAGTTACCGATAGCGGTGTCGGTGGTATCACGGCCGGTACGGCGTTGAGCGAAAATGAAATTAAAGAAGGGCTGAAAGGTGATTATCGGCTGCGCAGCGGTATGGCAACCAATGATGGCAAGTTAGTGTCTTTCTATCAGGCAATGAAAGAAGACCAAATTAAGTTGGTTATCTCCGGCCAACCAAAAGGCACGGTAGAGCGCATTGATGTCATGGATAAAGATATTCCGAGCCAATGGGGTGTCAGTATCGGCACGCCATTTAGCCAATTGTATAAAAAAGCTTTTGGTGTCTGCCGCCAAGGTACCGGTGATGATCATGCGCAAATAGAATGCGCCGCACCAGACAGCCAACATGTTAGCTATTTATTTGATGGTGACTGGCATGGCCCTGAAGGCTTAATGCCATCTGACGATGCTTTGCAAAGCTGGAAAGTCAGCAAGATTATATGGCGCGCTAAAAGCGAATAAATATTATTCTCTTTTTATTGTTAAGGCGCGGTTTATATCTGGCGCCTTAATAATTCCTCCTCACTCAAAGCTCTCAGGCTCTGCTCAGTTTTATTTTGCGTTGACGCAAGGTTATTTTAATCGCTTCAGCTATGATATTCGACATAATCAATATTGGCTGTTAGTGAGGAAATAACATGACTCAAGTTCAGAGTGGCATTTTGCTGGAGCATTGCCGTTTTGCCATCTTTATGGAAGCAAAAGTGCAGGGCGAATTTGATGCCATTCGTCAAGGGTGCAAGAAATTTTGTCAGGCATTGCAAGAGTTACAACAGCAATTCCCGAACGAGCATTTAGGCGCAGTTATCGCTTTCGGTTCCGATATTTGGCATGACCTGTCCAATGGTCAGGGCGCGAAAGAGCTAAAGCCTTTTACCGAGTTGGGCAAAGCACCAATAATTGCCCCCGCCACTCAACGTGATTTATTGATTCACATTCAGTCATTACGCCAGGATATCAACTTCACGTTAGCGCAAGCCGCCGTGGCTGCTTTTGGTGATGCTATAACGGTTGAAGAGGAAACTCATGGCTTCCGTTGGGTTGAAGAGCGTGATTTTACAGGCTTTATTGATGGCACTGAAAACCCACAAGGCGAAAATAGGCCGGAAGTGGCGGTTATTGCTGATGGCGAAGAAGATGCAGGTGGTAGCTATGTATTGGTTCAGCGCTATGAGCATGACCTGAAAAAATGGCAACGTATTCCTGAACACAAACAAGAGCAAATTGTGGGGCGTACCAAACATGGCAGTGAGGAGTTACCTTCAGATCAGCGCCCAGATACCTCTCATGTCAGCCGGGTTGATCTTAAAGAGAATGGCAAAGGGCTGAAAATCTTACGTCAAAGTTTGCCTTACGGCACTGCCAGTGGCAAACATGGTTTGTATTTTATTGCCTATTGCGCGCGGCTGCACAATATCGAACAACAGCTACTGAGCATGTTTGGTTCAATAGACGGTAAGCACGATCTGTTATTAGGTTTTAGTAAGCCAGTAACCGGCAGTTATTACTTTGCACCATCGCTGACTAAATTATTGTCTTTATAATTCCTGTTCTTCTGAATGACGAAAGGCCGGTTTCCCGGCCTTTATCTTTGTGTGATGAGTTATATATCGTAATTAAATCGCGATGGCATCACGCATTCTGTTGACCACGGTCTGTTTCTGTTCTTTGGTCAGCGCGCGTAATGGTAAGCGCGGGTTACCGGCATCAATGCCGTGTAATTGCATTGCAGCTTTACCGGCAGCAACGCCACCAAATTCAACTAAAACGCGAATAAGCGCAATCACCTGATCCATACCGCGCTGAACGGCAACTTGATTACCGGCATTAAAATCAGCAATGATTTTATGGAATAGCGGTGCGGCATAGTTATAAGTGCTACCCACTGCGCCGATAGCACCGACAGCCAGGCCACCTGGTAAATGTTCATCTACCCCGAATGGAATATCAAATTTACCGCCGCTGACGCGCAGGCAACGTTGGAATTCATACAAATCCGCATTATTGAATTTAATCCCGGACAGATTTGGGATTTTTGATTCGGCTTTGATGAGGAATTGTTCCATATCCAAATTCACACCAGACATTCCGGAATGATAGTAATAGAAACCTTTTGATGGTGCGGCGGCGGCGATAGCCTGACAATAAGCAATTAAATCATCAAGATTACCCGGTTTAAAGAAGCAAGGGCCAATAGCTGAGGTCGCGAAAATATCCAGTGTTTCGGCATGACGTGAAAGGTCGACAGCATCTTTAATACTCAGTGCGCCAGTGTGTAAGGTAATGCTCAGTTTACCCTGCGCCGCTTTTACCCAGCGCTCGGCAATTTTTTTGCGCTCTTCTACCGAGCAATGAATACCTTCACCCGTGGTGCCACACACATAGACCCCTTTCACACCATCATTCACCAGATGCTCGGCAATTTGGTCGATGACGGGATAATTGACTTCACCCTGCTCATCAAAGGGAGTGTGCGGAGCTGCGATCAGGCCGGTTAACTTTTTCATACGCATCCTTAATAAATCAGAGAGAGTGGGGGCATGGTTAGCCAAAATAGTTTTGAGTACCAGCGACATCTTGCGCCATCAGTGACTCGTTAGTTTTGCTGCTTCGTGTTCTTGTGGTGCATATTGTTGAATCGCTTCACAGAACCAACCGCAAATATGTTCAATACGCGTGATGGCAGAGCCGACGGTTACGGCATAAGCACCGGCAGATATTGCTGCTGCCGCCAATGCTGGCGAGTTGTAGCGGCCTTCAGCAATCACGCAACAGCCCGCTTGGGATAACTGTTTTACCAGTTCTAAGTCCGGTTCAGTGGGGACGGGAGTTTGGGTATAGCCCGACAATGTGGTGCCGATAAAGTCGATACCTAAGCGGTATGCTAACAGGCCATCTTCTATATTAGAGGCATCCGCCATCGCCAGACAGCCCGTTGCCCGCACCCGCTGGAATAAATCTTCCACTGAAACCGGGCGGGGGCGGCAGGTGACGTCAAAAGCGATAATGTCGGCTCCAGCGGCGCTTAATGCATCGACATCTTCCAGCCACGGTGTGATTCTGACTTCAGAATCGGGCAGATCGCGTTTAATAATGCCAATGATTGGCGCATCAGTAACCCGACGCACCGCTTCAATATTGCTAATGCCCTCAACACGCAGACCTACCGCGCCACCTGCCAGTGATGCCAATGCCATTGCTGCGACAATTTCTGGCGTATCCATAGCACTGCCGGGTACGGGTTGGCACGAGGCGATAAGGCCATGCTGGAGCTGGTGGCGGAGACGATTTGTTTTGCTTATGTTCAGATTGCTCACGGTCTTTAGCTCCGATAAAATATTTTAAATGAAGTTTTACTCCGTTATGGTAGATCTTTTATCTGTAGGGTGCAATGGTCACCTTTCATAAATCGAGTCCAAAAGTGTTTATTGTGGAGTGTAACTCCAACATTAAAATAACAATGGAGTTATGACCAAAAAATTGTCATAGTCATTCTATCAACATCATTACAGGTACAAGAGGGTTGCGCCAGATGGGAAAAGTGTTGGCACTGGATATCGGTGGAACAAAAATTGCGGCGGCGGTGGTGGCTGAAAGCGGTATGTTGGTTGGCCGTCAGCAGGTGGCAACACCACGTGGTGGCGCAGCACAACTGGCGCTGGCGCTGGAAACGTTGATTACACCTTATCGACATCTGGTTGATTTTATTGCTGTTGCTTCAACCGGTATTATCAGTGATGGCCGTCTGACCGCGCTTAATCCCGCCAATTTGGGCGGCTTAGCCGATTTTCCGTTAGAAGAATGCATCCAATCGATCGCTGATTTACCTTGTGTGCTGCTTAATGATGGGCAGGCGGCAGCCTGGGCTGAATATCAGGCATTAAGCCATAAGAGTGACAATACAATTTCGATAAACAATGCTATTCCGGTAAACAATATGATGTTTGTGACGGTTTCCACGGGAGTGGGCGGCGGCATTGTGTTGAATAAAAAACTGCTGGTCGGTAATCACGGACTGGCAGGGCACATAGGTCATACGCTGGCTGATCCTCATGGCTTGTTGTGCGGTTGCGGCCGCAAGGGGTGTGTCGAGAGTGTGGCTTCCGGTACAGCAATCGGCGCGGAAACCTTGGGTTGGAAGCAACCGGTCGCCGCTGCCAAAGTGTTTGAGTTGGCACAACTTGGCAATCTTCCTGCGGAAAACATTATTAACCGCTCCGCGACCGCCATTGCCCAGATGCTGGCAGACATGAAAATGGCGCTGGATCTGGAAGTGGTCATTCTGGGGGGCAGTGTCGGGTTGGCACCTGGGTATTTAGAGCGGGTCATCGGCGCACAAAAAACCATGCCGCAAATCTATCGTGTGCCGGTACAAGCGGCTTATCACCGGCAGGATAGTGGGTTGTTAGGTGCAGCATTATGGGCCAAAGATACTCTTTGTCATTGAAGTCTCAGCGGTGTTAGCCGCTCTCGCTCACCCGAATCACTTACTTGAGTAAGCTCATCGGGATTATGAGCCTCATTAGAGGCTCACCCTACGGGCCAGCGCAAGCGCTGTTAAAAATGGTTTACAACCAATTTGTCGTTCGTTTGCTGCCTTGCTGCGACACCAATGACTTTGAGTATATATTTTATGATTGAATATTGAGGTCAATATGATCAGCGGATCATTAACACAAACAGCTTTTTTCAGCGGGTTACCAGAACGTCTGCAATGGGTTTTAGCTTATTTGGCTAAGACGCCGTTGGCTCAATTGAGTTGCGGGCGTCATGAAATAGATGGCGAGCTTATTTTCATGAATGTGATGGAGTTTGACACTCAACTGGCTGAAAGCAAAAAAGCTGAAATGCACCAAACTTATGCTGATGTTCAGCTACTAATAAGCGGCGTTGAAGGTATTGAATACTCAGTATTGACCCCCACCGAACATCTTGAGCCTTATCATGCTGACGATGACTATCAGCTTATTGCCGAGATTCCAGATAAAAGCCAATTACGCATGTTACCGGGGATGTTTGCGGTGTTTTTACCGGGTGAACCGCATAAGCCGGGTTGCCAAATCGCCGGTTCCGGCACGATCAAAAAAGCGGTGGTGAAAGTTCACCATTCTTTATTATGAAGAAGTTATCTCTATGATTTATATATAATAAGAATGCACGTTACCTTTGACATCTTCCCCGGTCCCCCGGGGTTTTTTTATTGATCTCATCCCGCACAATACCGCCATTTTTCTTCACGAAATGGGCCAATTATGTCATGATGCGCCGCAGAACCGTCTCCTGTCCGTCAATTCTCTTTCCCTTGAGGTGTCCGCGTGAAAACTGGTGCCCCCCGTTTTAAGCCAGGTAAAATTCTTGATGCCTTGGGTGCAATGCAAAATAGCCTGACCCGCTCAGCGCAGCGTATTGCTGCCTATATTCTGGCAGAACCCGCTAAAGTGACTCAGCTTTCTATTGCCGACCTTTCCGCGCTGACACAAGCCGGTGAAGCCACCATTATCCGTTTTTGTCGCACGCTGGGTTACAAAGGGTTTCAGGATTTCAAAATGGATTTGGCCATTGAAGTGGCAACCCGCCATAACAATGAAAACAGTCTGTTAGATGCTGATGTGCAAGAGGGGGATGATACGTTGGCGATTGGCAATAAATTGCAATCGGCGATTAATAATGTGTTGTCTGAAACCCTGAATCTGTTGTCTATCGAGAGTGTCGAGCAGGTGGTTAAGCTGCTGCGCCCGGCTGATCGTATCTGCATTTTTGGTGTCGGTTCATCAGGTATCACTGCGGAAGATGCCAAAGGTAAATTGATGCGTATCGGATTGCGGGTCGATGCGGCTACAAATAACCATTTTATGTATATGCAGGCTTCTTTGATGCGCCCCGGTGATGTAGCAATTGGTATTAGCCATTCGGGAACCTCAGCTGAAACGGTGCATGCACTAAAACTGGCGAAACAGGCCGGTGCGACTACCGTGGCACTGACGCACAATATGGGCTCCACCATTACTGAACTGGCGGATTACGTGCTGATTAACGGCAACCGCCAGGGGCAGTTGCAGGGGGACTCCATTGGCACCAAAATCGCCCAATTATTCGTGCTGGATCTGATTTATGCCTTGCTGGTCAAAGCTGATCCGGCTCAGGCAGAAAGCATTAAACGTAAAACAACCCAAGCCGTCAGCCAAAATGGATGACCGGTAATCCATTTCTGCTACCACAGTTAACCACTGCTGCGGAGATCTTCCGCCCGCGGTGGTAAATACCCCGCATCCTGTTGCTTATCTCTCTCACCTCAGCATTTCGCCATCTTTGTCACGTTTTAGACACATTGTGATTGAAATAGTGGGCTGATCTTATACACTCAAATGGAGTTTTACTCCTTTGTGTGATTTTGTTTGGAGTTAAACCACATAAATATAAATGTGGCGAAAACCGTCTGGTAGTGACAGATTAAGTGAAGCTAAACAATCAGTTGCTATGGTTTACCTGCCGCGAGGAAAACAGTTTCTGCCAGTGAACTTGGCTGGTGGTGGAGAGAGAGCGACGCTATGAGCACTTCAGTACAATCTCGTGGAGACAAACCATTGCGCTGGTATAAGCAGCTTACCCCTGCGCAATGGAAGGCATTTATTGCCGCCTGGATCGGTTATGCCCTGGACGGCTTTGATTTTGTTCTTATTACTCTGGTTCTGACTGATATTAAACAGGAATTTGGTCTGACACTGATTCAGGCTACCAGTCTGATTTCAGCCGCGTTTATTTCACGGTGGTTCGGTGGTTTGGTACTGGGTGCGATGGGTGACCGCTATGGCCGTAAATTGGCGATGATCACCAGTATTGTGCTGTTCTCTTTCGGTACGCTGGCTTGTGGTTTAGCGCCGGGTTACACCACGTTGTTTATCGCCCGACTGATTATCGGTATCGGGATGGCGGGGGAGTATGGCTCCAGTTCAACCTACGTGATGGAGAGCTGGCCTAAGAATATGCGTAACAAAGCCAGTGGTTTCCTTATTTCTGGTTTCTCTATCGGCGCAGTATTAGCCGCTCAGGCGTACAGTTATGTGGTTCCGGCATTTGGCTGGCGTATGCTTTTCTACATTGGTTTGTTACCGATTATCTTTGCTTTGTGGTTACGTAAAAACCTGCCAGAAGCTGAAGATTGGGAAAAAGCACAAAGTAAACATCAGCAATCTAAGCAGACTAAAGACCGCAACATGGTGGATATTCTGTATCGCAGCAACTTGAGCTACCTGAATATTGCACTGACCATCTTTGCCGCCGCCGCGCTCTATGCTTGCTTCACCGGCATGGTATCTACCCCTGTAGTGGTACTCCTCGGTATCCTTTGCGCCGCAGTATTTATCTACTTTATGGTGCAAACCAGCGGTGAGCGCTGGCCAACCGGTGTGATGCTGATGGTAGTGGTGTTCTGTGCTTTCCTCTACTCATGGCCGATTCAGGCATTATTGCCCACATATCTGAAAATGGATTTGGGCTATGACCCGCACACCGTGGGCAACGTGTTGTTCTTCAGTGGGTTTGGTGCCGCAGTGGGCTGCTGTGTTGGGGGCTTTTTGGGTGATTGGCTCGGCACGCGTAAAGCCTATGTCACCAGTTTGCTGATTTCACAGTTACTGATAATCCCACTGTTCGCTATTCAGGGCAGCAGCATCCTGTTCCTCGGCGGGTTATTGTTCTTGCAACAAATGTTGGGCCAGGGGATTGCCGGGTTGTTGCCAAAACTGTTGGGCGGTTATTTTGATACTGAACAACGCGCTGCGGGGTTGGGCTTTACCTATAACGTCGGCGCATTAGGTGGCGCATTGGCACCGATTTTAGGGGCTTCAATTGCTCAACATCTCAGCCTCGGCACGGCGTTGGGTTCACTTTCGTTCAGCCTGACATTTGTGGTTATTCTACTTATTGGTTTTGATATGCCATCCCGTGTACAGCGCTGGGTGCGGCCATCCGGTTTGCGCATGGTGGATGCCATTGACGGCAAACCATTCAGTGGTGCTATCGGCCCAGTTCGTGCCAGTGTGGTGGCGCAGAAATAATATTTCTACCTAAGAACGCATTTTTATCGCCCGGTGCAGTTTAGCCGGGCTTTTTATTGAGCAGATATAAGTGAAATAGGCGGCTGGCGACCTGCGCGGTGACTGGCTTAGAGCATTTGATACTTGCACATCACTAAACGGTATATAAAAGCGTTATAGGTATGCACCTAGTTATAAATACACTGAACATAATTTAGCGGCGCAACATTCTTTATGAATAGGTTTTATGAATAGGTTTGTTGCCGAATGAACCCAGTGAATAAGGTGCAAAATGAAACAGATTTCAATAAAGAAAAATGGATGGACCCGTGTTGCCTTATTTAGCGCGTTAATCTTCGGCAGTGCAACGGCTTCTGCGACCGAGTTGCTCAATAGCTCTTATGATGTTTCCCGCGAGTTATTCACCGCATTAAATCCGGGTTTTGAGAAACAGTGGGAACAGCAAAATCCCGGTGACAAGCTCACTATCAAACAATCTCATGCTGGTTCTTCCAAACAGGCCTTGGCTATTTTGCAAGGGCTGAAAGCGGATGTAGTGACCTATAACCAAGTCACCGATGTGCAAATCTTGCATGACCGCGGCAATCTTATTCCGGCTGATTGGCAAGCGCGTTTACCCAACAACAGCTCGCCATTCTACTCCACCATGGCTTTCCTGGTGCGGAAGGACAACCCCAAGAATATCCATAGCTGGGATGATTTGGTACGTGAAGACGTCAAGCTGGTATTTCCGAATCCAAAAACCTCTGGTAATGGCCGTTATACCTATCTGGCCGCTTGGGGAGCCACCGAGCAAGCTAATGGCAAAGACGAGGCCAAAACCCGTGATTGGATGAAGCGCTTCCTGAAAAACGTGGTGGTTTTTGACACTGGCGGACGTGGTGCCACCACCACTTTTGTTGAGCGTGGCTTGGGTGATGTGCTGATCAGTTTCGAATCTGAAGTGAACAATATCCGCAAAGAGTATGGCAGCGACAAATATGAAGTGATTGTCCCGCCGGTCGATATTCTGGCGGAATTCCCTGTGGCCTGGGTAGATAAGAATGTTGAGAAAAATGGCACTGAAAAAGCCGCCAAGGCTTATCTCAATTACCTCTACAGCCCAGCGGCACAGCAGGTGATCACCAGCTTTAACTACCGTGTTTATGATAAAGCGGCAATGGAGGCGGCTAAATCCCAATTCCCTGACACCAAATTATTCCGGGTTGAAGAGCAATTTGGTAGCTGGCCACAAGTTATGAGCACCCACTTCGCCACTGGCGGTGTACTGGATAAATTGTTAGCAGAAGGTCATCAGTAATGTTGTCGGCATCCAGTAAACGGGTTCTGCCCGGATTCACCCTCAGTCTTGGGAGCAGCCTGCTTTACACCTGCCTGATCTTGTTATTGCCGCTCAGTGCGTTAGTGATGCAAGTTGCCCAGATGAGCTGGGCACAATACTGGGAGGTGATAACCAATCCTCAGGTGGTTGCCGCTTATAAAGTCACTTTACTGGCCGCTGGCGTTGCCAGTGTATTCAATGCGGTATTTGGCATGTTGATGGCCTGGATCCTGACGCGCTATCAATTCCCCGGCCGCAGTTTGCTGGATGGTTTGATGGATTTACCCTTCGCCTTACCCACTGCGGTGGCGGGGTTGACACTGGCAACCTTGTTCTCCACCACCGGTTGGTACGGAGCCTGGTTAAACGACGTTTTCGGTATCAAAGTCTCCTTTACCTGGTTAGGGATCGCGGTCGCGATGGCCTTTACCAGCTTGCCGTTTGTGGTACGCACCGTGCAACCAGTATTGGAAGAGTTAGGGCCGGAATATGAAGAAGCGGCGGAGACCTTGGGTGCCAGCCGTTGGCAGAGTTTCCGCCTGGTGGTGATGCCAGAACTGGCACCGGCATTGTTGGCAGGGACTGCATTATCCTTTACTCGCAGTTTGGGCGAATTCGGCGCGGTTATCTTTATTGCTGGCAATATTGCCTGGAAGACTGAAGTCACTTCGCTGATGATTTTCATCCGCTTGCAAGAATTTGATTACCCGGCGGCCAGCGCCATTGCCTCGGTTATTTTGGCGGTTTCACTGGTGTTGTTGTTCGGTATTAACACGTTACAAAGTCGCTTTGGTCGGCGGATAGGTGGGCACTGATGGCTGATATTTCAGAGTTTAATGGTGTGGCCCGCCCGCCGATCAATTGGGGCAAATGGACACTGATCGCCATCGGCGCACTGTTCTCGGTTTTGTTGCTGGTGATCCCGATGGTGTGGATCTTTATTACTGCATTCTCGAAAGGGATTGAGGTGGTAGGGCAGAACTTATTCGACCCGGATATGCTGCACGCGATTTGGCTCACCGTGTTGGTGGCGCTGATTACCGTGCCGGTCAATTTGGTGTTTGGTGTGGTATTGGCCTGGCTGGTGACGCGGTTTGCCTTCCCTGGCCGCCAGTTATTGATGACGTTAATTGATATTCCGTTTGCCGTGTCACCGGTGGTTGCCGGCCTGATGTATCTGCTGTTCTACGGCTCAAACGGTGTGGTGGGCGGCTGGCTGGATTCTCATGATATCCAATTGATGTTCTCCTGGCCGGGTATGGTGCTGGTAACCATTTTTGTCACCTGCCCATTTGTGGTACGTGAATTGGTGCCGGTGATGATGAGTCAGGGCAGTCAGGAAGATGAGGCTGCGGTGCTGTTAGGCGCATCAGGCTGGCAGATGTTTCGCCGCGTGACACTTCCCAATATCCGCTGGGCATTGCTGTATGGCGTGGTGTTGACCAACGCCCGCGCCATTGGCGAGTTCGGTGCGGTTTCAGTGGTATCCGGTTCTATTCGTGGCGAGACCTACACCTTGCCGCTGCAAGTTGAGTTGTTGCATCAGGATTACAACACCGCCGGGGCATTTACCGCCGCCGCGCTGTTGACCCTGATGGCAATAGTGACCCTTTTTCTGAAAAGCGGCCTGCAATGGCGCTTAGCGCGTCAGGTTGTTCGTCTCGAACAGGAGCAAAAGCATGAGCATTGAGATTGATAATATCAGCAAGTATTTTGGCCGTACCAAGGTACTGAATGACATCACACTTGATATTCCTTCCGGCCAAATGGTGGCTTTGCTTGGCCCTTCTGGTTCGGGAAAAACCACCTTACTGCGTATTATTGCCGGGTTGGAGAACCAAAACGCCGGGCGTTTAAGTTTCCACGGCACCGATGTTAGCCGTTTACATGCCCGTGACCGGCGTGTTGGGTTTGTGTTCCAGCATTACGCGCTGTTCCGCCATATGACGGTATTCGATAACATCGCTTTCGGTTTAACGGTATTGCCGCGCCGTGAGCGGCCAAATGCGGCGGCTATCAAGCAGAAAGTTGCGCAGTTGCTGGAAATGGTGCAATTAGGTCATCTGTCTAGCCGCTATCCATCACAGCTTTCCGGCGGGCAGAAGCAACGTGTTGCTTTGGCGCGTGCACTGGCGGTAGAGCCGCAAATTCTATTATTGGATGAACCCTTTGGTGCACTGGACGCGCAAGTGCGCAAAGAGCTGCGCCGTTGGTTACGTCAGTTACACGAAGAATTGAAATTCACCAGCGTTTTTGTGACGCACGATCAGGAAGAAGCCATGGAAGTGGCTGATCGCGTGGTAGTAATGAGTCAGGGGAATATTGAGCAGGTCGGGACACCAGATGAAGTGTGGCGCGACCCGGCAACCCGTTTTGTATTGGAGTTCCTCGGTGAAGTTAACCGTCTAAGTGGCGAAATTCGTGGTTCACAGTTGTTTATTGGTGCCCATCATTGGCCGCTGGATTTGGCTCCGATGCACCAGGGCAGTGTGGATCTCTTCCTGCGCCCTTGGGAGATGGAAGTCAGCACTCAATCAAGCTCGCGCTGCCCGCTGCCGGTTCAGGTGCTTGAAGTTAGTCCTCGCGGTCATTTCTGGCAATTGACGGTGCAACCTATTGGTTGGCATCAGGATCCTATTAGTGTGGTCTTGCCGGAAGGTAACATTGACACTCCGGTACGCGGCACTCGTTATTATGTTGGTGGATTGAATGCTCGCCTATATTCTGGCGATCAATTACTGCAACCCATTGCTTTAGCCCAGAGCGCCTGATAAGTTTTTCTGTATATGGCGAACAAAGGTGACGCAATAACCACCTTTGATTAATGACAAAGCTGCTGATAACACAGTGAGTGAAGGGTTTACCGCGCCTAGGGGCACTCCGACGGCTCACGCCGTTACGACCCCAACGGCACGATTCCCCTTCATTTGACTTTTCAGCAGTCTGAAAGGTGGCCTGAAAGCCACCTTTTTTCTTATTAGTAAATAAAGGTATTTAAAGTGACAACCCTCGAACACTGCATCGGCAACACCCCTTTGGTCAAACTACAGCGTTTAAGTAAAGGGCTAAAGGCGGAAATTTGGGTCAAATTGGAAGGCAATAACCCTGCCGGTTCGGTGAAAGACCGTGCCGCACTGGCGATGATCCAACGGGCAGAGTTGCGTGGAGAGATTTCCCCAGGAGATGTGCTTATCGAGGCAACCAGCGGTAATACTGGCATTGCGCTGGCGATGATTGCCGCCATGAAGGGGTATCAGCTGAAATTACTGATGCCGGAAAACATGAGCCAGGAACGTCAGGCCGCTATGCGCGCCTATGGGGCCGAGCTGATTTTGGTCAGCCGTGAGCAGGGCATGGAAGGGGCGCGGGATACCGCTCTGGCAATGCAAGCCGCAGGGCAGGGTAAGGTGCTGGATCAGTTTAATAATACTGATAATCCGTATGCCCATTTTACCGGTACCGGGCCGGAAATCTGGCAGCAAACCGCGGGTAAAGTGAGCCATTTTGTCTCCAGCATGGGCACTACTGGCACCATTACCGGTGTTAGCGAGTATCTGAAAAGCCAAAATCCGGATGTTACGATTATTGGCCTGCAACCCGCCGAGGGCAGTAGTATTCCTGGAATTCGCCGCTGGCCTGCGGCCTATATGCCGGGGATTTTCCGCCCCGAACTGGTGGATCAGGTGTTGGATATTACACAAATTTCAGCCGAACAGACCATGCGCCGACTGGCAACAGAAGAGGGGATCTTCTGTGGTGTTAGCTCAGGTGGTGCGGTAGCAGGAGCATTGCGTGTGGCGGCAGAAAATCCAGGCGCGGTGATTGTGGCGATTATTTGCGATCGTGGCGATCGCTATTTATCGACTGGCGTTTTTGCGTAAAGGGTGTGCACCAACACACCCCTGGCCAATTGCGCAAAATATAACCCCTACTCTCGCTCCAATGCTCTGATAGGGTCCATCTGTGCCGCTCGTTTGGCGGGGAAAAAACCAAAAACCACGCCAATTAAACTGGAGCAGATAAACGCGGTGATAATTGATGTCGCGGAGTAAACCATCGAAAAACTGCTGCTAAATTGGCTGAACAGCAGGCCGATAGTGAGTGATAACACCACGCCGAGGCCGCCCCCCAGTAAGCAGACCAGCACTGCTTCAATCAAAAATTGCTGCATAATATCGCTGGCTCGCGCGCCAACTGCCATTCTCACCCCTATCTCTTTGGTGCGCTCGGTGACTGACACTAACATAATATTCATCACTCCAATCCCACCGACAACTAATGAAATAACCGCTATCATCGAGACGAGTAATGTCATGGTTGAGGTAGTTTTCTCAATGGTTTGGCGGATGCTGTCGGTGTTCATAACGAAAAAATCCTGCGTTCCATGACGTTGTGTCAGTAGTTTGGTGACTCCCTGTTCGGCGTTCGCCAGATCAATATCATCATTCACTCGCACCGTGATGCTTTTCAGATAGGATTGCCCCAACATACGTTTCATCGCCGTGGTGTAGGGGATCCATACGTTGAGATTTTCGTCACTGCCGAAGCCGCTCTGCTTCTTAGCCGCGACACCGATGACTCGGCAGGGCAGGGAGCCGAGCAAGATAACTTTGCCTAACGGATTTTCCCCATTAGGAAACAGCTTATCGCGGGTGTTTTCATCAATAACGGCTTCTTGCATCAAGTTATCTACGCTGGTGCGGTTAAATGCCATGCCTTGAGCGATGGTATAGCCGCGAACCAAAAAATATTGCTCGCCGACCCCATTTACCGTGCCACTGACGGACTTATTGCCATAACGCAGGGTGGTGCTGGTAGACACAGTTGGTGTCACGCTGTGAATATAACTTTGCTGTGCTAAAGCATCTGCGTCAGTAGCCCGCAGTGTGTGGATCGCCGCCGAGCGCATATCACCGAAATCTTTGCCGGGGAAGATCTCTAATGTACTGGTGCCCATCGAATTGATATTTGCCAGAACCTGCTGTTGTGATCCTTTACCCAAGGCCACCACCGAGACCACAGAAGCAATACCGATAATAATCCCCAGCATGGTCAACAAGGTGCGCAAGCGCTGCGCTGACATTGCCAGTAG
Source organism: Yersinia artesiana (assembly GCF_902726545.1). GTDB lineage: Bacteria > Pseudomonadota > Gammaproteobacteria > Enterobacterales > Enterobacteriaceae > Yersinia > Yersinia artesiana. The sequence continues at coordinate 16,466 of NZ_CACVAD010000047.1, read as the reverse complement.
GGCCATTTTGAACGCCTCTTGTAGGCGGTCACGCTGTGCTTTCCATGAGGTCAGCGGTGGTTTATGGGTAATGTCGGGCGTTTCTATCGTAGTTATTTTCGCGGGTAACTCCGGTTGCGGCATTGGTCTGTCCGCAATCACCTCGCCGTCCCTGAGTTCGATAATCCGCTGTGCATGTTCCGCAATCGACATATCATGGGTGACAATCACCACGGTATGGCCTTGCTGATGTAAGTCCTTCAGGATATTCAATACTTCTGTGCCGCTGTGGGTATCCAGTGCGCCAGTGGGTTCATCGGCCAGAATAACTTCTCCACCATTCATCAGTGCTCTGGCAATGCTGACGCGTTGTTGTTGCCCACCGGAAAGTTGGCTTGGGCGATAATCCAGGCGGTCAACCAACCCCAGACGCGAGAGCAGGCTGGCAGCCCGCTGGCGACGTTCTTCACGATTAACTCCGGCATAAATAGCTGGAATCTCGACATTTTCTCGGGCGCTTAAGTCATTCAGTAAATGGTAGCGCTGAAAAATAAAGCCAAAATGCTCGCGGCGCAATTCTGCTAATTCATTGCTATCTAAATGCTGAGGGATGCGCCCAGCCACCAGATACTCACCCGAACTGGGTTTATCCAGACAGCCGAGAATATTCATCAGTGTTGATTTACCGGAACCTGATGCGCCGACAATCGCCACCATTTCGCCGCGGTGAATGGTGAGATTAATATTTTTCAGCACCTGAACACGTTCTTCACCGCTGATAAACCAGCGGCTGACATTATCAAGTTGAAGTAAAATCTTACTTTGATTGAGATTAGGCATCCGTTACATCCCCATCGGTGGCCCCATATGTTGGGCCTTATTGTTGGATGTGGCTGCACTTGCCTGACTGACAATCACTCGCTCCCCAGCTTGCAAACCGGAAAGTATCTGGGCATCAACATTGTTATTTATCCCGACGGTGACCTCACGGGTACTGACCTTACCCTTATCATCGACCACCTGAACCCGATAGTGCCCTTGGTCGTTTTCTAATGCCGTGGCAGGAATAACGATGGCATTCTCGGCTTTACTCAGCACGATATACACCTGTGCGGTCATCGAAATACGCAAAGCCCCATCTGGGTTAGCGACATCAAATAAACCGTTATAGTAAATAGCGGTAGTGGTGGAGCTGGAACTGCTACTGGAACTGGAGGATGTGCTGGTGGTGGTTTCATCGTTGATCGAGTCGGGGGCGGGTTCAATAGCCCGCAGGGTGGCGCTAAAGCGCTTTTCCGGTTCGCCCAAAATGGTGAAGTAAACCGGCATACCGATTTTGACTTTTACCACGTCAGCTTCGGAAATCTGCGCTTCGACGGTCATAGTGTCGAGTTGTGCCACTTTTATAATGGTCGGAGCACTTTGCACTGCATTGACGGTTTGCCCCTCTTCAACCGGAATGGCGACAACGGTACCGCTGATCGGCGAAGTGATTTTGGTATAACCGAGGTTGAGCTTGGCGGTACTGACGGCGATTTCTGCTTGTGCAATTTGGGCATCCAAAGCATCAATTTCAGCCTGAGTGCTGTCTAATGTCGCTTTAGCGCTATCAAAATCGGCCCGCGCTCCCAGACCTTTGGCCAGAATTTCCCGCTGGCGTTGGTAGGTCAGTTGGTTATTTTTCTGCATTGCCACCTTGGCTGCGCGCTGGGCTAACACATTTTTCAAGGCTTCTTCTGCATCTTTCAACGCATTTTGCTGAGTAAGATCATCAATTTCGGCCACTAACTGGCCTTTTTCTACCTGTTGTCCTAGGGTGACATGTAAGGCTTTTATCTGCCCTGAAACTTGAGCGCCCACTGTGACCTGTTTCTGTGCTTTGATAGTGCCATCTGCCAGTACAGTTTGTTCCAGAGTACGGATTTCTGCCGGAGCGGTGATAAATCCTGGCTTGTCCGGCGGTGAAATCAGCCTAAAGAGCAGTACGCCACCGGCAATCAGCAGCACAACAGCCAGCCCCATAAGACGCCGTTTCGATCCGGTAATCTTTTGCATAATCAATCAAAGATCCTTGAACCACAATGAACATAATAGTGAAGCCAAATGTTAGGGGATAATTTACCGCCAAGGCTAGCCGATGTGAGTTAAGTGAAGCTTAAGGATGTGTAAGGATTGAGTAAAACCGGCTGCACGCGAGTCAAATAGGCATGAAAATAGCCGAAATCAGGCAGGAGAGTTAAGACATGAAAATTTTGTTAGTCGATGATGATGTTGAATTGGGCACCATGTTGAGAGAATACCTAAACGGTGAGGGATTTAGTGCCGAGTTGGTATTAACCGGCAAAGAAGGTATAGAGGGCGCGCTGTCCGGTAACTATACCGCCTTGATCCTCGACATTATGTTGCCTGATATGAGTGGCATTGATGTGTTACGGCAGGTGCGTAAAAACAGCCGCTTACCGATCATCATGCTGACCGCCAAAGGCGACAATATTGATCGAGTCATCGGCCTGGAAATGGGCGCTGATGACTATATGCCAAAGCCGTGTTATCCGCGCGAGCTGGTGGCTCGGTTGCGTGCCGTTTTACGCCGCTTTGAAGAGCATCCAGATGTGTCATCGGTTGATGATGGCGTTATTACGCATGGTGATTTGACGCTCAACCCGTCGACTCGCAGCAGTGAATGGCAGGGTAAACCCTTTGATTTGACTGCCTCTGAGTTTAATTTGCTGGAGTTGCTATTACGCTCGCCCGATCGTGTGGTCACTAAAGATGAGTTATCTGATAAAGGCTTGGGCCGCCCACGGGAGGCTTATGATCGTAGTGTCGATGTCCATATCAGTAATATCAGACAAAAGCTTGCGGCGTTGCCGGGAAGTACCTTAAACATTGAGACGGTACGCAGCATTGGCTACCGCATCAGATAATCGCTATTGGTGGAGTCAGTCAGGTATGCGTGGACGGTTATTTTGGAAAATCCTGCTGGGATTTTGGCTTACCTTTATTTTAATGACCCAGATGCTGTGGGTGGTGTTTTCCTTTTACGGCAATCGCCATGAACCGCCAGAGCGTGAGATGGTGCGTAGAATTGCCAAATTACAAGTCGCTTCTGCGGCTTCGGTATTGCAAAGCGGTGGCTTGCCAGCCTTGCACGCCATGACGGCGAATTGGTCAGAAACAGATAAAAATCACTTTTCAGTATTGCTGGCACAGGATGTCCCTGCGTTAACCGAACAGGCTCCACAAAGCAAAGCGTTACCTGAAGGGGGAAGCCCTGAGTTTTACAGCCGGGAAGTGACCACCTGGACTCAAGGTCTTGATGGTCAGAGCTATCGTATCAGTTACGACATCGATGGGTTAAGGGATGTTAATCAGCGGGGCGGGGGCGGCGAGAATCGTCGTGAAATACTGAATATTCCGATCCCGATGATTTGGATGGGCGTATTAGGGGGGTTATTCTTCAGTACATTGTTGGCCTGGAACCTGACACGGCCGATGCGCCAATTACGCGCGGGTTTTGAACGGGTGGCACAGGGGGATTTGTCGGTGCGACTGTTGCCTGTCATGCGCCGCCGTCATGATGAACTGACGGAAGTGGCGCGGGATTTTGATTCAATGGCCGAGCGGTTGGAAGAGTTGGTCAGTGCCCGTGAGCAGTTGCTGCATGATGTTTCTCATGAATTACGTTCTCCGCTGGCTCGCTTGCAATTGGCTATCGGATTGGCGCGCCAAAATCCCAATAATGTCGAAAATTCATTGCAGCGTATTGAGCATGAGTCGGAGCGCCTCGATAAGATGATTGGCGAGTTATTGGCATTATCTCGTGCTGAAAACCACAATATTGCCGAAGATGATGAGTATTTCGATCTGCGCGAGTTGGTGGCTGTGGTAGTTAATGATGCCCGCTATGAAGCGCAGGTGCCGGGGGTTGAAATCCTGCTACAGGTAGCTCCGCAAGTTGACTATACCGTCAAGGGGAATGCTGAGCTGATGCGACGGGCAATTGATAATATTGTCCGCAATGCGCTGCGATTTTCCACTCATGGTCAACAGGTAAAGGTGGCGCTTTCATTGATTGATAAGAGTTATCAGATTCAGGTTTCTGATCAGGGGCCGGGGGTTGATGAGAGCAAGTTATCCAGTATTTTCGATCCTTTCGTGCGCGTTAAGTCAGCAATGTCGGGTAAAGGTTATGGCTTAGGGCTGGCCATTACCCGAAAGGTGATTTTGGCTCATGGTGGGCAGGTTGAAGCAAGAAACGGTGAGCAGGGTGGGTTAGTGATTACGCTGCGCGTGCCGCGCTGGATTGCAGCTGATTAAATGACCAAACAAAAACGGCGCTCAAGAGCGCCGTTTTCCATTCGTATGTAATTACTTCTTGATACGAATAATCGGTGTCTCACCCACGGTGACACTACCAGACAGTTTAATCAGTTCTTTGATCTCGTCCATGTTGGAGATAACAACCGGAGTCAAAGTAGACTTGGCTTTCTCTTCCAGCAGCGCCAGATTGAACTCAATAACCACATCACCTTTCTTGACGCGCTGACCTTCTTCCGCGATGCGTTTAAAGCCTTCGCCTTTCAGTTCAACAGTATCAATACCGAAGTGGACAAACAGCTCAATGCCGCTGTCTGATTCGATAGAAAAAGCATGGTTAGTCTCGAAAATTTTACCGATGGTGCCGTCAACAGGAGCAACCATTTTATTGCCTGAAGGCTTGATGGCAATACCATCACCAACGATTTTCTCTGCAAACACAACATCAGGAACATCTTCGATGTTGACGATCTCACCAGACAACGGTGCTACGATCTCAATAGTACCACTGTCTTTTTTATCATCTGAAACCAGTGATTTCAGTTTATCGAACAAACCCATGATCTTCTCCTAAGTATTTATATTGGGCAGCGTTCCAGTATCGTGGAATTAGCAGAGCGTTTTCTCTTCGATGAATTTATTAACTAGCGTCATCAATTCATCTGCTGTTGGTTGAGCCAATGCCTGCTCTGCCAACACCTTCACATCTTCGAAATTCGTATTACGGATAATTTTCTTGATGCGTGGGATCGAAATCGCACTCATGCTGAACTCATCCAGCCCCATGCCCAATAGCAACAGTGTAGCACGTTCGTCGCCAGCAAGTTCACCGCACATACCGGTCCACTTACCTTCAGCGTGAGATGCATCAATTACCTGTTTGATCAGGCCCAATACCGATGGCGACATTGGATTATAGAGATGAGAAATCAGCTCATTGCCACGATCTACTGCCAGAGTATACTGAGTTAGATCGTTTGTCCCAATACTAAAGAAGTCAACTTCTTTAGCTAAATGGCGAGCGATGACCGCCGCCGCTGGTGTTTCCACCATCACACCGACCTCGATGCTTTCATCAAAGGCCTTGCCTTCATCGCGTAATTGCTGCTTCAGCAGTTCAAGCTCTGCTTTCAGTGCACGCACTTCTTCTACCGAAATGATCATCGGGAACATAATGCGCAATTTGCCAAATGCTGATGCACGCAAGATGGCGCGTAGCTGTGCGTGTAGAATTTCTTTGCGATCCATAGCAATACGGATGGCACGCCAGCCCAAAAATGGGTTTTCTTCTTTCGGCAAGTTCATGTACGGCAGGTCTTTATCGCCACCGATGTCCATCGTACGGACGATAACTGCCTGCGAGCCCATAGCTTCCGCCACGGCTTTATAAGCCTGGAACTGCTCTTCTTCAGTCGGTAGTGAGTCGCGATCCATGAACAGGAATTCGGTACGATACAGACCAACACCTTCAGCGCCATTACGTTCAGCACCAGCGATATCACGCACGGTACCGATGTTGGCAACCACTTCCACCTGATGACCATCAAGAGTGATAGCTGGCAGGTCTTTCAGTTTGGCCAGATCATTTCTTTCGGTGATATATTGAGTTTTCACCGCTTTCAACTGCTCAATCACTTCGGCAGTTGGGTTTAAATAGATTTTGTTATTGACCGCATCAAGGATTACATAGTCGTCATTCTGGATTTGTTTGGTTGCATCGCTGGTGCCGACGATAGCCGGTAATTCCAGTGAGCGCGCCATAATCGAGGTATGAGAGGTACGGCCACCTAAATCGGTGATGAACCCTAACACTTTGTCCAGATTAAGCTGTGCGGTTTCTGACGGAGTCAGATCAGTTGCTACCAGAATGACTTCATCCGGGATTGCACTCAAATCGACAATCGTCAGGCCGAGAATGTTCTTGAGCAGACGTTTACCGATATCACGTACGTCAGCCGCACGTTCTTTCAGATATTCGTCATCCAACTCTTCCAGCGCTTTCGCCTGGCCTTCAATGACTGAATAAGCCGCTGCATCAGCAGATTGCTTATCATCTTTGATGAGGGCTATGATTTCCTGCTCAAGCTCTTCGTCTTCCAATAGCATGATATGCCCTTCGAAGATGGCCGCTTTCTCTTCGCCGAGACTTGCTTCAGCTTTGGTCTTGATCGCTTCCAACTGTTCAGCCGCTTTAGCACGCCCAGTTTTGAAACGCTCGACTTCTTGCTCCACTTGGTCAGCAGAGATCTTTTTCCGGTTGATGACAATCTCATCTTCTTTCAGTAAAAGTGCTTTACCAAAAGCGATACCCGGTGATACTAAAATGCCTGAAATCATAACCCTACCTTACTCTTGACTGGTGTTAACTAAAAAGAGCGTGTGATTACTCAAGCTCTGCCATCAGTTTTACCAGATGTTCAACAGCTTTCTTCTCATCATCGCCTTCAGCAGAGATCGTAACAACAGTACCTTGGGTCAGGCCCAGAGTTTGCAGCTTGAACAGGCTTTTGGCACTGGCGCTTTTACCGTTAGAGGTCACAGTAATTTCGCATGGGAAGCCTTTTGCTTCTTTCACGAACTGGGCAGCAGGGCGGGTATGCAGACCGTTTGGTGCAGTAATAGTAACTTCTTGCTGGAACATTGTGTTTCCCCAACTTATTTTGGATTTATGTTGTGGAGCTAAAGTTTAGTGTAGAACCTAAACTTTAGCCTGTATTGGTGCGCGTATAACATGACTATTTGACTCGCGCATGACTATGCCTTAACCAGTGACAAGTCACAAAGACAGTTTCCGATACAACCTGAGTTCAGGCTTAAAATCGATACTGCTACATCTAAGAATAATGCTCTCTTTACGTTATGTCTTCAATCAGCACTCAGTGATGACATTTTTTGTTGTGTTGCATAATTGATAAATCGATTCAGCCAGAGAGGCATTTAAGATGCGATTAATTTCGCGTATCAAAATAATTGACCGGTTAAATACTAAACCCAGAGGGTAAAATCAATCTTTATGTAGTAAAAAGTTTGAAGCGCGCCACAAAAAAAGCACCCATGAGGGTGCTTTTTTAGCATTTAGTGCGACGGTCTAACTACTGTTGCAGCTCTTGTTCAGTGAACAAATCTGCGAACAACGCCGTACTTAAATAGCGCTCACCCGAGGACGGAAGAATAACCACAATTGTTTTGTCAGTAAAGTCTGGATCTTCAGAAAGCTTGACTGCTGCCGCAACTGCGGCACCGGAAGAAATACCGGCCAAAATACCTTCTTCGTCCATCAAACGACGAGCCATAGAGATGGCTTCATCATTGGTGACCAGTGCCACACGGTCAACCAGACTCAAGTCAAGGTTGCCGGGAATGAAACCCGCGCCGATACCCTGAATTTTGTGTGGGCCGGGTTTGATTTCCTGACCTGCCAATGCCTGAGTGATAACTGGAGAATCGGTAGGTTCAACGGCAACAGTAGTGATGGCTTTGCCTTTAGTCTTTTTAATGTAGCGGCTGACACCGGTCAGAGTACCGCCGGTACCGACACCTGCGATAAAGACATCGACTTCACCATCGGTATCTTCCCAGATTTCCGGGCCGGTGGTCTTTTCGTGAATTTCCGGGTTTGCTGGGTTACTGAATTGCTGCAAGATAAGATAGCGGTTTGGATCGGAGGCTTGAATTTCTTCCGCTTTGGCGATCGCCCCTTTCATCCCTTTAGCGCCTTCGGTTAGCACCAGATTGGCACCCAATGCTTTGAGCAGTTTACGGCGCTCAATACTCATGGTTTCAGGCATGGTCAGGGTCAGTTTATAACCGCGTGCGGCTGCAACAAATGCCAGTGCGATACCGGTATTGCCACTGGTAGGTTCTACCAGTTCTTTGTCTGCGGTCAGAATGCCACGATTTTCGGCGTCCCAAATCATATTGGCACCGATACGGCATTTAACACTGAAACTTGGATTGCGTGACTCAACCTTCGCCAAAATGCGCCCGTTACCGATACGGTTCAGACGAACCAGCGGCGTATGGCCGATTGTTAAAGAGTTGTCTTCATATATCTTGCTCATAGCCCGTCCTTTAACTCTATGAAAATGTAGGAAACGTTCAAAGCATACGCTAACAGTATGGCTATGGAAGTAAGTAATTGGTATATCGATATGTTATTAGGAAATAAGTTTTAATCCCAATAGCTTTTAATCTTGGCAAATCACTTTTAATCTCAGCAATAGGGGCGTGACCAGCACGCCCATGCAAAATTAACGTGGTGGTTGGATAAACTGATCGCGATAACGGTCAACCCACATTGCGGTGGCGCCACAGACTGCTACAGGCATAATCACCAGGTTAAGCAATGGAATCATAGTGAATAAGCTTACCAGTGCGCCAAATTGCAGGTTATCGACCTTATCTTGACGCAACGCGCTGCGCATGTGCTGAAAACTCACTTTGTGGTTATCAAAGGGATAATCACAATATTGAATCGATAGCATCCAGGCGCTGAACAAGAACCACAAAACAGGGGCCAGTGTTTGGCCGACACCCGGCACCAAATACAATAACAGCAGCACCAATGCGCGGGGCAAGTAGTAGGCTAACTTACGCCATTCACGCGCCATAATTCGCGGCAGATCTTTCATAATCCCCAGAATACCGGTATCCGGCAGGGGCTTGCCGGTTAAACTGGCTTCTAACTGTTCGGCCAGTAAACCGTTAAAGGGGGCGGCGATGAAATTGGCGATGGTGCTGAATAGATAACTGAATACCAGTAGCACTGAAATCACCATCACTGGCCACAATAGGTAACTGAGCCACTGTAACCAGTCAGGCACATGACTCATCAATTGGGGAACCCAAACACCTATCCGATTGAATAACCACCAAAAAGCCCCCCCCATCAGCAGAATATTCACCAAGAGGGGCAAAATTACAAATCGCCGGATACCTGGACGGGAGATTAACTGCCATCCTTGGGCGAAATAATGGATACCACTGACCTTTTTTACCGCTTTTTGCGTATACGCCATGCCATTACGTTCTCTATAAGCTCATTGACCCGCGTATCATATCGGTATGATTTCCCACTGCATAGTCACATATTGTATGAAAAATGAGCGAAACATCTAGCATAATCATCTTTCTTCGAAGAAAATTGAGCACGGACTTGCACTTGTGTTCGTTGGGAAATAGAGTTAAAGGGTGAATGTTTGCCGCGGTGGCAATGTATTGGAACAACAGAGATAGTAATGATGCAGGATTTGCGTCTGATATTAATCGTTGTTGGCGCGATCGCCATAATAGCGTTGTTATTGCATGGTTTATGGACCAGCCGTAAAGAACGCTCATCACTTTTTCGCGATCGCCCAGTTAAACGTCCGAAACAAGAACGTGTTGAAACCCCGATCGAGAGTCTCGATGAAGGGGTAGGAGAAGTGCGCGTCCGCACTGCTCATCCACAAGAGAAGCCTTCGTTTAATCATATTGATGAAGACGACGATGAACTGCCGGTGATTCAGCATACTGAAACCAAACCGGTGCAGGTCAAGGCGGAGCCTCGCCAAAAACCTTTTGCTTCAGTGCCAACAGACTATGACGACCCTCTTTTGGGTGGGCTATCTGCTGAGCAACCACCGCATGAACCACAGCGTGATCCTTTGCTTGGCTCGGTTGAAGAGCATGACTCACAACCGCGTTATGCAGAACCACAACATGTGGCTGAGCATGCCCCTCGGGTGGCTCCACAACATGTGGAATCACAGCCAGAGCCTGCTGTTGCGGCTCCTGAGGTGAAGCCGCAAAAACTGAAAGAAACCGTATTAGTGTTGCATGTTGCTGCACACCACGGTGGAGCTCTGGGTGGCGAAGTGTTGCTACAAAGTGTGCTTCAGTCTGGTTTCCAGTTCGGTGAGATGGGGATTTTCCATCGTCATCTAAGCCCAGCCGGCAGTGGCCCAGTATTATTCAGTCTGGCAAATATGGTGAAACCGGGTTCTTTTGACCCTGACACTATGTCTGACTTCTCAACGCCGGGTGTCTCAATGTTTATGATGGTGCCGTCTTATGGCGACGCGAATCAAAACTTTAAGTTGATGCTGCAATCAGCCCAACGCATTGCCGATGATGTCGGTGGTGTGGTGTTGGATGACGAGCGCCGCATGATGACCCCGCAAAAACTGGAAACATATAAGGCTCGCATCCGCGAAGTGTTGGATGCAAACGCAACCGCCTGATAATGTTGCCTCGCAATGAATCGAATTAACCCGAACCCCCGCATGCCGGGGGTTTTTTATCTTTGATGGTGAGCTATGGAATCAATAATTCAGCAAATTAATCAACTAAGAACCTCATTGCGCCATCACGAACATCTGTACCATGTGTTGGATGCACCAGAGATCCCTGATGCTGAATATGACCGCCTGATGCAGCAATTGCGTGAGTTGGAAGCACAACATCCTGAATTGATTACCAATGATTCACCGACCCAACGAGTAGGTGCTGCGCCGCTTGATGCTTTCGAGCAGGTGAAACACGAAATCCCGATGCTCTCTCTCGACAACGTATTTGATGAAGAAAGCTATCTGGCTTTTGACAAAAGAGTCCATGACCGGTTGAAACGCGCCGACCCTCTGACATTCTGCTGTGAATTGAAACTTGACGGCCTGGCAGTGAGTTTATTGTACGAAGATGGTGAGCTGGTTAGGGCGGCAACGCGCGGTGATGGCACTACCGGTGAAAATATCACCGCCAACGTGCGCACTATCCGTGCAATCCCGCTGCGTTTGCAGGGCGATAATATTCCACGGCGCGTCGAAGTTCGCGGTGAGGTCTTTATGCCATTGGCGGGTTTCGAGCAGCTTAATGATGAAGCTCGCCGCAAAGGGGGGAAAGTTTTCGCCAACCCCCGCAATGCCGCCGCCGGTTCATTGCGCCAACTTGACCCACGTATTACGGCTAAACGGCCATTAACTTTCTTCTGCTATGGCGTCGGGTTATTGGAGGGCGGCGAACTGCCCCGCAGCCATATCCAGCGCCTGATGCAATTTAAGGCCTGGGGCTTACCGGTCAGTGATCGGGTTAAATTATGCACGGGCAGCGAGCAAGTGATTGCTTTTTATCGTCAAGTTGAACAAGACCGCAGCGGTTTAGGTTTTGATATTGATGGGGTGGTTATCAAAGTTGATTCACTCGACTTACAGGAACAACTGGGCTTTGTCGCGCGCGCACCTCGCTGGGCCACGGCATTTAAATTCCCAGCACAAGAGCAGATAACGCAAGTCCGCGAAGTGGAGTTTCAGGTGGGGCGTACGGGCGCCATTACGCCAGTTGCGCGGCTGGAACCGGTGCAAGTGGCAGGTGTGATTGTCAGCAATGCAACCTTGCATAATGCCGATGAAATTGAGCGTTTGGGCTTACGTATCGGCGATACCGTGATTGTCCGTCGCGCCGGCGATGTTATTCCGCAAGTGGTGGGGGTGGTGATGGAGCAACGCCCGCAGGATGCCAAAGAGATCACTTTCCCTGAGCACTGCCCGGTGTGTGGTTCTGATATCGAGCGGGTTGAGGGGGAAGCGGTTGCCCGCTGCACCGGTGGGTTATTCTGTGCCGCGCAACGTAAAGAGGCACTGAAGCATTTTGTCTCGCGCCGGGCGCTGGATGTCGATGGCATGGGTGACAAGATTATCGAACAATTAGTAGAAAAACAGTATGTTGAGAACCCGGCGGATTTGTTTGCTCTGACTCCCGGAATACTGACCGGATTAGATCGGATGGGGCCAAAATCGGCTCAAAATCTGGTCGCAGCATTGGAAAAGGCAAAACAGACGACTTTTGCCCGCTTTCTCTATGCGCTGGGCATTCGCGAAGTGGGTGAGGCAACGGCGGCTAATTTGGCAGCTCATTTCCGTAATCTGGAAAACCTGCGAGCCGCTGATATTGAAGCATTAAAAAGTGTGCCGGATGTTGGTGAAGTGGTGGCCAGGCACGTGGTGAACTTCCTCAGTGAAGAGCACAATCAGAAAGTAATCGAAGCGCTGGAAAAAGTGATCACTTGGCCCGAGCCGCAGCAAATTATAGCCGAAGAGATAGACAGCCCATTTGCGGGAAAAACAGTAGTTCTGACCGGCTCACTGACTATCCTCTCACGGGATGAAGCCAAAGATCGCCTGGCCGCTTTGGGGGCCAAAGTCAGTGGCAGTGTTTCCAAAAAAACTGATCTGGTGATTGCGGGTGAAGCGGCGGGATCGAAACTGGCGAAAGCGCAGGAGCTCGGAATTACAGTTATCGATGAAGCGGAGATGATCCGTTTGCTCGGTGAGTCGTCCTAACGGCTGAGGATTGCATGGAAAAAGAAAACTTGGTTGAAATCGCCAATACCCGGATGCCCTTTGGTAAATATCAGGGGCGGGTGTTAATCGATCTACCGGAAGAGTACCTGCTTTGGTTCGCCCGTAAAGGTGAGTTTCCGCAAGGCAAACTGGGTATGTTGATGGAGATGACGCTGGCGATTAAAATTGAAGGGCTGGATGGTTTGGTTAAACCCCTCAAACGAGGCTAATTTTTTAGACTTAAATATGGCGATGAACAGTTGCAGATCATCGCCATAGTCTTACTTTGTAGGGCACAAACTTCATTAAATATAAACGTCAATCTGGTTTTGAGCAGAAGGGCGGTTTACCCCATCACCTGTAGGTGTACTCGCGCTGGTTGTATCGTCTTTACCTTCTTTGGCTTTTTCCGCCGCCTGTGCCTCAATACGAGCAACTTGAGCTTGCAGTGCTGCTATTTGGCTCTGAATTTGTTGCTGTTGTTTTTGCAACTCATCAGCAGTTAAACCAGAGTCTTTTAAGGTACTTAACTTTTCGGTCAGTTTTTGGATCTCTTGATTAAGAGATTTAATCTGTGCGGCGGTACTGCTATCCGAAGAGCTGCTACTGCTTACTGACACTGATGCTGCAGAGATTGTATTCGACATCATTATTCCTTAGAAAACGTGGGTGGAATAATATTTATCGACGTGAAGGATATTAATCTTTAGCTTTTCAGCGGGGTTTTACACAATCTTATCACTTGCTAATCAGTAACCTATCACTTGGTGGTTTTATGCGCGTTAAATCCAGGCTCTAAGCCGTTAAACCACCAATTGCAGTTGCGGCCAATGCTGTTGCCAGCCTTTGCTATTGACCCGCTGGTAGTAAGTGTCGATTTCACCGTTTTTGGTATTCAGCGTAATGGTTTGACTAAACAAAGCAGCCAAACCGAATGGGGCGACCAGTTCAATATCACCATTTTCTTTAAGGCTGGCCCCAATCGCTGTTTCCACTTCAACCCAATAGCTGATGGCGTCTTCTGTACTGGTGTAGGGCCAGCGGCCACTGCGCAGGTGCATTCTGGCCTGATTTTTGACTGACCACGGAAACGATGGATGCAGGGCTGACGTTGTGTGATTAAGTTGTTCTTCGAGCTGTAAATCATGCTGCTCACTGGCATCTTGCTCATCGAAATAGACTAAATCAATATCATTAATTGGGGTAGCAGAAGGGTATCCATGTAGCTTATCCCACACCAGATTACGGACAAATCCTGCAGCCAGGCACCATTGGTTTAACTGAAGTTCACGGGCAATAGACAATGCTTGCATCCGATAGGGATCCGCACGTAGCCATTCAATGATTTGTTGTTGCTGGTTCATTGCCTGTTTCCTCGGTCATCAATGTGTTTGGAGCAGGATAGCAGCGGAGAATGATTATGATAAATGCTAAAAAGCAAAAGACCGGCCATAGGCCGGTCTTTTAAAGAGTGGTGGAGCTAGACGGGATCGAACCGTCGACCTCTTGCATGCCATGCAAGCGCTCTCCCAGCTGAGCTATAGCCCCACAAATGTGGTTGTTCGTACTGATTTATCTATCATGCCACCTGATTATCAAGCTTGAAACTTATCAAACAAGATAATTTGGTGGAGCTAGACGGGATCGAACCGTCGACCTCTTGCATGCCATGCAAGCGCTCTCCCAGCTGAGCTATAGCCCCAGTGTGCACATAATAAATCGTGTGAACGGGGCGCATGATATGAAACCCCTGAAACAGTGTCAACGGCTAATTCAATTTCTCACGCCAAGCGCTGAAAAAGCCGCCAAATCAGTGAGCAAACAGCATAAAAAAGGCGACTTTGCTCAGTCGCCTGATTAATAGATTTGATTTTATTGCTGTGCTTCACGTTCGCTGATAAAAGCGAGTGCTTTATCAATACGAGACAGTGAACGCGCCTGACCGATAGCATGGACGGTGACGTCCATTCCTGGTGATTGACCCGCACCAGTGACCGCTACGCGCAGTGGCATGCCAACTTTGCCCATACCTACACCCAACTCATCAGCCGTGCCCTGAATGGCATTGTGAACGTTTTCAGTGGTCCACTCGGTGATGGCAGCCAGTTTGGCTTTAACCGCTTCCAGTGGCTGGCGTGCAACAGGACGCAAATGTTTTTTCGCAGCATCTGCGTCGAATTCATCAAATTCTTCATAGAAGTAACGGCAAGATTCAGCCATTTCTTTCAGCGTCTTACAGCGCTCGCCCAACAGTTTAACGATTTCGACCAATTCAGGGCCGTTGCGAGTATCAATACCCAACTGCTCAACCTGCCATGACAGGTGAACGGCAACCTGCTCTGGTGGCAAGCTATTGATATAGTGGTGGTTCAGCCATTGCAGTTTTTCAGTATTGAAAGCACTGGCCGATTTACTCACCGCATCGAGTGTGAATAGCTCAGTCATCTCAGCAACAGAGAAAATCTCCTGATCACCATGCGACCAACCCAGGCGAACCAAATAGTTCAGCAGGGCTTCTGGCAGATAGCCGTCATCACGGTATTGCATCACGCCGACTGCACCATGACGTTTAGACAGTTTTTTACCGTCATCACCCAGAATCATTGAAACGTGGGCATATTCAGGAACGGGCGCGCCCAATGCTTTCAGAATGTTAATCTGGCGAGGGGTGTTGTTGATATGGTCTTCACCACGGATAACATGGGTGATTTCCATATCCCAGTCATCAACCACTACGCAGAAGTTATAAGTTGGTGAACCATCGGTACGGCGGATAATTAAGTCATCCAGCTCTTGGTTGCTGAATTCGATTGGGCCACGGATTTTATCATCGAAAATAACCGAGCCTTCCTGCGGGTTACGAAAACGCACCACAGAAGGTTCATCAGCACTGTGGGTGCACTGGCTATCACGGCAGCGACCATCGTAGCGCGGCTTCTCACCATTGGCCATTTGGGTTTCGCGCAATTCATCCAAACGCTCTTTAGAGCAATAGCATCTATAAGCAGTGCCATTTTCCAACATTTGGTCAATCACCGCATTGTAGCGATCGAAACGTTTGGTTTGGAAATACGGGCCTTCATCCCAATCCAGATTCAGCCAGTTCATACCGTCCATAATGGCGTCGATGGCTTCCTGAGTTGAGCGCTCAAGATCGGTATCTTCAATACGCAAAACAAATTCACCACCGAAATGGCGGGTGAATAACCAGGAATACAGCGCGGTGCGCGCGCCACCAACGTGGAGATAGCCGGTAGGGCTGGGTGCAAAACGGGTTTTGATTTTCATTGGGTTCGATGCCTTATTACGCTACGCCGACCAGCAAAAGCTGGTTATTGCTCGAATTTCGAAAAAGTAGGCGACATTCTACCACCCTGAGACAATTCCTCAACGATGTTACCGATATGCAATTAGATTCGGCTAAAGAAATGCCCATAGCGGTGATAAATATCGCATCCTGTTTAAATTTGCGGCGAACGATTGTTTTCGTTTTAAAAACCGTTGACTCACTTCGAACTATCCCTATAATGCGACTCCAACAACACGGCGGGGCGATTAGCTCAGTTGGTAGAGCATCTCCTTTACACGGAGGGGGTCATCAGTTCGAATCTGGTATCGCCCACCAAACTCGACGTGTTACGAAGTAAATGAAATACAAGCATTAAATGAGATAGATGAGGGCGATTAGCTCAGTTGGTAGAGCATCTCCTTTACACGGAGGGGGTCATCAGTTCGAATCTGGTATCGCCCACCACTTCTAGGCTTTCAGAATTATATAATGGGTCGTTAGCTCAGTTGGTAGAGCAGTTGACTTTTAATCAATTGGTCGCAGGTTCGAATCCCGCACGACCC
>NZ_CACVAD010000046.1 GCF_902726545.1 Yersinia artesiana | reverse complement strand
GGATTTTTTAATTAATGGAACTAATTATGAATATTAATAAATTTCTTTTTTACACAATGTTATTATTATCTTTTTGTATTTTTTGCTTCACCGCTTTTGTTGTGTTTAGCTTTTCTACGACTTTAATTGACATATATGATGAAGGTGGACTAAATCCTTTTAACTATGGCTATGTCGTCGGCCATTTGCTTATTCTTATGTTTGGACTAGGTTGCTTCTATTTTTCAATAAAAACAACCCTGAGATTAAAAGATAAAAATTAATTTTTCTTTTCAAGTCCAGTGATTACTTTCATGATGATCTCGTCCCATGCGGCGGGATTTTTATCTTTTATTATCATAGCTTCAATAAATGGACCAGCATAGCTATCAACCAGAAAGTAAAACAAATCCAAGTCACCAGCGTTTCTTAATTTATTATATATTTCAGGTGTTTTTTCCCTTAACGCATCAGAACCATAAATGGCTCGGGACTTTGCACCACCTATTGAGTAAATAGTTGAAAATAAAGAGCCTACAAGAAATTTACCAACCAGTTTTTTGGTGAAAACGGAAGATAAATCATTGAGTATTGCTGTGCTTACGACAAATTTACCCGTTACTTTTCCTAAACTTTCAGCAAGTGATTTTATTTTATCTTTTCTTATTCTACTCACAAATTCATGTGTGATTATATTTAATGCCTTAGCTAAATCTTCATTTGTAATTCCTTTTTTTATTCTTTGTAAAAGCCGTATTGTTGATATTTCATTTCTTGACCTATTTTCCGTGTCAATAAAGTCAACAAATATAAATGATATGTCTTTTGAAAAATCAATAACAATATCACCAGCTTGCTTAAAGTATATCTTATAGGCTGGTTTGCTTTTTGAATTTAAAATTTCTATTATTTGGTTCGCTATTAAATCCTGTTTTGACATTTTACATTCCTTATATAGTGTCTTGTGCTGTTTTTATTATGCTCGCAATTAGTGCATTCATTTGCGAAAATTAGAGATGAAAATATCCTATCATAGGTTAAAATTTTAAGCGTGCGGAAAACTGTCTCAGGATTGATATGTTGGGCTAAATTGCCTATTTGATGGCTATATCTCTATCTATTTTAGGATTATTGCTCAACTTAATTCTTAATTCTTAATTATTGGGATATGTCTTAATACAATTAACCTTTTAAAAGTAAATCTAAATGAATGGATAAGGGGATGACACACGATGAAGGCATCAACACCGCCTTACAGCTGGCTGACACTCATCCGCAGTTTGTGCGTAAAAATTTCAATGTGGTGCTAGAAAGGACGGTCAGAGAACTTAACGGAGAGCCGTGCCTTGCAAGCACTGATAGCTGTTCTGGACAATATTAATCAATTAGGTAAAGGTAGGGTGTGGTTTGCTGGGCAGGGTATACAGAAAGCATGGCAGATGAAGCGGGAAATGTTGTTACCCGCGTATACGGCCCGCTTCGATGAGTTACTGGAAGTGAAAGCGTGCTGACGATGAGAAAAAGAGACTTCTTGGGAAGCGGATAGTTATCATCAGTAAAAGTGCTGAAGTCATACCCTTGAAGTGGGACTACCTGGTAGATTAACGATATCGGGGCTGGGGGGCGCGAGTCCGGGTATATAACTATTGGGTAGAGATGCCTGTTTCGTGTTAAATACTGACTGGGGCAAAAAATTACCGCAAAGCAACATACGCATTGAATCAGTTTGCGGTAATGCATTGCGAAAACCACAGATACTACCCAGGCCCTTGAATTACCTTACTTTGTGCTGGCCTATCTTGAATAAAACACAGTGGGCCAGATAACTCATCACTATCATCAGCCAAATATGGCATACTAACGCCGAAATTTAACCAAGAAACTTAAAAAATGAAATATTCTACTTTAGCCGCAGTTATCATCGGCATCTCCGCTACTTTAGGTAGTGTTTCACACCAGGTTCAGGCTGCTGGGGCTTCATTAATTAATCTTGATTGCGAATTGAAAGAGGGCGGCAGTCTTTCAGCTGTCTTAGATGGGCCTAATCAGCAATTGATCATTGATAAGTCAGTTTTTCAATTTGTGAAAGTTAATCCGGAAGGTCAAGGGGAGTCATTAATCTTCCAGAAAGCGAATAACCAAGAACATGTTATTGCCGCTCTTAATATCTCTGCAATGCCAATCCGTCTGGCGATTGTCGATGGGGATCAAGCCAGTCAGTATGCTTGTACACATACCAAAGCGTAATTGTTTGATTATGCTAATAAAATAAGGCTACTGTAAGGTGGCCTTTTTCGTTGTATCACGAGTAAACCAATTATTTATCTTGTGTTAGTCAGAAATAAAAAATCCGGATTGGGTGGATTAGTCCCTCAGTCAACACTGAAATTATGCATTAATAAATAATGTGGTGATTCGCGAGCATCATTCAACGATCAGAATATAAAAAGGCGCCACATTCTGGACGCCTTAAATAGATAAAGATATGTGTGAAAACGATCAAGCGAAATAAAAACGATCAATCGAAATAAAAACTATCGACTAAACAGATCGCGTCTTTTCGGCTTAACAAACTGGCTGATCAGCACTAATACCGCCATAAACAAATAAGCAGCAAAGATACCGACTAACCATTGTGGCATCTCCAGCGACAGGAACTCCCACTGTTTTACGGCGCAATCGCCACTGGCAACAAAAATAGCCGGGAACCATTTATCGAGTGGCAACCATGAAGGGAAACTCACAAAGAAATCACAGGTTGTGAAAGGCGATGGATGCAATTGCAGCATCGTGTGTACCCAGGCTAACTGAACGCCTCTCCAGGCGCTGTAGATCCAAATAAAAATCGCCAGATAGCGCAAAGGGGATTTAGGCGCGATCGCACCCAGCAGTGATGCCCCCAGAATACCGAATAATGCGGCCCGTTCATAAATACACATTACGCAAGGCTGTAGCAGCATCACGTGTTGAAAATAGAGCGCAACCAATTCTAATACAAGTGCAGTCAGGGCCATTAATAGCCAAGCACCGCGCCCTTTAGAGCAGCGGTTAAGGAATTGCAACATATCTTTATTTTCCATGCAGTAAGCAATTGTACTGGCAGTGTAAACCAATTCATCTTTGCTGCCAGCTACCCAAGGGTAAAATTAGGCAAAAATCAGCTATTTCTCGCGTATCGCGGCCATCTCAAGTATCAATTTTACTTTGGATGACATATTGGTTTGTTTTGCCAGCCCCTCGGCCGTGAAAAAATACAGGGCTGGCGAATACGATAATGCAAGCAATCAGTGTGTAATGCTAACTCCCGCAGCGATATGAGGCAAACTTATCCAGCCACTTTGCATCATCCACTCCGTTACTGGAACTAATAAATACTCGACACCGAGCAGACCAACACCGGTCATCACTATGGTATAGGGTAGAGCCATGTATACCATTCGGCCATAGGACAGGCGAATCAACGGAGCGAGTGCTGAGGTCAGTAAGAACAAGAACGCGGCCTGACCATTGGGGGTGGCTACTGAGGGCAGGTTGGTGCCGGTATTGATGGCGACGGCCAATAATTCGAACTGTTGCAATGAGATAACGCCCAATTCAAAGGCTTTCCGCGCTTCATTAATGTATACGGTGCCGACAAAAACATTGTCAGAAACCGAGGACAGTAAGCCATTAAACAGATAAAACAGGGATAATTGGGCTGAGGGGGAGGATTGTAAAACAAACTGAATAATCGGCGTGAATAAGCTTTGTTCGATAATAACTGCGACCACGGCGAAAAATACCGTAAGCAGTGCAGTGAAAGGCAGCGCTTCCTGAAAGGCTTTCCCCAGCGCATGTTCATTGGTGATACCACAAAGCGAGGTCGCGAGAATAATGACCGACAACCCCACTAAGCCCACTTCAGCTAGATGTAGCGCCAGTGCAAGAACCAACCAAACGCCAATCAGTGCTTGAACCAACAGTTTCACTTTCTCCTGGCGGTTGCGTTTCGCGCTGGCCTGCTTATCGTAATCCGTCAGAACCTGACGAACTCGTTCAGGCAGCTCCGCTCCGTAGCCAAACAGTTTAAAACGCTCGACCAATATGCAAACCAATAATCCACAACATAGCACGGGTAGGGTGACGGGCAGCATGCGCATAAAGAAATCACCAAAATGCCAGCCGGCACTTTTAGCGATAATCAGGTTTTGTGGCTCGCCCACCATAGTCATGACGCCACCCAGCGCGGTTCCCACACCAGCATGCATCATCAGGCTGCGCAAAAATGCGCGGAATTGTTCCAGCGTTTTGCGATTTTCCTGACTGTCGATCCAACTATCATCATTGATGTCCTTATCTGAATGATTTGAGGCAACATGATGATAAATAGTATAAAAACCGACAGACACACTAATGACAACGGCGATAACAGTCAACGCATCCAGAAAAGCTGAAAGGAAGGCAGAAGCGACACAGAAAGCGAGAGAAAGTGTGATTTTTGAGCGGATGCTCAGCAGCAATTTGGTAAAAATAAACAGTAATAACTGTTTCATAAAGTAGATGCCCGCCACCATAAACACCAGTAGCAACAGGACTTCGAGGTTATTGGCAATTTCCTCTGCTACTTGATGCGGGCTGGTCATCCCCATAGCAACGGCTTGAATAGCGAGTAAACCCCCGGGCTGTAATGGATAACATTTCAGTGCCATCGCCAGCGTGAAGATAAACTCAATCACCAGCAACCAGCCGGCGACGAAAGGACTGACAAAGAAGAACACCAGCGGGTTAATGATGAGAAACGCTACAATTGCCAGCTTGTACCAATCTGGTGAATTACCGAGAAAATTCCTGAGTACGGCTTGTCTAATAGTGATATCCATTGTGGGCTATGGTCTCCTTAATAAATTGTTATATCCACCATGCTTCAAGCTGCATGCGCGTTGGCTGTGCGCAGTCACTCGAATTATTTAGGATATATGGCGCTATTACTGCTCAAGGTTACATTTTACTTTACGTTATTCGCCTAAAAGCAATATGTATAATCTGTTCATCATTACATCTGCGCAATTTTTGCAACTTTATGACTGCTTTCACCATTTGTTCGGCCCTGGAGCTATATCAGAATAGAGTCGTCTGGTATGATGAGCGCACTAAATTGCTGATATTTATCGCTACGGAACGTCAAAAAATATGGTTATAAAGGCGCAAAGTCCTGCCGGTTTCGCGGAAGAGTATATTATTGAAAGTATTTGGAATAATCGCTTCCCCCCAGGCACAATTTTGCCCGCGGAGCGTGAACTTTCAGAGCTGATTGGAGTAACCCGCACAACATTGCGCGAAGTGCTACAACGGCTAGCCCGCGATGGCTGGCTCACTATTCAGCACGGTAAACCAACGAAAGTAAACAACTTTTGGGAAACTTCCGGCCTTAATATTCTGGAAACACTGGCGCGGCTTGACCACGACAGCGTGCCACAATTGATAGATAACTTACTGGCTGTTCGAACTAACATCGCGACTATCTTTGTCCGGACGGCTATTCGCAATCATCCCGAAAAAGCACAAGAAATTTTGGCGCAAGCGCAGACGGTTGATGATAATGCTGAGTCTTTCACTGCACTGGATTACGGTATTTTCCGTGGTTTGGCTTTTGCTTCAGGTAACCCGATTTACGGCCTGATTCTGAATGGTTTGAAAGGATTGTACACTCGCGTAGGGCGTTACTATTTCTCGAATCCAGAAGCACGCAAGCTGGCTTTGACGTTTTATAGCAAGCTATCAATGCTCTGTGATGAGAAAGCCTATGACCAGGTGTTGGACTGCCTGCGTACCTACGGTAAAGAGAGCGGGGCTATCTGGCACAGTATGCAGGGCACCATGCCAAGTGATTTGGCAGAAGCTCGCCGCTAGAAGAGTCATCGTCAAAACAGAACAGTAAAAAGGGGCCAATAGCGCCCCTTTTCCATTGATATCAATCACGTAATGCAGCCAGATTAGAGTTTATTGGCTCTGGGTGGAATACTGTCGAGCAATTCAATACTGCCATCATCATTAAGCTGTTCCATATGAATATCAAACCCCCATAAGCGATGGATATGTTTCATCACTTGCTGGCGACTTTTATCCAGTGGCGCCCGGTCATGAGGAATATAGCGCAGCGTCAGAGAACGATCCCCGCGCAGATCAACATTCCACACTTGAATGTTAGGTTCATGATTACTCAAGTTATATTGAGCAGATAATTCATTGCGAATAGCACGATAGCCCTCTTCATTATGAATGGCCGAAATTTCCAGATAGTTATTCTTATCGTCATCCAGCACAGTGAAGAGACGGAAGTCTCGCATCACTTTCGGTGATAAGAACTGGCTAATGAAACTTTCATCTTTAAAATCGCGCATGGCAAAATGCAGGGTATCCAGCCAATCTTTACCGGCAATATCGGGGAACCAGTAGTAATCTTCTTCGGTTGGCGACTGGCAGATGCGCTTGATGTCCTGGAACATGGCAAAGCCAAGCGCATAAGGGTTGATACCACTGTAATAAGGGCTGTTATACGGCGGTTGATACACCACATTGGTATGGCTGTGTAAGAACTCCATCATAAACCGATCGCTGACCCGGCCTTCATCGTATAAATGATTAAGAATGGTGTAATGCCAGAAAGTGGCCCAACCTTCGTTCATCACCTGGGTCTGTTTTTGCGGATAAAAATACTGGCTCACTTTGCGCACAATCCGCAACACTTCTCGCTGCCATGACTCCAGCAACGGAGCATTCTTCTCCATAAAGTAGAGCAGATTCTCTTGCGGCTCACTGGGGTAGCGCTGAGCCTGGGCTTGCACTTCTTCTTTATCTTTACGTGGCAAGGTTTTCCACAAGGAATTGACCTGGCTTTGCAGGTATTCCTCTCGACTTTTTTGCCGCGCAGTTTCCTCAACTAACGAGATTTTTTGCGGGCGTTTATAGCGGTCAACACCATAATTCATCAGTGCATGGCAAGAGTCGAGCAGCCGTTCAACCTCTTCCACACCATAGCGCTCTTCGCATTCACTGATGTAATGGCGGGCAAACAGTAAATAATCAACGATGGAACTGGCATCTGTCCAAGCGCGGAATAAATAATTGTTTTTAAAGAAAGAGTTATGACCATAGCAGGCGTGGGCCATCACTAATGCCTGCATGGTAATGGTGTTTTCTTCCATTAAATAAGCAATACAAGGATTGGAATTAATCACAATCTCATAGGCTAACCCTTGCTGGCCGTGCTTATATTTTTGCTCGGTTTCGATAAATTTTTTACCGAAAGACCAGTGGGTATAATTAATGGGCATGCCAATACTTGAGTAGGCATCCATCATTTGTTCCGAGGTAATGACCTCAATCTGATGGGGGTAGGTATCGAGCCGGTAATGTTTTGCCACCCGATCTATTTGATCCAGATAGACCTGCAACAATTCAAATGTCCAGTCTGGGCCGTCAGTCAGGCGCTTATCTTGCGCGGTGTGTTTCGATGTTGAAGTTGTCATTAGCGCATCCTCACGGTTTATAACCCTGCAAAATACTGGTCACTTCAATATACCCGTCGCCCTTCAAGATGCAGGGGTGTTGGCTGCCTTCGCTCACCCCAGTCACTTACTTGAGTAAGCTCCTGAGGACTCGCTCAATTGCCGCCTTCCTGCATCTTGAAGTCACTTGAGTATAATCCTAGCTCAATATGAACAAATTGAGGCCTGTCTTGGCGTTATGTCAATGAATATCCGTCATCTTTCAAAAGAGAGCCTCTCCATTGAGGAAATACGGGTTATTTTTTACTGGCAGACGTAATTATCTTAAAAAAGATTTAATTAGATTATTATTCTGTTTATTTGCAGTTATTGCGGAATATAAAACCAATAAAATTAACATCAGTAACATGCTAATTATTCATGCTGTTAATAGGGATAATTAGGCGGGTTTTCAGTCATTCTTTTGTATAACGCGCTGAAAATAGCATGTTATCTCTATTTTTAGTCTGCTATTGAATTGAAAAGTGATTGCAGTGTAAATTAATTGTGAATTAAGTCACAGTCTATCATTAATGTGTTGGATAGTTTTTTCTGCTGGGTTAATTTTCTGTCAACAAAATATTGTGCTTTTGATGCATTTTGGTGTGGGGATGATATGCGGGTTGTCATTTTAGGAAGTGGTGTGGTGGGTGTTGCCAGTGCCTGGTACTTAGCGAAAGATGGACATGATGTCACGGTCATTGACCGGCAGGATGGGCCAGCTCAGGAAACCAGTGCAGGTAATGCCGGCCAGATATCTCCCGGCTACGCGGCACCTTGGGCTGCCCCCGGTGTTCCTCTAAAAGCCATTAAATGGATGTTCCAACGCCATGCGCCGTTGGCGATTCATCTGGATGGCAGTGCTTCGCAGTTGCGCTGGATGTGGCAAATGCTAAGAAACTGCGACACTTCCCACTATATGATTAACAAAAGCCGTATGGTGCGGTTGGCCGAGTACAGCCGTGATTGCTTGAAAGATCTGCGCGAAGATACCGGTATTCAGTACGAAGGGCGGCAAGGGGGAACGCTGCAATTATTCCGTACTGAGCAGCAATTTGATAATGCTGCTAAGGATATTGCAGTATTAGATGACGCTGGTGTGCCATATTCGCTGTTAACCGCGGATCAACTGGCCACCGTCGAGCCCGCGCTGGCAACAGTGGCACATAAGCTCACCGGCGGCTTACGTCTGCCTAATGATGAAACTGGCGACTGTAAGTTGTTTACCGAGCGGCTGGCAAAAATGGCCGAACAGGCCGGTGTGAAATTTATCTTCAATCGCTCAGTGGAGAAACTGCTGGTGGATGGGGATCAAATCGCAGGGGTGCTGTGCGGTGATGACATCATTAAAGCTGATGCTTATGTCGTGGCTTTTGGCGCTTATTCAACGGCACTGCTGGCGGGGTTGGTATCGATTCCGGTTTACCCGCTAAAAGGTTACTCCCTGACCATCCCCATCACCAACCCTGCTTGCGCACCATATTCTACCGTGCTGGATGAGACCTATAAGATAGCCATTACCCGTTTTGACGATCGCATTCGGGTGGGCGGCATGGCGGAAATTGTGGGATTTAACACTCAACTGGAACAGGCGCGGCGGGAAACACTGGAAATGGTGGTCGGTGATTTGTATCCCGATGGCGGTAATATTAGTCAGGCGACGTTTTGGACTGGCCTGCGCCCGATGACACCAGATGGCACACCTATTGTTGGGCGAACTTCGCTGAAAAATCTCTACCTCAATACCGGTCATGGCACCTTGGGCTGGACCATGGCATGCGGTTCAGGTCAACTATTGGCTGATATTATGTATGGTCGGCGTCCTGCGATTCTGGCTGATGACCTCTCGGTGTCGCGCTATAGCGCGGGCTTTCGACCGTTGAATGTTGCGCCGTTGCATGACGTTCATCCAGTTCGCTAATTCATATCCGCCATACTTCAAGTTGCATGTCCGTTGGCTGCAACTTGAATTATTTAGGGTATTAGTGGATAGCCCTTTTGTTAATAACAACGGAATAGTGTTCTGGAAGGAATAAGCATGCCTCGTCCGATATCTGCCACGCTGAATTTATCTGCGCTGCACCATAATCTGAATATTGTTCGCCGCCATGTAGGAACGGCAAAAATTTGGTCGGTGGTAAAAGCCAATGCCTACGGTCATGGTCTGGCACGTATTTGGCAAGGGCTGGCTGCGACAGATGGATTTGCCTTACTGGATTTAAACGAAGCTATCCTGCTGCGAGAGCAGGGCTGGCAAGGGCCAATTTTATTGCTGGAGGGTTTCTTTCAAGCGCAGGACTTAGTGTTACTGGATCATTATCGCCTGACGACGGCGGTGCACAGTGACTGGCAACTTGAGGCCATCAAAGCGGCCCGCCTGACGGCTCCCCTCAATATTTACTTGAAGTTTAATAGCGGCATGAATCGGTTGGGGTTTCCTATTGGTCAGGCGGAAGCTGTATGGCAATGGGCCAACAGTCTTAGCAATGTCGGCGAAGTCACTTTCATGAGTCACTTTGCCAATGCAGATAATCCTATCGGTGTTGACGAACAATTCGCCCAGATCCAACAGGCCTGTGGGCATATTTCGGCGGCTCGCTGCTTTGCCAACTCGGCGGCAATATTGCGTAACCCAGCCACCCATTATGACTGGGTGCGCCCAGGGATTATTCTCTACGGCGCATCGCCCAGTGGTGATATGGCAGATATTGCCGGTCTTGGTTTGCGTCCGGTGATGAGTTTGCACAGTGAGATTATCGCGCTGCAATCATTATCCGCCGGTCAGAGTGTCGGTTATGGTAGCCGTTATCGTGCTACTGGCACGCAGCGCATCGGTGTGGTTGCTTGTGGTTATGCCGATGGCTATCCGCGTGTAGCACCGACGGGAACACCTATTATGGTAGATGGAATATTGACGCACACTGTGGGGGCGATTTCGATGGATATGCTGACCGTGGATCTCACGCCATGTCCTCAGGCGCAGATTGGCAGCAAAGTTGAAATCTGGGGCGAAAATGTGCCCATTGATAATGTGGCACAGGCAGCAGGAACGGTAGGGTATGAGTTGATGTGTGCGCTGGCAGCCAGGGTTACCCTTCTGACTTGACGCTGTAGCGGTGTTAGCGGCTCTCGTTACTCGGCCCGTCCATGGGCCTCGCCTCTGCGAGGCCGCTGCAAGCAGCGTTCAAATCTGCTCCCGGAAGATTTGTCACCCGAATCACTGACTTATGTCAGCTCATCGGGATGAGTTCGTTTGCTGCCTTGCTACAACACCAATTCATTTGGGTAATCGGTTTCTTATTAGCTATTGAAGTGGCGTGCTAGTTTATCTTTTGTAATTTGCCGCGCACATGTTTGCTGGCGCGGCGTGCTTGCCAGGCCAGTAAGCAACCCACCAACATCACAATAGCCAGAGATAACTTAGGTTCAATCGGCAAAGCCATTGCCAATAGACCCAACCCCGCGCCTCCTGCCATCTGTACAAACCCAACCAAGGCTGAAGCCACACCCGCTTCATTGGCATAAGGCTCCAGTGCATAGCTGGTGGCTGGCCCCATCATAAAGGCTAAACCGGCACAGGCACAGGCAACGGGCAACATGTAAACCAGCCAGTGATGTTGCACTTCAGGTGCTAAGCGCAGGCCGTATAGCAGGCTGAAACAGCCGACAGCCATCAGCACGCTACCGGTCATCAGGCAGGCAGGGCGGCCCACTTTTTGGATAATCCGATTCGCAAAAAAGCTGACGGCCATGATCCAAAAACCATTGGCCCCGAACACCAGCGAGAATTGCAGCGGGCTAAGCCCCGCGCCGACCATCAAGACATTAGGTGCCAGAGAGACATAAGTTAGCGCCATGCCCATCGCGCCAGCGTTGACCAGTGCGAAAGTCAGAAAACGGTCGTCACGCAAAATACGCAGATAGTTTTTTATCGGCAAACTCTTCACCGGCTGCGTATCTGCCGGGCGGGTTTCCGGTAGGAAAACGATAATCAGGATTAATACCAGCAACCCGTACAGTGCCAGGAACCAGAATGGTGCGCGCCAGCCAAAAGCTTCGGCCAACAAACCACCTAATAATGGGGCTAATGCCGGTACGATATTTAATGTGCCATTGAGGAAACCAAAAGCACGGGCAGCTTCATTGCCATTAAGGCGGTCGCGCACCCCACTGAATGCCACCACTGCCGTACAGCAAACAGCCACACCTTGTAACAGGCGGGAGCTGACAAACATGAAGGGGCTGACAGCCAGAGCAGCCATCGCGGCACCCAGCATATAAAGGATTATCCCGATGATGGCAATCGGTTTGCGGCCATATTTGTCAACCAATGGCCCGGCAATCAGTTGCCCGACCCCCAGAACTAAAATAAACAGCGCAATGGTAGATTGGATCAATGACTCACTACTGTTTAGCCCCTTGGCAATTGCAGGGATAGTGGGTAAGTAGAGGTCGATGCCCAATGGGCCGAGCAATATCAGGCTTAACAGCAGAAAAAGGAATTTTTGCATAACAACGGAACAACATCCAGATGACAAAGGCAGCAAGGATAAAGAATTTGCCGACAAATGAAAAGGTTGAGCATGACCCAACCCAGCGATAGTGACAATGTCACTTAAGGTTAATGACAAAGTGCCCGTAACGGTGAAAACAGGCAGATCGTAAAGACGCCGTAAACCCATCCCTGGGGGCTCGACCCGCGCCTTCCCTGGCGCGGACGCTTTACTCTTCTACCTGTCCTCACCTTGCAAGATCGAGCCGTTAGGGGTTGTCAGTAGTCTGTAGTGACAATGTCACTTATTGGTGTTTAGAAATCGCTAATAGGTTACTACAACTAATAATATATCTCTTATTATTCACCGTCTAACTTGTCAGACGATGTTCTAACCATTTTTCCAGTTTGATCGCCGGCAGCGCTTCGGAAAATAGAAATCCCTGACCAATCAGGTAACCTTGCCGGCTCAATAAAGTGCGCTGGGCTTCATTCTCTACCCCTTCGACAATCACCGACAGTTGCAAACTCTCGCCAATGCGTATCACCGCTTCACTTAGGGTTCGGCTGGTTTCATCATACTCAATGTCATGTACAAAGCTTTTATCCAGTTTGATTTCATCGAGATCCAGGCGGCGCAGGTAACTGAGGCTGGAATAACCGGTGCCAAAGTCATCCATTGATAGCCGCACCCCCAGACGATGAATTTTTTCTATCGTCGTGAATATTGCCGGATTATTCTCAATCAATATGTCTTCGGTAATTTCCAGCGTCAGATCCTGCGGCGGTAAATGATAATGATGCAAAATATGCAGAATCATGTCCGGTAAACCCAGATTGTGGAAATTGGTCGGCGATAAATTCACTGATACCGAGGGAACATCAATGCCGCGCAAACGCCAGTCGGCCAATTGCCGGCAGGCGGTTTCAATCGCCCACAGTGCCAGTTCATTGATAAGGCCGCTCTCTTCGGCCAGCGGAATAAAACGTTGTGGTGGGATATCGCCTAATACTGGGTGTTTCCAACGACTTAAGGCTTCGACGCCATACAGATGACCATCCTTCAACATCACTTGCGGCTGATAAAATAATTCCAGGGAGCCGATATGAAATGCATGGCGCAGGGCATCTTCCATATCCTGGCGTTGTTGATTGAGATTGTTCATTTCTACACTGAAGAAATTAAAATGCCCACGGCCCATATTCTTCGCTTTATGCATCGCGATATCGGCATGGTTCATCAGAGTGTCCATTTCCATACCATTTTCAGGATACAAACTGATACCTACACTGGCCGATGGAATAATATTCATATTGGCAATTTGGCAGGGCTGAGACAGCAGGCTGAGCATTTTCTCCACTCTCACCGTGGTTTGCTGCATGGTGCTGGAGGCCAGAATAATGATGAATTCATCGCCAGACAGGCGGCCAATGATGTCATTTTTAGGCAAACTGTCGCGCAGGCGCTGGGCCATCGTCGCCAGTAATTCATCGCCAGCGGCATGACCAAGTGAGTCATTGACTTGTTTAAAGCGATCCAGATTAATCACCAACACCGCCAGCGGATGATTCATTTCAGTTGCCAGAGCAATGGCTTGTTTGCCATACACCAAAAATTGGGTGCGATTGGGCAGCCCGGTCAATGAATCATAAAAAGCCAAATGTTGAATTTGTTTGCGTGAGAGTTCTCGCTCCATAGCCAGAGAACATAAATTGGCGATTAATTTGACCAACTGACGATGAAAATCACTGGGTTTTCTTATTTGTTTGTAATAAAAAGCAAATGTACCAAGCACTTGCCCTTGGCTGGAGAGAATGGGGGTTGACCAGCAAGCCAATAAGCCATGCGGTAATATCAGATGACGGTAGTCCTGCCACAACGGGTCGGTGGCGATATCTTGTACTTCAACCGCTTCTTTGCGAAATGCGGCTGTCCCGCAGGAACCGGCAATTGGGCCGATAGGCACATAGGAGAGAATGGCAGTATAAGTGAGTGGCAGGCTAGGGCCAGCAAGATGGCAAAGGTGATTCTGCCCGATACTTTGCAAAATACTGGCGGTCACCTCAGGGGCAATGCGCTCAACTTCATGACAGAGTAATGACATCACTTCTTCCAGCGGGCGTTCGCGGACCAGGGCTTCCAGCACTTTATATTGCAACACTTCATACATTTTGGTCAGGGTGATATCCGTTAGCACCCCAATGCTGTAACTCTGCTCGCCTTGCTCATTAATCAGTGAGTTCATTACTGCTGAGCACCAATGGGGTTGTCGGTCTTTACTGTAAAAAAGCTCTTTAGGCAGGAGCCGCTGGCGTGTATCGGGTGAGGGGCCATTGACTGGCGCGAGCTGTTCAGGATGCGCACTTTGCAGTAGATCGACCATATTTTGCCCCAGAGCCTGTTCTGGAGTATAGCCAAACAGCTTCGTAAACCCTTGATTAATATAAACAGCTTGTTGTCCGTGCTCGGTGTTTGCCGCAATAAACATCGCGCTGTCACTACGGTCGGTTAATTGCGTTAAAAGCTGCACCCACTCTTGGGTTGCTTTTTGCTGTTCAATTAAAAAGGTAATGTTTTTGGCAATTTTCACTATGCGGGTCACCGAACCGTCAGGGCCGGATACCGGTTGATAGATGGCCGCTAGCCAAACTGTTGAGCCGTCTTTATGTAAACGCTCAAAACGTCCTTCCAGAGATTGTCCGGCCAGTAGGCATTTTTTGATTTCTTGATATTCTGCGCTGCCGGTATAACCGGGATGACAAAACATCAAATGATGTTGGCCAATGACTTCATCACGCTGATAGCCAAAATAATCAAGATAGTTTTGATTAACTTCAATAATGCGACTGGAAGGATCAAACTCAATAATTGCTAATGAATGATCTAATGCGTTTAATAAGGCATTATTTTCGTTGTCCTTAGACCGCCTGTTTTTCTGCCATTCTACTGTTTTTTTGGCTTTCATGATTAATTCCTGGGAAAAAGAATCGCTTGGCAGTCTTGTTACTTGTGGTTTGAGCGAAGTTATCACCGTGGCTATTGGAGTATCACTATTTGTTTATAAATAGAATAAGATTAATGACAAATATTCAAATGTGAATTAAAGCGCAATATACAAAAAAATACCGCCGTCTTATTTATACCGATGCTATTTTTTGTGCGGAATATAACACTAAGTTTAGTCGATAATCGGGGAGGGAAAGAGGGGATTTGCGGTAATTATTGGGCTGCTTGATATCCTGGTTTGATGACAAGCTAAATGCCATTACCTGACAATATTGATATCAGGTAATGGCGGGTCGTTCAGCGGTTATGCGTGATTGTCCATCGAACCAAAGCGGCCACTATTAAAATCAGCGATAGCTTCGGCTATTTGCTCCTGCGAGTTCATCACAAATGGCCCGTAACCAATAATGGGCTCATCAATTGGTTCACCACTGAGTAATAACAGCACGGCGTCATTATTAGCTTCAATCGTGACATGGCTGCCGGCAGAGTCCAACAACACCATTTCTGCATCGCGGGCAATGGCATCACCATTAACCTGCACTGTGCCGCGCAATACAATCAGTGCCGTGTTCCAGCCATCAGGCAGGGAGAACTCGGTGATTTTCCCTTGATTTAGCCGGATATCCCAGACATTCAACGGCGAGAAAGTATTGGCTGGGCCATTTTTACCCGCATAATCACCGGCAATAACACGCAGGCTACCCGCACCATCAAGTAATGCGACCTGAGGAATGGTTTCACTGCTAATTGCCTGATAACCCGGTGCGGCCATTTTATCTTTTGCCGGTAAATTGACCCACAATTGCACCATTTCAAAAGCCCCGCCACGTTTCGCGAAGGCATCGGAATGGAATTCCTCATGCAGAATACCGCCACCCGCGGTCATCCACTGCACATCGCCGGGGCCAATAACCCCACCTTTACCGGTAGAGTCGCGGTGCTCAACTTCACCGTCGTACACGATGGTCACTGTTTCAAATCCACGATGTGGATGTTGCCCGACACCGCGACGATGTTGAGTCGGGGTGAAATCCATTGGCCCGGCGTAATCCAGCAGCAGGAACGGGCTGAGTTGTTTGCCATGGCTCTGGTATGAAAACAGTGAGCGAACCGGGAAACCATCACCCACCCAATGTTGGCGCGGCGCACGATAAATACCTTGAACTTTTTTCATCGTATTCTCCTTACAACAGCCTTAATAAGGTATAGCAGCCAGACTATTCAATCCGCCTGACCACAAGTTGGATAAAGTATATATTCAGGATAATTTCGGCAGTAGATAGCAAAATTGATTATCAGTGTTCTATTATTAGAACAATAATAAGCAACTGAGAGGCGGGGTATGCAGGACCTTAACGATCTCTATTATTACGCAGAGGTGGTCGAGCACGGCGGATTCAGTGCTGCCGCCAGAGTATTAGGGTTACCCAAATCAAAACTGAGTCGGCGGTTAGCGTTATTGGAAGAGCGGCTGGGGGTGCGATTAATTCAGCGCTCAACCCGGCGCTTTGCGGTGACGGATGTTGGGCGCACCTATTACGAACATTGCAAAGCGATGCTGGAAGAAGCCAAAGCGGCACAGGAAGCGATAGAGTTAACGCGAGCAGAACCGCGCGGCGTGGTGCGCATCACCTGCCCAGTGGCACTATTGCAAGAGACGGTCAGTGACATGTTGGCAGATTTCATGGTCAGTTGCCCTCTGGTGACGCTGCATCTCGAATCGACCAATCGGCAGGTAGATCCGGTTGCTGAAGCCATAGATATTGCGATTCGGGTTCGACCACCGCCGCTGCAAGACAGTGATCTGGTGTTGAAGGTTTTGGGTAACCGCTGTCAGTGTCTGGTGGCCAGCCCTGAATTGATTGCCCGCCTTGGGGAGGTGAAAGTACCGGCTGATTTGACTGGCTGGCCTAGCCTGGGACTGGGGCAGCCTCAACAGGAGTTTATCTGGCATTTAAATGAGCCTGAAGGGGCGCATGCGGCGGTCTATCATCAACCGCGACTGGTGACCGCTGATATGACCACATTACGCAGCGCGGCTTTAAGCGGTGTCGGGGTGGTGCAGTTGCCTGTGATGATGGTGGCAGAACAATTAGCCGCGGGTGATTTAATTCGCCTGCTACCGCAGTGGTCACTGCGCCATGAAATTATTCATGCCGTTTTCCCTTCACGGCGTGGTTTATTACCTTCAGTGCGCAGTGTACTCGATTATTTGACGTTGCGTTTTAGTCAGCTCGATGATCAATAACTGCTATTGCGTTAGTCACTGTTGATGGGGGTGCCAATATTGGCCGCCCAAACTTTAATCCGTTTATCGAGTGTAACGGTAAAGCCTGATTTCAGTTGGTTATAGAGTTTATTGACCTTGGCAGCATCATGCAGAGTGTAACTTATCACGGTGTGATCAGTGGTTGTCAGGCAGCTATACTCGACGGTGAACATATCATTATTGAAGGCAAACTCCGTGGTCGTTTTCTTATTATCACAGGGCTCATTGCCTATTAATGAAATCACCATATTTGCCCAATCGGTTGTGGGGCCAGCAATACTAATGAGTACCGGTTCCTCATCTTCTGTTTGGGTGGCTCCGTATAAAACGCCGCCTTGAATATGCCAAATATTATATTCTTTGGGGTTATAAACTGCCTGTGATGGGGCGATACACGCCAGCCAAAGTATCAGTAAAAGTAAGGGGCGCACAGTTCCCTCTGGAACACAATAAACCCAAGAATTTTATTATCATAAATGATTTATTTGGGCGGATAAACCAATGATTTTAATTGGCTAATTATACTGTTTGTTAATTTGAAACTGGCATTTATTATAGTTAATAACCAATAAACTGGTGGTTTATGGCGCTTTAATGTTTGTGGCGATGGTGTGAGTCAGGAAAATGGGGATGAGAGTGCTCCATCGGCTGGTGCTGATGAGGGTGTTTATGGGGGATATCGGCATTGACGGGGAAGTCATGTGAATGCTGGTGGTGTTCGTCATGCAGATGTTCGTGCTCGTGCAGTAAGCCCTCATGGTGGTGCTGATGCTCATGCTGTTCAGTCAGATGCAACCAAATCCCTATTGCCATTAATAACCCAGCCACGATCAAAGGGATTGTTATAGCATCACCCATAGCCACTGCCAGCGCCGCGCCTAAGAATGGTGCGATAGAGAAGTAAGCACCGGTTCGGGCGGTACCAAGGTGGCGCAAACCAATCACAAACAGCGCCAGGCTCACGCCATAGGCAAAGAACCCCACCAGCAGGGCACCAGCCAGATTGGGTAGCGGCGGCAAGGTTGCGCCGAGGGAAAATGCCAATGCGAGATTCACCAGACCCGCGACCAATCCTTTGACCGCAGCAATCCAGGTGGCGTCCGTCAGCGAAACTTTACGGGTCAGATTGTTATCAATTCCCCACGCAAAACAGGCACCCAGAATAGCCAGCGTCGGCCACAATCCGGCAAAGCGAGCTTCTCCCGGCCAGCTCAGAATAGCGGCACCCGCCACAATCACCACCATGCCCAAGGCAATGCGGCGGTCAAAATTCTCTTTGAAAGCAAACCAGGCGAGCAGGGCAGTGAATACTCCTTCGGCATTGAGTAGCAGTGAGGCTCCCGATGCGGGCATACCGGTAAGGCCTATCATCAGTAATACTGGCGCAATGATCCCACCGGCGGTAATCGCGCCGATAAACCACCATAACTCATTACGCGGTAGGCTGACGGCAGCCGGGCGGGTTATCAATCGATACAGCGCCAAACCTATCCCCGATCCCAAATACAGCAAGCCGGCCAGTAACCACGGGCTAACCGTATTCAGTAACTGTTTTGCCAGCGGAGTTCCTGCGCCAAACAGCACTGCGGCAGTTAATGCCGCCAATACACCGGGTTGTCGCAGTCCATCATGCCATTTCATTGGGTAGCTCTGGGAATTAAACAGGGAGTGGAAATTTTAGCGCATTAAAAAGCCGGAAAGCCATTTCTGTGACAGAAAAAGATCACCGGCTAGTTTGGAAGTTAATTATCAACAGTCTGCCTATGGAACAACTCACGGAATACCGGATAGATATCTTCGGGTTCCCGAATATGTTGCATGGCAAAGTTCTCATATTTTGCCTGTAAGTCTTCATATTCCCGCCACAGCGTTTGATGGGCACGGCGGGTTATCTCGATATAGCTGTAGTAACGCACCACGGGAAGAATTTTTCTCGCCAGCAATTCATGACACAAAGGAGAATCATCAGCCCAGTTATCGCCATCCGAGGCTTGCGCCGCATAGATATTCCATTGCGCCGGGTCATAGCGCTCTTGCACCACTTCGTCCATCAGTTTCAGCGCACTGGAAACAATGGTCCCACCGGTTTCTTGCGAATAGAAAAACTCTTGCTCATCAACTTCTTTCGCTTGGGTGTGGTGGCGGATATACACCACATCCACATTTTTATAAGTCCGGCTCAGGAACAGATACAACAGAATATAAAACCGTTTTGCCATGTCTTTGGTGGCCTGATCCATGGAGCCAGACACATCCATCAAGCAAAACATCACCGCCTGACTTGATGGTTCAGGACGCCGTTCATAGTTTTTATAGCGTAAATCGAAGGTATCAATAAAAGGTACCCGGGCGATTTTTTGTTTCAACTCGGCAATGGCTTTACGTACCCGCTCTTCTTCCAGTAATTGCGCCGGTTCCGAGCTTTCCAATGCTTTAAGTGTTTCTTCCAATTCGCGTAGTTCGCGGCGTTTACTGGCCGTCATGGCCGTGCGGCGGGCCAGTGAGTTTTGCAGCGAACGCACCACACTGATATTGGCTGGAACCCCATTGGAGGTATAACCCGCGCGATGGGTTTTAAATTCGGTTAACTGTTTATACTGATTTTTCTTCAGGTTAGGCAGCGCCAAGTCTTCAAACAACAAATCGAGATATTCGTCTTTGGAAATCTGAAAAACAAACTCATCCTCGCCTTCACCGTCCTGACCGGCATTCCCCTGACCGCTACCGCTACCGCCACCACCACCTTGCGGGCGCTCTACGCGGTCATTAGTGACAAAATGATCATTACCGGGGTGCACCCGATGGCGTAGCCCGCCACGGCCCTGATGGAACATTGGCTCATTGATGTCGTCAATGGGAATCGACACTGACTCGCCACTCTCAATGTCAGTTACCGACCTTTTATTGATGGCATCAGAAATCGATTGTTTAATTTGCGACTTATAGCGGCGCAAAAAGCGCTGGCGATTGACCATGCTTTTATTCTTGCCGTTAAGTCGTCTGTCAATAAAGTAGCCCATAACTCCCCCTGCCTCTATTCCCTGCATCTTCCACACTGTGGCTGTGCTGGCTGGCAACACAGCCACAACGCGAAAGCTGTACCTGTAATATTAGGGTGGTTCGATAACAGGTTATGATGATTTTCTTACCCGCAGATACCATTCACACAGTAAACGAACCTGCTTACGGGTATAACCTTTCTCCATCATCCGATCGACAAAATCATCATGCTTTTTCTGCTCATCCGTTGAGGTCTTGGCGTTAAAGGAGATAACCGGCAATAACTCTTCAGTGTTAGAGAACATTTTCTTCTCAATCACCGTGCGCAACTTCTCATAGCTGGTCCAATTTGGATTGCGGCCATTGTTATTGGCTCTGGCGCGCAACACAAAGTTGACGATTTCATTACGGAAGTCTTTCGGGTTGCTGATACCCGCAGGTTTCTCAATTTTCTCCAGTTCAGCATTCAGTGATTCACGGTCAAACAGTTGTCCGGTATCGGGATCGCGGTACTCTTGATCCTGAATCCAGAAATCAGCGTAAATAACATAGCGGTCGAAAATATTCTGACCGTACTCTGAGTAGGATTCCAGATAGGCAGTTTGGATCTCTTTGCCGATAAATTCGGCATATTTCGGGATCAAATAACCTTTCAGGTGTTCGAGATATTTCTCCGCGACATCCTGCTGGAATTGCTCGCGTTCAATCTGTTGTTCCAGTACATAAAAGAGGTGTACCGGGTTGGCCGCCACTTCGGCGTGATCAAAGTTAAACACCCGTGACAGGATTTTAAAGGCAAAACGGGTCGAAAGGCCGTTCATCCCTTCGTCAACCCCGGCATAGTCGCGATACTCCTGATAAGACTTGGCTTTCGGGTCAGTATCTTTCAGGCTTTCACCGTCATACACCCGCATTTTGGAGTAAATGCTGGAGTTTTCCGGTTCTTTCATCCTTGAAAGGATGGAGAAACGTGCCAGCGTTTCCAAGGTGCCCGGAGCGCATGGTGCATGGGCCAATTCACTGTGGTTCAACAGCTTGTCGTAGATCTTGATCTCTTCGGACACTCGCAAGCAATAAGGCACTTTGACGATATATACGCGGTCAAGGAAGGCTTCATTGTTTTTGTTGTTACGGAACGTCACCCATTCTGATTCGTTAGAGTGCGCGAGAATAATGCCGCTGAATGGCAGGGCAGAGATCCCCTCAGTGCCGTTATAGTTCCCCTCCTGAGTGGCAGTCAGCAATGGATGCAGCACCTTAATCGGCGCTTTAAACATCTCGACGAACTCCATAATCCCTTGGTTCGCGCGGCACAAGGCCCCGGAATAGCCATAAGCATCAGGGTCGTTTTGGGCATGGTTTTCCAGTTTGCGGATATCAACCTTACCCACCAGGGCAGAAATATCCTGATTGTTTTCATCACCTGGCTCAGTTTTCGCAATCGCAATTTGCTCAAGAATAGAAGGCCAGACTTTGATGACTTTAAATTTAGTGATATCGCCGCCAAATTCATGCAGGCGCTTGGCCGCCCACGGCGACATAATTGTGCCGAGATAACGGCTGGGAACATTGTATTCTTTGGCTAAAATCGCCGCATCTTCCTGCGGGTTGAATAAGCACAATGGGTGGTCATTGACCGGGCTGCGCTCACCATTAGCACTTAAAATATAGATAGGTACCCGTTGCATCAGTGCTTTCAAACGTTCAGCCAGTGATGATTTACCCCCACCCACCGGGCCGAGCAAATACAGGATCTGTTTCTTCTCTTCTAACCCTTGAGCAGCATGTTTAAGGTAAGAAACGATCTGCTCTATGGCTTCTTCCATTCCATAGAACTCTTCAAAGGCAGGGTAGCGGGCGATAACTCGGTTGGAGAACAGCCGAGACATACGGGATTCGAGTGCGGTATCAACCATGACAGGTTCACCAATCGCCATCAGCAGACGTTCAGCCGCATTGGCATACGCACTGCGATCTTGCTGGCAGATGGTGAGGAACTCCTGCAATGTGAACTCTTC
Organism: Yersinia artesiana; assembly: GCF_902726545.1. Taxonomy (GTDB): domain Bacteria; phylum Pseudomonadota; class Gammaproteobacteria; order Enterobacterales; family Enterobacteriaceae; genus Yersinia; species Yersinia artesiana. The sequence continues at coordinate 13,944 of NZ_CACVAD010000046.1, read as the reverse complement.
GTCCTTGGCAGCCTCATAGCGTTGGCGGTAGTGATCAAATATGTTCATAGCGATGCCCGTCCTGTTTGAATGGTTGGGAACATAAAATAATAGTAGCGCTTTATTGGGTTAAAATTTTGAAACTACTACCTTATTGTTATGGTCGCGTCTCTCATAAAGGTCAAGTTGACATTAACCACAGATTTGCCACTCCCAGTACAATAAATAACCATTATTCGGTAATTAAATCTATTTTTTATTTCATTAGCAGTGTTTTATATATGATTAATTGAGATTATCTATTTGAATATCTTGTTATTTTATTGTAATCAAATCTGCGTAAATTTTTAGGTTGTTAACTTGTTTTATTGCGGCGAGAAATTGAACAGAAAATATTGATATTGGCTGAGAGTGTGTAAAGATTTCGCCACGGGCAAGCAATTGATTTACACTAGGTTAACTAACGATTTTGTTACCAAAGGGATTTTTCCGTGAAAAAACATGACATAAAAACAAAGCAACTCAAAACATTGGCGGCATTGGCTGTTGCGACTGCGGTTTGCATGCCAACTGCGATGGCCGGAACATGGTCTCTGGGGGCCTCAGCATTAGTTAGTCCTGACCCATATCGCGGTAAGAATGACCGTGTTTATCCAGTGCCAGTCATTTCTTATGAAAGTGATAATTTCTATTTCCGCACATTGGCTGCCGGTTATTACTTGTGGAAAGATGACACCAACCGTTTATCGATTGATGCCTATTATTTACCACTGCATTTTACGCCGGGCGACAGTGACGACCAGCAGATGAAGCAGTTGGACAAACGCCGCAGCACCATGATGGCAGGGATGTCTTATTCCCATATTGAGGATTGGGGGACTTTACGCGCCATGTTCTCTGGTGACGTGCTGGATAACAGTGGCGGCTTTATCGGCGATCTGGCTTATCTCTATCGTTTCAGTGTGGATAGCTGGACGCTGACACCGGGCGTTGGTGTTGCCTGGAACAGTGAAGATCAGAACAGTTATTACTACGGTGTAAGCGGCGGGGAATCTGCCCGTAGTGGCCTGGCTCAGTACAGCCCTAATGATAGCTGGTCACCGTATCTGGAATTGTCGGCAAACTACAATATCAATCCAAACTGGAATGCTTTCTTTACTGGTCGTTATATTCACCTGGCAAATGAAATTAAGAATAGCCCAATGGTTGACGCATCCTGGACAGGTGTATTGTGGACTGGGGTTACATATACCTTCCGCTAATTTATCACGCACCATATCCGAACAATAAAAAATGGGGCTTTGTGCCCCATTTTTGTATCTGCAGTTCAGCCGTTATTGGGCATTCTTGCGACTACGAATGGTCATGGCCAGACGTGCAGGGGAATCTTGTTTGGCAACCAACGGTTTATTCACCCGCGCAGTTTCTACACAAACCATTGTTTTATAGCCATCATTTGGCATATCAACCATGCTGCTGGACAGTTCAGCACCTGGATTCCAGGCAACCACATCACTTTGATGATGATGATGCACTTCAATGGTGCGTTTCAGCGCGGCATCTTTTATCAGGCTGTAGGCTTCAGGGTGGGTATAGATGCGGTCAGTCTGGCCGTTGAATACCAGGTCACCTTGTTGCGTTGCATCAGCAATTTTCAGCACTTTATCAAGGTACTTTTCGCCCAGTCCACTGATCTTAATCTGGTTGATATCACCAATCTGGAAGTAGGTATGCAAGGCTGCAACTGCTTCGTAATCACCGTGTGATTCTAATTCCATTTCACACTCTTCACCCAGCTTGAAGCGGGCAATCAAAGTGAAGGGGTGTGGCCAGAATTGACGAGAGGCCTCGCTGTCTTCCAGAGTGAAGGTCAGGATAACGCCATTCTCATTCTCATCATGGGCGCTGAGCGTCCATGGCAGTAAACGAGCGAACCCATGAGAAGGTTGCGCTGATGGGCCAAACCAAGGCCAACAGATCGGCACACCACCACGAATAGCGACACCGTTTTTAAATGGCGTGTTATTGCTCAACCAGATAATCGGTTGTTCACCACTCGGTTGGAAAGCCAATAAATGAGCACCTTGCAAGCTGACGGCGGCACGTACCTTCGGATGGGAAACCACTACGATTGGCAACTCATCCAACTGGCGCTGGCTGATATAAGGTGAAATTTGTTCAACAACAGGTAGGGTGAAGACTTTCTCGTTCATTCGTTTGACCTTATGAGCAAAGGGGCTAGAGATCCATTGAACTTCAGACTTTCGATAATATCACAGGCTTTCTATCTTGCAGCAAATCGACGCTAGCCTAGTAGTGAATCATTGATATTGCGCAATTTTATTTGTAGTGGGGCAATGGAAAAGAGGGTTAAAGCACAATATATCAATATAAAAAAAGCCACCCGAAGGTGGCTTTTTGGCAGAAATCTACATCAATCCATTATTTGGAGATGTGAGAGATCAAGTCCAGAACTTTGTTTGAGTAGCCAGTTTCGTTATCGTACCAAGAAACCAGTTTCACAAAGTTGTCATTCAGCGCGATACCGGCTTTAGCATCGAATACTGAAGTCAGTTTTTCGCCGTTGAAATCGGTAGAAACAACGTCGTCTTCGGTGTAACCCAGAACGCCTTTCAGCTCGCCTTCTGAAGCCGCTTTGATAGCAGCACAGATTTCTTTGTAAGAAGCTGGTTTTTCCAGACGTGCAGTCAGGTCAACAACTGAAACGTTAGGAGTAGGAACGCGGAACGCCATACCAGTCAGTTTGCCGTTCAGTGCTGGGATAACTTTACCTACTGCTTTAGCAGCACCGGTAGAAGAAGGGATGATGTTCTGGGATGCGCCGCGGCCGCCGCGCCAGTCTTTGTGAGACGGGCCATCAACAGTTTTCTGAGTAGCGGTAGTTGCATGCACAGTGGTCATCAGCGCTTCAACGATACCGAACTTGTCGTTGATAACTTTAGCCAGTGGAGCCAGGCAGTTAGTAGTACAAGAAGCGTTAGAAACGATTTCCTGACCTGCGTATTCTTTATGGTTAACGCCCATAACGAACATCGGGGTGTCATCTTTAGACGGACCAGTCAGAACCACTTTCTTAGCGCCAGCAGCGATGTGCTTACGTGCAGTTTCGTCGGTCAGGAACAGGCCAGTTGCTTCAGCAACAACGTCAACCCCAACTTCGTTCCACTTCAGGTTAGCCGGATCTCTCTCTGCGGTAACACGGATGGTTTTACCGTTAACAACCAGGTGGCCGTCTTTTACTTCTACTTTGCCGTCGAAACGACCGTGAGTAGAGTCGTATTTCAGCATGTATGCCATGTAATCAGCGTCCAACAGGTCGTTGATTGCAACGATTTCAATGTCAGAACGTTCCTGAGCAGCACGGAAAACAATGCGACCGATACGGCCAAAACCGTTGATACCTACTTTGATAGTCATATATTCCACCAGCTATTTGTTAGTGAATAAAAGGTTGGTTGTAAAATTACAAAAACCTTACCGAGCGTCAAGCGGAATCGTGTCAATTATTGCTACAAATCAAACCAGACAGGGTAGATCGAACATTAATCGCGCGTTTCCAGATACGATTAGCCTCATTTTTATATTGGGGCGAATTATTCAGTTTAAAGTGAGAATCAGTAATATTTGCGATTTTTATCACATTTATACTGTTGCCGCTTCGATGGCATACAGTTTAGGACAATTTTAACTGCTTTGTTGTTAATTTTTTGTTATTATTAGACGCTGTTTTCGTTGACTTTATTCCCTGCCAGAGAACCGCACAAATGGCTAAAGAACTGAACCCTACAGAAAATATTGAGAAACTGACCGATATTCAGCGGCATGTCACCCAACAGCGGGGGACGGAAGCGCCTTTTAGCGGCAAATTACTGCACAACAAGCGTGAAGGGGTATACCAATGCTTGTGTTGCCACCAGCCGCTTTTTATCTCAGAGTCAAAGTTTGATTCCGGCTGTGGTTGGCCGAGTTTTTATCAGCCTCTTGATGCTGAATCTATTCGCTATATCGATGATTACTCTCATAATATGCATCGTGTCGAAATTCGCTGTGGTCACTGTGATGCGCATTTGGGGCATGTCTTCCCTGATGGCCCACAGCCGACAGGGGAGCGCTATTGCGTGAACTCGGCTTCACTCAATTTTGTTGATGACCAAAATGGCGAACAAATTCCCGGATAAATGTCGGTTGTTGTGACCATTTTATGAGTGAAAAATCGATTCAGCTTATTATTCGTTTACTGAGGATGCTCTGATGGAGCTTGAAGACCTGATTTCAGTGATGACGCCCGAAATCTACCAACGTTTGATGCTGGCGGTAGAGTTAGGCAAATGGCCGGATGGTGTGGCATTGACGCCAGAACAGAAAGAGAACAGCCTGCAAATGGTGATGTTGTGGCAGGCTCGCCATAACGAAGATGCTCAACATATGAGCATCGGCACTGATGGCCAGATTGTGATGAAAACCAAGCAAGAGCTGAAGCAACAATTCAGTCAGCCGACACTGGTTAAGTTGAAGCCCGAGTAATCGTTCAAGCAAGTTAAGCCGGATACAGAAAAAACGGAGCCAGATGAGGCTCCGTTGATGCTTATCTTATCGAATCAGCGAGCTGTCAGTTGCTGTATTTCAGCAATAAATTGCGCCAACGACTGTATGTTAGCCCCGGCCTCACTCATTGCATCAAGAGCCAGTTGACTGTCTTGTGGTTGCAGATTGACGCCACGACACCCCTCCCTGATGACAGATGTTTTATAACCTAATGTTAATGCATCCAACACGGTGTATTTCACACAGTAATCTGTTGCTAACCCCATAATGAACAGGTGATTGATCCCTTGTTGTTGTAACCAATCATCCAACTGTGTTTTTGCTCTGCGCCCATTGTCGAAAAAGGCACTGTAACTGTCGATGTCGGGGTCCTGACCTTTACGGAAAATCTCGCTAATAACCTCTTGATTCAACTTCGGATGCAAAGCCGCTCCAACTGAATTCTGAACACAATGCACCGGCCACCACACTTGGGTTAACCCCTCCAAATCACCGACCGTCCAGGGCTGTGCATTTGAATTGATAGCAAAACTACGGTGTTCTACCGGGTGCCAATCCTGGCTGGCGATAACCGGTATTTGGTGGGTCAGGCAGGTAGCAATAGCTTCATTCGCAATGGCAATTACCGCGTCACCCTCGGTAACCGCCAACGCGCCACCCGGACAAAAATCATTTTGTAAATCAATTAACAACAGCGCTGCATTCATTCACATTCCGCCCGATCAGTTGGTATCCGTTAATTCACCGCGTAGATTTTGTTGCATTAAGCGGCGGATTTCTTCAGGAGATAGAGATTGACTCAATAAATAGTGCAGTTTAGTCAGCGCCGCTTCAACGGTCATATCAGAGCCGCTGATCACCCCTGCATGTGCCAATGCATTACCGGTGGCATAGCCGTCCATATTGACTCTGCCGGAAATACATTGCGTCAGATTCACCACCACAATACCGCGCTCACTGGCATTTTTTAATTCATCCAATAACTCGGCTTTTTGTGGTGCGTTACCGACACCATAGGAACGTAAAATAAGCGCTTTTACTGGCTGTAACAAGAAGTTACGCACAACAGCACCGGAGATACCCGGATAGATAGTCACTACACCAATCGGCTGCGGGGTGATGTTATGAACAATCAATGGGCCGCGATTGATCGGGGATTCTACTGAGGCCATCCGACGAATATGAATACCCGCCTCGAGTAGCACCGAGAGATTGGGTGAAGCAAATGCATCAAACCCATCAGCATGGGCTTTAGTGGTTCGGTTGCCGCGAAACAGTTTGTTATTAAAGAATAAACTAACTTCATTGACCGGATGGTTGGCGGCCAGATAGAGAGCATTTAGCAAGTTAGTCTGCCCGTCAGAGCGCAACTCTGCCAGAGGAATTTGCGAACCTGTGACAATCACCGGTTTGGCTAAATTTTCCAACATAAATGAGAGCGCCGAGGCGGTAAACGCCATGGTGTCGGTGCCGTGCAAAATCACAAAGCCATCATATAAATCGTAATTTTGCTGGATATCATTGGCGATATGTTGCCAGTCCTCAGGTGTCATATCCGATGAGTCAATTAATGGCGCATATTCATGGATAGTAAAATTCGGCATTTCCGGGCGATGGAACTCAGGCATGAGAGCAAGTTGGCGCTGTAAATGGCCGGAAACCGGAATGTATCCGTTATCCGAGCGCTGCATACCAATAGTTCCGCCAGTATAGGCGACATAAATAGATTTCTTCTGCATGAGCAATATGCCTGAAAGGTGGTGCGAAATGAGATGGGTGAATTATAGGGCGACTGGCGAGGAAAAAAAGCCCGGCAGGTGCCGGGCAGAGTATTTATCTACTATTTGCTTAATTTACTAGCGTACATCACCACAAGTTAGGCATAACGCATAACGATTCTGTGGGTCATTGAGCGTATTCATTAAGTTGGGTTGATCTTTCACCGCTTGCGCCACAGCAGAGATTGGTGCGGGCAACCAGGCCTGGATCGCGGAAGGTAACATCGCCTGTACTGAAGCACTCATCTGGCCGAAAATCAAATCACTGAGGCTTGGCTCATCAACAAACCAATTCAGTTGCCAGGTTTTCAGTTTTGCCAGTTCAGCGACTTTCTTAACGGCATCGTCAAAATCACCCAATTGATCCACCAGACCGTTATTTTTGGCATCCATTCCAATCCACACATGACCTTGCGCAATTTGATCAACTTGCTCAGGTGTTTTGTGACGAGCGGCTGCGACCAAATCAATAAAGGTTTTGTAGCCATTTTCGATATTAATTTGCATCATCTGAGAGAATTCAGGTGGCAAATCTTTAGTCACAGAAACATTTGCCAGTGGCGATGTTGCGACACCATCGGTATGTACACCGATACTTTCCAGCGTATTTTGGAACGTATTAATCACACCGAAAATACCGATCGAGCCGGTCAGAGTGCTTGGGTTGGCGATGATATAGTTAGCCGGTGTTGAGATCCAATAGCCACCAGAGGCGGCCATTCCGCCCATTGATACTACCAATGGTTTATTAGCGGCACGTAAGGCGGCTAATTCAGTGCGGATCAGTTCAGAAGCACTCACGCTGCCACCTGGACTGTTGACTCGCAAGATTACGGCCTTGATTTTCGGATCCAACCGCGCCTGGCGAATTTGGGCGGCTAGGGCATCACCACCGACATTCCCTGGCGTCTGTGGCCCATCCATGATGGCACCGTTAGCAAAGAGCACCGCTATCTGCTCGCCTTGCTGTGGGGGCTGCGTCGGTTGGTAGTCATAAATGCTGACATAGTTGAAGTCGTTATTTTTCTTATCCCAGCCGAAGGCTTTAACCAACTCATTTTCCATCTCTGGGCGCGTGGCTAATTGATCGACCAGTTTGCCCGACAGGGCATATTGCGCTTGAGAGCCACCTGCGGCCTGCAATCCACTGACAACACCGGCCGCCCCTGGGAACAATTGTTCTGGGGTTAATTGCCGGTTAGCCGCAACAGCCGTCAAATAGTTTTGCCATAAACCGTCAATCCAGCGAGTATCCGCCTCACGCGCAGCAGGGGACATATCATCACGAATCATTGGTTCGACAGCAGACTTATAGGTGCCGACGCGGAAGATATTGGTGGTAACTTTGAGTTTTTCCAATAATGATTTGTAGTACAAATTATTGCTGGCAAAACCATGCAGAGCGACCGTCCCTTGCGGTGACAGGTAGATCTTATTGGCAAAGCTGGCTAAATAGTACTGAGTCTGATTATAGCTTTCGCCAATCGCGTAAATCGGCTTGCCGCTATCACGAAATTCCCGCAGCGCTTTGCCAATATATTGCAGAGAAGGCTGGTCAGCACCGGTGAAGTCACTCAGCGATAACACCAGACCGGTAATATTATTATCGGCTTTTGCCAACCGAATGGTTTCTACAATATCAAACAGGGAGTTTTCCTGTAGGCGATTGCTGGATGCCCCTAATAACTCACGCCCCCACTGGCGTAATTTATTATTTACCGCCGGTTGATCGACAACAACACCGCTTAAATTCACTAACAGTGCGCCTTTAACCGGTTCTGCCGGTTTACTTTGGAACTGAAGGTAAATACCGACACCGACCAAAATCAGCAGTATCAGGAAAAGATTAAGAATAAACTCTCTGGCAAAATTCAGCAGACGCCAGGTCCACTTGAAAAAGCCAGCAATAATTCGCCACAAAGTGCGCATGTTATCTCCAACAAAACCGGGCAAGTATGGTTATCCTAATGACCTGACGAACAAAAGTCAGCTTTAAATCATCGAGAAACCTAGCTATTAGGTCAACACTGGTAACAAAATGACAACTTATGCTACCGTGTTGAAAATGAAAATCGTTATCAGGAGAAAATGATGGATGCATTGGAACTGTTACTTAATCGCCGTTCGGCGTCGCGCTTAGCTGCGCCAGCCCCTGCAGGCGAAGCATTGGAGCATATTATTCACGCAGGAATGCGCGCTCCCGATCATGGTACATTGCAGCCATGGCGCTTTGTTTTAATTCAAGATGAGGGGCTACAACGTTTTAGTCAATTGCTACAGGATGCGGTCAAGCATGATGGCTCTGATGAAGCGGTGTTGGAGAAGGCGAAACAGGCACCTTTCCGTGCGCCTTTGATTATTACCGTTATTGCGCATGTTACAGAAAACCCTAAAGTCCCAAACTGGGAGCAGGTCGTTTCTGCGGGGTGCGCGGTGCAAGCCATGCAAATGGCCGCGCTGGCTCAGGGCTTTAATGGTATTTGGCGCACCGGTTCCTGGACACATCATCCGGTTGTTCGTGAGGGTTTTGCCTGCCGTGAACAAGATGAAATTGTCGGGTTCCTGTATCTTGGGACACCACAGCTAAAATCAGCGACCAAAGTGACACCACCCGATTACTCGACTTTTGTTCGTTATTTCTGAGAGATAGCGGCTATTTCTTACACGATACTACGCGGCCTGTTGCTTTTATCGGCAACAAGCTGCGTTTTCGCCTGCTTTGTGACCAATCTGTCTGCCCGATCACCGCTCTCTACTTACTAAGCTAAGCTAGAGACGCTACCATAGGTGCCCTGGATACATCATTCCTGACCAAATATTTTACTTATTGATTGAACTGCTAAATCATCAGACGGGAGAGTGTTATGACATCGCCAGCGATACGTCTTACTCAATACAGCCACGGAGCGGGCTGCGGTTGTAAAATTTCGCCTAAAGTATTGGATAAAATTTTACATTCCGAGCAACAAAAATTTCTTGATCCTCGCCTGCTGGTGGGCAATGAAACCCGTGATGATGCAGCCGTTTATGATATTGGCAGTGGCGTCGGTATTATTAGCACCACCGACTTTTTTATGCCGATCGTCGATGATCCCTTCGATTTTGGCCGTATTGCCGCCACCAATGCCATTAGTGATATTTATGCCATGGGCGGCAAGCCGATTATGGCCATTGCGATATTAGGGTGGCCAATTGATAAGCTGGCACCTGAAGTTGCTCAGCAAGTTATCGAAGGCGGCCGACATGTTTGTCAACAGGCAGGAATTTCGTTAGCAGGGGGGCATTCCATTGACGCGCCGGAACCGATTTTCGGTTTAGCTGTCACGGGTATTGTCAGCACTGCTCAGGTTAAGAAAAACAGTGCAGCCAAAGCGGGCTGCAAACTGTTTCTCACCAAACCGCTGGGCATTGGTATCCTCACTACCGCGGAGAAGAAGAGTCTATTACGGCCAGAGCACCAAGGTGTTGCTACGGAAACTATGTGTCAACTGAATAAGTCTGGTGCTGACTTTGCCCATATTCCGGGGGTCACCGCTATGACAGATGTGACCGGGTTCGGCCTGTTAGGGCATCTTAGCGAGATTTGTCAGGGTTCGGGTGTGCAGGCGACATTACATTTTTCGTCTATCCCGCGTTTACCCGCAGTAGAAGAGTATATTGCCGCAGGTTGTGTGCCGGGCGGAACGGGGCGCAACTTTGACAGCTATGGTCACCTGATTGGCAAAATGTCCGATTTGCAGAAGAGTTTACTCTGCGACCCACAGACATCAGGGGGCTTGCTGTTAGCTGTTTTACCTGATGCTGAGGCGCAAGTGCAGGAAATAGCCGCTCAACATGGTATGACGCTCAGTGCTATTGGCGAACTCAATGTGGTGGATAATGACCGGGCACTGATTGAGATTACAGAATGACCTTTTTATTTGATGTATCAGTGCGGTGAATGATGCGACTTTTTATTGCCGAAAAACCGAGTTTGGCACGGGCGATAGCCGATATCTTGCCAAAGCCGCATCGCCGGGGTGATGGATTCATCGCCTGTGGTAGTGACAACATGGTGACCTGGTGTGTGGGCCACTTGTTGGAACAAGCTCAACCTGATGCTTATGATAGCCGTTATGCGCGTTGGTCATTGGCCGATTTACCGATAATTCCTGAAAAGTGGCGTTTACAGCCACGCCCTTCAGTGAGTAAACAATTGAATGTTATCAAACAGTTGTTGCAACAGGCTGATGAAGTCATCCATGCAGGAGACCCTGACCGTGAAGGGCAACTGTTGGTCGATGAGGTATTGGATTACCTTGATTTGGCGGCAGAGAAACGGCAAAACGTGCGGCGTTGTTTGATTAATGACTTAAACCCGCAAGCGGTCGAGCGCGCCGTGGAGCGCCTGCGCTATAACCGAGAATTTATCCCGCTATGTGTTTCTGCACTGGCGCGGGCCAGAGCCGACTGGCTGTATGGCATCAATATGACTCGAGCCTATACCATTCTTGGGCGTAATGCTGGCTATGATGGTGTGTTGTCGGTCGGCCGGGTACAAACGCCGGTGTTAGGGCTGGTGGTGCGCCGCGATGAAGAAATAGAAGACTTTGTTGCCAAAGATTTTTTTGAAGTTAAAGCCCATATCGTCACTCCTGCCGACGAGCGCTTTATCGCACTATGGCAGCCGAGTGATTCTTGTGAATCCTATCAAGATGAAGAGGGGCGTTTGTTGCATCGCCCATTGGCGGAACATGTTGTCAACCGTATCACGGGTCAACCGGCTTTTGTCACCGCCTATAATGATAAACGGGAATCAGAAACTGCCCCGTTACCATTCTCTCTTTCTACCTTGCAGATTGAGGCTGCAAAACGGTTCGGATTAAGTGCACAGCAAGTGCTGGATATTTGCCAACGATTGTATGAAACGCACAAATTGATTACGTATCCGCGTTCAGATTGCCGATATCTACCAGAAGAGCATTTTGCCGGGCGTCATTCGGTACTCAATGCCATTGGTATCCATCAGGCCGATCTTTTACCGCTGGAGGTGATGGACAGTGACAGGCGCAACCGCTGTTGGGATGATAAAAAAGTTGATGCCCATCACGCCATTATCCCGACGGCGCGGGCCAGTAAAGTGAATTTGACAACCGATGAGAGCAAGGTTTATCGATTAGTCGCGCAGCAATATCTGATGCAATTTTGTCCTGACGCGCAGTTCCGTAAATGTGTTATTGAACTGGATATTGCCGGTGGTAAGTTTATCGCTAAAGCCCGTTTTCTGGCCGAAGCGGGTTGGCGCACCTTGCTCGGCAGTAAAGAGCGGGATGAAGAGAATGAAGGCGCGCCACTGCCAGTGGTTGAGAAGGGGGCCGAATTGTTGTGTGAGCGCGGTGAAGTTGTGGAGCGTCAGACTCAACCGCCCCGGCCATTTACCGATGCGAGTTTATTATCAGCTATGACGGGTATTGCCCGTTTTGTGCAAGATAAAGAGCTGAAGAAAGTGTTACGTGCAACCGATGGTTTGGGGACTGAAGCAACACGAGCTGGTATTATCGAGTTATTGTTTAAACGGACTTTTTTGTATAAAAAAGGCCGCTACATCCATGCCAGCCCGGCAGGAAGAGCATTGATTCATGCATTGCCTGATATTGCCGCTCGGCCGGATATGACGGCACACTGGGAGTCTACGCTGACACAAATCAGTGAGAAAAACTGTCGTTATCAGGATTTTATGCAACCGCTGGTGGCCACATTGCAGGATTTAATTAATCAGGCAAAACAAAATCGTTCACCTCAGGTTTTTCGCGGGTTGCCAGCAGCCCCGTCTGGGGCGATAAAGAAGCGTAAGAAAACACCATCCAAAACCAAGGAGAATAAGTCATGAGAACATGGGTAATGCTGGGATGTATTGGTTTTGCCACACTTATTTCCGGTCAGGTTTTGGCAAATCGGAATAATGTTGATGTTGTCGTTCCTTTGCCTCCTGAGGTGTGGAATAACTCATCAAATCGCAACACCAACAATAATCCTTGCACACGCTGTTGTATTTACCAAAATCAAAATTACTCGGAAGGTGCCGTATTGCGGGTTGAAGGTGAAGTTTTGCAATGTGTGCGTGATCCCAATGTGGTGGGGACTAATCCACTTATCTGGAAGAGATTAACCCGATAATCGATTAGCGTTTTTGTTCGATAAAAGCATCTAATAACGGGATGTCAGCGGGGGCCAGAGGGTAACGGTAAGCATCCTCTGGCGTTAACCACGCCAGAGCCGAATGACAATGCAACACTGGCTCACCACTGAAGTTTTCAATATGCCAGGCGTGCAACCTGATGATACGTTGCTGTGAGTCCCATTGGTTGGTGGCAATATATCGACCTATTGTTGCATCAATATTTAATTCTTCGGCAAGTTCGCGCATCAATGCTTGCGGTTGACTCTCTCCAGCCTCGATTTTGCCCCCTGGGAATTCCCACAAACCCGCCTGATCGCGATGTGGATCCCGTTGCGCCAATAAAATCTTACCGTTTCGCTCTATTATTGCCGCAACGACATCAATCATTTTCTATTTGCCTGATTACCGTGGTTATTTGTAGCACCAAGAGGTTGCCCTGTATGTCAATAGGGCGGACCTCAAGCTAACGCGCGATTAGAGTGCGAATTCAGACCACACTGGGGCGTGATCCGAGGGTTTTTCCATACTTCTAATATCGTAATCGATACCAGTAGCAATGCAGCGTGCGGCCAGAGGCTGACTTGCCAGTAATAAGTCTATGCGCAAGCCTCTATTCTCGTCAAAACCACGCGAACGGTAGTCAAACCATGAGAATTGGTCATTACAATCCGGATTTGCTGCACGGAATGTATCTACCAACCCCCAATTTTGCAGGCGCTCTAACCATGCGCGTTCTTCAGGCAAGAATGAGCATTTACCGGTACGCAGCCAACGCTTGCGGCTATCTTCGCCAATACCAATATCGAGATCGGTTGGGCTGATATTTAAATCGCCCATAATCAGCACCTGAGCATCAGCCGAAAGTTGCTGCTCCAAATACTGCTGTAAGTCAGCATAAAAACGTTCTTTGGCGGGAAACTTAATGGGATGATCACGGCTTTCACCTTGAGGGAAATAACCATTAATTACCGTTAAAGGGCCTTGTGGTGTGGCAATATCAGCCATGATAATACGGCGCTGCGCATCTTCTTCGTCTGTGGGGAAGCCGCGACGAACAGCTAAAGGTTCATTCTTGGTTAATAGCGCTACGCCATAATGCCCTTTTTGCCCATGATAAAAGACGTGATAACCATGCTGACTGACTTCTTCAAGTGGAAACATATCATCATGTACTTTTGTTTCTTGAAGCCCGATAACATCAGGTTGATGTTGTTCGATTATTGCAGCCAACTGATGAGGTCGAGCACGTAGGCCATTGATATTAAAAGATACAAACTTCATGGTCAGCACCGTATATTCGCTAGAAATGATGTCGAATATTAGCAGATGCCGAATAAAAATGTAATGCACAACAAAAGAATAAATAATTGAGGATGCTGGGAGAAGATAATAAAAATTATTTTTTCTAACAAAACTTAAAATAATCATATGAATATTTTTATATTTCGCACAAACTTATCC
>NZ_CACVAD010000045.1 GCF_902726545.1 Yersinia artesiana | reverse complement strand
GTAGTTCAGTTGGTTAGAATACCTGCCTGTCACGCAGGGGGTCGCGGGTTCGAGCCCCGTCCGTTCCGCCACTTATTGCAAAAGCCCTGAATCGTAGATTCAGGGCTTTTTTGCATTTCTGCAATAATTAATCTCTTTTCTCTTTTCTTCATCTTTTTGATTTCTAAGTCTCGTTTTGTCTGCAACCCAATCATTCAATTTATATCTATATTCTGGCTTAACTGACTACATTACGCATTTTTAGTGCTAATACTTGATTTATAATCAAAAGTATTATGCCTAACGAGCCATTTTTGTTGGTAAAAATCTTGTCATAATCAATTCAGTTTTTCATCGGAGCTATCATTTATGGCCGAATGAAAACTCTTAATTACATCCAAAGATAAACTTATCATCTGCCATGAGGAATTGTGATGAGCGTACCTGCATTCGGTTTAGGAACTTTTCGTCTCCAAGATCAAGTTGTTATTGATTCGGTGAGCCAGGCATTAGCATTGGGCTATCGTGCAATCGATACAGCGCAAATATATGAAAATGAGGCTGCAGTTGGTCAGGCTATCGCAGAAAGCGGTGTTAAGCGTGACGAGCTATTCATCACCACTAAGATCTGGATTGCGAATTTAGCGCAAGGGAAATTAATTCCCAGCCTGCAAGAGAGTTTGCAGAAGCTGAAAACTGATTATGTGGATCTGACATTGATTCACTGGCCATCACCAAATGATGAAGTGTCTGTTGCTGAATTTATGGCTGAGTTGATGAAAGCCAAAGAGTTAGGATTAACCCGCCAGATTGGTATCTCTAATTTCACCATTGATTTAATGAAGCAGGCTATAGCTGCAGTAGGCGCTGAAGCCATAGCGACGAACCAAATTGAGTTGTCTCCATTACTGCAAAACCGCAAAGTTGTTGAGTTTGCTCAGCAAAATGATATTGCTATCACTTCTTATATGACGCTGGCTTATGGCAAGGCATTAGAAGAGCCAGTTATCAAGAAAATGGCTGAGCAGCACGGTGCGACACCTGCACAGGTCATTTTAAGCTGGGCAATGCAATTGGGTTACAGTGTTATTCCTTCATCAACCAAAGTGGCTAATTTAGCCAGCAATCTGTTGGCTCAGGATTTACAGTTGAATGCAGAAGATCTGGCGCTGATCGCCACGCTAGATCGTGACGAACGGCTGGTAAGCCCTGATGGTTTAGCACCAAAGTGGGACTAACTTTAGATAAGCACTGACGAAGCCGCCCCGCTTGAGGTGGCTGAGGTTAATGACAAAGCCGTTGATAACTCAGTGAGTGAAGGGGTGACCGTACCTAGGGGCGCTTTGGTCGCTTACGTGACTACGACCCCAATGGCACGTTTCCCCTTCATTTGACTTTATCAGCAGTCTGAACCACCCCGTCGGAGGTGGTTTCTATTTTGTCAGATTCGTCGATATTAGACGTTCATTGATAAAATCAACAAAACAGCGTAGCCGATTACTTACAACCTGGTCACTGTAATACACAGCATTAATCGGCATTGCGACTGGCAAAGTGTGCTCTCGTAGTATCGGTACCAAATCCCCACGTTGCAGATCCTGCTGGAAACTCAGCCATCAATGGCGCGATAGTATGCAGCACCACTGGAGTAGCGGCGTCAATACGGAGTAATTCTTTAGGATTCAATTGATTATCCAGAAGTTCATTTTCTGCCCGCATATAAATTGTGGGTTTTTTGTTCATAGAGGACTTATTAGTGCATTATGAATAGCATAGATTGAATCTATCTCTGAATATCTCAATATCAAAAAGACAACATGGGCAAAAGACATTACTGACCGGAACATCTGAGCGTATAATCAGTGAACTATCTACTACGGTTATCTTACCAGCCAGAGTGATTTCGAATAAGGAATAGGCCATCAAAGTGCCGAAACGAACATATGCAATGCGGTATGTTGCAGGCCAACCGGTTGAACAGATTTTCCCAGGCTCTGCGAAACAATTGGGGCAAGGGTTGCCGCCAGGCGCACCATTGCCGACAACTGAATTTCTGCGTGTAATGGTGTGGAACATCTTTAAGCAGCAGCGGGCGCAATGGCTATCTGTGCTTAAAGAATTCGGGCGTGATGCTCAACTGATGTTACTGCAAGAAGCACAAACAACACCCGAGTTGGTGAGGTTTGCTACGTCTCATTATCAGGCGGCTGATCAGGTTCCTGCGTTTGCATTGCCTCAACACCCCTCAGGCGTGATGACATTAGCGGCCACCCACCCAGTCTACTGTTGCCCACTGCGAGAACGAGAGCCGCTGCTGCGCTTGTCTAAGTCGGCGTTGATTACTGTTTATCCTATTCATGATGGCCGCTTATTGATGGTTGTGAACATTCACGCAGTGAATTTTAGTCTGGGTGTTGATGTTTACAGTAAACAGTTAGAGCCGATTGGTGAACAAATTGCGATGCACCGTGGCCCGGTTATTTTAGCGGGGGATTTCAATGCCTGGAGCCGCCAACGGGTTAATGCTTTACAGCGTTTTGCCCAAGGCTTAGGTCTGGAAGAAGTTGAGTTTAGCACCGATAACCGCAGTCGCGCTTTTGGCAAGCCGCTCGATTTCGTGTTTTATCGCGGCCTGACTCTGGCTGATGCCTCAGTATTAGTGACACGAGCCTCAGATCACAATCCACTTCTGGTTGAATTCCAGCCATAAAATCTATGATCCCCCGTTTTTTGCAACACTGATTTTGATTTATGATGGGCTTGCTTAAATCTATTCAGCGTCTGGTGGATAAGGGTGTCTGCGCCTGATGAACCTAAAAAAGCCGTGGGATTCAAAAAGCCATTTTTACTTTAGGTTCATCATCAGGCCGCTGTGCCGTTCATGCCATTAATAATCAGTCGTTGCAAAACCAGGAAGCCACAAGGTAATTCATTGAGCTAACAGTGGATTGACTGTTGGCTCTTTATATTTACGGGAGACGGTTCGTTGTGTGGTTACCGCTCGCCAGTTTGTTCGCCAATACGCAGGTCACCACATTAGAGTTTTTACATATAGATTTAGCACAGAAACTATGTCAGTTAACTGCCTGATAGAGGCTATAGCCAGTCACTGCGCCGGCGACATCCCAGGCAAAGTCTTTCCAACTCCAGCCAGTACCACCTTGGCGGCTATCATATAGCTCCTTGCCCGCGCCGATACCTATCGAAAATAACAGGCCGAAATTGCGGCTTCTTGCATCTGACCAATTTTGATGTTCGCCATAGGCTGTACCCGCCGCAGCAAGTGCGGCAGAGGCAAAGAAATGTTGTGCTTTATCTTTCCCCGTCCAACTGTCATTGGCTGTATGAGTACATGCAGCACTGGCAACAAGTAGCGGGGCAATAATTAAAGGACGAAGATAAGGTGAGCACCACATGCAGTCTCTCCCTGGGCCAGAGACAAAAAACCCGGCGTAGTCCCGGGTTTTTTGTTTGAGATTTACAGAATGCGACTAATGAGCCGGTCGATACGAATTCTACGTAAGCGACGGATCAGCTTGCGAACCTTGACCGGATATTGCTGAATATTCTCAAGTTCAAGGTAGTGTGAAACAACTTTAGTATGAGTTCGAATACATTCCAGCTCTTTTGCACGCTGCTCATGCATCTCATGCTTAGGATCGTGGATCAAAATGGCATTTTCCAGATCCAGACGCCATGCACGTGGGTTCAGGTTATTACCCGTAATCAACTGCCAGTTATTATCTACCCACATTCCTTTCAGATGATAAGTATTATCGCCATCTTTCCATAAGCGAACAATCAGTTGGCCATTATCCACAAAGCGCTGTAAGCGACTGAGGAAGCGGCGCAAATTGATTTCGTATAAATACGGCAGAGCACCGATAATTTTAAACGGCTGATCTTCGGGAATATAAAAGTCGTTTGCTGTTTTGTCGCCAACAATAATTTCAACCTGTTTACCTTCACGCAGCAGATAAATGATATTGCGGACTAACAATGCGGGCAGATTGAAGTAGGGCGTGCAGATAGTGAGACGTTCATCAGCAGAAGCCATTAGATGATGAATCGTTTTATTCAGTTGGCTTTTTTTACCTAACCCAACTAATGGGGTGACAGCTAACTCGTCATTACCCGCTTGTGCTGGAAATTGGTAACCGACGTCACGCAGTGATGAACGAAACTGGCGGGTTTCATTTTTGATCTCTGGATTGGTTGGCCGATCAGTACGATCGAGACGTTGAACTGCACCCGCGCTCAACACCCGTTGCTTCACATAATCAACCATAATATTGGCTAATGATGGATTTGTGATTAATTGGTAGCGGTCGTAACGATACTTATCGTTTTGATAGAGATAGACGTCATTGATGCTGGCACCGCTGTAAATAACGGTGTCATCAATGATAAAACCTTTCAAATGCAATACGCCAAGGGCTTCGCGGGTATTCACCGGGACACCATAAACCGGGACACAGACGTCCGGATGTTTCTCTGCCATCTCACAATACCAATCTGCATTAGTATTGACGGCGGCGGCCCCGATGCGGCCACGTTGCGCACGATGCCAGTCTACTAATACACAGATTTCAAGCTCAGGGTGCCGCTGTTTGGCCTGATAGAGGGCGTTCATCACATCGCGGCCTGCATCATCCTGCTCAAGGTAAAGTGCCACCAGATAGATACGTTTGGTCGCCTGGCCTATCAATTCCAGCAGAGTAGAGCGGAAAACCTTGGGGCAATAAAGCGTTTGGACATCATCAACTGGCTGGGGGAGTTTGGGCAGTTGTGCAAGGTGTTGTTGATGTTTGCTACGTTTGAATTTTGACAACATCACAGTGCGCTTCTTCTCTTGTTATTTGATGGCAGAACCGCCATATCCAAAAAAACACTAATCCATAGAGTCGGGCGATAATACCACTACTTTTCCGGATTGTGCGCAAGTTTTGCCAACCGTAGACTGAATCGCTTATCTATGTGGCCTATATCACGCCGATTCATGTAATTGAAATCAAAGTGTCAGCTCCAGATTAACGATCCCATCCTCCATCTGCACATCAACACTAAAGCCCAGTTTTTTCGCCAACCCGATCATGCCGCGGTTGTTGGGCATAGTGACCGCGGTTAGGCGAGTTAAGCCATGGCTGCGGGTGTAGTGGATCATTTTTTCCAATAGCTCGCGGCCTAGCCCCAGCCCTTTCAGATCTGAACGCACCAATACCGCAAACTCTGCATCTATGTTGTCAGGATCGGACAACGCGCGCGTAACACCAATGATTTCCGGCCCTGTCGCAGTTTGGCGCACAGCAACGAAGGCCATCTCCCGATCATAGTCAATTTGGGTCATATTCGCCAAATCGTCGTGGCTGAATTCGTTGATTTCGCTGAAGTAGCGATAATAGAGATCTTCTTTAGTCACTTGATCGATAAACAATTTTAGCAGCGGTTCATCTTCCGGCAAGATGGGGCGAAACAGGCAATCAGATCCATCTTTTAGTTCCACGGTTTGTTCTAACTCGTGTGGGTAGGGGCGAATTGCCAGCCGCGCTTGCGGGTCACCAGTCACAGGGGCTAACTGCATTGATACATCCAGCAACGTGAACTCACTGCCGGATGCAAGCACGGGATGAATATCTAAACGTGAGATTTCAGGGCAATCAAGAATCAGGTTAGAGACCTGCACCAGCAAGCGGCTTAGCCCCGGGATGTCCAGAGGTTGCAGTGAACCGCGGCTGCGGATTTTTCCCCCTTTGACCGCCTGGATAATCAGATAGCGGGCTAATGCCATATTCAGTGGTGGTAATGCGACTGCCGCCTGTGTTTCATGGTGCCATTCAATACCGCCTTCCCCTAGCATAATCAGTGGGCCGAAGATGGCATCTTGCTCGACAGCAATCCGCAGCTCCTGTGCTCCAGCACGGTTTGCCATACTTTGTACCAGTAAACCGTCGATACGGGCTTGAGGATAAGTCCGTTTTACGCGATCGAGGATATCATCTGCGGCTCGTTGCACTTCCATTGCGGTACGCAGGTATAGCATGACTCCCTGAACTTCTGACTTGTGCGCAATATCTGGTGAGCGCAGTTTGATGGCCACCGGGTATCCTAGCTGCTCGGCGATGTGTACCGCTTCTACACTATCACTGGCAATCCAGGTTGGTAGCATGCTCAGACCATAGGCTTCAAGGATCGGCCGCACTTCATGGGTATCCAGTTGAGTTGTTCCTTCGGCCAGCGCCTGGCGAATTAACTGGTGTACATGGGCAGTATTGGCCGTGAGGCCGACAGGCAACGCCGGTGTTTCTTTCAACTGTTTTTGGTTACGGCGGTATTCCACCATGTGCATAAACGCGGTAATCGCGCCTTCTGGTGTGCGATAGGTCGGAATACCGGCTTCCGTGAATAAACGCCGGGCATCTTGTGATGAATATTCACCGCACCAGTTAGTTAGCAAAGTAATGCGCTTACCACGTGGGTGTTGGCGAATGGCTGATATCAATAACTCAGCGGTTTTACTGCCTGGTGCCGCAGCACTCGGTGAGTGGATCAGCAGTAGTGCGTCATAATCGGTACTGTCCAATAAGGGTTTAAGCGCCGCTAAATAGCGCTCGGCGCTAGCATCATCCCGCAGGTCTATTGGGTTACGTAAGGAAACAAAAGGCGGCAGCGCTGCACTCAGCGCGGATTGGGTACTATCAGAGAGTGTTGCCAATTTACCGTTACGGCTAATTAGTTCATCTAATGCCATCGCTGCTGGGGCTGCGCCATTACTCACAATCAGTAGCCGCTCACCGCGCAGTGGATGCATATGACTCAGCGTTTCGACTGCCGAAAATAGCTCGTGAGTATCCTGAACCCGCAACAGGCCAGCACGTTGAATAGCGGCATCATAGGCGGCGTCCAACCCTTGCTGGCCGTTGAGTAACTGTTGGGCGCGTTGGCTGCGGCCACTTTTTACCACCAGAATCGGTTTATTGCGTGAAGCACTGCGTGACGCCGATAAGAAGCGACGCGCATCGCTAATATGCTCGATATACAACATGATAGCGCTGGTTTTACCATCTCGGGCAAGGAAGTCGAGTAAGTCATCGACATCAATATCCAGGCTATCGCCCAGCGCAATAAAATAAGAGAACCCCACTTCCCGTTGCTGTGCCCAGTCCAAAATGGTGTTAGCGACCGCCGCTGACTGGGAGATAAACGCCAGTCGGCCTTTTTTGATAGGGACTGGTGAGAAGCTGGCATTTAACCCTTGCCACGGTGCCAGCAAACCTAAGCTGTTTGGGCCAAGCAGGCGCATGTGGTGGCGCTGCGCGCAGGTTTTTAGTTCAGAAAATTGTTCAGTTGCCGCCGACAGGATAATCACAGCTTTACAGCCACGGGTACCCAAATCCTCCAGCAGAGTGAGGTTACGGCGATCATGGGTACATAAAATGGCTAAATCAGGTGTGATGGGCAGGCTGGCGATATTGGCGTAAGCCAACACACCGCAAACCGCTTTATGAGTTGGGGTGACAGGGAGAATTGGGCCATTGAACCCGCCATCCAGCAGATTACGCATCATCAGAAAACCTGCGCGCTCCGGTTTTTCAGAGGCACCAATAACGGCAATAGACTTCGGGCGTAGTAGTGCTTCTAATCCACGTTGGCTCATATTATCCCCGTCATCTTTCAAGTTGCATAAGTTAGAGGCTGCTTTGCTGATTTTATGCGATATCTTCGATACTTGCTGTGACTCGGCCCACTGGATGATGAGGTTTTCCGGCTAAATATTGCTGACGGAAATAATGAAAATGTGCGGTTAATCCATCCGCTGCCTGAATATCACCGGCTTGTTGCAGTAGGGCGGCGGCAACCTCGACAGTGCAATGCTGTTCCGGGCGTTGTGCTTCGCGTAGCTGGTAATCCGATGCATTGCTGACATTCAGCGATAGCACGGGGAGTTCGGAAAGATACGGGCTTCGGCGGAACATTTTTTTAGCTTCAGTCCAGGTACCATCCAGTAAAATAAATAACGGTGGTTTATCGCTTACAGGTAATTGATTGAGTACCTGCCGGTCAGGGTCGGCATATTTTTCTGGAAAGACCACATAAGGCTGGCGAGAAGGGTCGCGTATTGCGGCTAACAGCTCAGGAGCAACTTCTGTTCGCGCCCAGAGGAAGGCTTGAGTGTTTGGCAGAATATCAGCAATCAGGCGGCCGGTATTACTGGGCTTAAGGGGTTCGGTATCAAACATGATCAGGCAAAAGCGGCTGCTGGCCGGTTGTGGTTTGATGGTGTCACACAAACAAAAACGCTCAGTCAGCAGGCAGCCTTGGCAGCGAATAGCTCGGCAACCACGGGCGCGATACGGGCGGGTAGAGGCGGATAACCGCTGCTGGCGTAACCGCAATACTGCATTTCCCGTCGTTATGACCGTAGGCAAAGCCTGGTCGGTAGTCGATGATTCAGTCACGACGGACTCCTGAAGAAATAGCGCTATTCTAATCAACCCTGATGCTTAGTCATACCATAAAAGAAAAAACGACGCCCCAACAGAAAACTGTCAGGGCGTGGGCTTTATCGGGTAGTTGAACAGCCCGAATGGTGACAAATGAGTTAAACTAGCTTAGCGAGCCGTGGGTTCCACTGATAATTGTTCATTTAACCAATTATCAAAAGCTGCCTTTGGCAATGCACCGCTAAGCATATCGACCATTTTGCCGTTTCGATACAGCATAATGGTAGGAATGCTGCGGATACGGAAACGCGTGCTGAGTGCCGGTTCTGCTTCAGTATTGACTTTAACAAAGCGAACTTTTCCGGCGCGCTCTGCGGCAACCTCTGTAAAAATCGGAGCGAAGCTGCGGCAAGGGCCGCACCAAGGAGCCCAGAAGTCGATGACGACCGGCAGGTCATCTTGTAGCAGTTTATCCAGTGTTTCGGCGGTGGCGTTAATGACGCTGCCATCAAATAAAGAGTGGCCGCAGCGCCCACATTTAGCGCCGTCATCAATACGTGCTTCAGGTAGGCGATTCGTCGCCATACAAGCTGTACATACCGTATTCATAAATTAGCCTTTATTTTGTATCTGAGTAGATTAAGAGAAACCAGACAGTCAATATGAGCTGAATTGTTTCGTTGTTGTTATCTATTATGGGTATAAATGAAGTCATTGCCAAAATGGTTTATTCGATGAATACGATAGTTGCTAGCTTTTAGCGCTTGCTTATGGCTAACCGAGCAGACATCAGGTAATCTTCGCGCCCTGCGCGTTGGTGGAGAAGACAATGAACGATTCATTTAGTGGCAAAAACGGCAAAGTTAAAGTGATGTACGTCCGCAGTGACGAAAACAGCAGCGACGACCGTAACAGCAATAACCGGGGTAAAAACCCGCGTCCGGCAGGCAAAGGTCGTCCGGGTGATAATGCAGGTCGGGGCAGTTCACCGCGTAATAATGACTCACGTCGTAACGATTCCGGCCGTAATGAACGCGTGAGTCCTGCTCGTCCGGCGCGTTCTGATAATAATGGCCCTTACGATTCACCGTGGAAAACCGTGTCTCGTGCGCCATCAGAAGAACCTGAGTTTGATCACGGCGGCATTAGTGGCAAAAGCCATGTGGATCCGGCGCAATTGCGGCGTCAGCGGGCTGAAGAAACCCGTGTTTATGGCGAAAATGCCTGTAAAGCGCTGTTTGAAAGCCGCCCTGATGCGATTGTGCGCGCCTGGTTTGTGCAGTCAGTTACCCCACGTTTTCGCGAAGCGCTGAAATGGATGGCGGCTAACCGCAAGGCTTATCATGTGGTTGAAGAAGATGAGCTGGCAAAAGCGTCTGGCACTGAACACCACGGTGGCGTGTGTTTCCTGATTAAGAAACGTCAGGGTTTGGATGCAGAAACTTATCTGCAACAGCAAACTCAGGCGAAAGATTGTGTGCTGGCGCTGGAAGATGTGGGTAACCCACATAATCTGGGCGGCATTATGCGTACCTGTGCGCATTTTGGTATTAACGGCGTGTTGCTGCAAGACCCGGCGATGCTGGAATCTGGCGCGGCAGTTCGTACAGCAGAAGGCGGTGCGGAGCATATCAAAGCAATCAATGCTGATGATTTCCTTTCTGTGTTGGATACCTTCCGTAAAGCTGGCTATACCATCGTGACCACCTCAAGCCATAAAGGTGTCAGTCTGGCAAAAGCTGAGCTGCCAGCTAAAATGGTGCTGGTTTTAGGGCAAGAAAGTGATGGTCTGACCGACAGCGCCTGGCAGCAGGGTGATGTGAGTGTGTCGATCGGCGGTACGGGCAAAGTTGAAAGTCTGAACGTGTCAGTCGCGACGGGTATTTTGCTGTCGGAGTGGTGGCGTCAAAATCAGGCTTAATTCATTCGTCGTTGCAATAGCTAAAATATAAAATAACACATTGATAAGCGGGGAAATGGGTCGTAACGGCGTAAGCCGTCGGAGCGCCCATCGGTGCAGTCGCCCCGCCAGTCTCCGAACTATAAAATAGCTTTGTCGATAACCTTAACGGGCGCTGATGATAAGTCAGCGCCCTTTTTGTTGCTCAGCGTTGGCCGCTAGTGGGCACCGCCGCCGCCGCCACCGGAGGTAAATGGCGGTTTGGCAAACCACACCAGAGCCAGTAGCAGCAGGAACACCCCAGCCGAGAGCCAGAAGATCTCATTGGCAGAGATAATCAGCCCCTGATTGGTAATTTCTCGCGCCAGATAAGCCGACGCTTGCTGCTGGTTCATCCCCAGTTTTTCTAAATCCTGATACATCTGTGTGGCATTCGGATTGAACGGATTAACAAACTCCGTCAACTGCGAATGGTGCATCGACTCTCTTTGCGTCCACAAGGTGGTGGTGATTGAGGTACCAATCGACCCGGCCAATGTTCGCAGGAAGTTAGACAAACTGGATGCTGCCGCCATACGCTCCGGCGGTAGGCCAGACAAAGTAATCGCTGTCAGTGGCATAAAGAAGCAGGCAATAGCAAAACCTTGTACAAACTGCGGCCACGCCGAGGCACCAAAATCCATTCCCGGTTCGAATGTGTATGCTCGCCAGTAGAAACAAACCGCATACATAATGAAGCTGAATGTGACTAACTGTCGCATATCAATGCGATGCGAGAAACGCCCAATGATAGGTGACAGCAACACTGGCAAAATACCCACTGGCGCTGATGCCAAACCGGCCCAGGTGGCAGTATAGCCATACACTTCCTGTAGTAGCTGCGGCAACAAGACAATTGCGCCAAAGTACAACATATAGGCCAGGCTGATACACAAACAACCAATAGTAAAGTTTCTCGATTTGAATAATGACAAATCAATCACCGGATGGTCGTCGGTTAGCTCCCACACTATCAGGAAGGTAATGGCAATCACGGCAATGACCGTCAGGACGATTATCTCGGTTGAGTTAAACCAGTCCAGCTCCTTACCTTGGTCGAGCATGATTTGTAAGGCACCGATACCCACCACCAATAATACCAATCCCACGGTATCAATAGGTTTGATTTCGGTTTTGGTCTCTCGCCCTTTCAAGGTGCTACCGGCCATCAAAATGACGACCAACCCGATCGGGATGTTGATAAAGAAGATCCAGCCCCAGTGATAGTTGTCACTGATATAACCGCCGAGAATTGGCCCAAAGATTGGGGCGACAACAATGGTCATCGACCACAATGCCAGGGCCATGCTTCGCTTCGCGGGCGGGTAGTTATTCAGGAGTAAGCTTTGGGACAATGGGATCAATGGGCCTGCGACCAGCCCTTGAATGACCCGGAAGAAGATAAGCATCCCCAGGCTGTTTGACACGCCACATAGCCATGAAGCCAGTGCAAATAACCCGGTTGACCACAGAAACAATCTGACTTCACCGATGCGTTTTGCCAGCCAACCGGTGATCGGGATGGAAATCGCATTTGCCACCCCGAATGAGGTGATAACCCATGTGCCTTGGGAGTTGGATGAGCCAAGATCCCCGGCAATCGTCGGAATAGCCACGTTTGCAATGGTGGAATCCAGCACCTGCATGAAAGTCGCTAATGATAATGCGACTGTCATCCAGGCTAGTTGGGCACCCTCAAGCGGTTTTTGTGCCACAGAGGCCTCCGGCGCGCTTAGCTTGCATTTGCATCAACATTAACCCGCATTCGCATGAACAATGTCGCTAATCATTTGATTAACTGGTGCTAAATCCAATGACAGCGCATTAGTGACAAATGCCGGTTCTTTGCGTACGTTTTGCGCTAACACCTGGCCGTCGGTATCGGCGGTGTCCACCCTAACGGTGGTTGATAAACCAATACGTAGCGGATGTTCAGCCAGTTGTTTGGCATCCAGTTCAATACGAACCGGCAAGCGTTGAACCACTTTGATCCAGTTACCGGTGGCATTTTGCGCGGGCAGTAGAGAGAAGGCGCTGCCTGTCCCCATATCCAGACCGACCACTTTTCCTTGGAAGACGACATCATCACCATAGAAATCAGTCACTACCGTGGCGGGTTGGCCAATGCGCATATTGGCTAATTGTGTTTCTTTAAAGTTGGCGTCAATCCACATTTCGTTAGCCGGAATGACCGCCATCAATGGTGCACCATTGGCAATTTCAGCGCCCACTTGCACACTGCGGCGTGAAACAAAACCAGTGATCGGGCTGACAACTTTGGTGCGTTGCAGGGCGAGCCAGGCATCACGCAGTTTGGCCGCCGCTTGTTCGACCGCCGGTTGTTTTTCCAAAGGTGTATTCAGAACCAGCGCCTGATTGGCGTTGTATTGTGCAATCGCCACATCCAATGAAGCTTGTGCTGCATCGACGGCATCACGAGCGTGTTGCAGTTCTTCACGACCAATCGCATCAACAGAACCCAGCACCACACGGCGTTTCAGGTCATTCTGTGCTTTGCTCAATTCAGTTTTCTTCAGCGCAATATTGGCCTGATACTGTTTGCTGTTAATGATGAGCTGGTGGGTTTGGCGTACCGTATTTGCCAGTGCGGTTTTCGCCTGCTCATAAGCTTGTTCAGCATCGGTTGGGTCAAGTGTTAACAGCACATCGCCACTTTTGACCAGATCAGTATTTTCAAAATTAACACTGACCACACTGCCGGGAACCTGTGACATAATCTGTACCTGGTTACCCGAAACATAAGCATTATCAGTCTCTTGATGATGACGTAGCACCAGGAACCAATAAATAAGGTAAGCCACCCCAATAATAATAAAAATACCCGTCAGTAATAGCAGCACGCGTTTACGTTGCTTCTTTTTATTCTGCGGTTGTTGCGGCACTTGAGCTTCCGCGTTTGTACTCATGGTTTTCCCCACATTTATATTGTTTTATTTTGTGAACCATCACTGACCGGGGCTTGATAGCCACCCCCGAGTGAACGGATCAAACCAATCTTGGCCTGCAATAAGTTGTTGCTGGCATTGAGTTCTGATTGCTGTTGTTGCAGGTATTGCGACTGGCTAATCAACAGTTCATCGCGCCCAATAATCCCTGCCTTATAACGGGCGTCGGCGACGTTATAAACTTTCTGCATGGATTGCGATGCTGATATGGCTTGCTGTAGCTGGAGTTGGCTGCTTTGTTGGATGGTAATGGCATCCGCAGTTTCCCGCACGGCATTGAGAATGGTCTGGTTGTAGGATTCAACCGCTTCATCATAAAGGGCTGATTCTTCACCTAACTGACTGCGCAACGCGCCAGCGTGGAAAATGGGCAGTGAGATTGCCGGGGCAAAGTTCCATGCCTGACTGGCCGCTTCCAACAGATTAGGGTTAGTCCCCTTAAAGTTGGTGGTAGAGAAACCGGCAAATCCGGTAATGGATAAGCTGGGATAGAACTCTTTACGTGCTGCTTTAACCCGCTGGTCATAAGATTCAACCAGTTGGCGCTGAGCCGTAATATCCGGCCGTTTACCGAGTAAATCCGTGGTCAGCTCACCTTTAGGAGCCAGACGGGTGATATCTGGCAATGGCGTCTGGCGCAGATTTTGCGTGGCACTCGGGCCTTGACCTGTCAGCGCTGCCAACTGATGTTTCAGTTGTTCACCCTGAGATTGCAGTTGAATGATTTGTTGTTTGGCTGTATCGGCCTGAGCTTGTGTTTGCTGTGGAATTTCAATGCCATAGATGCCCGCCTGATATTGCTTAGTGCGCAGTTCAGCCAGACGATCATTATTATCAACTTCCTGCTGCAATACGTTTTGCAGGGCAAAATTGCTTTGTAATTGGTAATAAACCGCTGCCACTGAACTGGTCAGTGTCAGCGCGGCCTGCTGCTGTTCTGCGCGGGCAGCATTAACTTGCGCATTGGCGGCATTGACCCGATTGCGGTATTTACCCCACCAATCAAACTCATAGCTAAGATTCAGGCCAAGGTTATTGGTGGTTTCATACAAGGGTTTGTCGGGATAAGACTGCAAGAACGGTTGTAGCGTATTTTGCGAGACTTTTTCCCGTTTACTGCTGGCAGAGAGGTCGAGATTAGGGCCATTCGCTGCATCGGCCTGACCCATCACACTTTGTGCTTCACGCACCCGCGCCGCCGCTTGTTTAAGCGAAGGCGAGGTTTGCAAGCTTTTGGTCATCAACGCGTCAAGTTGGGGATCTTCCAGTACCCGCCACCACTGAGGGCTGAGTGTCAACGAACTGACTTTGGGTTGCGCCAATTGCAGTTGTTGGTTATCCAGCATTTGAGACTGAGGAGCAATATTATCGCTTGAGGCGCAGCCCGCCAGTATGAGCACGACGAACAGGGGCGCGAGTCTCCAGCTATGTGGGGATGACATAGTGATTTACCTGGATAAAGTTATGTATCTGGATAGAACCGGTGGAATTACTGTTCCGGTATTTCCATTTGGTCCAAACGCGTCAACAACTTGCGCGTCAGCGTTTCAAGCTGTTGCTGTTCGTCGGCGTCCAGTGTTGACCAAAGAAAATGTAGACACTTATGTTGTGGGGGCAGTAGCTGATTTAAAAACTCAACACCCGCCTCGGTCAGATGTAAATGCAAACAACGGCGGTCATTGTGGCTTTCGCGGCGTTCAATCCAGCCTTTCTTTTCTAACTCGTCAGCAATTCGGGTGGCATTGGTGCGTGAAGAACCCAGTGCAGCACTCAATTCGGACGGTTGGATGCTGTGGCTCTCTTGTGCTTCCAGCGTAATTAGCGCCATAAACAGGGTCTCGTTAATCCCTTGTGCTTTCAGCATTTTATTGCGATTTTCCAGCAATTTACTGTGCATATGCATACACAAACGCGTCAGCAAAATTTCCTGGTAAGGGAAATCTTTCTGACGTCTGGCACGAGAATTAAGCATCTGTTCTATAGGACTAAACGAACTTTCCATTATAAGGAGCCTCATTAATTTCAAATGGTACAGTAACGATAGTGACTAATAATGTAAACGGGTTAATTAGCGAAAAATTTAGCAATTCGTGTTATTCAGTCACTGTGTGTGAATAATTAGTATTATTAATTGTAAGGATATTGTGTTTCAGTTCACAATCCAGGCAAATTGTTATGCCAAAATCATCAGTAGTTTGAATGTCAGACCGTAACTGAGTGCGCCCAGTAACGTGGCAAAGATAATACTGTTGGTTTTATAAAAGCATCCGCAGATAACTAAAAAACCAATGAGTGTAGGAATTAATTTCTGTGGGTTATGCACTATCTCCGGGGTGCTGGAAACCACCAATAACGCGCAGATAGAGGCGATCCCGATGCTGTCTAGCAACAGGGAGACTTTACCTCGTTGCAGGCCTGCTTGTTTGCGGGCAGGCCCAAGGCGCAGCGGCAGATAACGAAACAGATAATTGACCGTTCCCACCACCAAACCAATGATCACGACATCCATATTCATGGCTGCGGCTCCTCTTTATCGCTCTCGTTAAATTCTATGACGGCCTCGGGGACGGGTTGGAGCAGGGCTGCCAGGCATCCGCCGCCAATACCGGCCAAAATAGCCACCGGAATAGAGAACAGCAGCACGCCCAGCAAGGCCCCCGTCAGTGAAGCAATAACGGTAAGGCTGTATTGGCGTTTGAACGAGGCCAATAAGAAGCTGAGGAATAGCGCCGGGAGCATAAAGGAGAGTGATGCTTCAATCGCCGGGTAATTTTCCAACGGCCCATTACCAAACATCGCGCCGATAGCGGTGCCAGCCACCCAAGACAACCAAGAGGTGAACGCGATGCCAAGCATCCAGTTTTCGCTCCAGCGCCGTTGATCTTTCATTAGCTTGGTTGTGGCGGCGGCAAACACTTCATCCGTCAGACCAAAGGCCCACAGTGCTGTTTTTTTGCCAGATAACCTGGTGACAATGCGGTGTTTCAGTGCTGGCCCGTACAAGATATGGCGGACATCCATCGCCATCACGGTCAAGGCGGAAACCCACAATGACATCCCCGCACTGAGCAGGGCGGTAATAACGAATTGGCTGGCTCCGGCATAAATAATGCAAGAAAAGAAAATAGCTTCCCATGGAGTAAAGCCAAGTTTTACCGAACTCAAACCAAAGGCAAAAGCGACAGGTAGATAACCGATAACAATCGGTAGGCTATCGGTTATTCCTTCAATAAAAGTGGCGGTCGGCTGGGCCGTCGAGGGGGAGTCGGTGGTTTGGCTTTGCATAGGGTCAGCTATTGGTCATTTGGGTTATATATTCGTCATACTTCAAGCTACATGTGCGCTGGCTGCACTCAATAACCCGAATCACTTACAACACCCTAAGCTCATCGGGATTATCTCTCTTGCCGCCTTCATGCAACTCGAATTATTTAGGATATAGGATAAAGTTAAGTAACATTACCAGAGTGGTAATTGTCTTAATACCCTATATCCCAAATTTATATCCATATTGATTATTAGTTAGCTAACTAATAAAAATCACTCGACCGGTTGATTGGCTGGGGGATCAAAGCGTTTACCAGCCAACCAGGTGGTGATGTTCAAGATACATAGCACCAGCCCGGCAAGCGCCACGCCATACCAGCCTGCATGTTGATAGGCGGCGGCTGAAATCAGGGAACCTAATGCTCCACCAATAAAGTAAGTGGTCATATAGCCTGCAGTTAAGCGGTTTCTGGCTTCTGGCATCATGCGGTATATCACGCTCTGATTGGTGACATGTACCCCTTGAACGGCCAGATCTAACACGATAATCCCGACTATTAGCGCAATGATTGAATGCTGTCCCAGGGCTATTGGGATCCATGACAACAGCAATAATACCAAACCTACGCTGGTGGTGATGCGCGCCTTTCCTTTATCTGCCAGTTGACCCGCTTTGGTGGCCATTAATGCCCCCGCCGCCCCGACCAAACCAAATAGCCCGATGGTGGCTTCTGAATAGCCAAAAGGGGGCGAAGCCAGCAGGAAAGCCATCGACGTCCACAAGACACTAAAGTTGGCGAATGACAGTGCCCCCAGTAAGGCGCGGGTACGCAGCACCGGAGTGCGGATAAATAAAGAAAATATTGAGCCGAGCAACTGGCCATAATTGAGGCCGGAATGTTGCTTATAACGCGGCAGATAGCGCCATAGAATCAACGCCATGAATATCATCAATACACTGGCAACCCAATAAATGGTGCGCCACCCCCCGATAGAGGCCAAGGCGCCCGCCACCGTCCGTGCCAGTAAAATGCCCAACAACAGGCCGCTCATGATAATACCGACCACTTTGCCGCGTTTTTCCGGCGCAGCCAGTGTGGCGGCTAGGGGTACCAGCAATTGCGCCACCACGGAGAACAAGCCGGTGAGGGCGGTGCCAACAACCATCATCGTGAGGTTTTGCGACATCGCGGTAATCAGCATGCCGCCAGCCGCCAGCAGAGTCATGCCGACAATCAACCCGCGCCGCTCAAACATATCCCCCAAAGGAACCAGGAACATTAACCCCACAGCGTAGCCTAACTGAGCCGCTGTTACGATGAAACCGGCCTGATTGACTGAAAGATTAAAGGCTTGAGCGATGGTTTCCAGCAGTGGCTGGGCATAATAGTTGCTGGCAACCGCCAGTCCGGTAGCGACCGACATCAAGACAATCAATGCTGGGCTTAAACCGGCGTTTTCGGTTTTTTGTGTCATAACGAATTATTCTGAATTGAAAAGAGCGACAGTATTAGATAAATAAGAGTGATAAACCAATAGATAAATGTTACCTCACTTTAATTCAGTTTAGTTTTGGGTAGGTTTGGTTGATGGTTGATGGTTGATGGTTGATTAAGTGATTTAGTTCGGTTGTTAGAGCACCGAGTAGGCTTTACCTCCGATGAACCAACCGCCAAAGGGGGCGGCGGCCCCCTTGTGGAATCCCGCGCTTTCGCACGTATCGCCTGCCCACTGCGTGGGTGCCCTCACTCATCATTTCGCTGTCGGGACGGCTTTACGCGGGTCCCTCCGCGTGACGCCTAAATCCGCCGTCCATGGCGGATTTCCCTTGCTCCATTCTTCACTCGGCGGCTCAAATGTGCTTTTAAACTTCAAAACCTAAAAACCATGGTTTTGAATTGGCTTTTGACGTTGAGCGCAATCAGGAATATTGCCGACAAGGAGTGAGGGTAGAGTGAGCGGGCATGGACAAATCTGCCGGGAGCAGATTTGAACGCTGCTGGCAGCGGCCCCGAAGGGGTGAGTCCCAGGGATGGGACGAATTACCCCCGCGAAAAGCGCGCTTGAGCATGGATTGCGAATCGCGCTGGCTCGTCAGCCCGAAAGACGCAGGCGGTTTACCCGCAGGGCAATATTTCGCGCAAGCCGCAGGTGCAGGAGGGCCGGCTTGCCCTCCTGCTCGGTTGAGGCGACTGGGATTAAGTGGTCACTGAACGACTATCAACCGAAACAATGCTCCCATGCTTTAACCACCGAACCTGATCACCAAACCAAACTTTACTCCGAAATCAAACTCACATGCGCTGCCACAATCCGCCAGCCGCAGGGCAGCTTAACCCATGTCTGCATCTGTCGGCCGACTCGTGCAGTGCCTTCACGGTAGAATTCGGTACTGGCGACCGCCATGTCCTCACCAAAAGTGGTGATCACCGTATTCTCTAAAGTACGATCCAAACCTTTTGATGGTCGGCTCTGACGAAACGCTCTGATGGCATCAATGCCAAACAGATCCTCTCCCGCACCAAAGCGCACAGTGCGGCTATCATGCCAAAACAATTCATCCAATACCGGAATATCGTTGCTAATCAACGCCTGTTCATAGCGGTAAAATGCTTCATTCACCTGGGCAAGGATCGCTGGGCGATCGATAAATTCATTTTTCATTTTATTGCTCTCATCGAAAGGTGCTTCCTAAATCACGCTACTGACCGGTGCGCTCACTAATCCTTGTTGTTCTAATGCATAAGCGGCACGTAAACAGAGGTCTTCGCGCCACGGTGCGGCAATGAGTTGCACCCCGATTGGCAGGCCACCAGCCGTTCTCAATGGCACGGTGACCACTGGCAGGCCGAGGAACGAAATAGGCTGGGTTAGCATCCCCATACTGGCGCGAATGGGAAGATCGGTGTCATTGATTCGCATCATCTCCTGACCAATAAGTGTGGCGCTGCAAGGTGTTGCGGGCGCAATCAAAATATCCCAATGTTCAAATAACGGTAGGATTTGTTGACGGAAATGGTGGCGGAAACGTTGGGCCTGAATATACCAACTTGCTGGTAGCATGGCTCCGGCTAACAGCCGCTCCCGTGAGTGCGGTTCAAAACGTTGTGGCGATTTTCTTAGGGCAGGGAGATACTGATTTCCGCCTTCGGCAGCACTGATGATAAATGCGGCTGTGCGGGCCAAATCACTCTGTGGCATCTCGACTTCGGTGACTGCTTCCAGCCCTTTGGCGACGAGCTGTACCGCAGCTTTGGCATCATCGTCACACCATTGCTGGAAATACCCACCCAGAATGGCACTTCGCAAGCCTTGCTGACCACGCGATAGTAAATTCAGACAGGGTGAGACAGGTTTATCCGATTGAAAACTATCTTGAATATCAGTTCCTTGCATCACATCATAGACGGCGGCCAAATCTTGCGTGCAGCGCGTCATCGGGCCGATACTGTCCAAACTGGCGACAAATGGATGAGTGCCGCGGCGTGATAATCGGCCAAAGGTTGGTTTCAGCCCGAAAATACCGCACAGCGAAGCCGGAACCCGAATAGAGCCGTTGGTATCGCTGCCAAGCGCGAAATTAACCAGCCCCGCAGCAACCGCTGCCGCCGATCCACCGGAGGAGCCACCGGCAATACGGTTAATATCGCGCGGATTACGCGTGGCACCGTAATGGCTGTTTTCAGTGGTAAAACCATAGGCGTAAGCATCCATATTCAGCATGCCGGACAGCATGGCCCCTTGCTGAGCGAGGCGTGAAATAACCGGCGCATCTTGTCTGGCTGGCGCGCGTTCACAAAACAAACTGGCCCCGGCAAGCGTGGTTTCGCCTGCCACATCGAACAGATTTTTTACCGCATAGGGAATGGCTGCCAATGCGGGCAGAGCTTGTCCTTTGGCGCGTAAGGTATCCAGCCGATATGCTTCACTGAGCATCCGGTCTGCGGTGATATGGGTATAAGCATTGATCGCGGGATTGGCCGCGTTGATGGTATCCAACGTGTTTAAGGCTATTTCTTGTGCGGATAATTCACCCTGATTGAGCGCTTGCTGAATCTCGGTGATAGTCAGAGTTGAAATCTGTTTCATAACCGGTATACCCCGGCTATCTCTTGCTTTTCATCCAGAGGCAGCGCCATCAAGGGGCCAGCCATAGTCGCAATGCGTTCAAATTGTTGTAGCAATGCCGCACGGCGGGTGTCATCCAACTCTAAGGCTAATAAGATTTCCATTTGCCGAATATAAGCAGTCCAATCCATAGCATTTTTTTCTGATGTTTCTTTCATGACAATTCCTGTGCTGAATAAGTAAATTGTGGATGAAATCAATAACCGGCGGCGCTGCCATTACTGCGTGGGTCAAATGCGCCTTCTAACATGCCATTACGGTGGCGAACAATAGCTCCGGCATGGCCGACAACCTCGCTAAAATCGGGTAGCAATTCAATCTGATGCCCGCGTTGGCGCAGGTAATCAAGGGTTTCGGCCCCGAAACGTGCTTCCAGTTTCAGTGAGTCAGAGCTTTCCCCCCAGGTGCGGCCCAATAGCCAGCGTGGTGCGGTGATGGCTTGCTGTAAGGGCAAGCCCTGCACAATGTGGCGGACAAATACCGCCGCCTGAGTTTGTGGCTGACCATCTCCGCCCATCGCGCCATACACCAGAGTTCGGCCATCCGTCAGGCGGGCGGCGGCAGGGTTTAAGGTGTGAAATGGCTGTTTTCCCGGCGCTAACGCTAGCAGATGCTTGGGGTCAAGACTGAAAGATGCGCCACGGTTTTGCCAAATAATGCCCGTCGCGGGCAGTAACACCCCACTGCCAAATTCATGATAAATGCTCTGAATAAAGGAAACCGCCAGCCCATTGTTGTCGATCACCCCCATCCAGACGGTATCACCCGGCCCGCGACCACTGCCCCAATGGGCGGCTTGCTCGCTATTGATGTAAGCCGCCAATTGGTCGAGCGGCTCTTTTTCCAGTAGGGATTGTGGACAATGCTCCATCCACAGCGGATCGGTAATCACCTGATCACGCAGCCCAAAGGCGAGTTTGGTTGCTTCCACGAGGGTGTGAATGGTTTGACCTTCACTCATTTGGGCGACCGGTTTGCGGTCAGCCAATCCGAGAATCGCCAGTGATACCAAACCTTGCGTCGGTGGCGTCAGGTTGAAGACTTCACCTTGCTGGTGGCGTAGCCGCAGAGGTGTACGGCGTTTAGGCCGATATTGCGCCAGATCTTGGGCGGTAATCGGCATTTCTGCGGCGGTAATATCAAGGATGATTTTTTCGGCCAGCGGGCCGCGATAAAAACTACTTAGCCCTTGTTCTGCCAGCGCTGTCAGCGTTTGGCCCAATTGCGGCTGAACAAAGCGTTCGCCCGCTGCTGGAATATTGCCTTGTGGCATAAAAACGTCGGTAAAATCGGTGAATTTAGCCAGCTCATGGGATTTAGCTCGGGTGGCCGCCTCTTGGGAAGGGGTGACCGGAATACCGCGTGTGGCGTAGGTAATCGCATCTGCCAGTAAGCGGCGCAGTGGCAGGGTATTTTCACCGAGTTCGCGAGCAACATTCAGCGCTTCTTCCCAGCCGCCGACAGTTCCGGCAACCGTCAATGCGGCTTGCGGCCCACGGTGCGGGATCTGTTGATATGCGCTGTAGCGCTCAAGCGTCGCCAGCTCACCTGCGGCTCCACTGGCATCGATGGCAATCGGATCGCCATTGGGCGGGACAATCAGCCAGAAACCATCGCCACCCAATCCATTCATATGTGGATAAACCACCGCTATGGTGGCCGCTGCTGCGACCATGGCTTCAATTGCGTTGCCGCCTTCACGTAATACAGCGAGGGCACTTTCACTGGCTAAATGATGTGGGGTAACCGCCATTCCTTGCGGTGCCATGTTGCTGTTGATCATTGCTGCTTTCCTTATCACCCGTTTATTGAAATAGAAAACTGAGGTGGCAGAAGCTAAGCAAGAGGCGTTCCAGAATGTCGAATTTTATGCGGAGAATGAAAATTCTCATATTAGCGGTGAGAGCTTGTGTGCTATGTTCCGCAAAAATGCCTATGCTGAAACGATAGTTTCATTGGCCGGAGAAGGGTATGAAACAGATTGATGAGCGTTTGCGGGCGCATTATGCGCAATTAACCCCGCAGGAGCAGCGCGTTACCGATTTTATTTTTGGTCATTTTGATGATTTGATCAGTTACAACAGCGCCGAGCTGGCGCGGCTGAGTGGCGTGTCTAAGGCGACGGTTAGCCGCCTGTTTAAACGGCTGGGTTACAGCAGCTATCGAGAAATGCGGGAAGAGGTGCGAACCTTGCGCCAAAGCGGAATGCCGCTGACCGATAATCGCGATGCTGTGCAAGGGAATACCTTGTTGGCGCGCCATTATAAGCAGGAAATGGCAAACCTGACTCATTGGGTAAATCAGTTAGATAGCCAGCAATTTAGTGACATTATCAATGCCTTGGTGCGTGCACCGCGTATCTTGTTGTTGGGGTTACGTAATAGCTATCCGGTCGCACTGCATCTGCGTCAGCAATTGCTGCAGGTTCGTCAGTCTGTCCAGTTAATCCCGCAAGCAGGGCAAACATTGTCGGAGGAGTTAGTGGATGCCGGGCCGCGTGATGTGGTGGTGGTGGTGGCATTCCGACGCCGCCCGAAAGTTATCCGCGAAATTTTGCTACAAATGCAGGTGCAAGGTGTGCCTACCTTGTTGATTTGTGAGCCGCAAGCCCAGTCGTTGCTGTCATTAGCACAGTGGCGGTTAACTACGCCGCTCGACAGTGTGTCTGCTTTTGATAGCTATTCTTCTGCCATGAGTTTGGCGAATTTACTCAGTAATGCATTGTTGCATGAAATGTTGACGCAGGGCCGACAGCGCATTCATCAAATAGCTGATTTGTATGACGCTTTCGGCGAGCTGGAGCAGCGTTAACTTCAGTGTTTGAAAGGGTTATCGCACCCAGGGGCGCTCCGGCGGCGTAAGCCGCTTTCGACCCCAACGGCACGCTTCCCTTTCAGTTAGCATTGTTTGTGATTGATTGCCTCTCTATGGTGCAAATAAATTATCCTTCTGCACTTTTTTTGTGAATCTCTTGCTCCGATTTATTCCTCCGATTTATTCCCTACATAGCGTGATGCCACTAATAATGGGATTTCCATCCTGGTGGTTTATTGGCACAGTAGTTGCAACGATGGTTTCAGTGATTTGATTTTAAGAATCTATTGTTTCATTACTGTGTTATCGGAGATAAGCTATGAACATGAAAAAGCGGATGTTGGCATTACTGGGTGCAGCACTGATATTGGTTCAGGTTCCCGCTGTATTAGCTGATCAATTAGAGCAGATTCAACAGCGTGGCGTGTTACGGGTAGCTGTTCCACAGGATTTCCCTCCATTTGGTTCCGTTGGGACGGATCTTCAGCCGCAAGGCTATGACATCGATATGGCGCATTATCTGGCCGATAAAATGAAACTAAAGTTGCAACTGGTGCCAGTGACCAGCGCTAACCGCGTTCCCTATTTGCAAACTGATAAAGTGGATTTGGTGATTTCCAGCTTGGGTAAAAATCCAGAGCGGGAAAAAGCTATCGCCTTTAGTCGTGCGTATGCGCCGTTTTTCCTTGGCGTTTTTGGCGCGAAAGAGGATGCGCTGCAACAGCCAGAGCAACTGGCCGGGAAAACTGTCGGTGTGACGCGCGGGGCGGTAGAAGATATGGTGCTGAGTGAGTTAGCGCCCAAAGATGCCCAAATAAAACGTTATGAGGATAACAACACCACGTTATCAGCCTATTTGTCCGGGCAGGTGGATTATCTGGCAACCGGGAATTTGGTGGTCAGCGCCCTGGCCCGTCAGAATCCCGCTCAGGCCCCTGTGGCAAAATTTATGCTGAAAGATTCACCCTGTTATATCGGTTTACGCCAGGGGGAACCGGCACTGAAAGCCAAGGTTGATGCGCTGATTGTTGAAGCTTTGCAAGATAACACCCTGAATGGCTTGTCCGAAAAATGGCTGAAAGCCCCGTTACCAGCCGATCTCGGCGCATAACAGGAGCGGGCGATGACCTATCAGCTGAACTTTCCTGCTCTGTGGCCTTATCTGCCTGAGTTGTTATCGGGTTTGTTGATCACTATTGAGCTGACAGCTATCGCAACCTTGGGTGGGATCGCTCTGGGGATTGTCGGCGCGGCGATCCGCTGTAGTCATGACCCTCGGCTTGATAAGGTCATCTTGCGGCGGGTATGGGGCGGTTATGTGGAAATTGTGCGTAATACCCCTTTTGTGGTGCAGCTATTTTTCATCGTTTTTGGTTTACCGGCGCTGGGGTTGAAATTGAGCGCCGGGCAGGCTGCGGTGTTGGCGATGACAATAAATTTAGGCGCTTACAGCACGGAAATTATCCGCGCCGGGATTCAGGCCAGCGCTAAAGGCCAGTGGGAAGCGGGGCGAGTGCTGGGTTTGAGCCGCAGTCAGACATTTTTTCGGGTGATTTTACCACCGTCATTGCAGCGCATTTATCCAGCACTGGTCAGCCAATGCATTATTGTGATGCTCGGTTCTGCGGTGGTATCGCAGGTGTCATTTGAAGAGCTGACATTTGCTGCCAACCTGATTCAGTCACGTACCTTCCTCAGTTTTGAGGTCTATCTGGTGACCACATTGCTGTACCTGTTGTTGTCTATTGCGATGCGCCAGTTGTTGTTGGCGGCTGGACGCCGATTCTTTGGGAACCGTGCCTCATGATGTTTACTGATTGGGATATCATCCGCAACCTGCTGCTGGCAGCTCGCTGGACGCTGTTACTGTCATTGACCGCCTTTCTCGGCGGGACTTTGGTGACATTGCCGCTGATGCTGATGCGCTTGAGCCGTTGGCGCTGGATGACAGGTTTTGTCCGCGGTTACACCGAGCTATTTCAGGGCACACCGCTATTGATGCAGCTGTTTTTGGCTTTCTTCGGATTGGCACTGTTGGGCATTGATGTCAGTCCGTGGGCGGCCGCGGCGATGGCATTGACACTGTTCACCAGTGCCTTTCTGGTGGATATCTGGTGCGGCAGTATTGATGCTTTACCGAAAGGTCAGTGGGAAGCCTCCCGCTGTTTGGGCCTGAGTTTCAGCCAAACTTTATTTCGGGTGATTGCGCCACAGGCGATGCGTATTGCGATTGCGCCCACGGTAGGGTTTTCAGTGCAAGTCATCAAAGGGACGGCGCTGGCATCCATCATCGGTTTTGTTGAGCTGACCAAAGCTGGAACTATGTTAAACAATGTCACTTATCAGCCATTTAAAGTGTTTGGCTTAGTGGCGCTGGGCTATTTCCTGATGTGTTACCCCTTGTCGCGTTACAGCCATTATCTGGAGAAGAAATTCCATGCCGCTGATCACCATTAATCAGGTTCAAAAATACTATGGCCAGAATCATGTGCTGAAAGGGGTAGATCTGGATATCGAGATCGGCGAAGTCATTTCGATCATTGGCCGTAGCGGTTCAGGTAAAAGCACATTGCTGCGCTGCATGAATGGGCTGGAAGGCTATCAGGACGGCAGTATCAAACTCGGAGGGATGACGGTGACCAACCGCGATTCGCAAGCGCGTGAAATTAGCCGCTCAGTGGGGATGGTATTTCAGAACTTCAATTTGTTCCCGCATATGACTGCACTTGAGAATGTGATGCTGGCACCGCGCCGAGTCTTGAAAAAGAGCGCTGCCGAGTGTCGTGACCTGGCGGCAGAGATGTTGACCAAAGTCGGGCTGGCGGATCGGATGGATTATTATCCTGCCAATCTTTCTGGCGGCCAGCAGCAACGAGTGGCCATTGCCCGCGCGTTGGCGATGCAACCTAAGGTCTTGTTGTGTGATGAAATTACCTCTGCGCTGGATCCTGAGCTGGTGGGAGAAGTGCTAAAAGTTCTTGAGCAGTTAGCTGCTGAAGGCATGACCTTGATTCTGGTAACCCATGAGATGAATTTTGCGCGTGAAGTCGGTGACCGCGTGGTGTTTATGCATCAGGGGCGGGTGTGGGAGCAGGGCGAAAGTCGTGCGTTATTTGCTCAGCCACAAACAGCTGAATTAAAACAATTTATATCCTCAGTGCGTGGTTTGTAGGAAACATTTTACTGATTCATATAAGAATGGAGATTTTCTATGTCGGCAGTTAACCATAACCCGTTGTTTAGTCAGATTAATCCACCAGCACGGTTGCTGATGGGGCCGGGGCCGATCAATGCCGATCCACGGGTGCTGCGCGCGATGGCGAGCCAGTTGATCGGGCAATATGATCCGGCGATGACGGATTATATGAATCAGGTGATGGCGCTGTATCGTGGTGTTTTCCGTACTGAAAATCAGTGGACGATGTTGATTGATGGCACTTCCCGTGCCGGTATCGAGGCCGTTTTGCTGTCATCCATTCGACCGGGCGATAAAGTGCTGGTGCCGGTTTTTGGTCGTTTCGGCCATTTGTTATGTGAAATTGCCCGGCGTTGCCGTGCCGAAGTCCATGTTATTGAAGTGCCGTGGGGCGAAGTATTCACACCGGATATGATTGAGGATGCCATCAAGAAAGTGCGCCCGCGCCTATTGTTGACGGTGCAGGGCGACACCTCAACCACCATGTTGCAACCGCTGGTCGAACTGGGCGAAATTTGCCGCCGTCATCACGTGCTATTTTATACCGACGCCACGGCATCATTAGGTGGAAATGTATTGGAAACAGATGCATGGGGGCTGGATGCAGTCTCGGCTGGGCTACAAAAGTGCCTCGGTGGGCCATCGGGCAGTTCTCCGGTGACGCTGAGTCCACGATTTGCTGAACAAATTCGGCGTCGCAAATGTATTGAGCAGGGGATCCGCACGGCGGATCATGCTGATGGCGATGAAGAGATGATCTATTCCAATTACTTTGATCTGGGCATGATCATGGATTATTGGGGGCCGGAGCGCCTGAATCATCATACTGAGGCGACCAGCATGTTGTTCGCCGCCCGAGAATGTGCGC
Organism: Yersinia artesiana; assembly: GCF_902726545.1. Taxonomy (GTDB): domain Bacteria; phylum Pseudomonadota; class Gammaproteobacteria; order Enterobacterales; family Enterobacteriaceae; genus Yersinia; species Yersinia artesiana. The sequence goes on along the minus strand of NZ_CACVAD010000045.1, from coordinate 8,664 downwards.
GGGTGATGCTGGAAGAAGGTTTGGATAACGGCATTGCGCGTCATGCCTTGCACGGCGCTGCATTGCTGGCGGGGATTCAAGGCATGGGGCTTGCCGTTTTCGGTGACCTGAAGTATCGCATGAACAATGTGTTGGGCGTGGTCATTCCGGCGGGGATCCACGGTGAACAAGTTAGGCAATTGATGTTGAATGATTTTGGTATTGAGATAGGTACTTCATTTGGGCCGCTGAATGGCAAAATTTGGCGTATAGGCACGATGGGGTATAACGCCCGTAAAGATTGTGTGATGCAAACACTGGTAGCTCTTGAAGCGGTGTTGAACCGGTTAGGGTTTGTCACTGTTCAGGGCGCTGGGCTGCAAGCGGCGTGGGGTGTCTATCAGGTTGAACAAAACTGATGGCCGTTACCCTGCCTGATGCCGAGGCAGAGCAAGCCGCATTACGGGTATTAGCCCGTTGTGATGTGCTGGCGGCAATCAGTGAGTCCCCCGATATGCTGACGCGAGTGTATTTGTCTCCTGAGCATTTGCGGGCAAATCAGCAAGTGGGGGAATGGATGCGGGCGGTTGGCATGCAGGTTTGGCAGGATCCTGTCGGAAATATCTGTGGCCGTTATGAGGGTTTGCAATCCGATGCACCAGCCATATTACTGGGTTCTCATCTTGATACAGTGCGCAATGCCGGCCGTTATGATGGCATGTTGGGAGTATTAAGTGCGCTGGAGGTGGTGGGGTACTTGCATCGCCAGCAGCGGCGCTTACCGGTTGCCATTGAGGTGATTGGTTTTGCCGACGAAGAAGGGACGCGGTTTGGCATCACGTTGCTCGGCAGTAAAGGGATTACCGGTCGTTGGCCCGCAGATTGGTTGAGTAAAACCGATGCCGAGGGGGTCAGTGTGGCGCAGGCGATGGCGAATGTCGGCCTCGATCCGATGGCGGTTGCACAGGCGCAGCGGGCAACCCGCGATTTCTGTGCCTATCTTGAATTGCATATTGAGCAAGGGCCGTGTTTGGAACAGGCCGGTTTGGCATTGGGCGTGGTGAGCGCGATTAATGGTGCTCGTCGTCTGAATTGCCACTTTACCGGGCTGGCAGGTCATGCCGGTACCGTGCCAATGGGGCAGCGGCAGGATGCATTAGCCGGTGCTGCTGAATGGATGTGTTCCGTTGAGCGGCTAGCCGAGAGTTATGGCGAGCATTTGGTGGCGACGGTGGGGGCTCTGACCTGTTTGCCCGGTGCGGTGAATGTGATTGCGGGGGAGGTGAAGCTGACTCTGGATATTCGAGGCCCGCAGGACAGTAGTGTCAGCAAGTTATTGGCCGATTTATTGGCGCAAGCTGAGGTGATAGCGGCGCGCCGTGGTCTGACTTTTGCAGCGCAAGAGTTTTACCATATCAATGCAACTGGCTGTGATGATAATTTGCAGCAACACATTAGTGCCAGTGTGAGTCGGGTGCAGGGGCGCTCATTAGCGCTGCCCAGCGGCGCAGGTCATGACGCCATTGCAGTGGCGGAGTGTTGGCCGGTCGGGATGTTATTTGTGCGCTGCAAAGGCGGGATCAGTCATCATCCCGATGAATCAGTGACTTGCAGTGATGTGGCAATGGGGATTCAGGCTTATCTGGAAACGGTGTTGTCGTGGGCGCTAAGTTAAACGTATTTGGGGAGTCGTTTTGTCGCCTGCTCCCCATCGTTCCGCATTTACAACAACAAAAACTTATCGGTATCGTGGAAAGCCGGAAACCTTTCCCGATAGGCTTGTAAAGTTTCTAGAGACAACTCCGCATCCAGTCGCGCCGCTTGCCCCAGTTCTGCCTGGGTCAGAATCTCACCCTGGGCATCCAAAATCACACTATCACCCTGATAATGATGGCCATTATCATCATCACCAACCCGATTGCAGCCGGCGACATAAGCCTGATTTTCTATTGCTCGCGCCGCCAGTAGCGTTTGCCAATGTTTAGCGCGGGCGGCAGGCCAGTTAGCGACATACAGCGCTAAATCATAATCTTGCTGATTGCGCGACCACACTGGAAAGCGCAGGTCATAACAGACTTGCGGCAGAATTCGCCAGCCGCGCCACTCAACAACTTTACGCTCTTTACCCGCCAGGTAGTGATGGTGCTCACCAGCCATACGGAATAAGTGGCGTTTGTCATAGTGATGGATTGTCCCATCTGGCTGCACCAACAGAAAACGGTTAACCGCGCCGTCAGGGGTATTCAGAGCTACGCTGCCGCCAATCAGGGCATTGGTGCGCACCGACCAGTGGCGTAACCAATCAATAACCTCAGTTTCTGGCAATGCATTTTCAGCGGCATTCATCGCGAAACCGGTGGTAAACATTTCCGGCAATACAATCACATCACGCTGCTGTATGGATTCCAGCAACATGTCAAAGTGGCGTAGATTCGCCTGAGCATCCAGCCACACCAGCGGTTGTTGCAGCAGAGTTAGTTTTAAAGTTGACACAATCGCTCCGCAGCAGCATCCAGCGTGGCATCCTGTTTGGCGAAGCACAACCGGATTAATTTATGGGGGAATGGGCCTGCGCAGAATACTGATAAAGGTATGGCGGCGACACCTACGTGTTCGGTGAGCCATTTGCAGAACTCAACATCGTCGAGATCAGAAATAGCGCTGTAGTCGGCCAACAAGAAGTAGGTTCCTTCGCTGGGCAGAATGTTGAATCGGCTGGCTGACAGCGCATTGACGAATCGATCGCGGCGCGCGCGGTAGAATTCCGGCAATTGTTGCCAATGTTCCGGTTCGCTATTCAGCATGTCCGCCAGTGCTAACTGGACTGGAGTACACACCGAAAATGTCAAATATTGGTGAATTTTGCGCACTTCGGCACTGATCGCTGCGGGGGCGATGCAATAACCTGCTTTCCAGCCGGTCATATGAAAAGTTTTGCCGAAAGAGGAGACGGCAATAGCCCGCTGGCGCAATTGTGGATGGGCCAACACACTGGCATGACCTGCCGCACTGAAACAGATGTGTTCGTATACTTCGTCACTGAGAACATAAATATTGCGCTCAGCAATCACTTGCCACAATTGTTCAAAATCTGCTGCGCGCCAAACTGTCGCCGAGGGGTTATGTGGCGTATTCACAATCACCAATCGGGTGCGTTCAGATATCAAATCAGCAAACTCAGCCCAGTCGGTGTTGAATGCGGGAGGTTTAAGCGCAATGCGTTTGAGTATGCCGCCGGCCAATTTAACCACTGGGGCATAACTGTCATAGCTGGGATCGAAGCAAATAACTTCGTCACCTGGGCGAACCAGCGCGGTAATGGCGGCAAAGAGAGCTTCGCTGGCACCGGTGGTGACAGTGACTTCGCTATCGGCATCGGGTTTCCAGCCATAGATTTTAGCTGTTTTCTCGGCGATGGCGGTGCGTAGCGGTGCGACGCCGGTCATTGGGGCATATTGGTTTGCGCCCTGACTAACATGATAGGCTAATCGTTGTTTTAAATAATCTGGGCCATCAAAATCAGGGAAGCCTTGTGACAGGTTAATTGCTTGATGTTTTTGCGCCAATGCACTCATTTGCGTAAAGATTGTGGTGCCCTGTGCGGGTAATTTACTGTCTGGAATAAAAGATAAAGTGCTCATGGCAGGTGAATACTCCTGGCGCTGTATGTTGCTGTCAATATAACACGATGTTAAGATTTGGCAATCAAGACGCTTAGATGTTTAAACGGCTAAATGACAAAATTGGCTAAGCATAGATAAAATTGTGCTAATGATTTTTTTGCGCTAACAAATGTCGTCATGCCGATTGCAGTGGCAGCATGCCACAGCACATCAACACCACAACAGGGATATGCAATGACAGAAAATGTACAACTCGGCGCGCTGCTAGCCGCCTGCCACTGGATTGGCGAGAAGGGCTGGTGCCCAGCGACCGGCGGCAATATGTCCCTGCGACTGGATTCCGCTCAATGTTTGGTTACGGAGTCGGGCAAAGATAAAGGGAGTTTGACTGCGGATGATTTTTTGCTGGTGGAGACGGCCAATAACCATGTTCCCAGCGGGCGTACCCCGTCAGCGGAAACGGGCCTGCATACCCTGCTTTATCGGCTGTACCCTGAAATCAATGCGGTATTACATACTCACTCGGTGAATGCTACGGTGCTATCGCGCGTCGAGCGTAGCAATGAGTTGGTATTGCACGGCTACGAGATGCAGAAATCCCTCTCGGGGCAACGCAGCCATCTGGATAGCGTGGTGATCCCCATCTTCGATAATGATCAGGATATCCCGGCCTTGGCACAGCGAGTTGCCGCGCTGGCTGATAATCATCCATTACGTTATGGCTTTTTAGTCCGTGGCCATGGTTTGTATTGTTGGGGAAATAGTGTGTCTGAAGCCCGCCGTCATTTGGAAGGGCTGGAGTTTTTGTTCCAGTGTGAACTACAACGCCGTCTGTTGGATGCCAATTTTAACGTGGGGGCAAAATGATTCAGGCAATAGTGACCGATATTGAAGGCACCACCACCGACATCCGCTTTGTCCACCAAGTGTTGTTTCCCTATGCCCGTGAGCGGCTGACGCCTTTTTTACGTCAACATCAGCAGGATGAAGAGGTTGCGAACGCATTGCTCAGCTTGCGACGCGAGATTGAACAACCGGATGCAGATATTGAAACTCTGATTACTACATTGCACGGTTTTATGGATGAAGACCGCAAATCTACTGCGCTAAAAGCCATTCAGGGCATTATTTGGCGCAGCGGTTATCTGCAAGGTGATTTTCGTGGCCATCTGTACCCTGATGTTGCGCCGCAACTGGCTGATTGGCAACAGCAAGGGCTGAAGTTGTATGTCTATTCATCCGGTTCGGTTGATGCTCAGAAATTATTGTTTGGTTACAGTGATGCAGGTGATTTACAGCCATTATTCAGTGGTTATTTTGATACCCATGTTGGGGCAAAGCGCGAAGTTAGCGCTTACCAAAACATTGCCAATCAGTTGGCTATTGCCCCGCAAGCATTGCTGTTTTTATCTGATATCCGCCAGGAATTGGATGCCGCACAGCTTGCCGGTTGGCAGACTTGTCAGTTGATTCGAGATCTTCCCGACAGCGAAAGCCGTCATCCCCAAGTCAGCCGTTTTGATGAAATAGACATAGAGGGCTTTACAGCATGAGCGGATTAACCATTTTTAGTGATGAGCAGCCAGAACAGCCGCTGTGGCAAAGCTGCGATGCTGAGGAAATTCAACAGCAATTGACCGCGATTGGCGTAAGATTTGAGCGCTGGCAGGCGGATCGCGAACTGGGCGAGAACCCACAACCGGAGGCCGTGATTGCAGCATATCAGCATGAAATTGACCGGTTGGTAGCGGAAAAGGGCTATCAGAGCTGGGATGTGATCAGTATGCGTCCTGATAATGAGCAGCGTGAAGTATTGCGCGAGAAATTCTTATCAGAACATACCCACGGTGAAGATGAAGTGCGTTTCTTCGTCGAAGGAACCGGGTTATTTTGCTTGCATCTCAATGATAAAATTTACCAAATTCTTTGCGAAAAGAATGACTTGCTGTCAGTTCCGGCCGATACGCCGCATTGGTTTGATATGGGCTCTAAACCGAATTTTACCGCTATTCGGGTATTTGATAATCCAGAGGGTTGGGTGGCGCGTTTTACCGGCGATAAGATAGCCGATGCCTATCCGCGCTTAGACTAAAATACAAAACCTATATTAGTTAACACCGGGGCTGGCGGGGTGACTGCACCGATGGGCGCTCCGGCGGCGCACGCCGCTACGACCCATCTGGTACATTTCCCCGCTTATCAATATTGTTGACAGGATAATATTTCAAATACGGCTAATTCTTTGGCTGGAAGAATCCTGCGGCTACTTGTTCTGGTGTGATAACACCGCTGTCTAGCACCCAGCCACTGATTAATGCGGCTGGGGTAACATCAAACGCCGGGTTATACACCGGCGCATCTTCTGGTGCCCATTGGCAATGACCGAAACCGCCAGATACCCCTTTGACTTCGCTGGCATCCCGTTGCTCTATGGGGATGGCCGCGCCATTCGGGCAGTCAGGATCATGAGTGGTATGTGGGGCCGCTACGTAGAATGGAATGCGGTGATAATGCGCCAATACGGCCAAACTGTAGGTACCAATTTTATTCGCGACATCACCATTCGCCGCAATGCGATCAGCGCCCACCCAGATAGCATCGACTCGGCCCTGAGCCATCAGGCTGGCCGCCATCGAATCACAAATTAATTGATAGGGAATACCTAATTCACCTAGCTCCCAGGCTGTTAAGCGACCACCTTGTAACAATGGGCGGGTTTCATCTACCCACACCTGCTTGATCTTACCTTGCTGATGCGCTTTCAGTAGCACGCCGATAGCCGTACCAATGCCCGCAGTGGCTAGCCCGCCGGTGTTGCAGTGGGTGAGTAAGTTGCTGCCAGGCTTAACCAATTGCACCCCATGCTGGGCAATGCGCTCACATAACTCGCGGTCTTCCTCTACCAGACGCAATGCTTCGTGAGTCATGGCTTCGACCCAATTGGCTTGCAATAACGCCTGCTGCATCCGCGCCAGATTATTCATTAAATTCACTGCGGTTGGGCGTGATTCTCGCAGCGCAATCAGTGCTTGTTCCAGTGGGGCCTGCGGCAAACCGCGCTCTGCCAACAAAGCTAATAGCAGGCTGGCTGATAAGCCAATCAATGGTGCGCCGCGTACGCGCAGCGCTTGAATATGTTCAATCAGCAATTCCACCGTATCGGCAGATAGCCACTCTTGGCGCTGCGGCAAGGCCTGCTGGTCAAGTATCCACAGCTTCCCATCAACAATCTTTAAGCTGGTTGTTTGTAAATCAAGCGTGTTAAGCGTCTGCATTGTCAGTTAAATCCATGTTGCGTTATTGCATCTGGTTTCTTATTCTGCCAACATATCTTACGGATGTGTAGACGTCTATATGGTTTTACGCCTAAATACGGATTTTTTTTGCTCAAACAGGGAATAATTTCACGGCTAAGCAAATGATTGGCGGTGAGGAATCAGAATCAGATAAAGAATAATGAGGTTGAAGATGTCGCGCTACCATACATTTACTGCTGCGGATGCCGTTGAATATGCTCGCCAATTTGGTCAGGTCGCTGACCCGCAATCTTTAGTCACTGCCGATGAGATTGGCGATGGCAATCTCAACCTGGTATTTAAAATCCGTGATGCTGCCGGGATTAGTCGGGTGATTGTTAAACAAGCACTGCCTTATGTGCGTTGTGTGGGAGAGTCTTGGCCGCTGACCCTGGATCGCGCCAGAATTGAAGCAGAAACTCTGTTAACCCACAGCCAATTTTGCCCACAACATACGGTTAATGTTCTGCATCACGATGCCGAGCTGGCGGTGATGGTTCAGGAGGACTTATCTGATCACGAAATCTGGCGCAGTGAATTGGTTAAGGGAAAATACTATCCGCAAGCGGCGGGACAATTGGCTGAGTATTTAGCGCAAACCTTATTCCATACCTCCGATTTTTATCAGTCGGCCCAAACTAAAAAGGCCGCAGTCAGCCGCTATACCAACCCAGAATTATGCCAAATCACTGAGGATCTGTTCTTTACTGACCCTTACATCGATCATGAGCGTAATAATTTCGATCCGGCATTATTGCCAGACGTGCTGGCATTACGTCAGGATGATGCGCTCAAGTTGGCTGTCGCTTCGTTAAAGCACCGTTTTCTGAGCAAAGCCGAAGCATTACTGCACGGTGATATTCACAGCGGTTCCATTTTTGTTGCCGAGGGGCGGCTGAAAGCCATTGATGCCGAGTTTGGTTTCTATGGCCCGATCGGTTTTGATGTGGGCACCGCACTGGGTAATTTACTGCTCAACTACTGTGGTTTGCCGGGGTTAGCTGGCCCAAGGGACGCAGCGGCGGGCCGCGAGCAGCGATTGAAAGATATTCATATCTTATGGGAAACCTTCGCCCACCGTTTTCTGGCATTAAGCGAGGAAAAAACACAAGACTCAGCGCTGGCAACGGCGGGTTACGCCCAGCTATTTTTACAGCAGGTTTGGCAAGATGCGGTGGGATATTGTAGTAGTGAATTGATCCGACGCACCATTGGGTTGGCCCATGTGGCTGATCTGGATAGTATCGCTGATGATGAGATGCGCCGGGCATGCCAGCGGCATGCTTTGAGTTTAGGGCGTACTTTGATTTTGGCAGCGCCATGCATAGATAGCATTGATGATTTGATTGCTCGTATTAGACAGAATGGATAGCAAAGATTATTCATAGCTCAACGTGATAGTCATGTGAATGAAAATACAGTAACCCCGTTAAGCAATACGGGGTTTTTATTATTTTAATGACTATTAAATATCGTATTTATAACAATTAAAATCACACATTTAATATTTAAATAATTAATTATTCTATTAATTTAAAATGGTATTTATTTTTTTGCTGTCATGATTGACTTTATCTGTAACTTATCGTTTTGCTGCTTTTAATTGTAATGACTGTGCTTTGGAAAGTTTATTTTGTTTTAGGTTATGTTTTTCATTTGGTTATGTTATTACCCTGCTATCTATAATAAATAAAACCGGTTTAATAATTTATTTGAATGAGATTAAATTATAATTTCATGTTGATTGTGATATATCTACCATAAAT
>NZ_CACVAD010000044.1 GCF_902726545.1 Yersinia artesiana | reverse complement strand
CATCTAGTAACCAAGAATATTAATAGCTCGCTAATAATATTTATCGTCACTTTATCGTGAGTTATTACTTTTTAAGAACGAAAAGGAATAAAAATTGATTAAAAAACAGTAGTTTTAAGAAAAAATTGTAATTTTTCAATGTGATAAGTGTTTTTGACTAAAAGTGCGAAAGGGTATGGTGATTTTGACCATAAATAGAATAAAAACAGGGGTATTGGGTGATATTAATATGGAAAAGGCAGTTTGATACCCTGTTTGTGACGAGGTTTTTCAGGGCGGATAGGGTAGATGTGTATCAAATGAAAGAATGCGGCATATAAGGCCGCATCTATAGATTCGCGGAGAATTAAAGCTCTTGTTCGAACAAACGGAGGATAGCCTCGTGTAACTGTTCGACGGTGAAACCTCTGGCAGGCGTGGTAAAAATAGTATCATCACCCGCAATACTGCCTAGAATACCTTCTGCTTTACCTAATGAGTCCAGTAGGCGCGCGATTAACTGGGCCGCACCTGGGCTGGTGTTAATCACCACCACCGAATTGTTATAATCGACATCCAATACCAGGTTCTTAAGTGGGCTACTGGTTGTCGGAACCCCTAATTCAGCTGGTAAGCAATAAACCATCTCCATTTTTGCATTACGCGTTCTGACCGCACCAAATTTGGTCAACATGCGCGAAACTTTGGACTGGTTAATATTTTCAAAGCCTTCTTCCTGCAAGGCCAAAACAATTTCACCTTGAGAACTGAATTTCTCTTCTTTCAATAACGCCTTAAACGCTTTGATAAGATCTTCTTGTTTGGCGGGATTACGCATTTTTTATGCCCTGAACAGTCAATAGTGAATAGGATTATTATGCATATAAATGAATTTTTATTCAACATGACTAAGAAGTATTGGTGATAAAAGCACTGATATCAAGGTGCACTAGAATTCTAACACTATCTGATTGTTAGGATTATGCTAAATCAGCTTTTTTTAACATTTCTACTGAGTAGCTAAAATGTTATTAAAATGATGTTGTTTTGATGTAAAGGAAGGGTGTAATGTAACCGCCGATTAACCTGTCATGAATACGCCAGATAATTTTAGAATAATGTGCGCTATATCATTAATGAATAAGCGATTTACTCTAAAATAGACAAACCTTATGCGCCTTTTTGATGCGTGATATCTCAATCTGACTGTTAATAGATTGTGTTTAAAATCGCAATAAATTAAGGTTCGTAAATAGATGAATTCACGGCAAATTTAAATTAAATATAATAAGGAGTATAGGATGAAAGTTGCAGTTCTCGGTGCCGCTGGTGGTATCGGCCAGGCCCTCGCTCTTCTACTCAAGACCCAGCTTCCTTCAGGTTCAGAACTCTCATTATATGATATCGCGCCAGTGACTCCTGGTGTTGCGGTTGATCTGAGCCATATCCCAACTGCTGTTAAAATTAAAGGTTTCAGCGGCGAAGATGCTACCCCAGCACTCCAGGAAGCAGATATTGTTCTGATCTCTGCGGGGGTTGCACGTAAACCCGGAATGGATCGTTCAGATTTGTTCAATGTGAACGCGGGTATCGTTCGTAATCTGGTTGAGCAAATCGCGCGTACTTGCCCGAAAGCATTAATCGGCATCATTACTAATCCAGTTAATACAACTGTTGCTATTGCGGCTGAAGTGCTGAAAAAAGCCGGTGTTTACGATAAAAACAAATTATTCGGTATTACCACACTGGATACCATCCGCTCCAACACCTTTGTTGCTGAGCTGAAAGGTAAGCAACCTCAGGATATCGAAGTGCCAGTTATTGGCGGCCATTCAGGTGTGACCATCCTGCCATTGCTTTCACAAATTCCAGGTATCAGCTTTACAGAACAGGAAGTTATTGATCTGACTAAGCGTATCCAGAATGCGGGTACTGAAGTTGTCGAAGCAAAAGCCGGTGGCGGGTCAGCGACTCTGTCTATGGGGCAAGCTGCTGCACGTTTTGGTCTTTCTCTGGTTCGCGCTTTGCAAGGTGAAAGCAATGTTGTGGAATGTTCTTACGTTGAAGGTGACGGCAAGTATGCCCGCTTCTTTGCTCAGCCAATCCTATTGGGTAAAGATGGCGTAGCAGAACGGAAAGATATCGGCAAACTGAGTGCTTTTGAACAGCAAGCACTAGAAAGCATGCTAGATGTTCTGCATAAAGATATTGAGTTAGGCGAGCAGTTCGTCAAATAAACTCGTGTAATAGGGGCTAAAGCAGCCCCTTGAATAACACCATCAACCGCCGATGCAGTTTATTGGCGGTTTTTTATTCTTCAGTTATAGGCTGTCGTATCCTGACTTTTCGGTCGAGGAGTGCACCGGTTTTTGAGTCAAAATAGCGTGTTGGCCAAATTTCGGATGGATGAATTTCCAGGCATTCCGCAATCAACCATTCCCCCTTAGGCCAAGGCCGAGTTAGCGCATTAGCAAGCGTGGATGAGCTTAAACCTGCTTTTCGAGAGACTGCTGCCAGAGTGGTGTCTTTCTTACGTAGTGCTGCAATGATGTCAGCTGGGTGCCAATCAGATTTCCTTAAAATCATCTTTAATCCTTTTTTTTTCTAAGCCGCTGGCGTGTTAGTGATATAAATAACGGTACATTGTTAATCGTACGGTGAACAGAAAGTAATCATTTAGAAGCATTCTAACATTTATTTTCTGAAAGATTTTAAATGTTTTCTAAATATTCCTTTTTTGTGTCGTAACGCATATTAGGAAGCAACACCATGAAAAAAGAGTGGTTTGCCGCTAAGGAATTGGCCGGTCTTGATGGGCTACCGTCATCACCACAAGGGGTTAACCTCATGGCTAAACGTGAGGGATGGGAACAGCGCCGTCGCCGTGGTGTTCAAGGCAAGGCTGTCGAGTATCATATTGAAAGTTTACCTCCCACCATACTGAATTTATTACAGTTAAGGGAGGAACCGGCTCAATATACGACAACGCGACAGGACCCGCTGGTGCTATGGGTTGAGGCCTATTATCACTTTACTGAGGCTGAACGTGAGCAAGTCATTACGTTTATTTTTCGTGAGGGCGCTAAAAGCTTGATAGAGCGGTTGATGACGGATTAGTGCAGGGTTTGTTGCCAATGGATAACTCCGGCAATGACTCCGGAGTTTCCAAATAATTTCTTAAAACGAACGTTGTACGGCAATGTGCGCCAAACCTTCTAAAGCCAGGCGATAATCGCTTTCAGGGAGAACCTGCAAAGCAGCAATGGCTTTGTCTGCCTCTTCTTCAGCACGCTGGCGAGTATAATCCAGTGAGCCACACTGCTGCATTGCAGTTAATACAGGTTCGAGTAAATGGCGGCCATTACCTTCTTCAATGGCTTGCCGAATCATTGCGGCTTGCTCTGGCGTTCCATTGTGCATTGCATGCAGTAAAGGGAGAGTTGGCTTGCCCTCGTTCAGATCATCACCGGTATTTTTACCCAAAGTGGTGCCATCTGAACTGTAATCCAGCAGGTCATCAATAAGCTGAAAAGCTGTTCCCAGATAGCGACCGTAATTCTGTAAGGCAAGTTCCTGCTCTTCAGTCGCATCGGACAAAACAGCAGCTGACTGCGAAGCGGCTTCGAACAAGCGAGCAGTCTTGCTATAGATGACCTGCATATAGTTTTCTTCAGTGATGTCAGGATTATTGCAGTTCATTAACTGCAAGACTTCACCTTCCGCAATCACGTTGGTTGCGGCTGACATCAATGTAAGAACACGCAGCGATTCAAGGCTGGTCATCATCTGGAATGAACGCGTATAGATATAATCGCCCACCAATACACTGGCAGCATTACCAAAGGCGGCATTGGCCGTAGCTTTACCACGGCGCATATCTGATTCATCGACGACATCATCATGCAGCAGCGTCGCTGTATGGATAAATTCAATCAATGCCGCGACCGTGATATGTTTAGTGCCTTGATAGCCAAGTGCGCGAGCCACCAAAACTGCAATCATTGGACGGATACGTTTCCCACCGCCACTGATGATGTAATGGCCCAATTGATTGATGAGAACAACATCAGAGTTCAATTGATCGAGAATTGTTGTGTTTACAGCCGCCATATCTGGCGCGGTTAAGTCGATAATCTTTTCTAGGTTCATTGTTATATTCAGCTGTTTTTCTCTTTAACTGCGATGAGATTACCGCCCACATTATTACATGACGTTCCCTGAGACTATGATTGTACTTGAAAAATCCATCAAATAAACGAGATGTAATAAACTGTGCTTTTTTTCTTCTCTTGGGCTGATTATATACTTGTCATTCACTACATTTTTGCGTAGAATTCGCGCCCTATTGTGAATATTTATAGTGCGCTCTGGACTACAAAAGTGGAGTGTGCGGAAAGCGGAGTTTTATATGTACGCGGTTTTCCAAAGTGGTGGTAAACAACACCGAGTAAGCGAAGGTCAAACCATTCGCCTGGAAAAGCTGGACATCGCAACTGGTGAAACTGTTGAGTTTGACCAAGTTCTGATGATTGCTAACGGTGAAGAAATCAATATCGGCGCTCCTTTAGTCGATGGTGGCAAGATCAAGGCTGAAGTAATTGCTCACGGTCGTGGCGAGAAGATTAAGATTGTTAAATTCCGTCGTCGTAAGCATTATCGTAAGCAGCAAGGTCATCGTCAGTGGTTCACTGATGTTAAAATCACCGGCATCAGCGCTTAAGATTTAGGAGAGCGGATAAATGGCACATAAAAAGGCTGGTGGCTCGACTCGTAACGGTCGTGACTCCGAAAGTAAACGTCTTGGCGTAAAACGTTTTGGCGGCGAAGCAGTTCTGGCAGGCAGCATTATCGTTCGTCAGCGTGGCACTAAGTTCCATGCAGGCATCAACGTAGGTTGCGGCAAAGACCATACTCTGTTTGCTTTGGCTGACGGTAAAGTCAAGTTCGAAGTTAAAGGCCCGAAAAACCGTAAATTTATCAGCATCGAAGCTGAATAAGTTTTTCGCGTCCTGTAAATAGATGTAAGCCCTGCAATTTCGTTGCGGGGCTTTTTACATTTCTGGGTTAACCCCCCTGGTAAAAAATGGATACGAAGCAGCAAGCTGGTTTAGGTATTTTTTTGGCACTAACCACTGCCGTATTCTGGGGTGCCTTGCCGATTGCAATGAAGCAAGTGCTTGAGGTCATGGAACCGTATACCATTGTTTGGTATCGCTTTATGATGGCGGCTATCGGCTTGGGGATTATTCTGGCTTCACGCCGTCAGTTGCCCTCTCTTAAACTTTTTCGCCAACGTCGCTGGCTAGTATTACTGATAGTTGCGACTTGTGGCTTGCTGGGGAATTTCATCTTCTTCAGCTCATCATTACAATATCTTAGTCCGACCACATCTCAGGTTATCGGGCAACTCTCGCCGGTCGGGATGATGGTTGCCAGTGTGCTGATTTTAAAAGAGCGGATGCGTATCACCCAGGTTATCGGTGCGGGTATGCTGATTTGTGGGCTGTTGTTATTTTTTAACACCAGTTTGCATGAAATCTTTACCCGTTTGACGGATTACACGCTTGGTGTGGCATTGGGTGTCTGTGCAGCGGTTGTCTGGGTTAGCTATGGTGTTGCCCAGAAGGTGCTATTAAGGCGTATGGCATCGCAACAAATCTTATTATTGTTGTACACTTTATGTGCAATCGCATTATTCCCATTAGCAAAGCCCGCCGTTATTTTTCAGCTAAATGGGTGGCAGTTTGCCTGTTTACTGTTTTGTGGGGTTAATACCCTGGTTGGTTATGGTGCTTTGGCTGAAGCCATGGCGCGCTGGCAGGCTGCGCAGGTAAGCGCACTCGTCACATTGACGCCGCTGTTTACCTTGTTTTTTTCAATTTTATTAGCGCTGGCCTGGCCAGATATGTTCGCCGCACCATCTCTCAACTTTGTGGGATACGTAGGCGCATTCGTGGTGGTGGCAGGTGCAATGTTTTCCGCAATTGGGCACCGTTGGTGGCCACGTCGGACAGAAATAAATCGGGTTGCTGCGCAAAAATAGCAGCTCGGGAATGATTTACGGAGAAAGTAAATGAAGTTTGTAGATGAAGCTACCATTTTGGTTGTAGCGGGTGACGGCGGTAACGGTTGTGTCAGTTTCCGTCGCGAGAAATATATTCCTAATGGTGGCCCTGACGGTGGTGATGGTGGTGACGGTGGTGATATTTACCTGCTGGCTGATGAAAACCTCAACACCTTGATTGACTACCGTTTTGTGAAATCTTTCCGTGCTGAGCGCGGTGAGAATGGGCAGAGCCGTGACTGTACCGGTAAACGCGGTAAAGACATCACCATTAAAGTCCCTGTTGGTACTCGTGTACTGGATCAAGGCACCGGTGAGATTGTTGGCGATATGACTCGCCACGGTCAGCGCTTGATGGTCGCCAAAGGCGGTTTCCACGGATTGGGTAATACCCGTTTCAAATCTTCGGTCAACCGCGCTCCTCGTCAGAAAACTATGGGGACGGAAGGCGAAACTCGTGAGCTGTTGCTGGAACTGCTGTTACTGGCAGACGTTGGCATGTTGGGTTTACCTAATGCCGGTAAATCAACCTTTATTCGCGCTGTTTCTGCTGCTAAACCAAAAGTTGCTGATTATCCATTTACCACGCTGATCCCAAGTCTGGGTGTGGTTCGTATGGATCACGAGCAGAGCTTTGTGGTGGCTGATATCCCTGGCCTGATTGAAGGCGCTTCCGATGGTGCGGGTTTAGGTATTCGTTTCCTCAAACATTTGGAACGTTGCCGCGTACTGTTGCATTTAGTGGATTTGGCTCCGATCGATGAATCTGATCCGGTGGAAAACGCCAAAATCATTATTAATGAGCTACAACAATACAGCGAAAACCTTGCCCAGAAGCCTCGCTGGCTGGTGTTCAACAAGATTGACCTGGTAGGGCCGGAAGAAGCTGAAACACGCGCTAAGGCCATCGTAGAAGCTCTGGGATGGGAAGATAAGTATTATATGATCTCGGCTGCGAATCGCGATAACGTGAACGCCTTATGCTGGGATGTAATGAACTTCCTGAACTCGCAACCAAAAGCGATGGCTATTGCTGAAAGCACGCCAGAAAAAGTTGAATTCATGTGGGACGATTATCATCGTGAACAACTGGCTGAAGTGGAAGCTGAATCAGAAGATGACGACGATTGGGATGAAGAAGACGATGACGGTGTAGAGTTTATCTACGAACGTTAAGTTTCCGGTTGTTGTGTGAGAAGGGCTGCCATTCGTGGTGGCCCTTTTGTTTGCAAGAGGAACGCTGGTATTAGTCAACTCGTTTAGCTGTGTGTGGTCGCCGGTATCCAACATTGGGCTATTAAGCCAGAGCGGTCAGAGCGATTCTCTAGCGTGAGTCTTCCTTGGTGAAGTTGCGTAATTCGGATCACAATATTTAGCCCTAAGCCGCTGCCGCCGTAGCGCTGATCCATGCGACGAAATGCCTGCGTCAGTTCACCCGCCTGCTCCTGCTTTATTCCTGGCCCTTCATCCATGACTTGCAATAGGGTGCCTTGTGCTTCAGAAGAGAGTTTGACTGAAATTTGACTGCCGACCGGGCTGTAGCGATGTGCATTTTCAACCAGATTACGCAGCATCAAACGCAGCAATGTGGCATCGCCCTGGGTCTGAGCATCAGCGGGAAGTTCCCATTGTAGAGTTTGCTGGCGCTGAGCGCACATTTCCTCCAGCTCTTCTTTCAGTGGTTGCACCACGTTTTCTATCCAATTCAATGTTTGATAAAGGCCACTAGCAAAATTCTGGCCGGCCCTCGACAGCATCAAGAGTTGTTCAATAGTGTGCATTAATAAATCAATTCGGCCGATAAGCGGCTTACTTTCAGCAATACCTTGCTGTTCCATCAACTCAAGATGCAGTCGAATACCGGCAAGAGGGGTGCGCAGCTCGTGTGCGGCATCGGCAGTAAACAGGCGCTCTTGCGCGATGGTATTAGAGAGCCGGGATAACAATTGATTAAGGGTAGATGTCACAGAGACAATTTCTTGCATGTCACTATTGACGACAACAGGGGTCAGGTTATCTGCGGAGCGCTCAGCCAATTTCTGCTGTAATTGATCCAGCGGTCGAATAATCCAACTGATGGCCCAGAAAGAGAGCAGCAGGGTAATCGCCATCATGATGAGTGACGGTGCAAGCAGTGAGGCTATGGCCTCGGCGATTTCGGTATCCACCCGTTCATTACGCACTTTGGCGCTCAGCGTTTCATCAACCAGAAAGCTGATTTGTTCTTGGCTTTCATGCCACAACCAAAATGCACTGATCAACTGGGTTATTAATAATATTAATGCCAGCATTAGGATGAGGCGACGCCGCATACTGATCATGATAGAGCTTCCAGCCGATAGCCAATGCCCCGTATTGTCCGGATACGATCTTTGCCCAATTTACGCCGCAGATTGTGGATATGTACTTCCAGCGTATTGGAGCCGAGATCGTCATTCCAGGTATACAGATCCTGTTGTAATAACTCACGATTGACGGTTTGACCCGCACGCATGATTAAGCGCGACAAAATCGCAAATTCTTTCGGTGTGACTTCCAACGGCTGGCCCTGCAAACACACTTGCTGTGTTGATAGATTAAGGCTCAGGTCATCTTGCTGTATCAGATTATCACTTTGCCCTTGATAGCGGCGGATTAGCGCCCGAACACGAGCCAGTAATTCTGCCAGAGCGAAAGGTTTTATCAGGTAATCGTCAGCACCAGCATCCAGCCCATCAACCCTATCTTCAAGAGCATCACGGGCGGTGAGAATAAGCACAGGGAGCGTCACCTGCTGGCGACGCCACTGACGTAACAGGACTGCACCGTCTTGATCCGGTAAACCGAGATCGAGAATAACCATGCTGTACTGACTGGTGAGTAACAAACTCTGCGCTTGTGCCGCGGTACCAGCACAGTCGCAGGTATAGCCCCCGCTGGTCAGCGCCATGGCTATCCCTTGTTGTAGCAGTTCATCATCTTCAACAATCAGTAGTTTCATTTTTCTCAGTTGTTCTGATAAATGTCTTTATACAGTCGGCTTTCGAAACGCACCAATGGCGCGCGGCGATTTTTTTGATCTTCAGGTGGCACAGCGTAGCCAGATAAGAATTGCACAAAAGCCATACGTTGCCCACTGGCGGTAGTAATGAATCCGGCCAGATTGTACACGCCTTGCAATGCCCCTGTTTTAGCTGAAACTTTGCCGTCTACACCCGCTTCGTGCAACCCACCACGATAGCGTAATGTGCCGTCGTAGCCTGATAATGGCAGCATTGAGATAAAGTTAAGCTCTTGATCATGTTGAGCTATATACTGTAAAGCCTGCATCATGGTTGCCGGTGAAATAAGATTATGGCGTGATAAGCCCGATCCATCCACGACAATACTGTTCCCCAGATCCACACCTGCTTTTTGCCGTAACACCTGTCGAACTGCATCAGCCCCCGCGCGCCATGTGCCCGGCACACCAAAACGCTGATGACCAATGGTTCTAAATACGGTGTCAGCGATCATGTTGTCAGACTTTTTCAACATGATTTTCAGCAAGTCATGTAACGGCGCTGATTGAGCTTGGGCTAACACGGTTCCAGCGGCATTAGGGGTCGTCTGGCGGCGTAAACTGCCATCAATTTGGATGTCAGCTTTTTTCAATTCATCTTTCAAAATAGCACCGGCGTAGCTGGCCCCATTCTGTACGGCAAAGGCCAAAGGCAGCGGTTCACTACGTTGCGTCAGGCAGCCGGTCAGGGTGAATCGGTTTAATTCACCTGGCACCACATCTAATTCGCAATATTGCGCATCAGGCGAACCTTTGGCTAAGGTGCGGACTTCACTAAACATCTGCACCGGGTAATAAGATGCGACTCGGATAAATGCCATGTCACCTGGATTTGGTGCGCTATAAAGAGAGACAGAAAAACAGTTACGATCGACAATCGCGGCCGCAGGTGGCGCACTAAAGCACTGTGTCATGTCGTTCCACGGCCAGCCTGGAGCTTTGTCATGGCTGGCAAACACCGACGTATCGATAATCAAATCACCAGCGATTTGTTTTACGCCCGATTTTCTGAGTGTGGCTACCATATTACGCAACTGCTGGCGTGTTAAAGTGGGGTCGCCATCAAAACGTGCAATTAAATTGCCGCGTAAAACCCCATCGCTGATCGTGCCATGGCTTTCCAATGTGGTATTAAAGCGAAAATCTGGCCCAAGCTGTAATAATGCCGCCAGTGCAGTCAGGACTTTTTGTGTACTGGCAGGCAATGCCATCTGCTGAGCGTGATAGTCTATTACCGGAGTTGTGGCCCCGATTTTTTGTACGACTAACGCAAGATTTGCCCCATCAGGCAGATATTGTGTGTAATTCTCAACCTGAGCCGCATTGGCGTTAGATATGCTGATATTGATCGCAATAGCGCAGGCCAATCCACTGACAATTCGTGAAAAATGCATAATTTCGGTATAACTGCTGAATAACGTGTTGCCATACTACGGTGCAACGAGGGCGAAAGTAAACGATGACCCTAAAGGAACTCTACGTTAAAATGCATATCAAAATGCAAAATTGATCCTGACTTGGGGTTTTGGCTCTGGGGTGATTTTTTTTGTTTATCGCCTGGAGGCGGGTAGGGTATCAAACTAACCGTATTTTCATTCGAAAACGTTAGGATGACGGTTTTTTGAACAGGATAGATTTAGAGGTATTTAAAAGATGAAACAGATTCCGATGACGGTAAATGGCGCAGAGAAACTGCGCGAAGAGCTGGATTATTTAAAAAGCGTTCGACGCCCTAAAATCATTGCTGATATCGCCACCGCCCGTGAGCATGGTGATTTAAAAGAAAATGCAGAATATCATGCAGCCCGTGAGCAGCAAGGGTTCTGTGAAGGTCGTATTCAGGAAATAGAAGCAAAACTTTCTAATGCGCAGGTGATTGATATCACCAAAATGCCAAATAATGGCCGTGTTATTTTTGGTGCCACTGTGCGTGTATTAAATGTGGTTTCTGAAGAAGAGCAACAATACCGGATTGTGGGTGATGACGAAGCTGATTTTAAACAAAATCTTATTTCAGTTAACTCACCTATTGCTCGTGGCCTGATTGGTAAAGAAGTCGATGACGTGGTTGTTATTCGCACTCCAGGTGGCGAAGTGGAATATGAAATTCTTACCGTAGATTATGTGTAATACTTGTTCATCTGAATAGTAAGTACACATTGTTTATAAAAAATGAAGTTGTAAAGAAAAGTAAAAGGCCGCTTGCGGCCTTTTATCAGAACAAAGTGCATGGCACCTTTTCTCTAAAACAAGCGTCATTAACGCGGTAAAATAATTTTGCGCTCTTTTGCCGGACGATAGAGCACTAAAATATTACCGATGATTTGTACGTTAACGGCACCGGTCTCACGCACGATGGCATCAGCAATTAGGGCTTTGGTTTCACGCTCTTCTGCAGTGATCTTCACCTTGATAAGCTCATGATGTTCCAGCGTTTGTTCGATTTCAGCCAGCACCCCTTCGGTTAATCCGTTATTGCCCAGCATCACTACTGGCTTTAACGGATGGGCCAGGCTTTTCAGGTGTTGTTTTTGTTTGTTATTCAGATTCATCGTCTTTTTTGCTTAAGTTGGGATTGAAAACGGTTCATTCTACCGCCATCTCATGTGTATCACCAAATCGGTCTACGCCGAGAGGGAGTTTACGCGAGCTAAGCAACAGATGCGCGGGCTCTTAATTAAGATAGTTGGAAAAAGAGATGTCTAATAAAAAGCGTTCGGCTAGCTCCAGTCGCTGGTTACAAGAACACTTTAGCGATAAATATGTCATTCAGGCACAGAAAAAGGGGCTACGCTCCCGCGCCTGGTTTAAACTTGATGAAATACAACAGAGCGATAAGCTTTTTAAACCGGGTATGACTGTTGTCGATTTAGGCGCGGCACCTGGTGGTTGGTCCCAATATGTTGTAACTCAGATCGGTGGTAAAGGGCGGATAATTGCATGTGATCTTCTACCAATGGATCCTATCGTTGGTGTCGATTTCCTTCAGGGTGACTTTCGTGATGAACTCGTTCTGAAAGCTTTACTTGAACGTGTTGGGGATAAAAAGGTTCAGGTGGTCATGTCTGACATGGCCCCGAATATGAGTGGTACTCCGGCAGTCGATATACCTAAATCAATGTATCTGGTTGAATTAGCTTTAGATATGTGTCGTGATGTACTTGCACCAGGTGGAAGTTTCCTGGTGAAGGTGTTCCAGGGAGATGGCTTTGATGAATACCTACGGGAAATTCGCTCCCTGTTTACGAAAGTTAAGATTCGTAAGCCAGACGCTTCTCGTGCGCGATCGCGTGAAGTGTACATTGTAGCGACAGGGCGGAAACTGTAGTACCCTAACGCTGTTTGTTAACACAGTTGTAATATGAGGTTAATCCCTTGAGTGACATGGCGAAAAACCTAATTCTCTGGTTAGTTATTGCAGTCGTATTGATGTCTGTATTCCAGAGCTTTGGACCCAGCGAATCGAATGGCCGTAGAGTGGATTACTCTACTTTCATGTCCGACGTGACCCAAGATCAGGTTCGTGAAGCACGTATCAATGGACGTGAAATTAACGTTAGTAAGAAAGATAACAGCAAATATACGACTTTCATTCCGGTCAACGATCCAAAGCTGTTAGATACCTTATTGACTAAAAATGTGAAAGTTGTTGGCGAGCCACCGGAAGAACCGAGCTTGCTGGCCTCTATCTTTATTTCCTGGTTCCCAATGCTGTTGCTGATTGGGGTCTGGATCTTCTTTATGCGTCAAATGCAGGGCGGCGGCGGCAAAGGGGCAATGTCCTTTGGCAAGAGCAAAGCCCGAATGCTGACAGAAGATCAGATAAAAACTTCTTTTGCTGATGTGGCAGGTTGCGACGAAGCAAAAGAGGAAGTCAGTGAATTGGTTGAATACTTACGTGAGCCAAGCCGTTTCCAGAAACTGGGCGGTAAAATTCCGAAAGGCGTATTGATGGTCGGCCCTCCGGGGACAGGTAAAACCTTGCTGGCGAAAGCCATTGCAGGGGAAGCTAAAGTACCATTCTTCACCATTTCGGGTTCTGACTTCGTAGAAATGTTCGTTGGTGTGGGTGCATCCCGTGTCCGTGACATGTTTGAACAGGCTAAAAAAGCCGCGCCTTGTATCATCTTTATCGATGAAATTGATGCGGTAGGCCGTCAGCGTGGTGCTGGTCTGGGTGGCGGTCATGATGAACGCGAACAGACACTGAACCAAATGCTGGTTGAGATGGATGGCTTTGAAGGCAATGAAGGCATCATCGTCATCGCGGCAACTAACCGTCCAGACGTTCTTGACCCAGCGTTACTGCGTCCAGGCCGTTTCGACCGTCAGGTAGTGGTTGGTTTACCAGATGTGCGTGGACGTGAACAGATTCTGAAAGTCCACATGCGCCGCGTGCCACTGGACATCGACATCGATGCTTCTGTTATCGCTCGTGGTACACCAGGTTTCTCTGGTGCTGACCTGGCGAACCTGGTCAACGAAGCCGCACTGTTTGCCGCTCGCGGTAACAAGCGCGTTGTTTCAATGGTTGAGTTCGAGAAAGCGAAAGATAAAATTATGATGGGTGCGGAACGTCGCTCCATGGTAATGACAGAAGCGCAGAAAGAATCAACGGCATATCATGAAGCAGGGCATGCGATCATTGGTCGCCTGGTGCCTGAGCATGACCCAGTACATAAAGTGACCATTATTCCTCGTGGTCGTGCATTGGGTGTGACATTCTTCCTGCCGGAAGGTGATGCAATCAGTGCCAGCCGTCAGAAACTGGAAAGCCAGATTTCGACTTTGTATGGTGGTCGTCTTGCTGAAGAGATCATTTATGGCCCGGAAAAAGTCTCTACCGGTGCATCGAATGATATCAAAGTGGCTACGTCTATTGCGCGTAACATGGTGACTCAGTGGGGCTTCTCCGAGAAGTTGGGGCCGTTGCTGTATGCTGAAGAAGAAGGCGAAGTATTCCTTGGTCGTTCAGTGGCGAAAGCCAAGCATATGTCCGATGAAACCGCGCGTATTATCGATCAGGAAGTTAAATTACTCATTGAGCGTAACTATCAGCGTGCACGTAAATTGCTGTTAGAAAACATGGATGTTCTCCATTCCATGAAAGATGCGCTGATGAAGTATGAAACTATTGATGCACCGCAGATTGATGACTTGATGAATCGCAAAGAAGTCCGCCCGCCAGCGGGTTGGGATGATGCGAACAAGTCTAAATCATCTGACAACGATAGTACGCCAAAGGCACCTACGCCGGTTGATGAGCCACGTACACCAACGCCAGGCAATACCATGTCAGAACAGTTGGGCGATAAGTAAGTCTACTGTTGGCATCCAAAAGCGTTGTGATTAATATAAACCTCGGGCTTGCCCGGGGTTTTTCTTTTTCTGCGATATAGAATCAAAGTGAATTGCCACTTTAAGGCGCGAACACATGCAGTTAACGGCCAGAGATCTGGTTTTGGATCTCACTCGCCCACAAGTAATGGGTATCCTGAATGTCACACCGGATTCATTTTCAGATGGTGGGCGTCACAATAATCTTGATAAAGCACTACAACATGCTGAACTGATGTTATCAGCGGGTGCTACGTTGATTGATATTGGCGGAGAATCTACCCGCCCAGGTGCTGCCGAAGTCAGTGAGCAAGAAGAGCTTGATCGGGTGGTTCCTGTAGTGGAGGCGCTGGCGAAACGTTTTGATGTTTGGTTATCTGTCGATACATCTAAAGCGGCGGTAATCACCGAGTCGGCTTGTGCGGGCGCTCATCTCATCAATGATATTCGGTCATTACAAGAGCCTGGAGCACTTGAAGCCGCGGCTAAAACTGGGTTACCGGTGTGTCTTATGCATATGCAAGGGCAGCCACAGAGTATGCAGCAGTCCCCTCACTACGATGACCTGTTGGCCGATGTAAATCAGTTTTTTAAGCATCATATTGATCGCTGTATTGCGGCTGGCATCGCAAAAAGTAAATTGTTACTCGACCCAGGCTTCGGTTTCGGTAAAAATCTGGCGCATAATTATCAACTACTGGCGCGCTTGGCCGAGCTTCACCATTTTGAGTTGCCACTTTTGGTCGGGATGTCACGGAAATCAATGGTCGGTCAGCTACTGAATGTTCTACCACAACAGCGGGTTATCGGTAGTGTGGCTTGTGCGGTTATTGCCGCCATGCAAGGTGCGCAGATTGTCAGGGTGCACGATGTCAAAGAAACTGTCGAGGCGATGCGAGTCGTCGAGGCAACACTTTCAGCGAAGGGATAAATAAAAATTATGAGCGACCGTAAATACTTTGGTACAGATGGCATTCGCGGCAAAGTGGGTGACAGTCCGATTACGCCAGATTTTGTATTAAAGCTTGGCTGGGCCGCCGGAAAGGTTCTGGCTCGACATGGTTCTCGTAAAATTATTATTGGTAAAGATACACGTATTTCTGGCTACATGCTGGAGTCCGCACTTGAAGCTGGCTTGGCTGCTGCTGGGCTATCTGCCTCATTTACTGGCCCTATGCCGACCCCTGCGGTTGCTTACCTGACGCGAACTTTCCGTGCAGAAGCTGGTATCGTTATTTCTGCCTCTCATAATCCTTTCTATGACAATGGCATCAAGTTCTTCTCAATTGATGGCACTAAATTGCCTGATGATGTGGAGGAAGCCATTGAAGCCGAGATGGAAAAACCACTCACTTGCGTTGAGTCCGCTGAACTGGGTAAAGCCAACCGTATTGTGGATGCCGCGGGTCGCTACATTGAGTTTTGTAAAGGGACATTCCCAAGCGAACTGAGTTTGAATGAATTGAAAATTGTGGTCGATTGCGCCAATGGGGCAACTTACCACATTGCACCAAGTGTATTACGCGAACTAGGCGCTACCGTGATTACCATCGGCTGTGAGCCAGATGGTATGAATATTAACGAAAAATGCGGTGCTACAGATGTTCGTTTGTTGCAAGAGCGTGTTCTTGCAGAGAAGGCAGATGTTGGTCTGGCCTTTGACGGTGATGGTGACCGGCTGATGATGGTCGATCACCTGGGTAACAAGGTTGATGGTGACCAGATCCTCTACATTATTGCCCGTGAAGGTTTGCGCCAGGGGCAGTTGAAAGGCGGTGCTGTCGGCACTTTGATGAGTAATATGGGGCTGCAATTAGCCTTGAAAGAGCTGGGCATCCCATTTGTTCGCGCCAAAGTCGGCGATCGCTACGTGTTGGAAGCTATGCAGGAAAAAGGCTGGCGTATTGGGGCTGAGAACTCCGGTCATGTGATCCTGTTGGATAAAACTACCACCGGTGATGGTATCGTCGCAGGCCTGCAAGTACTGACAGCAATGGTGCGCAACCATATGACCTTACATGATTTGTGTAGCGGTATGAAATTGTTACCACAAATCCTGGTGAACGTGCGTTTCTCCGGCGATCATAATCCACTGAAATCAGAGAAAGTCGAAGAAGTTACCCGCCAGGTGGAAAAAGAACTGGGTGATCGTGGTCGTGTCCTGTTACGTAAATCAGGTACTGAGCCATTAATCCGAGTGATGGTTGAGGGGGACGCTGAAGAGTTACTGATTGCAGAAATGGCTAATCGGATTGCTGATGCGGTAAAAGCGGCAGGCTAATAATTATTTACCAGGGGAGGAGCCACTCTCTCCTGGTAATTACACTGAAGTTGAATAACTTGGCGTTTTTTTCTGCAAATAAGCCTATGTGATGAAATTGCCCTTGCGTGTATTAGACGCTTTGGTTAGTATTCACACCCGCTTAAGTGGGTGAATAAGTCCCCGCTTGATGGGTGAGAAGCATTTGGCATGCGGTGAACCCGCAAGGATACAGGTACAACTATGTACGAAGCTCTTCTGGTTATTTTCTTGCTGATCTCGATCGGGCTAGTTGCTCTGATCATGTTACAGCAAGGCAAAGGCGCGGATATGGGAGCCTCATTCGGAGCAGGTGCTTCTGCAACTCTGTTTGGTTCGAATGGTTCCGGTAACTTTATGACCCGCATGACGGCTGTATTGGCGGCGCTGTTTTTCGTCATTAGCTTGATTTTGGGTAATATGAGCACCAACCAGGGCAATAAAGGCAGCGAGTGGGAAAATCTGGGTCAGCCAGCAAAAACTGAGCAGACTACAGCACCAGTAGCGCCGACTAAGCCGAGTAGTGATATCCCGCAGTAATGTTTCAAAATAAGTCAGTAGAAAGAAAGTTTTAAAGTGGTTGTGAAGACTTTAACAGTAAAAACAACCAGTTGAATCA
The DNA here is from genome assembly GCF_902726545.1 of Yersinia artesiana. Lineage (GTDB taxonomy): Bacteria > Pseudomonadota > Gammaproteobacteria > Enterobacterales > Enterobacteriaceae > Yersinia > Yersinia artesiana. The sequence continues at coordinate 20,348 of NZ_CACVAD010000044.1, read as the reverse complement.
GTGCCGGGGTGGTGGAATTGGTAGACACGCTACCTTGAGGTGGTAGTGCCCGATTGGGCTTACGGGTTCAAGTCCCGTCCTCGGTACCAAATCAGACAGATAACTTGCTTTTTTGTCGTTATCAACGTAATATTTGCCACGTTTTCGGACGCGGGGTGGAGCAGCCTGGTAGCTCGTCGGGCTCATAACCCGAAGGTCGTCGGTTCAAATCCGGCCCCCGCAACCACTTTCCTAAAGTGTTTTTTTTCAAATGTTGTATTCGGTAGACCTCAGATACTTTCGATTTCAATTTGAAAAAAATACTTGTCAGAAAGTTGTACCGAAGCCGCTTTGCGGCAAACAGGGTCCAGTTGCATAAAGCCCCGAATTTCGGGGTTTTTTGTTATTTGACAGCAGAATCACTGGGCTATTAGGCCCTTTTTTTATGTCTTGGGGGTGGGCTTGTCCACATTAGAACAAAAGTTAACAGAGATAATTTCAGCACCGGTTGAGGCCTTAGGCTATGAATTAGTTGGCATTGAGTTCATCCGGGGGCGCCAATCGACGCTACGAATCTATATTGATAGTGACGACGGAATCACTGTTGATGCTTGTGCTGATGTCAGCCACCAGGTCAGCGCTGTCTTGGATGTAGAAGATCCCATTACGGTCGCTTACAACTTAGAAGTTTCCTCTCCGGGCCTTGAACGCCCAATGTTCACTGCTGAGCACTATACTCGTTACCTTGGTGAAGAAGTCACTCTGGTTTTGCGTATGGCAATGCAGAACCGCCGTAAATGGCAGGGCATTATCAAAGCCGTTGATGGTGAAATGATCACGGTTACTGTGGATGGAAAAGATGAAGTGTTCGCGCTGAGCAACATCCAGAAAGCGAACCTGGTACCCCACTTTTAAAGTTTGGATGAGGCAACTAGGATGAACAAAGAGATTCTGGCTGTTGTAGAAGCAGTTTCCAATGAGAAATCCCTTCCGCGCGAGAAGATTTTTGAGGCGTTGGAAACCGCTCTAGCGACAGCGACCAAGAAAAAATACGAACAAGAAATTGAAGTTCGCGTCAGCATTGACCGTAAAACCGGTGATTTCGACACCTTCCGTCGTTGGGTTGCCGTTGACGAAGTGACGATGCCAACCCGCGAGATTACGTTAGAAGCGGCTCAATACGAAGATCCTTCGCTCCAGTTGGGCGATTATGTTGAAGATCAGATTGAATCTGTCACTTTTGACCGCATTACAACCCAAACCGCCAAGCAAGTTATCGTACAAAAAGTACGTGAAGCTGAACGTGCTATGGTTGTTGAACAATTCCGCCAGTATTTAGGTGAGATTGTGACTGGTACGGTTAAGAAAGTTAACCGCGATAGCATTGCACTGGATCTGGGTAATAATGCCGAAGCGGTTATTAACCGTGAAGACATGTTACCGCGTGAAAACTTCCGTCCAGGCGACCGTATCCGTGGTGTTTTGTACGATGTCCGTCCAGAAGCACGCGGTGCTCAGCTGTTTGTCAGCCGTTCACGTCCTGAAATGCTGATCGAACTGTTCCGCATTGAAGTGCCAGAAATCGGCGAAGAATTGATCGAAATTAAAGCTGCGGCACGTGATCCTGGTTCGCGTGCTAAAATTGCGGTCAAAACCAACGACAAACGTATCGATCCGGTCGGTGCTTGTGTTGGTATGCGTGGTGCCCGTGTTCAAGCTGTTTCCAGCGAACTTGGCGGCGAGCGCATTGATATTGTATTGTGGGATGATAATCCAGCCCAGTTTGTTATTAATGCCATGGCGCCAGCTGATGTTGCGTCAATTGTGGTTGATGAAGACAAGCACACGATGGATGTTGCCGTTGAAGCCAGTAACCTGGCACAGGCAATTGGCCGTAATGGTCAGAACGTACGTTTAGCCGCACAGCTGAGTGGCTGGGAACTGAACGTAATGACGGCGGACGATCTTCAGGCGAAGCATCAGGCCGAGGCTCATGCCGCTATTGATACCTTCACCAAATATCTTGATATCGATGAGGACTTTGCCACCGTTTTGGTAGAGGAAGGTTTCTCTTCTCTGGAAGAATTGGCTTACGTGCCAATGAAAGAGCTTCTGGAAATCGATGGTCTTGACGAAGATACGGTTGAAGCGCTGCGTGACCGCGCCAAAGCTGCATTGACCACGCTGGCCCTGGCACAAGAAGAAAGTCTTGGCGACCAAAAACCCGCTGATGACCTGCTGAACCTGGCTGGTCTGGAACGTAGCATGGCATTTAAATTGGCTGCGCGCGGTGTGTGTACGCTGGAAGATCTTGCCGAGCAGGGTATCGACGATCTGGCAGATATTGAAGGGCTTAGCGATGAGCAAGCCGGCGAGCTGATTATGGCCGCACGTAATATCTGTTGGTTTGGCGATAACGCGTAATAAACTGTAGCAGGAAGGAACAGCATGACAGATGTAACCGTAAAATCGCTGGCAGATGAGATTCAGACTCCAGTTGATCGCCTGGTACAGCAATTTGCTGATGCAGGGATCAAGAAGTCTGAAGTAGACTCAGTTACCCAGCAAGAAAAAGAAACATTACTGGCACACTTAAACCGTGAGCACGGTAGTGCGCCTAATAAACTCACGCTGCAACGCAAAACGCGTAGCACCTTGAATATTCCGAGCACCGGCGGAAAAAGTAAATCGGTGCAAATCGAGGTCCGCAAGAAACGCACTTATGTAAATACGCCGGAAGCTGAACAAGCGAAAGCGGAAGAGCAGGCACAGCGTGAAGCGGAAGAGCAGGCACAACGTGAAGCGGAAGCAGCAGCGCAGAAAATCGCTGAAGAAAAAGCTAAACGAGCGGCCGAAGAACAAGCCAAACGTGAGGCCGCTGAAAAAGCTAAGCGCCAAGCAGCGGAAAAAGAAAAAGTGACGAATCAACAAACCGACGAAAAAACCAAGCCAGCTCAGACTGATAAAGCACGCCGTGAAGCTGAAGCTGCCGAGCTGAAACGCTCAGTAGAAGAAGAAACACGCCGTAAGGTCGAGGAAGACGCTAAACGCGTTGCTGAGGAAGCCCGTAAAATGGCAGCCGAAAACGAAGGTAAATGGCCAGAGCCAGTGACTGAACAGACTGAATCTGCCGATTATCATGTAACTACCTCACAACATGCGCGCGCCGCGGAAGATGAAAACGACGCCAAAGTTGAAGGTGATCGCCGCAGCCGCACTCGTGGTGGGAAAGCGACTAAACAGAAGAAAGGCAATAAACTCTCTGAGTCTAAAGCTGATCGCGAAGAGGCACGTGCTGTTGGCCGTAAAGGCAAACGTAAACCAAGCACATTGCAACAGAGCTTCAATAAGCCTGTTGTTGCTGTTAACCGTGATGTAGTGATCGGTGAAACCGTGACTGTTGCTGAACTGGCCAACAAAATGGCAGTTAAAGGCTCTCAGGTCATCAAAGCGATGATGAAACTGGGTGCAATGGCAACGATCAACCAGGTTATCGATCAGGAAACAGCACAGCTGGTTGCTGAAGAGATGGGCCACAAAGTTATCCTGCGTCGTGAAAACGAGCTGGAAGAAGCGCTGATGAGCGACCGTGATACTGGCGCTGAAGCCGCAGCCGAGCACCGCGCTCCGGTTGTGACCATCATGGGCCACGTTGACCACGGTAAAACTTCTCTGCTGGATTACATCCGCTCCACGAAAGTGGCATCAGGTGAAGCCGGTGGTATTACTCAGCACATCGGTGCTTATCACGTTGAAACTGAAAACGGTATGATCACCTTCCTGGATACTCCAGGACACGCCGCATTTACTTCAATGCGAGCCCGTGGTGCTCAAGCGACTGATATCGTGGTGCTGGTTGTTGCAGCCGACGATGGCGTGATGCCGCAGACAATCGAAGCTATTCAGCATGCCAAAGCGGCGAACGTGCCGGTTGTGGTTGCAGTGAACAAAATCGATAAGCCAGAAGCTGATCCAGACCGCGTTAAAACCGAGCTGTCTCAGTACGGCATCCAGCCAGAAGAGTGGGGCGGTGAGTCTCAGTTCATCAACGTATCTGCGAAAGCCGGTATTGGTATCGATGAATTGCTGAACGCAATCCTACTGCAAGCTGAAGTATTGGAGCTGAAAGCAGTTCGTACTGGCATGGCAAGCGGTGTTGTTATCGAATCCTTCCTGGATAAAGGCCGTGGCCCTGTAGCTACCGTGCTGGTTCAACAAGGTACGTTGAACAAAGGTGATATCGTACTGTGTGGCTTTGAGTATGGCCGTGTGCGTGCGATGCGTGACGAGCTAGGCCGTGATATCACGTCTGCTGGTCCGTCGATCCCGGTTGAGATCTTGGGTCTGTCCAGTGTTCCGGCTGCCGGTGACGAAGTTACTGTTGTTCGTGACGAGAAAAAAGCCCGTGAAGTTGCACTGTATCGTCAGGGTAAATTCCGTGAAGTTAAGCTGGCTCGTCAGCAGAAATCTAAACTGGAAAACATGTTTGCTAACATGACCGAAGGTGAAGTTTCTGAACTGAACATCGTCATCAAATCTGATGTACAGGGTTCTTGTGAAGCTATCTGTGATTCACTTGAAAAACTGTCTACCGATGAAGTGAAAGTACGCATTGTTGGCTCAGGTGTTGGTGGTATCACCGAAACTGATGCAACATTGGCGGCCGCTTCTGGCGCAATCATCCTTGGCTTCAACGTTCGTGCTGATGCATCAGCGCGCCGTGTTGTTGAAACCGAAGGCCTGGATCTGCGTTACTACTCAGTTATTTATAGCCTGATTGACGAAGTTAAGCAGGCAATGAGTGGTATGTTGGCACCTGAGTACAAACAGCAGATTATCGGTTTGGCTGAAGTTCGTGACGTATTTAAATCACCGAAATTTGGCGCGATTGCTGGTTGTATGGTTACTGAAGGTGTGATTAAGCGTAATAATCCAATCCGTGTTCTGCGCGACAACGTAGTTATCTATGAAGGCGAGCTGGAATCTCTGCGCCGCTTCAAAGATGACGTTAACGAAGTCCGTAATGGTATGGAATGTGGTATCGGCGTTAAGAACTACAACGACGTCCGTACTGGCGATGTGATCGAAGTCTTCGAAATTATCGAAATTAAACGTACCATCGCTTAACCACCTCTGATTTGCTTATATCCATTTGGGGGGCCTTGGCCCCCCAAATTGTCTGGAGAATCCCAAATGGCAAAAGAATTCAGCCGTTCTCAGCGTGTTTCACAGGAAATGCAGAAAGAGATCGCACTCATCTTACAGCGCGAAATCAAAGACCCTCGTGTTGGCATGGCAACTGTGTCAGGCATCGAACTGTCTCGTGATTTGGCTTACGCTAAAGTCTTTGTGACCTTCCTGAACGTGTTAACCGACAATGCTGATCCGGATACAGTAAAGAATGGCATTAAAGCGCTGCAAGATGCTTCCGGTTATATCCGCACTCTGCTGGGTAAAGCGATGCGTTTGCGTATCGTGCCAGAACTGACCTTCGCTTATGACAACTCTCTGATTGAAGGGATGCGGATGTCTAACCTGGTGACTAACGTCATCAAAAATGATGTAGAACGTCAGGTTAATCCAGGAAACGACGAGGAGAAATAATGGGTCGTCCACGTCGTCGCGGCCGTGACATTAACGGCGTTCTGTTATTGGATAAGCCGCTGGGCCTCTCCTCTAATGATGTTTTGCAGAAAGTAAAACGTCTCTTTAGCGCAAACCGCGCAGGCCATACCGGTGCTCTCGATCCATTGGCAACCGGTATGTTACCTATCTGTTTGGGGGAAGCGACCAAGTTTTCCCAATTTTTGCTCGATTCAGATAAGCGCTATCGAGTAGTTGCCCGTTTAGGTCAACGCACGGATACTTCTGATGCCGAAGGTGCATTAATCAGTGAGCGTGAAGTGAATGTCACGCAGGCACAGATGGATGCCGCATTGGACAGTTTCCGTGGTAGCAGCCAGCAGGTGCCGTCCATGTATTCTGCGCTGAAGCATCAAGGCAAGCCGTTGTATGAATATGCCCGCCAAGGGATTGAAGTTGAGCGTGAAGCGCGCAGTATTACTGTGTACGAATTGCTGTTTATCCGCTGGGAAGGCAATGACCTGGAGCTGGAAATCCACTGTTCCAAAGGTACCTATATTCGTACCATTATTGATGATTTAGGTGAATTGCTGGGTTGCGGCGCACATGTGAGTTATCTGCGCCGGTTGCAAGTGGCGACTTATCCAAGTGACCGCATGGTGACATTGGAACAGTTGACTGCAATCGTTGAAACAGCGCAAGCAGAAGAGCGGTCGCCAAACGCTGAACTGGATGCGTTGCTATTACCGATGGATAGCGCGGTATTAAACTTCCCTGAAGTCAATCTGTTACCTGCTGTTGCGGCCTATGTGAAACAAGGGCAACCAGTACATGTAGCGGGATCTCCTGGTGAAGGGATGGTTCGTATCACTGAAGGTGAAGAGCGTAATTTCATTGGTATCGGCACGATTGCAGAAGATGGCCGTGTTGCTCCGAAACGCTTGGTTGTAGAACATGTGGATGGTGCAAACCCTGTTGTAGCAGGTGCAGCGGCAGGAAACACACCGTAGGCCAGAAGGCCTTCCTTGCGATCCCGCGGTTCAAAGAGTAGAATAGTGCGGCTTACATATTGGGTTGCTGAATTAGAGATCGGCGCCTGTCTTAATTTATCTATATATTTGGAGTTGTATCATGTCTCTAAGTGTTGAAGCGAAAGCTAAAATTGTTGCTGACTTCGGTCGCGATGCCAATGACACCGGTTCAAGCGAAGTTCAGGTTGCTCTGTTGACTGCTCAAATTAACCATTTGCAAGGTCACTTCTCCGAGCACAAAAAAGATCACCACAGTCGTCGTGGTCTGCTGCGTATGGTATCCACGCGTCGTAAGCTGCTGGACTACCTGAAGCGTAAAGATGTAGCGAGTTACGTTTCCCTGATCGAGCGTCTGGGTCTGCGTCGCTAAGTCTGCGAGTTTCGGGAGAAAGGGGCCAAATTGGCCCCTTTTTTCTAAGAAGCAATGATAAAATACGTTAGTATATTGTTGTTGTTCTATATTTTTAAAACATAGGATCTTCCGGTGCAGAGGTTCGCGCGGCTAATGAGAGACTTTAACTCATGAGAGTTAAGGATTGTCATTAGTCGCGAGGATGCAGTGTGAAGGTATGAGTAACAGGTGGATGAGATCGTCAATACGATCCGGCACCGCATAGTATAAGGATACTATTTTGCTGACTCCGATTATTCGTAAATTCCAGTACGGCCAACATACCGTTACTATTGAAACTGGCATGATGGCTCGCCAGGCGACTGCTGCCGTTATGGTCAGCATGGATGACACCGCAGTATTCGTTACTGTTGTTGGCCAAAAGAAAGCTAAACCAGGCCAGAGCTTCTTCCCTCTGACTGTTAACTATCAGGAGCGTACCTACGCTGCTGGTCGTATCCCAGGCAGCTTCTTCCGTCGTGAAGGCCGTCCAAGTGAAGGCGAAACACTGACTTCACGTCTGATTGACCGCCCGATTCGCCCACTGTTCCCAGACAGCTTCCTGAATGAAGTTCAGGTTATTGCGACTGTTGTTTCTGTTAACCCACAAATTAACCCAGACATCGTGGCACTGATTGGTGCATCAGCTGCGCTGAGCCTGTCAGGTATTCCATTCAACGGCCCAATCGGTGCTGCTCGTGTTGGTTTTATCAACGACCAGTATGTGCTGAACCCAACCACCGATGAGCTGAAAGAAAGCCGTCTGGACTTGGTTGTTGCCGGTACTGCGGGTGCAGTATTGATGGTTGAATCAGAAGCAGACATCTTGTCTGAAGATCAAATGTTGGGCGCGGTTGTCTTCGGCCACGAACAACAGCAAGTTGTGATTGAAAATATCAACGCTCTGGTTGCTGAAGCGGGCAAACCGAAGTGGGATTGGCATGCTGAGCCAGTAAACGAAGCGCTACATGCGCGCGTTGCTGAGCTGGCTGCTGCACGTCTGGGCGATGCTTATCGCATTACCGAGAAACAAGAGCGTTATACTCAAGTTGATGCTATCAAAGCTGATGTGACTGAAGCACTGTTAGCGCAAGACGATACATTAGATGCTGCGGAAATTCAGGATATCCTGGGCAGCGTTGAGAAAGACGTAGTTCGTAGTCGTGTACTGCGTGGCGAACCGCGTATCGATGGTCGCGAAAAAGACATGATCCGTGGTCTGGATGTGCGTACTGGTGTGTTGCCACGTACCCACGGTTCAGCGTTGTTCACCCGTGGTGAAACTCAGGCGCTGGTTACAGCAACACTGGGTACTGCACGTGACGCACAAAATATTGATGAACTGATGGGTGAGCGTACTGACTCATTCCTGCTACACTATAATTTCCCTCCATATTCTGTTGGTGAAACAGGTATGGTTGGTTCACCGAAACGTCGTGAGATTGGCCATGGTCGTCTGGCGAAACGTGGTGTGTTGGCCGTGATGCCAAGCCCGAGCGAGTTCCCTTACACTGTGCGTGTGGTTTCTGAAATCACCGAGTCTAACGGTTCTTCCTCAATGGCTTCTGTTTGTGGTGCTTCTCTGGCCCTGATGGACGCAGGTGTGCCGATTAAAGCCGCTGTTGCCGGTATCGCAATGGGTCTGGTGAAAGAAGATGAGAACTTTGTTGTTCTGTCTGACATTCTGGGTGACGAAGATCACTTGGGCGACATGGACTTTAAAGTAGCCGGTAGCCGTGACGGTATCACCGCACTGCAAATGGACATTAAAATTGAAGGTATCACCCGCGAAATCATGCAGGTGGCTCTGAACCAGGCTAAGGGTGCGCGTCTGCACATTCTGGGTGTTATGGAACAGGCTATCAGCACACCGCGCGGCGATATTTCTGAGTTTGCTCCACGTATCTACACCATGAAAATCAATCCTGAGAAAATCAAGGATGTGATTGGTAAAGGTGGTTCTGTGATTCGTGCGCTGACTGATGAAACTGGCACCACCATTGAAATCGAAGATGATGGCACCATTAAGATTGCAGCAACTGACGGCGACAAAGCAAAACACGCTATCCGTCGTATCGAAGAGATTACTGCTGAAATCGAAGTGAACCGTATCTATGCGGGTAAAGTGACTCGTATCGTTGATTTCGGTGCATTTGTTGCCATCGGCGGCGGTAAAGAAGGCTTGGTACATATTTCTCAAATCGCTGACAAGCGTGTTGATAAAGTGACTGATTACCTGCAGATGGGTCAGGAAGTACCGGTTAAAGTTATCGAAGTTGATCGCCAAGGCCGTATTCGCCTGAGCATGAAAGAAGCGACTACTCCTGATGCAGAAGCACCGGCACCAGAAGCAGCAGAGTAATTAGTATTCCACAGCTCCTTACTCATGAGTGAGGAGCTGTGTTATCTCGAGGGCAGGATGCTCTTGTGTTAAACAAATGGATGAAAGGATATTTATCCAATGTTTGTCTTCGGGAGTAGGAAATGAAGCCTTTCTTGCGCTGGTGTTACGTTGTGACAGCACTCATGCTGGCAGGATGCAGCAACCATGATTGGCGTAAAGACGAGGTATTGGCAATCCCGTTGCAACCTACGTTGCAGCAGGAAGTGATTCTGGCGCGCATGGAACAAATCCTTGCAAGTCGGGCACTTACGGATGATGAGCGCGCACAGCTTTTATATGAGCGCGGAGTGCTGTATGATAGCCTCGGGCTACGGGCACTAGCGCGAAATGATTTTTCGCAAGCGTTAGCTATTCGTCCTGATATGCCAGAAGTTTTTAACTATCTGGGCATTTATTTAACGCAGGCAGGCAATTTTGATGCTGCCTATGAAGCGTTTGATTCTGTACTAGAGCTTGATCCAACTTACAATTACGCGCGTTTAAACCGGGGTATCGCTTTGTATTATGGCGGTCGACTCCCGTTGGCGCAGGATGATCTGCAGGCGTTTTATCAAGACGATCCAAATGATCCCTTCCGTTCGTTGTGGCTGTATCTGGTGGAAAGAGAAATCGATCCCAAGACAGCGGCAGTAGCGTTACAACAACGCTATGAAAAATCGGACAGAGGGCAATGGGGATGGAATATTGTCGAATTCTACCTGGGCACGATCAGCGAAAAAACGCTGATGGAAAGGCTTAAGGCAGATGCAACGGATAACACTTCGCTCGCTGAGCATCTCAGTGAAACTGACTTCTATTTAGGTAAACATTACCTAAGTCTGGGGGACAAGGACACCGCTTCGGCGCTGTTCAAACTGACGGTAGCTAACAACGTTCATAACTTTGTTGAGCACCGCTATGCATTGTTGGAATTGGCGCTTTTGGGCCAAGAACAAGACGACCTATCGGAATCGGACCAGCAATAGCTGACGAGCAACTATCAGCCTGATATACCTTGGTTTTTACCAACGTTAATCACCCTAACAGGTGATGGCCTTTTTGTTCGTTTTATAATCTAATTTGAGCCGGTTCACACTTTTCAATGAAAATGACTGAAAATTTTCTCGACGAGTTATGTAGACTGGCTGCCATTATTAATGAGGCACGTGTACATGACTACTGAGCTTGAAACCTCTTTTGCTGATCTGGGGCTGTCCGCTCCAATTCTTTCTGCTCTGACTGATCTTGGTTATGAAAAACCATCTCCTATCCAGTTGGAATGTATTCCACACCTGTTGAACGGCCGTGATGTTCTCGGCATGGCGCAAACTGGTAGTGGCAAAACAGCCGCATTTGGTCTGCCGCTGTTACACAACATTGATCCAAGCCTGAAAGCACCACAGGTGTTAGTGCTGGCTCCAACTCGTGAGTTGGCTATTCAAGTTGCTGAAGCATTATCTAGCTTCTCTAAACATATGAACGGCGTTAACGTGGTTGCCCTGTATGGTGGCCAGCGTTATGACGTGCAATTACGCGCTTTGCGTCAGGGGCCACAAGTTGTTGTTGGTACCCCGGGTCGTCTGTTAGACCATTTGAAACGCGGTACCCTTAACCTGTCCAACCTGAGTGGTTTGGTGTTGGATGAAGCAGATGAAATGCTGCGTATGGGCTTTATTGAAGACGTTGAAAATATTCTGGCGCAGATCCCGGCTGAACATCAGACCGCGCTGTTCTCTGCCACTATGCCAGAAGCGATTCGCCGTATTACCCGTCGCTTTATGAAAGATCCACAGGAAGTTCGCATTCAGTCTAGTATCACTACCCGCCCTGATATCAGCCAGAGTTATTGGGCTGTGCATGGTGTCCGTAAGAATGAAGCACTGGTACGTTTCCTTGAGGCTGAGGATTTTGACGCTGCTATCATTTTCGTTCGTACCAAAAACGCGACGCTGGAAGTGGCTGAAGCTTTGGAACGTAGCGGTTATAACAGTGCTGCATTGAATGGTGACATGAACCAGGCTGCACGTGAGCAGACACTGGAACGCCTGAAAAGTGGTCGTTTAGATATTCTGATTGCAACTGATGTTGCGGCTCGTGGCTTGGACGTTGAGCGTATCAGCCTGGTAGTAAACTATGATATCCCTATGGATTCAGAGTCTTATGTTCACCGTATCGGCCGTACCGGTCGTGCCGGTCGTGCTGGCCGTGCGTTACTGTTCGTTGAGAACCGTGAACGTCGCCTATTGCGGAATATTGAACATACCATGAAGCTGACTATCCCAGCAGTTGAGCTGCCAAATGCAGAGCTGTTGGGCGAACGTCGCTTAGCCAAATTTGCGGCTAAAGTTGGCCAACAGCTGGAAAGTAGTGATTTGGATCTGTACCGTGCGTTGCTGGCTAAGCTGCAACCAGAAGAAGGGTTTGATCTCGAAACGCTGGCTGCCGCGTTGCTGAAAATGGCACAGGGCGAACGTCCACTGATCCTGCCACCAGAAGCACCACGTCGTCCACAGCGTGAATTCAATACTCGCGATGACCGTGGTAGCGATCGTGGCCGTGACCGTGGAGACAGCCGTCGTGAGCCTCGTGCTGACAGCCGTGATGGTGGCGAGCGTCCAGCACGTCGCGAACGTCGTGATGTTGGTGAGATGGAACTGTACCGCATTGAAGTGGGCCGTGATGATGGTGTTGAAGTTCGTCATATCGTTGGCGCTATTGCTAACGAAGGTGATATTAGCAGCCGTTATATCGGTAACATCAAGCTGTTTGCTTCACATTCAACTATCGAACTGCCGAAAGGTATGCCGGGCGAAATGTTATCTCACTTCACTCGCACCCGTATCCTGAACAAGCCGCTGAACATGCAGCTGTTGGGTGATGCACAGCCGCATGAGCGCCGTGAGCGTCCTGCTGGTGGTAACGGTGGTGGTGAGCGTCGTGGCGGTGGTGCTGGCCGTTCATTCGGTGGCGAACGTCGTGACGGTGCAGGTGCTCCTCCTCGCCGTTCATTCGGAAGTGACCGTGCTCCAGCCGGTGCTGGCGAACAGCGTCGTGGTAATCGTGATGGCCAGCGTTCAGCTGCTCCACGTCGCGATGATGCCGCAGCGCCTGCCGCACCTGCTCGTCGTCGTTTCGGTGATGCATAAGTCTTAGTCATCTTCGATGATTAAACGTAAAAACCAGCCTCAGGGCTGGTTTTTTTATGGGTATCAAACGGGGTTTTTTTGCCTTACGACAAAAATATTTGAGATATATTGGTTAAATTAAGTGAAAAATAATCTATTACTTTCAACTCTTAATTTAAATAGAAATAAAAAGAATTCAGCTTATATTTTTTTATTGTAATAGGATATTTGAGTTGCATATTATTTAGCATCATAATTACTTCACAATTGATAGTTCATTTACATATATTTTCCTTTAAATTAAGAAAGATTACATGCCATTGTGATAGATTTGTTTTGAAATAAAAACAAGAAATTATTTATCATAAGGATCTAAAAATGAAAGATTATATGGTTATACCTCTTTTTTCTTTTGTTCTTACTGCATGCTCAACGCCTGCAACCTCACTAAATAATGAAGACCTTTGTGCTAAATTAGCCGAAGGGGAATACTTTAAAAATAATTGGATTTGGGATCCAGCATTTAAAGAATATCAAGGCAGGAAAACAAAGGGCACTATTTCTGTAGAGCAATGCGAGACAATAAGGGCGCAGAATATCGCGAGTTTTGCGAAAAAAGATGCTGAAGCAGAGGTTGAGTCAGACTAGCCAGCCTGCATAGGTAAAGAGTCAATCCCTGAAAGGAATAGATGTTTCCTTGGGAAAGCGATGAGTTATCATTACATACATTTAGTTGTCCCAAGCGAGTATCTGGAATAAACCATAGTGAGAGTTGTTGGTTTTATTATGATTCACTTCCGCCATCGATTTCATTATTCTTAATAAAATCGAGTAGGTGGGAAGGGTCTTGAAAATCAATGTAAAGTTGATTGAGTTAAAAAATATATTTTCATGAGTTTGGTGCTCTTTATATTATTACCTGTTTTTTTCTAACAAATTCAATACGCTTTTTTATTGAATGGAATAGTGAGCTCATGAGTTTATGATGACTTTACCTTGAAACATAAAACCAGCCCTGGAGCTGGTTTTATTATATCTCTAATCTATTGTATATAAATAGATTAGAGCGGCTCTCCAGGTTGCAAGTCTTGTTGCAAACTGGAAACTATCTCAAATGAATATAATCGTGCCTGGTGATCAAAAATCTGGCCATTCACCATTAATTCATCGGCTTGCGTTTCCCGCAATAATGACTGAAGCCCATGTCGGACTTTACTCTTATCACCAATAATGGACAGGCGCAGCGCCTGATCTACACCAAACTGTTCGGCTGGCGAGCAGATTTTTTCCATATCTTCGACTGGCGGAGGAAGTTGCCCCGGTGTGCCACGGCGCAAACTGACAAACTGCTGCTGCATTGAGGTAAACAGGATACGGGCGTCACGCTCGCTGTCTGCAGCGACCACATTCACACACACGATCGCATAAGGTTTCGGCCATTGAGCGGAGGGTTTGAAGTTTTCGCGATACACTTTGAGCGCCTGGAAGAGCATGTCCGGCGCAAAATGCGAAGCGAAAGCGAAAGGTAGCCCCATGGCAGCAGCCAGTTGCGCGCTATACAGGCTGGAACCCAGCAGCCACAGAGGGACATGTAAACCTTGACCGGGAACAGCTTGTACCGCCTGCCCAGGTTGCACATCGGCAAAATAGTTTTGCAGTTCGCGCACATCAGACGGGAAGTTATCTACCTCGCCGGAGAGATGGCGTCGTAGTGCCATCATGGTGCGCTGGTCAGTGCCGGGCGCTCGGCCAAGGCCAAGATCGATACGGTCAGGATACAGCGAGGCGAGGGTGCCAAACTGCTCAGCTATCACTAATGGCGAATGGTTTGGTAGCATAACACCACCGGAACCGACGCGGATGGTGCTGGTGCCACCGGCAATATAGCCAATTAGCACTGAGGTCGCAGCACTGGCAATGCCGGTCATATTATGATGTTCAGCCAGCCAGTAGCGGTGATATCCCCATTTTTCAGCATGTTGAGCCAAGTCCAGCGAGGCATGAAATGCATCTCGGGGCGTCTTGCCCTGAGCTATCGGTGATAAATCGAGGACAGAAAGCGGGATCGGCGGCTTATCTGTTATAGCAACATTGTTATCATTCATAGAATCGTCCATCATAACCTTATGTTGAGTCGCTTGAAGGGCGAACACATTAATCCTCTTCGTCCTTGACGTTGCAGGGTTGTTAGCTGCGCGCACTTACCCGAATCACTTACTTGAGTAAGCTCATCGGGATGCGTTTGCTGGCTGCCTACCTGCACCACCAATGACTTTGAGCAATCCTCTTCGTCCTCGACGTTGCAGGGTTGTTAGCTGCGCGCACTTACCCGAATCACTTACTTGAGTAAGCTTATCGGGGTGCGTTATCTGCACCACCAATGACTTTGAGTATCTAACTGCATTAATAATTTTCTCACAGAAATGCGAGGTAATTACCCTTAGCAGCATAATCTAAATAACAGTGACTAAAGGGGTAATAAATGCGGCGCTTAAAGGATTCTGTAAACGAAACTCAGCCTAACTCAACTGTCCGTTTAGCCTAACGGGCATGACATCTTAATTAAACCAGTTAATTATTCTTATTTTATCCACAATAAATCTATTATAAAAAATTTAATGCTGTTTCAAGTGCTATTGCCGCTTGATCTTTTCCCGCGAAAGCCATGCTGGATCGAGGGGATGTGCGGGGCGCTGTTGCCCGCGATGGCTAATTCTGGCTCCGGAAATCTGGGATTGCCGCCACCAGCGCCGCGATGGGGGCTGCGGCAGGGATGGCGTGGTTGCTGGAGCCGCGTTATGAACCAGTGGCATTGGCCATTGGCAGTATGATTGCTGATATCAGCGGGATTATCTGTGATGGTGCGGCCAACAGTTGCGCGATGAAAGCCTCCACCAGTGTCAGCGCGGCGTATAAGGCGGTGTTGATGGCATTAGACCGCAGCGGGGTGACCGGTAATGAGGGGATCGTTGCGGATGATGTCGATCAGTCAATCGCTAATCTGTGTGCGCTGGCCTGTGGTGCGATGCGACAAACAGACCGTCAGATTATTGAGATTATGGCGCAAAAGTGTCACTGTGATTAAGCGTTAATAAGCATAAATAACCGGGAGGGCAGTGATGCTCACCCGGCTTATTGTTTTTGGCTTATGACACCAATTCCAGACCGGCGAGCCGTCGCCAGTAGCCATTACAATCGGCTTTATCGGCCAGTGTCAGTGGGTTTAATCCCAACTCGTTGGCGCGGAACTGATCAATGACACCCAGCGTTTCCATGCCTTGCGGCGAAAGACGGACGATATCCACCAAACCTTGCATGGAAATCAGATCGTTACCAAGGTTATAGCAATAGCCACTTTGGGTCTGAATCCCATTAAGGATAAACACCTGTTGATCTTCCTGTGACAATACCGGCCGCCCTTGCGGGTATTTAATGCAACAGGTCTCACACTCGTCTTTAGCCCGATCTTCTGAACGCGCAGTAAAGCAGCGGGCAGAATAAGCCAGCGGCAGGTGACCGTAGCTCAACACCTCGACTTCAAACTGATTGCGGAACCCCAGTTCTTCACACTGTTGCAGCACATTAGCCAGCCAATCGCGCGATAGTTCAACCGGCATACACCAGCGCATCATGCCCTGACGATGCAAAATCCGCAGAGTATAGGCGTTGTAGCAATTGAGGGCATGACCGGCCACAAAGGGTAAACCGCGCTCCGCCGCCATATTTACCGCACCCAAGTCATTGGCTTCTAATAAGAACTCGCCGTTTTCGACATAGCGCTTTAATTCATTTAATTCTGACGGCGCTTGCAGCAGGGCCAGTGTGGAAATCACCACCTGTTTGCCGCTGGCGGCAACGTCTTTAGCGAGTGCTAACCAATCACCCACTTTCATTTCTCGGCGTTTGGTACAAACATTCTCACCAAGATAAATAATATCGGCACTGCTATTGGCGGCGGCCTGATAAAAAGTTTCAATATCGGTTTTTGGCCAGTAATAGAGCACTGCGCCTAAGGCGTACTTCATATTTCCTCCGGCTACTGCCACTTGCGATGATAAGCGCCCAGGGTGGTTTGGGTGCCTTCAGACATGGCGCCTAGTTGTTCCATCCATTCTTCTTTGGCGGAAAATTGCGCCGGGTTGGCCAGATAGCGGTCAATTGCCTGTCGCCACACTTTCGCCACCTGGCTGACATAAGCCGGGCTGCGCTGGCGTCCTTCAATTTTCACCGAAGCAATATTGGCGGCAAACAATTCCGGTAGCAGTTCAAGTGTATTCAGGCTGGTCGGCTCTTCCAATGCATGATAGCGCTGCCCATCCACCAGATAGCGCCCTTTGCACAAGGTCGGATAACCCGCATTTTCATTATCTTCATAACGGTCGATCAGCACTTCATTGAGGCGAGACTCCATCCCTTGCGGGGTTTGCTGCCAACGCACAAAGCGCGCCGGAGAGCAGGCACCGACGGTATTGGGTGATTCACCGGTCAAATAGGATGAAAGATAACACCGCCCTTCAGCCATAATGCACAAGCTGCCAAAGGCAAAAACTTCCAATGGAACCGGGCTGGTGCGCGACAGTTGTTTGACCTGATGCATGGATAGCACGCGCGGTAAAACCACTCGTGCCACATCAAAATGGCGTTGATAGAAGCGGATAGCTTCATCATTGGTCGCCGATGCTTGTACCGACACATGGCGCTCAACTTCCGGGTAGCGTTCGGCGGCATATTCCAACATCGCCAAATCTGCCAGAATCAGGGCGTCCGCCCCAAGTTGTGCCGCCATATCGACCGCCCGTTGCCAACGGGAATAGCCGTCAGGATGAGCAAACGTATTAATAGCGATATGTAATTTTCGTTTGCGGCTATGAACGTAATTGACCGCTTCCTGTAATTTTTTATCGGTGAAATTCAGTCCGGCAAAATGGCGGGCGTTAGTATCATCTTTCAAGCCGATATAAACCGCGTCGGCACCATTATCGATTGCGGCCTTTAATGCGGGTAAATTACCGGCAGGACAAAGCAGCTCCATAGAATTTTCCCAATCCGAAGATGATATTAGAGTTTAGCGAATGGGGATTTTAGTTAACCCGCCGTGAGCTGACCTTGATTTAGGGCAGTTTCTTTCGCATTGGTGCCATTCTTCTGATATTTAGCAAAGATCTGATGCAAAATTTATTGATATAACAGGCTTCCATATTCTGCCAATGTGGCAAAATAGCGCTTTATTTTATGCAGATTAATACCCAAAGTAGTTGAAGTTGCAGCCAACACCCCTGCGGCTTCAAGTACAAAGGTATACACCCAAAAGGAGTCAGCCTATGTTGGGAGAACTACGAGCACGCCTTGTGCGCCAAGGGCCAGCGCTGTTGCGGGGGCCGTTGAAACTTACGCCATTTGCTTTACAACGTCAGGTGTTGGAGCAAGTGTTGGGCTGGCAATTCCGTCAGGCGCTACTGGATGGTGAACTGGAGTTTTTGGAGTCTCGCTGGTTAAAAATTGAAGTGCGCGACCTCGCATTGCAATGGTTTATGACCGTGGAAAACGGTAGGCTGGTGGTGAGCCAACAGGCTGAGGCGGATGTTAGCTTCAGCGGTGATGCCAACGATCTGATTCTGATCGCTGCCCGTAAAGAAGATCCGGATACGCTATTTTTCCAGCGCCGGCTGCGAATTGAAGGGGATACCGAATTGGGCCTGTATGTGAAAAATCTGATGGATGCCATTGAATTGGAGTCCATGCCGACGCTACTGCGAGTCGGCCTGCAACAACTGGCGGAATTTATTGAAGCGGGTCAGCAAGAGGGTGCGGCGAGTTCTTCCCGTACATTAGTATCGTGTTGATCCGGGTTGAAATTCCAGTGGATGCACCGGGGATCGACGCCTTATTACGTAAGGCATTCAAGGGCGATGATGAAGCAGAATTAGTGCAACAATTGCGCGAAGACGGCTTACTGACACTGGGCATTGTAGCAACCGATGATGACGGCGGTGTGGTTGGTTATGCGGCATTCAGCCCGGTAGATGTGGGTGGCGAAGACCGTCAATGGGTTGCACTGGCCCCGCTGGCAGTGGAAGAAAGTCTGCGTCGTCAAGGACTGGCTGAGAAGCTGGTCTATGAAGGCCTCGACTCTCTCAATGAGTTCGGTTATGCCGCGGTGGTGGTATTAGGCGATCCCGCTTATTATCAGCGCTTTGGTTTTGTGCCAGCGGCTCGTCATCAATTAACCTGCCGTTGGCCTGATACTGAAGACGCCTTTCAGGTGTATGCGTTGGCGGAAGATGCATTGACTGATGCTGATGGCGAAGTGGTGTTTTCTGCGCCGTTTAATCGCTTCTAACGTCTAGCAACGATACCAATGAAGAGGGCTGGTTCATCACCAGCTTTTCTTTTTGTTGCTTACTGAGTTGCTTCACCCGATATTCCAGCTTCAACGCTGTTGAGCGATCCCCTGCTTCACAATGAAATACCAGTGCTAACTCTCCCTTGCCCCGCAACGCTTTTGCGCCTTTTCCAGCTTGATGTTGCGTCAGCCTCCTGGCCACATCCGTGGTAATGCCGGTATACAGCATGCCACTGGTGGTGCGCAGCAGATAGAGATGCCAAAGGCTGTCCGACATAATCTTATTCCAGTCCGGGGGTAGCGGTTCGGAACATTATTACCGGAATTTCCCATTGCATCCTGACTTTTTTATCTGCTGGCACCTGATCAGTTTAAATTGGTTCTATTTGGCTCAATATGAACCATTCGATTACTTATTTAGTCTTTGCTGCAAATTCAAAACGTGGTGAAACCAAACCGTACAGTGTCCAACCGAGGAAGGTGACAATCGCACCCCAAGTCATGGCTTCCTGACCTGAACTATAAAGTGCATAGAAGCTGTACATCGCACCGATAAAGGCAATGATATTGGCTTTGCGCGCTTTTGCCGGTGGAACATTGGCGGTTTTCTGAATAATCACCAATGCTGCCATCGATAGAATATAAGGGATGATATTGGTTACGACAGCCAGATTGACCAGCACATTGAATTGTTTATTCAATGACGGGCTAATGGTCATTAGCGACAAGACACTCTGGATAATAACAATGGTCAGCATCCCTTTGATTGGCGCATCAGCTTTACTGACTTTAGAGAAGACTTTCGGGAAGAAGCCTTCATCGGCAGAGGATTTAAATACCTGAGCGATGGTGAACTGCCAGCCGAGTAATGAACCGACACATGACATAATCATCAATGCCATGATGATTTTGCCCACTGCTGGGGTAAACATATAAGCGAATGCCAGGCCAAATGGTGCTGTTGAGTTTGCCAAGTCCATATTAGGAACAATACCGGCGATGACGTTGGTCGAAATAATATAGATAACCGCTGCACCTAAAGTCCCGCCCAAGACCGCAATCGGAACGTTACGTTCAGGGTTTTCTACGGCATCGGTATTGGCACAGGCAGATTCCAGACCGAGGAAAGCCCATAATGTCATCGAGATAGAGGAGCCGATAGCTTCAAAAGTAGGCACGCCATGTGGGTTCCACGCCGCCGCGTAAGCGGAGCCGCTAAACCAGAACCAACCAATAATCGAAATCCCCACGACCGGAATAATCACCCCCCAGATAGTGACACTACTGATCTGCCCGGTAATACGTGCGCCGCCGAAGTTAGCCACCGTTGCCAACCACAGTACGCCGATAGTCGCGATACAAATACCCAGTGGCGTTAAGGTGGCACCCAGTAATTCAGTTCCGTACCCGACCGCCGATATGGCAATAGCGATATTGGCAATCAATAGAGACGCACCATAGGTATAGTTGGCCATGAAGTTGCCGGATTTACCGAAAGCGTATTCTGCATACC
>NZ_CACVAD010000043.1 GCF_902726545.1 Yersinia artesiana | reverse complement strand
GCTAATAGGGCGTCAGGTGGCAGAAACACACGAGATTAAAAAATAAAGCGGTCTTTTAAGACTGGTTTTTTCGCTCAAATGATTTAAAAGACAACAAAAATGAAAACTTCATCACTTCACTTTACATTTGACTAACATTGATGATAATTCTTCTTATGTTTTTAGGCGAAACAGGCCGCTGATGACAGAAACAAGTTCATTCGCTTTATGTCGAAAGAATATTGATTTTAAACAATAAAAATCAACAGATTAGAAAAATCATTTTTTTGTTACGTCTGGTGCCCTATTTTTAATATTAATAACACTGAATCGATCACATAATTTAACCAACTATCGCTTAAGCTGGTATTCTTGTAAGTCTTTTTCACAAAAGTGTTAACGTGCTACAATTGAATTTGATATATGTCAACAAAGCGTAGTTTTGTTGGGTGGTAGATTCGGCTCACACTGTTATATTGCTGTTAATAGGGTTAGGATATGCGCCGCTTTTGTCACCTTTGGGGCTGTAGGGAGTAACACCCCGACCAAGCTAGTGATGTTGTTGACGTTGATGGAAAGTGCATCAAGAACGCGTTTACGTACTTTAGTCATGTGATGAACGGGATGACGAGTAACTAGTCAATAAAAATCCTAATATAACAAAGACTTCTGTACTTCCTATTTCTATTTTGTTGGCAATTTTAGGTAGCAAACATGCAGACCCCGCACATTCTGATCGTAGAAGACGAGATAGTTACTCGTAACACCCTGAAGAGCATTTTCGAGGCGGAAGGCTATGTTGTTCATGAGGCTAATGATGGCGCAGAAATGCACCACATTCTGTCTGAGAATGATATCAACTTAGTTATCATGGACATCAATCTGCCGGGCAAAAATGGCCTGTTGCTGGCACGGGAACTTCGTGAACAAGCAAGTGTTGCCCTAATGTTCCTGACCGGCCGTGATAACGAAGTCGATAAAATCCTCGGCCTGGAAATTGGCGCTGATGATTACATCACCAAGCCTTTCAATCCGCGCGAATTGACCATTCGGGCGCGCAACTTGCTGTCACGCACCATGAATTTGGGTAGCGTAGGCGAAGAGCGCCGTTTGGTTGAAAGCTATAAATTTAATGGCTGGGAGCTGGATATCAATAGCCGCTCACTGATAAGCCCTGCAGGGGAGCATTATAAGCTGCCACGCAGTGAGTTCCGCGCCATGCTGCACTTCTGTGAAAACCCAGGCAAGATCCAATCTCGTGGCGAATTACTGAAGAAAATGACCGGTCGCGAGCTGAAACCGCATGACCGTACTGTTGACGTTACCATCCGCCGTATTCGTAAGCATTTCGAATCGACGCCGGACACGCCAGAAATCATCGCCACTATCCACGGTGAAGGTTATCGTTTCTGTGGTGACCTGGAAGAGTAACTCTCTGACTTGTCTACGAAAAGCCAGCATTCAAATGCTGGCTTTTTTATTCACACTGCATATCCAGCCAAGCACCTTTATTGCCACGGCATAATTGGCACTGCGCTTATCGCGTTTTTCGGCGAACCGTCGACAATTCTGTCTGAGTAAGTCAGGTAGATTAAGGCATTACGTTTCGGATCGTAAAAACGCACGACCTGCAGCTTTTTAAATACCAATGAAGTTCGCTTCTGGAAAACCACGGTCCCATCGGATTTTCTATTTTTAATTTTGTCACTTAACTCAATCGGCCCCACTTGCTGACAGGAAATGGCCGCATCGGAAGTATCTTCCGCCAAACCTAATCCCCCTTTGATACCACCGGTTTTTGCCCGGCTGATATAACAAGTTACATTTTTAACATCAGGGTCATCGAAGGCTTCAACCACGATTTTATGGTCAGGCCCCAAGAGTTTAAATACTGTGTCAACAGAGCCAATTTCTTCCGCATGAGCCGTTATTGCACCGAAAGAAAGTATGCAACCAAGGAATATCCAACTTTTTTTCATACACTTACTCCATACCGTTGAATAACGTTATCCAACGTTAAATATTTTCATCAATAATAAAATATTGGTGAAAAAGTCATTTTATCAATCTTAGATGCATTTTTAGCACACAATGCCAGTAAATTCTTAAGCAGTCGGGAGCATAAAAAGTTGCTACTATGCGCCAGAGCTATTCTTTCATATAACTAATACCCTAAATTTAGGCCGCTTTACGAGGAAGATCTATGGATCAAGCCAGTATCATTCGTGATTTGCTTAGCTGGCTAGAAAGTCATTTAGACCAGCCTTTAGCATTGGACAATGTAGCTGCCAAAGCAGGCTATTCAAAATGGCATTTGCAGCGAATGTTCAAGGATGTCACCGGGAATGCCATCGGTGCGTATATCCGCGCCAGAAGGTTATCAAAAGCCGCTGTCGCATTACGATTAACCAGCCGCCCGATTCTGGATATTGCCCTGCAATATCGCTTTGATTCGCAGCAAACTTTCACCCGCGCGTTCAAGAAACAGTTTGCGCAAACACCTGCATTGTACCGTCGCTCAGAAGATTGGCACTCAGCAGGCATATGTCCACCGATTCGATTAGGGACATATACACTACCTCAGCCTGAATTCATTACCTTACCTGAGCAGCATTTGGTAGGGCTGACCCAAAGCTACTCTTGCACGCTTGAGCAAATAATGACTCATCGTTCTGAATTGCGAGTGCACTTCTGGCAGCAGTATCTGGGGGATGCAGACCATTTACCACCGGTGCTTTATGGCTTACATCACTCCCGACCCAATCAGGAGAAAGATGATGAGCAAGAGATTTTCTACACCACGGCAATCGAGCCACAACATGTGCCGGGTAATGTGCAGGAAGGACAACCCGTTATCTTAGAAGGTGGCGAATATGTACAGTTTAGCTATGACGGGCCACCAGATGGGTTACAGGACTTCATTCTGACACTGTATGGCACCTGTTTGCCGCAGTTAGCGCTAACCCGCAGATGTGGATACGATATCGAACGATTCTTCCCTCAGGGAAGGCCGAAAGATGCACCTCCGGCCTCGCTGAAATGCGAATATCTCATTCCTATCCGGCGTTAACGCTGTAACTCATCCAGTGCTGGCATATCCAGGTGAGCGGTATCGCCAGCACTTTCAATCACCCAACCAGAAGCCAGCCACGGGCTTTCCTGATAATCAACCCGTGACAGTGAACAGTTACGCAACCGCAAGCGCCGTTCCGCGTGGGCGGGCAAGCCCAGCAGCGTACTCAACAAACACCCCAGCGCCATACCATGGCTCACTAATAGCGGCTTGCTGCCCGCGGGCAGTTCCAAACAGCTATCCAATGCCGCACGCATTCTCCGCCCTAGCTCTGCCATCGACTCCCCTTCAGGAATTCGACCACCTTCGGTGCCATTGACCATTTGTTTGCGCCACAGCTCTTCTTCTGGCGTCAAGCTCTCAATCGGGCGCGTTTCCAGTACGCCCATATTCAGTTCACGCAGACGCGGGTCTGTCACCATTTTTAGTCCACAAGCATCGGCGATAATCTTTGCTGTTTGCTGCGTACGCCCAAGATCACTGGTAATAATATGCGTGATCCCCTGGCTACTGACTCGTTGCGCAACCAAGTGTGCCTGGCGTTCACCGATAGCGGTCAGCGGACTGTCCGATTGGCCCTGAATCTGACGTGATGCGTTCCAGACGGTTTCGCCATGGCGCACGAGATATACCTGTAACATGTCATTTTTCCGTTATACTGCGTGAAATAAACACCAAGCCTATTTCAATAGATTATTAAGGGTAGTGAGACTCATTATGTACCATGTTGTTGCTGCAACTACCAACCCTGCAAAGATTAAGGCTATCAGCCTCGCGTTCGATGATGTTTATGGCCCTGATCAGTATCGCATTGAAGGTGTCAATGTCGACAGTGGCGTTCCCCTGCAACCGATAGGTAGCGCCGAGACACGTACAGGTGCCAGACAACGAGTGAGCAATGCACGTCAGATACGTCCTGAAGCAGATTTTTGGGTCGGGGTTGAAGCCGGCATTGAAGATAATATGACCTTTGCATGGATGGTAATTGAGCACTTGCAGCTGCGAGGAGAATCTCGTTCTGCCAGTTTGATGTTGCCCGATATTATATTGCAAGGAATTCGCCAAGGCCGTGAGCTAGGCGACGAAATGGCAGATTTAACCGGTATATCGAATGTGAAACACAAGGGGGGAGCCATCGGGATTTTCACCGACGGCAAATTGACCCGAACCAGCGTCTACCATCAGGCACTGCTATTGGCACTGGTTCCCTTTCATAATGAAATTTACCAGCGCCCGGCACGGTAGGAATAAATTCAGGACGGCTTATTTTCTGCCAGCAACTGGGCTTCCAACCAGCTTTTCAACTCTGGAGGGGCGGCTTTCAGGCTATTGGAACCGCGGGTGATGGTCGCAATACCAGCACCCAATTGATTTTTGAGTTCACGCTGACTTAAATCTCCTCGCATTAATTCCTCAATGATACGCACTCTTGTCCCCAAAGCCGTGCGTTCATCCGGTGTCAGCATCAGTTGTAATAGCGGTAAATGGAGGTCTTGCGCAATGGCATCTTGCAGTAGCGCAACAAAAGTCAGCCAGTGCTGATTATCGTCATTCGACAGATTCGGATCGGTCAATCGTAGTTTTGTCATGATAGGAAAGCTGCCATACTATTTAACTAGTACAACAGCTTACCATAACCTCAGGTATAGCCAAAGAGCTTGGGCGCGAAGAGGAACCTCAAAGTCATTGGCGTTGCGGCAAAGCAGCAAGCGAGTAAATCCCGATGAGCTGACACAAGTCAGTGATTCGGGGGCGCAAGCGCCGCTAACACCCCTGCGGCTTCAAGGACGAAGAGGAACCCCAAAGTCATTGGTGTCGCAGGTAGGCAGCAAGCAAACGCATCCCGATGAGCTGACACAAGTCAGTGATTCGGGTAAGTGCGCGTAGCTAACACCCCTGCGGCTTCAAGGACGAAGGGGATCAGTAGCGTCTTTGCCACTCGGCATCACTCAGCACCTTAGCTGGGCGATTCATAAAGTGACGATAGAACGCATCATAAGCCAATACGTTTTTCACATATCCTCGTGTTTCAGAAAACGGGATACTTTCGATGAATGCTACGGCATCCACCTGCCCGCCGCTATTTCCCAGCCAGGTATTGACCCGCGATGGGCCGGCATTATAGGCCGCGCTGGAGAGGATCCGATTGCGCCCAAATTGCTGATAGACCTCTTCCAGATAGCTGGTGCCAATCTCAATGTTGGTGACAGGATCAAGCAACTGGCTGCTGTTCACATAACCGGGAATGTTATTCAGTTTAACGGTGTGCTCCGCAGTCCGTGGCATCACCTGCATCAGGCCAGTTGCCCCGACGGGAGATTGCGCTTTTGGATTCCAGGCACTTTCCTGACGAGCAATCGCCATGGCATAACTTGGCGTTATCCCCTTGCCTTCAGTCGCCTGACGGAACTCTTTTGGCCACGCCAGTGGGAAACGCTCTTCCAGATGATCCCATAACTTGGCAACAATGGTCGCCTGAACACTCAAATCGGCCCACTTCTGATTAAATGCATAGCGTGCCAGTGCTTCCTGCTCAGGTTTGCTGCGGCTGGCAACCAGATAGCTCCACTCATTGCGCGCCAGGTTGTCCAGATTCCAATACATCAACTCACGCACCCGGGCAATTTCAGGTCGTTTTGCCAGCGAGGCATCGGGTTTGGCCGCTACCTCAACATTGATTGGATAAGGAACACCCAGTTTTTGCGCGGCAACCATCGGATAGAAGCCTCGCTCCTGCATCAGGCTGCGCAAAATGGCTTCGCCCTCAGCTTTCTTACCTTGCTCTAACAACAATGAAGCACGCCAGTAGCGCCATTCATCCTTATTTTGTGCATCCGCCGGCAAACGGGCCATCCAGGCTGCTAACCCTTGCCGGTCGCCACTACCCAGCGACATGCGGATACGGCGCTCCAGCAAAGGAGTTGAATGGCTACGCAAAGTGACTTGATCGCGCCATTTCGCTTGATCATAAGTTGCATCATTGCCCATCAAACGCCAGGCGACCGCTTCTTCCAGCTCCAACTTCTCGCTGTCACTCATTTTTTGCAGCCGCGCCAATGTTGGGATCATCGCGCGCGCATTTTCCACGTCCTGACGCGCCAGTCGGGTAAACGCAATGGTGGTAGCAGAACGGGTGAAGTCAGTCGGCCCGACGGTACGAGCAAAGCTTTCAACACTGGCCGGATCACTTTGCAGTTTCGCCAATGCCGTCCCCATGGTCTGGTAATCCGCTGGTAGCTGTTTCAGTAAATAACTCACCAAACTGGCATTACCCTCTTTAAGAGCAAGTTTCATACGGGCCAGTGTTGCCAGCGGAGTTTGATGCCCGGCTTGTTGCCAGACACTGAATAATTTATCGCAACTGCCCGGAAGCGCCTGACCGTTGAGCCAAATTTCGCTGGCACCATCCCAGGCAACTTGCTGTTCGCCTGTTGCCCATTTGGCGTAGTAATAATTACAGCGGGCTGCCACCGGTTTAGGTGCTTGCGGACTGAACGCCAATAACCCACGCCAATCTTCACGACGCGCCAATTCGTTTACAAAACGGGATGATAGCGAACGTGCTGGCGGCAACGTAGGGTTACGACTTAAGAAATCGGTCACTTGCGCCGCACTCACTTGGCTTAAATCTTGAGTTAACTGGCGGTATTCCAGATACGGATACAGCGGATAATCGCGTAACGTCGGCATCAGTTGCGCCACGGTATCCATCTGATTACTGTCCCATGCCAGCTTAACTTGCTGATAGCGTTGCCGTTGGGCATCAATGGAGTCGGCGAATGCCACTCCTGAAGTCGTCACCAGACACACGCCAATCGCCAGATATCGCCACTTGTCCATACTTACTGTTTCCTCACCGGTTGTTGGCTACTGCATTTCACTTACCGCAACTTCTGATTAGCATAGTCATAATTAGTTCCGGCAGCAGGACATACTAACTAAGAGTTTCACCTGATAGCCAGCGATTACACATACAACCAGACATGGATAATTAATCTTTTCGGATGATAGCTCAAATGGCTGATGATACTCAGAGCATTGGCGTAGATAGCTGACAGGATAATTCACTATCTAATGACTTATTATTCACTAGGTTAGCCAATAATTACGACTAAATATTTCGACTTTATTATCTCAGATCAAGACACTATTTTGATAAAAATCTACTATCCTTGCTTAATATAACTATGTTGTTGTAAATATATCATTCAGAATCATTTTTTTGTCTTTTAATAAAAATCAAATAATAAAGGAGCAGGATCTTTTCATGGAAGAGTATTCACTGCCCTGCGCCGTTAACCTCGACGGTAATGAGATGAAAAACAGATAGATTTCAGATTTTTACATTTTAATTTTTAAGAAGGTTCTTTCAATGCAAAACTCATCAAATCCCAAACCCGCCTCGCCGCCAGAAGGCCAGGCCTGGTATCAACTTACCGTGGAAGAATCTTTGCAGCAGCTCAATAGCCGCGAAGAAGGGTTAAGCCAACAAGAAGCTGAAGAACGCCTTAAACAATACGGCCCCAACGCGTTACCCGCCAAAAAAAGTAAGCATCCCCTGCTACAATTTCTCGCTCACTTTAATGACGTCCTGATTTACATCTTATTAGCTGCTGCGTTAGTCAAAGGCCTGATGGGCCACTCTGTCGATACCATTATCATTCTTTGTGTCGCCGTTATTAATGCATTAATTGGTTATGTTCAGGAAAATAAAGCTGAGAAGTCACTGAAAAGCATCCAAAACATGCTCTCCAGTAAAGCTGTGGTCATTCGTGATGGCAATGCGAAAACCATTGATGCACAAGATTTGGTGCCGGGTGATATCGTCACATTGAAACCGGGGGATAAAATCCCGGCTGACTTGCGCTTACTTGAAGCCCACAACCTCCAAATTGAAGAAGCAATCCTGACGGGCGAATCAACCGTCGTGGAAAAGCAAATTGAAGTCATTGAAAACGAATCAGTAATCGGTGATCGCAAAAACCTGCTATTCTCTGGCACCACTATCAGTGCCGGTACCGCAAAAGGGGTAGTCATTGCCAGTGGCGGTAATACCGAGCTGGGCCATATCAACCAGATGATGTCAGCGGTTGAAGCCACTCGTACTCCCCTGTTGCAACAGATGGACCGCCTGGGCAAAGCAATTTTCATCCTGATTCTGGTGATGATGGCATTCTTGTTCGTCTTCGCCTTTATTCTGCGCGACCTGCCGGTCAATGAGTTGTTGTTAGCCCTGATAAGCCTGGCGGTAGCCTCGGTGCCTGAAGGGTTACCGGCGATTATTTCGATTATTCTGTCCTTGGGTGTGCAAGCAATGGCGCGCAACCGCGCGATTATTCGCAAGCTGCCAACGGTAGAAACCCTGGGTGCCATGACCGTCGTCTGTTCCGATAAAACCGGCACCTTGACGATGAACGAAATGACCGTCAAAGCGGTGATTTTGGCCGATAACTGCTACCAGGTCACCGGTGAAAGCTATGAGCCAGTGGGTAACATTTATCCAGAAGGCAGCGAACAGCAAGCTGTGCTGGCAGGGCCGTTAAAAACATTTATCACTGCGGTGAATTTATGTAATGACAGCCAGATTCAAAAGAACGACCAAGGCCATTGGACTATCGTCGGCGGCCCAACCGAAGGCGCATTGAAAGTCTTAGCAGCCAAGTCAGGTATTGAACTGGGCCAGGTGAGTCAACACGGAAAAATTCCTTTCGATTCTGCCTATAAATATATGGCCACCAGCCATCAGGTTGAGTCCGAAAGCTGTATCTTCCTGACCGGCGCGCCAGATGTACTGTTTACCTTCTGCCAGCAAGAACTGACGGATAAAGGCGTCATTCCTTTCCGCCGTGATTACTGGGATGCCGAGATGACGCGCTACACCAAGCAGGGCCTGCGCATGTTAGCGGCGGCTTACCGTCCAACGGAACAGACGGTCAGCGAGCTAGGGCACAGCGATATCCAGCAAGGTATGATCTTCGTCGGCATCGCCGGCATGATGGACCCACCACGCCCTGAAGCGATTGACGCCATTGCGACCTGCCAACAGGCTGGCATTCGCGTGAAAATGATCACCGGCGACCATCAGGAAACTGCAATGGCGATTGGTGCCATGCTGGGTATAGGTAATGGCAAAGACTCCATTACCGGCGGCCAGTTAGAGCATATGGACGATAAAGAACTGGCTGAAGCAGCCGTTCGTTATGATATTTTCGCCCGCACCAGCCCAGAGCACAAACTGCGTCTGGTTAAAGCCTTGCAAGAGAAAGGCGAAATAGTGGGGATGACTGGCGATGGCGTCAACGATGCACCGGCACTGAAACAGGCCGATGTGGGGATCGCCATGGGCATCAAAGGCACCGAGGTGACCAAAGAAGCCGCCGATATGGTGCTGTCAGATGATAACTTCGCCACTATTGCTCACGCGGTTGAAGAAGGCCGCCGTGTCTACGATAACCTGAAGAAAACCATTCTGTTTGTCTTGCCGACCAACCTGGCACAAGGATTGTTAATCATCTTTGCTATCCTGGTGGGTGCAGTTATTCCACTGACGCCATTGCAAATCCTATGGATAAACATGGCAACCTCCACCACGCTTTCATTCGGTTTAGCATTTGAACCGGCAGAAAGAGGCATCATGCGCCGCAACCCGCGCGACCCATCAAAACATGTGTTAGATGGTCATGCTATTTGGCGTATCGCATTTGTCGGTACCTTGATAGCGTGCAGCGCCTTTGCCCTGGAAGCCTACATGGAACCGCGCGGCTACAGCACTGAATTCATCCGCACCGTGTTGATGCAAACCCTGGTGACCGCACAATGGATTTACATGTTCAACTGCCGGGTGATGGACAGATTCCCACTGAACAAAGAAGTCTTTGTTAACAAGGGGCTGTGGTTGGTTTCTGGTGTGCTGATTCTGTTGCAGCTAGCCATTATCTATCTGCCATTTATGAATACCGCTTTCGGTACCGAGCCATTACCTGCTTATTACTGGGGTATCACACTGTTGGTTTCTATCGCCATCTTCTTGATTGTCGAAGTCGAGAAATGGGTCATCGGGCGCTTCAAACGCGCAGCGAATTGAGTCTGATATCAATCAGCCCCCCTTCAAGCCCGGCGACTTTGCCGGGCTTAGGTTAATGACAAAGTGCTCGCATCGGTGAAAACAGGTAGATCGTAAAGACGCCGTAAAATCGTCCCTGATGGCTCGACCCGCGCCATCCCTGGCGCGGACGCTTTACTCTTCTACCTGTCCTCACCTTGCATGATCGAGTCGTTGGGGGTTGTTAGCAGTCTGAACCCGGCGACTCTGCCGGGCTTTTTTTATCTATCGCAAAGAGTATTTAAGATAAATCTCATATTGCCGATACCATGACTATTAATGAGGCAATTAATTCTTATAATAGATTAGCGGCGTTTCTTTTCTGGTGCTGCCATTAACATGTGAGTCACGTCGTCCTACAGGAAGCGCAAATATGAATATTGCACCTTGCGCAATCAACGGCGTCAATGATGTGAAATATCATTATCTACCTAAGCTATTTACGCCACCGCGTATCTGGCGGCAGGCCTGCGCCCTCACATTATTACTTCTCTTAACTTTATTCGCTTCATTGCCTTCAATGGCGGCGAATAACATAAGTGAAGAACTTATTCATGAACGTAGCGATGCTGCGACAAAAATGGTGCTGGGCATTATCAGTTATTCGCGCTGGCCAACCCCACCGCCAGTCATTCGTTTGTGTGTTATTGCCCCGACGAACTATGCAGAAGAGCTATTTAATCCAGCATTAATGCAAACCTCACATCCCATTAAAACCCTGCGCTATTCCCTACCCGATGTTTCACTGGCAAACAACTGTGATGTGGCCTATTTGGGCCACCTGGAGGAGCAACAGCGTCAGCAACTGGCGACTCAACTCAGTGGGCAGCCGGTTCTGACCATCAGCGAAGATTATGACGAATGCACTGTGGGCAGTGCGTTTTGTCTGTTACTGGAAGATAAGCAAGCCTCGTTTAAAGTCAACATGGATGCATTAGCACGCGCCGGGATACGAGTTCATCCCAATGTGTTGCAACTTGCCCGTAAAAAGGCTGACGCATTATGAGTTCTATAAAAAATGAATCTGCTGAGCAGATAAAGAATCAAACTCACGCCACAAGGCTCCCGACACTGGGCCGGGTATTGGGCAGAATACATTTAATCGTGGCTCTGGTATCAGTGGCGACAGCCGGTATTTTCCTGACCTTAGTCGCCCTGTTTGCCTTACGGGTTTACGCCGACCACAACCTGCATTTGATCGCCCGTTCGATCAGTTATACCACTGAAGCTGCTGTTGTTTTCGGTGATACGGTGGTGGCGAATGAAGCGCTGTCGATGATTGCCGCCAATGAAGAAGTCGCCGAAGCGAAGATTATGGATGTCAATGGCCGGGTAGTTGCCCAATGGACATTGCCTGACGATGGCCCCATGCATCAAATGGAGCAAAGTGTCGCCCGCTGGGCGCTGCCTGAACCGGTGGTGCTCCCCATTGTTCACTCTGGTAATGAGATCGGCAGAATAGTGATTGTTGGTCATGGTGGCAGCTTGCTGCGTTTTCTGCTGCAAGGGTTAGCGGGACTTTTTGTCTGCCTTATTCTTAGCACTCTAGTGGCGATATTTTTGTCCCGCCGGATGCTATTTGGCATTATCGGCTCGCTGAATCGCATTACTGAAGTTGCGCATAATGTCAGCCGCAACCGCAGCTTTGGTCAACGTGTCCCATCAGCGCAAATTGCAGAGCTGAATGAGCTAAGTCATGACTTCAATGGCTTGCTGGAGGAACTTGAAGTGTGGCAGAAACACCTTACTCAGGAAAATGATTCTCTGGCACACCGCGCGGCCCACGATAGCCTGACGGGGTTGGCAAACCGCGCTTACTTTGAAGGCCGCTTAAGCCGAACACTCAGTGATTGCAAAACCAACGAACACGTCGCGGTTTTATTCCTTGATGGCGATCGCTTTAAAGAAATCAATGATAACTATGGCCATGCTGCGGGCGATGTCGTGCTGACCACCATTGCTGACCGCCTGCGCGCATTATTACGTGAAAGTGATTTAGTGGCTCGCCTGGGCGGTGATGAGTTCGCCATCTTATTGGCACCCATTTATAACACTGATGATGTACTCATCATTGCTGACAATATTATAAAAAGTATGACGCAACCCATAACGCTGCCTGATGGGAGTGAAATTATCACTTCACTCAGTATTGGGATTGCTATTTACCCTGACCATGCCCAAACGCCGGATGAATTATTACAACGGGCAGATGAAGCGATGTATCAGGCAAAGAAAGGTTTCCGGCCATGTGAACAAGGCACCGTTTAGCAGTCGGACTTTATTCATTCTGAAAATAAGCATCCAGAAAGTACACACACAGAAAATTTAAGGTAAGGGCAGGTGACATGCTGGGTTTCAACAATAATCGTCAGAAAAATCCTCTTTGGATCAGCTTTTTTGCTCTTTGTTTATTGGTTTTAGTCGGCTGTCAGGCCAAGCCACACCAAGGGCTGACCCCTGAACAAATTGCGGCGCTACAAGAGCAAGGGTTTAAATTAACCGATAATGGCTGGGAGTTTGGGCTAGCGAATAAAGTGTTATTCGACAGTGAAGTGAAAAAGTTAAACGCATCGGGCGTGCAGACTGTCCAAAACATTGGCCGTGCTTTACATAATGTCGGGATAAATCATATGCGGGTTGATGGACATACCGATGCCATGGGTAAGGATGACTACAATCAGCAATTATCATTCCAACGCGCCTCCGCGGTTGCCGATACACTGGCCGCAATTGGTATTCCGCGCGCCAATATTGAGGTTCGTGGCCGCGGCAAGCTAGAACCGGTGGCGGATAACCGCACCGCCAAAGGTCGGGCGGAAAACCGCCGCGTGGCGATAATCGTCACCGCACCTTAAATCACGGCTTGCAGCGGCTTCGAACAAGTAAAGCCCATGGATGGGCCGAATAACGAGAGCAGCTAACACACCTGCGACTTGAAAGATGCCATCAACCTATACCCTATAGATTTCAAGCCACAGGAAGGCGGCAAAGGAGGTCATCCCGATGAACTTACACCAGTAAGTGATTCGGGTGATCGAGAGCAGCCAACACACCTGTGACTTGAAAGATGACGGGTATAGTAAAACGGGCTACACTCCGCACCAGATATCCTAATAAAAACTGATCTAGAGAGGCTGAGGCAACGTGGCTCAATACGTCTATTCTATGCATCGTGTCGGTAAAGTAGTTCCGCCGAAACGACATATTCTGAAAAACATCTCCCTGAGTTTCTTCCCTGGGGCAAAAATTGGTGTACTGGGTCTTAACGGCTCCGGTAAATCCACCCTGCTGCGCATTATGGCGGGCATTGATACCGACATTGAAGGCGAAGCTCGCCCACAACCTGGCATCAAAATCGGTTATCTGCCACAGGAACCAAAACTGAATCTTGAACAAACAGTGCGTGAGTCGGTTGAAGAAGCCGTCGGCGAAGTTAAACGCGCCCTGACCCGTTTGGATGAAGTTTATGCACTCTATGCCGACCCTGATGCTGATTTCGATAAATTGGCGAAAGAGCAAGGTGAGCTGGAAGCCATTATCCAATCCCATGACGGACATAATCTGGATAACCAGTTAGAACGTGCTGCTGATGCTCTGCGTCTGCCGCCTTGGGATGCCAAAATTGCCAACCTGTCCGGTGGTGAACGCCGCCGCGTGGCTATCTGCCGCCTGCTGTTGGAAAAACCAGACATGCTGCTGCTGGATGAACCGACCAACCACCTGGATGCCGAATCCGTGGCTTGGCTGGAGCGCTTCCTGCATGATTACGAAGGTACAGTGGTCGCCATCACCCATGACCGTTACTTCCTTGATAACGTTGCGGGTTGGATTCTGGAACTCGACCGCGGTGAAGGTATTCCATGGGAAGGTAACTACTCCTCATGGCTGGAGCAAAAAGATGCCCGTCTGGCGCTGGAGGCCTCTTCTGAAGCCGCTCGTCGTAAATCTATTGAGAAAGAGCTGGAGTGGGTTCGTCAGAATCCGAAAGGCCGTCAGGCGAAAGGTAAAGCACGTCTGGCTCGCTTTGAAGAACTTAACAGCGTTGAATATCAAAAACGCAATGAAACCAGTGAGTTGTTCATCCCACCTGGCCCGCGTTTAGGTGACAAAGTGCTGGAAGTTGAACATCTGAGCAAGTCTTATGGCGATCGTGTGCTGATTGACGATCTGACCTTTGCGCTGCCAAAAGGTGCGATAGTCGGGATCATCGGGCCGAACGGCGCGGGTAAATCGACCCTGTTCCGCATGTTATCAGGTCAGGAACAACCCGATTCCGGCACCATTTCACTCGGTGATACCGTACTGTTGGCCTCGGTTGATCAGTTCCGTGACAACATGGATGACAGTAAAACCGTGTGGGAAGAAGTCTCCGGCGGCCAGGACATCATGAAGATCGGTAACTTTGAAATTCCAAGTCGGGCCTATGTTGGCCGCTTTAACTTTAAAGGGATTGATCAGGGCAAACGGGTGGGTGAACTGTCCGGTGGTGAGCGCGGCCGTATCCATCTCGCCAAATTGCTACAGGTTGGCGGCAACATGTTGCTGCTCGATGAACCGACTAACGATCTGGACATCGAAACCCTGCGCGCACTGGAAAACGCCTTACTGGAATTCCCTGGTTGTGCCATGGTTATCTCCCATGACCGCTGGTTCCTTGACCGAATTGCTACCCACATCATCGATTATCAAGATGAAGGCAAAGTGGCGTTCTTCGAAGGTAACTTTACTGAATACGAAGAGTGGAAAAAACGTACTCTGGGTGCCGAAGCACTGGAACCACACCGTATCAAGTATAAGAAAATGACCAAGTAGTTAATAAAAAGTCGTTTTTAAACTTTATCTCGACTAACGGCCTGCGATTGCAGGCCTTTTAATACCTATTCGGCTCAAATTATGAGCCGAATAAACAGTATATTCGGCTCACCTTGGCATTTCCAGCCCCTGCATATAATCCTCAAATACCGGATGCCTCATCACCACATCAATAAAGCAACTGAGTGCCGGAGAGTTCAGCTTGCGGCTCGGATAGACCAAATAGAGTTCATTGCCCTCGGCCTGCCACTGCGGCAAAACTTCAATCAACTGCCGGCTTGCTACCACTTCGCGGCTTAAAAACGCAGGCAATAGCGTAATCCCCCCGCCATTGAGCGCACATTCACGGGCATACAGCAGATTATCGGTAACATGCAGCGCGGGAACCTGCCAGCGAAAAAACTCCTCTTCATGGCGTAAAATCAGAGCTTGCCAGGCACGATGGGCAATACAGCGGTGGGTATCGAGCTGACGTGGGTGCAACAATGGCGGATGCTGTGCCAGATACGCAGGCGATGCCAGTAGATAGCGCGGAGCATAGCCTAATCGTCGGCCAATCAGCGAGGAATCCTGTGGCTTGCCAGTGCGCAGCGCCACATCAAAGCCATCCTCGACCAAATCCACCATGCTATCCGACACCAAAACCTCCAGCAGAACATCGGGATATTGCCGCTGAAAATCTGTCGCCAACCGCGCCAGCAAGGTTGCCCCCAGCCCTGCGGGCGTCGAGATACGCAGACGGCCGCTGGGGTTATCCTTTAGGCGTTGCAGTGCCAGGTCCGCACGCTCGGCAGCTTGCAGCATCTCCTGGCAATGCACCAGATAGCGCTCGCCAGCGAAAGTCAGGTTCAGTTGTCGGGTAGTTCTGTTGAGTAAGCGAATCCCCAAACTCAGCTCTAACTGACTGATCCGCTGGCTAACGCTCGATTTAGGCAGGCCCACCATTGCAGCCGCGCGGGTGAAGCTGCCGCACTCTGCCACGCGGGCGAACAGCGCCATATCCTGTAGTTGTTTAAACATAATTGAGAGGTTTAAACATAATTGAATGGCTTAAACATGATTGTTTATCTCAGACGAACACTGCGTTAGTGATTGTCCATCTTATCACTCTCATCAGATAGGTCTAGACTCAGTGAATAGGCTAAACAGGAGCAGGAACATCACCATGTCAATTAAAGCTATAGCTGTAAACCCACAACAACCCGCTGATTTTATTGAAATCGCCCTAGATGCTCTCGCACCCGACCCATTTGATTTGCTGGTCGAGGTCAAAGCTGCATCTATCAATCCGGTGGATACCAAGGTACATGGCGGTCTGAAAAAGAATGGCTTGCAACAACCACGCATTCTGGGCTGGGATGCCGCCGGTGTGGTTGTCAGTGTTGGTGAGAAAGTGACCGGTTTCCGTGCCGGTGATGAAGTGTGGTATGCCGGTGATATCACTCGTCCTGGCAGCAACGCCACTCAGCAATTGGTCGATGCCCGCATTGTCGCCCATAAGCCGCGCTCATTGAACTGGGCGCAAGCCGCAGCGCTACCATTAACCGCCATCACTGCGTGGGAGGCGCTATTCGAACACCTGAAAATTCAGCAGGCTAGCGCAGGCCAAACTCTGCTTATTATTGGCGGTGCCGGTGGCGTGGGTTCTTTGGCTATCCCGCTAGCCGCCTTGCGCAGTCCAGTTAAAGTGATTGCGACAGCATCACGCCCGGAATCAGCCGCCTGGTGTATGGAACGCGGTGCCGACCTGACGGTGGATTACCGTGACCTGAAAGCGCAGTTAGTAAAAGAAGGTATTGATAAAGTTGATTATATTCTTTGCTTGAATGACACCGATGGTCACTGGCCGGCGATTAGCGAGCTGATCGCCCCGCTGGGGCAAATCTGCACCATTGTGGAGAACGAAAAACCGCTGGATCAGAATCAGTTGAAACTGAAAAGCGCCGCCCTGCATTGGGAGTTTATGTTCACCCGCAGCATGTTTTCTACGCCGGATATCGCCCAGCAGGGGGAAATCTTAAAACAGGTGAGCCAGTTAGTTGATGAGGGTAAATTGCAAGGTACCCTGAGCGAAACGCTGCACGGCCTGACAGTAGAAAACCTGAAAGCTGCCCACGCGCAAGTCGCAGGCGGGCATATGCAGGGCAAGATAGTGATTGCTTACTAAGATTATCCTTCCCGCGCTTCAGCCAGCAATGAAGGGCGGGCCAATCTTTGCAGATCGGCGGCTAATAACTGTTGCACCAGTTCGACACAGCGCAGGAAGCGCTCGTCGTAGTCTGCCGACTCAACGTGGACGTATTCTATATTGTTGCTGCGCAACATCTGTTCCAGTAAATTTTGGAACGATTTGCGATCACGATCACTGCCCAGACTGCGCAAACCATCAGCCACCCACGGCGTATTATTTTCCAGCAAAATAACCAGATCAAAGCGATACTCATCAATCAGCGCCTGGACAAACGGATGCTCGCGCCCTTCATATTTCTTACAAAATGCCTGTGTGGTAACAAAGTCGGTATCGATAAAGGCGACTTTATTGGCATATTTCACCGCAAAATCAACGTATTGCGCTTGCCCCAATGCAATTTTGTCATAATCGGAATATTGCAGCGCCATCTCATCGCCTCCCAAGTGAGAGAAAACATAGTCGCGGCCATATTCCCATGCGCTGGTGGTGTTGAAAATATTAGCTAACTTATTGACCAAGGTGGATTTTCCACTGGATTCGCCGCCCAATATCGCCACGGTACGAACAAAAAATGGCTTCACTTCGGTGGGAATATAATCCCAGTAACGGAAAGGATCGCGGCGGATCTGGCGGCCACTGATATTCATAAAGGAGCGTTCAGGGTCGATCAAGATAGTTTCGATACCAAATTGTTCGCGATAATGCGGCGCATCCTGACTTTCACTGGAGTAGATGAAATTCGGCACTATCCCCTTCTCATTCATGAACTTTTTGACCCCACGGCTCCAGACATCCCAGCCATGTGGATAGGGTTCAATACCATTTTCATCAAATGAATGAATATGAATGTTTTTCTGATACTTAAAGGTTTGTAGTAACCAGCGCAAGCGGTCGCTGACGGTCGGTTGCTGTGACATTGAACTGTTCTCAAACAGCTCCAAATCGCGTGGCTCATCGTAACAAAGGATAATGTGCAGTTCGTCGACCTGACTACAAGCACGCTGAATAAGATAGATATGGCCGGTATGCAGTGGGTAAAATTTACCAAACACCACGCCGACTTTTTTCTCACGGCGCGGAAACTCCAGCTCGAGATAGCGGTGCAAGGCTTCTAGCTTTTGTGCACTGGGACTTTTGATTTTATCATTGAGTAACTGGCTTAAATAACCTTTGGTCATGCCGCTGGCATCTGCCACTTGCTGTAAGGTACAGCCTTTTTGCTTAATCGCTGTTTTGAGATAGTCGAACTGCAGCATACCGCCTCCTTGTTTAGCGCACTAAACAAAAATAACACAGTATGCTGCGCAATGAACACGACTAAATGAGGTGCTACAAATCTTCCAACACCGCCAGTGCATCGGCCAGTTTTTTGACACCGAAAACCTGCATATTAGGCAGGGGTTTCTTTGGCATATTGGCATAAGGCACGATAGCGCGTTTAAACCCGTGCTTGGCCGCCTCGGAGATACGTTCCTGCCCACTTGGCACCGGGCGAATTTCACCCGCCAGCCCGACCTCACCAAACACCACTAAATCCTGTGGCAGTGGGCGGTCACGCAAGCTGGAAACCAGCGACATCAGCAAGGCCAGGTCAGCACTGGTTTCCGTCACTTTCACCCCACCGACCACATTGACGAATACGTCCTGATCTGACATCTGCAAACCACCATGACGGTGCAACACGGCCAGCAAAATTGCCAATCGATTTTGCTCCAGCCCGACCGCCACCCGACGCGGATTCGACATCATCGAGTGATCCACCAGCGCCTGAATCTCAACCAGTAATGGGCGTGTCCCTTCCCATACCACCATCACTGAGCTGCCCGCCGTCACTTCATCACCGCGGCTCAGGAAAATTGCCGACGGGTTACTGACCTCGCGCAGACCCTGTTCGGTCATGGCAAATACGCCCAACTCATTGACGGCGCCAAAGCGGTTTTTGTGGCTACGCAAAGTGCGAAAACGTGAGTCGCCGTCGCCATCGAGCATCACCGAGCAGTCAATGCAGTGTTCCAATACTTTCGGCCCCGCCAGCGAACCATCTTTGGTCACATGCCCCACCATCACGATGGCAACACCACGGGTTTTGGCAAAACGGGTGAGATAAGCCGCGGTTTCACGCACTTGCGCCACACTGCCCGGCGACGATTGGATATCCGCCATGTGCATCACCTGGATTGAGTCAATCACCATCAACCGAGGTTGTTCTTGTTCGGCAATCAGGCAAATCTGCTCAATACTGGTTTCAGACAGCATGTTCAGGCCCGCAGTGGGTAATCCCAAACGATGCGCGCGCATCGCGACCTGTTGCAGTGACTCTTCGCCAGTGACATACAGGGTTTTCATGTTTTCGGACAATTTACAGAGCGTTTGTAGCAACAGGGTACTTTTCCCCGCACCGGGGTTGCCGCCGATAAGAATGGCACTGCCCGGCACCACACCGCCGCCCAGCACCCGATCAAATTCCAGGAAACCGGTTGAGAAGCGCGGTAACTCTTCCAAACTGATGTCGGATAATTTCTGAACCCGACTGACACCAGCATCTCCGGCATAACCAACAAAACGTTCATTACGCGTCGATGATGTCGCGGCCGCCAGCCGAATCTCGGTGATAGTATTCCAGGCATTACAGGCACTGCATTGCCCCTGCCAGCGCGGGTAATCAGCCCCACATTCATTACAGACAAAAGCTCGTTTTGGTGCTTTAGCCACATTTCACCTCAATCAAATAACCAACAGCTACTGCGCACTTTCATGTTTTAAACTACCGGTGAGGATACACAGCACACTCAGCAAATCGCCGTGGCGGATAGCCACTTTGGCTTTGGCATAAACCTTAGGTTTGGCGTGGAAAGCCAGGCCCAGTCCGGCTGCCTGCATCATTTTCAGGTCATTGGCACCATCGCCGATTGCCACAGTTTGCGCCACCGGAATATTCAGTTTTTCAGCCAGTTTGAGCAGCGTATCAGCTTTGTATTGTGCATCGACAATCGGCCCCAGCACTTTGCCGGTCAGTTTGCCGTCTTTGATTTCCAGCTCATTAGCTGCCACTTCAACCAGCCGCAATTTGTCGCGCAGATATTCGGCGTAATAGGTAAAACCGCCGGAAGCAATCGCCACATGCCAGTCCAGTGCCTGAAGTTTGCGCACTAAACTGGTCAGCCCCGGCATCAATGGCAATTCATCACGCACTTGTTTGAGGATATTGGCATCGGCCCCTTTCAGGGTTGCCACGCGCTGGCGCAAACTGGCGGAGAAATCCAGCTCGCCCTGCATGGCGCGCTCAGTGACTGCCGCCACCTCTTCACCGACACCCGCTAGTTTGGCAATCTCATCAATACATTCAATTTGGATAGCCGTAGAATCCATGTCCATCACTAACAGACCAGGTGTGCGCAGATGCGGGATCGCCCCTAACGGAGCCACGTCCAGCCCGCTTTCATCAGCCAGCGTTTTAATTCGCGGGGTCAGGCTGCCCGCCAGACGGATAACTTGATAATCTTCCACACACCAGGCGGAGACAATTACCATTGCCGCGCCCAACTGGCGTTGAAAATCAGTAATACGCTTTTTATCCAGTTTTCTGCCGTACAACAGCCAACCTGTATGACCAGCCCGATAATCCAGCGGCATAACTTCATCGCCACTGAGTGAAAGTGGCAGACCCGGCCATTGATAGATCTCCGCGGGAAGATCGCAATAGGTCAGACTATTAGACATGAATGACTCCTGTAGAAAACGGGGTAAAGGCAGACAAAAGGACGCATCAAGCTATCCTATCGCCCTGGCTTCTGGCAACATAAAGTCACTGATTAGTGCAAGGAACCTGCATGGCCAAGGCTAAATTAAAATTCCGCTTACATCGCACCGCTATTGTATTGATTTGCCTTGCATTATTGGTGTTACTTATGCAAGGTGCATCCTATTTTAGCCTCAGTCATCAACTCGCCCGCTCGGAACAAGTTGAAGAGCTGGCGAAAACCTTGGCGAGACAAGTCGCCTTCAGCCTGTCACCCATTATGGATACCGGTGATGATGATATTGATAGCCAGAAAGTCGATGCGATTCTTCAGCAATTGACGCAATCCAGCCGCATATTGGATGCCAGTGTATATCAGATTGAC
Source organism: Yersinia artesiana (assembly GCF_902726545.1). Classification (GTDB taxonomy): domain Bacteria; phylum Pseudomonadota; class Gammaproteobacteria; order Enterobacterales; family Enterobacteriaceae; genus Yersinia; species Yersinia artesiana. The sequence goes on along the minus strand of NZ_CACVAD010000043.1, from coordinate 18,560 downwards.
GGTACGTTGGTTGCCAATGCCGGAGAGAACGTTAAAGTGCGAGACAGACTGGCTTTAGATGGTAAACGCCCTGGTAGTTATTTTAATCACCAGATTGTTGAATTGATCCCCGGTAAAAGCGGACCAACCGGGTTTCTGCGCATGACGCTCGATACCCACGTACTCGCCACAGAATCCAAGCAAGTGGATAATACCACCAATTTACTACGGTTAATGATACTAGTAGCACTGGCCGTCGGTATTATTCTGGCTCGAACCTTACTGCAAGGCCGCCGGAGCCGCTGGCAGCAATCACCTTATCTACTGACCGCCAATAAGCCAGTCAAAGAAGATGAGAGTGAAGAGGAAACGCCTGAAGCAGACAAGAAACCGGATGATAAATAGATTCAGCTTCAGCGGCAGAGAGTTCTGCCGCTGAATAGGAAACGCAGGACGAAGTTACTCTTTATCACCCAGCAATACTGATTCCAATGCAATCTCAATCATATCGTTGAAAGTGGTTTGGCGCTCAGCGGCGGTGGTTTGTTCACCGGTACGGATATGGTCAGACACAGTGCAAATAGTCAGGGCTTTCGCGCCGAATTCAGCAGCAACGCCGTAGATACCGGCAGCTTCCATTTCCACACCCAAGATGCCGTATTTTTCCATCACATCAAACATTTGTGGATCTGGCGTATAGAACAGATCCGCAGAGAAGATGTTGCCCACCCGGACATTCAGGCCTTTCGCTTTTGCCGCATCAACAGCATTGCGCGTCATGTCGAAATCAGCGATAGCGGCATAGTCGTGGTCTTTAAAGCGCAGACGGTTCACTTTGGAATCAGTACAAGCGCCCATGCCGATAACCACATCGCGCAGCTTAACGTCAGCGCGAACTGCACCACAGGAACCCACACGGATGATTTTCTTCACGCCAAAATCAGTGATCAGTTCTTTCGCGTAAATGGAGCAAGAAGGAATACCCATGCCATGGCCCATTACTGAAATTTTGCGCCCTTTATAGGTGCCAGTGAAACCCAACATGCCACGCACATCATTCACTTGCTTCACATCTTTCAGGAAGGTTTCTGCGATAAACTTCGCACGCAGCGGGTCCCCAGGCATCAGTACAACGTCAGCGAAATCACCCATTTCTGCATTAATATGTGGTGTTGCCATAATCACTTTCCTTAAAAATCAGAGAATTAAAATTTATATAACTGAGCTATGCTGGCTTTTGCTGCGCCTTATGCAATTCCGATTTTTTAAACAATCGGAAACGTAGATGAACGCCGAAATTTTAGGCGCGGTCAGCGCGCAGCCCCCCGGAGCGTACACCTGGTCTTATAAAACCTGAGCACGTGAGGAGGGCGAGCACTGCCCAATCCCAAAATGACACGCTCAGCTTAGCCTTACAGCATATTCTTCCCGTAATCCATTGGGGACAGGTCGAAATACTTGGCGACCGTCTGCCCAATATCAGCAAACGTCTCACGGTGACCCAAAGAACCCGGTTTCACTTTCGGGCCATAGACCAAGACCGGAATATGCTCGCGGGTATGGTCGGTGCCCGGCCAGGTTGGGTCACAACCGTGGTCAGCCGTCAGGATCAGAATGTCATCTTCTTTCACCAGCGCCATCAGTTCTGGCAAGCGGCGGTCAAACAATTCCAGCGCGGCGGCATACCCCGCAACATCACGGCGGTGACCATAAGAAGAGTCAAAATCAACAAAGTTAGTGAAAACGATGGTGTTGTCACCGGCTTTTTTCATCTCTTCGATGGTGGCATCAAACAGGGCATCCAGACCGGTCGCTTTCACTTTCTGCGTGATGCCGACGTGGGCGTAGATATCGGCAATTTTACCGATAGACACCACTTCACCGCCCTTCTCATCCACCAATTTTTTCAACATGGTTGGTGCTGGCGGTTCAACTGCCAAATCGTGGCGGTTACCGGTGCGCTGGAAGTTACCTGGCTTATCACCAATGAAGGGGCGCGCAATCACACGGCCAATATTGTAGCCGCCTTCAGTCAGCTCTTCGCGGGCGATTTCGCACAGTTCATACAGGCGATCCAGCCCAAAAGTCTCTTCATGACAGGCAATCTGGAACACGGAGTCCGCAGAGGTGTAGAAAATCGGTTTTCCGGTTTTCATGTGCTCTTCGCCCAGTTGATCAAGAATCACGGTGCCTGAAGAGTGGCAATTACCCAAATAGCCCGGCAAGTTAGCGCGTTTGACCAGTTTATCCAGCAATTCCTGTGGGAAACTATTCTCTACATCACTGAAATAGCCCCAGTCGAACAATACCGGTACCCCGGCAATTTCCCAGTGACCCGATGGGGTGTCTTTACCGGAAGATAACTCACTGGCATACCCATAGGCACCAATGATGTCTGCATTCTTATCCAGCCCTGGCGGGAATTTACCGGTAGATTCTTCGGCGGCTTTACCTAGCCCTAAGCGGCTCAGGTTAGGCAGCTTCAATGGGCCGCTGCGGCCAACATCGGCTTCACCACGGGCGCAGGCCTCGGCGATGTGGCCCAGAGTGTCAGCCCCTTCGTCGCCAAACTTGTTAGCATCAGCGCTAGCGCCGATACCAAATGAGTCTAATACCATAATAAATGTACGTTTCATCATTTTCTCCTGCCTAGGTTCACACGCTGTGCGGCACCTTTAAAGTATGGCGTTTATTCAGTAATACGACGATAAACCACCGGGGTTTCTTCCGGCGCTTTTTGACCTAATGTGATTGCCGCCCGCACTGCATCGGCTGCCTGCTGCCAATCATCTTCATTGTTGGCATGAATCACGGCTAATGGCTGTTGACCATCAACACTGGCACCCAAACGGGCCATATCAGTCAGGCCCACACTGTAATCAATAGGATCTGTTGCCCGACGGCGACCACCGCCAAGGGAAACCACCGCCATACCTAATGCTCGGGTATCCATAGCAGTGATAATTCCTGGCCGTTCAGCAAACACGGGTTTGCTTAACATGGCGGCTGGCAAGTAACTGTCATAGCGTTCGACAAAATCGCTTGGGCCTTTTTGCGCAGCGACCATACGACCAAAGATTTCCGCCGCTTTGCCGTTATCCAATACCGCTTGCAGCTTAGCACGAGCATCGGCATCATCTTGTGCCAAGCCACCGGATAGCAGCATCTCGACACACAGCGCCATCGTCACTTCCAACAGACGCGGATTACGATATTCGCCAGTCAGGAAACGCACCGCTTCGCGCACTTCAACCGCATTACCGGCGCTGGACGCCAATACCTGATTCATGTCAGTCAGCAGCGCTGTGGTTTTACAACCTGCGCCATTGGCGACACCGACAATAGCCTGGGCTAAATCCTCAGATAGCTGATAAGTCGGCATAAAAGCACCCGACCCCACTTTGACATCCATCACCAGCGCATCCAACCCTTCAGCCAGTTTTTTAGCCAGAATAGAGGCGGTAATCAGCGGGATGGAATCTACAGTAGCGGTGATATCGCGGGTGGCATAAAAGCGCTTATCCGCCGGTGCCAGCGAGCTGGTTTGGCCAATAATCGCGACGCCGACATCCTGAATGATTTTGCGAAAGGCGCTGTCGTCGGGGAAAATATCAAAACCGGGAATCGCTTCCAGTTTGTCCAGTGTTCCGCCGGTATGACCCAAGCCACGACCCGAAATCATCGGTATATAGCCGCCGCAGGCCGCCACCATTGGGCCGAGCATCAAGGAAGTCACATCACCCACGCCGCCGGTGGAGTGCTTATCCACAATCGGGCCATTAAGGTTTAGGCTCTTCCAGTTCAGCACGGTGCCAGAATCGCGCATTGCCATGGTCAGCGCCACACGTTCTGGCATGCTCATATCATGGAAATAAATAGTCATCGCCAGCGCGGCAATTTGCCCTTCGGACACCACGTTATCGCGGATACCATTAATAAAGAAACGAATCTCTTCTTCGCTCAGTGCCTGGCCGTCGCGTTTTTTACGGATAATTTCTTGTGCGAGAAACAAGGTATCCCCCTGCTTATGAAATAAAAGCAGCACAGCGGACAAAATAGCCCGCAGTGCATCGGCTCAGTTCAATGACTGAGATAATGATTAGTAGCCGGTGGTTTTGCTGTTGCTCTGATGACCCAATGTCGTCAACAAGCTACCTAACAGACTGGAGGCACCGAAACGGAAGTGGCGAGCATCAGCCCAGCCCTCACCCATCAATTGATCCGCTAACTGTAGGAATTGTGCCGCGTCTTCCGCAGTGCGCACACCACCCGCCGGTTTAAAACCAACAGTTTTCGCCACACCGAGGTCACGAATGGTACGCATCATGATGCCAGCACTTTCCAACGTGGCATTCACTGGCACTTTACCGGTGGAGGTTTTGATAAAATCAGCCCCAGCGTTGATAGCAATTTCAGAGGCCTGGCGAATCAAATGTTCTTGCTTTAACTCACCGGTTTCAATGATAACTTTCAGCAATACATTGGCGTCAGCACAGGCTTCTTTGCACTGTTTCACCAATTCAAAACCGACTTTATCGTTACCGGCCATTAAGGCGCGATAAGGGAAAACCACATCCACTTCATCAGCACCATAGGCAATCGCAGCGCGGGTTTCAGCCAGCGCGATGGCAATATCATCATTACCGTGAGGGAAATTGGTGACCGTGGCAATACGGATTTCAGGCGTTCCCTGCTCACGTAATGTTTTACGCGCAATAGGAATAAAGCGAGGATAAATACAGATTGCCGCAGTATTGCCGGCCGGACTTTTAGCCTGATGACACAGCGCAATCACCTTATCGTCGGTATCGTCGTCATTCAGGGTGGTTAAATCCATTAAACTCAGCGCGCGTTTGGCATAATCATTGAGATTCGCGCAGGCGGTTAAATCGGTCATAAAACTCTCCAACACTATTTCAGCCCCGGCACCTTGCCAAAGCTGAGCATTTATTTATGAGCCGCATGGTTCTGGCTCAATACGTTGGCGAGCGGACTTGGTTCCTTGAAGATAGCCCCATCTGGGTGGCAATTGAGATCCATCTCACCGCACTAACTTATCGCTCTATTTGAACACGTTATCAGCACATGAGATGTGTTCGAATTCACATTAATCAATAGTAACTTGTAACGCGCCGATATTATATGTGATTAGAATCACAAAATAACCTGATTTATGGCTTTCAGTCAGTAAACGCCCACTCGCATCAAGGATAGCTTATGGGCGGAAATACGCAGGATTATGGCAAAAATCCTAAAATAATTAGGCGCCGTTATAATGCCAGGAAGAAGCCGGCGATGGTGGCACTCATCAAGTTCGATAAGGTACCTGCCGCCACCGCTTTTAAACCAAAGCGCGCGATATCGTGGCGGCGGTTAGGGGCCATGCTACCTAATCCACCCAACAAGATGGCGACAGAGGACAAGTTGGCAAAGCCACACAGCGCGAAGGAAATGATGGCCTTGGAATGTTCAGAAAGCACCTGCAAACCGGCAGCGCGCACCAGCTCTTCTGCCTGTAGATATTGACCGAAATTCATAAATGCCACGAATTCGTTCACAATGATCTTCTGGCCGATAAAGGAGCCGGCCACCATCGCCTCGTTCCACGGAATACCGATCAGATAAGCAATTGGCGAGAATACCCAGCCCAGAATCAATTCCATCGAAAGTTGTGGGTAATCGAACCAGCCGCCAATGCCACCCAAAATACCATTTAGCAATGCAATCAATGCAATAAAGGCCAGTAGCATTGCCCCAACATTCAGTGCCAACTGTAAGCCAGACGCTGCGCCGGACGCCGCAGCATCAATGACGTTAGCCGGGCGGTCATCTTCAGCAATCAGTGTGGCCGCATCAACATTGTCACGAGTTTTTTCGGTCTCTGGCACCATCAATTTGGCAAACAGCAGCCCACCAGGTGCAGCCATAAAGGAAGCAGCTATCAGATATTCCAACGGTACGCCCATTTGCGCATAACCGGCTAATACCGAACCGGCGACCGAAGCCAAACCACCGCACATTACTGCAAATAATTCGGATTGGGTCATGGTGGCAATATAAGGGCGCACCACTAATGGCGCTTCAGTTTGCCCAACAAAAATATTGGCCGTGGCAGAAAGAGACTCCGTCCGCGAGGTTCCCAGCAGCTTTTGTAAACCACCGCCCAATACTTTAATCACCAGTTGCATAATGCCGAGATAATATAAAACGGCGATTAATGAGGAGAAGAATACAATGACCGGCAAGACTCGCAGGGCGAATACAAAACCGCCGCCGCCAAAGACTTCAAACATTTTGTCGGATACCAAACCGCCAAACATAAATGAAATCCCGTCATTGCCGTAAGCAATTACATTTGCAACACCTTCAGACATCCCCCCCAGGATACGGCGCCCTATCGGTACATATAAAACCAGTGCGCCAATACCGACCTGAATAATAAATGCCCCAACTACAGTGCGGATATTAATCGCCCTAAAATTACTTGAAAGAAGCACTGCTATTAATATCAGTACTGCCATTCCGACCAAACTCATGAGCATGTCGATAATCCTGTTAATGATTTTTATTAAAATAATGTTGGTGGATTATACCGGCATGATCTGGCGATCAAACAATCTCTGTCACAAATAAACACAACTAAAAGCAACTGCAAAGCCATTAACGTGACGGATGTCACATCAAAATGGCGAGAAAGTTGATCTAGCTAACTATTAGTATGATTTGTATGGGAACGTCAGAATCTAAACTGTGGGTTGAACGGCTGGAGGTAATTGGAATAAGTGCTGGCTATTGAGCAAAAGCTGAGTAGCAATTTCTTGTGGTGCTTCCGGACGCAACTCGCACAATGCAGCGAATACATTAGCCGCTCGCTCTGGCCGATTGGGTTGGCCTTGAAAACCAGCCAGTGGCATATCCGGCGCGTCTGTCTCAAGTAATAATGCAGATAAAGGTAATTCCGCCATAACATTGCGGGTTTTCTGCGCCCGTTCATAAGTGATGGTGCCTCCCACCCCAATATAATAACCCAAGCGAATGAATGCCTGTGCCTGTGCTAAACTACCCGCAAAGCCGTGAACCACTCCCGTGCGTGGCAAGGCGGCTTTACGCAATGCTGAAGCCAGTTGATCGTGAGAACGGCGCGAATGTAAAATCACTGGAAGATCATACTGTTTAGCCAATTTTAACTGGGCGTTCAAGAGTGCCAATTGTCGCGGTAACTGCGGCTCATCCATATAGAGATCCAGGCCAATCTCCCCCACCGCTACCAACTTTTCAGTTTTAGCCGCCAGCGCTGAAGCCAGGATGGCTAGATCGGCGTCTTGATGCTGCGCAATATACAGTGGATGCATACCCAGTGCGGCAAATAATGGCGGATAGTTCGCCGCTAAATCGAGAATACGCGGGAAATAATCCGCACTGACGGCAGGCACAATAATTTGTCTGACATTCGCTTGTGCAGCACTCAATAAGCTGGCTGCTTCCGCACCACGGAAAGGGGGGAAATCAAAGTGGCAATGTGTATCGACAAAATAGGGCATTTGCCCGCTAATCAATGCCATTACGCAGTATCACCCTTGGTTTTCGCCACATCTGGCGGCAAAATAATCTCCGCTTGTAGCGGTTTCTTCTTGCTCCGAGCCGCTGCCGGAATAATCAACCCGCTGTCTGCTACCGTCATCTGAGGTGGAAGATGATGATCCGAGGCTTTTACCGCATTTGCAGGCGCGGTGTTCTCTGGTGATTGAGTGATAGCGAATGAAGAATCATCATTATCAATCAAGTCTGTCATCTCATCTGATTGATTAATATCTTGCGGCTGGATCATGCGACGAGAAAGAGAAATAGAGGTTTTCTCCTTGTCGATCTCAGACTGCTCTTGGGGCAACAGCCAGTGCCCAACGGTTGCCAAAAAATAACGCCCGCAGCGACGCCCTAAATGATAGTCACGATTCAACGCAGGGATCCGACTTCCCAAAGCATTACTGGCCAGTGGCTTGGGCGGAAAAATCTCGAAAATACGTAAATCACCCGGCGGTTTTTCAATAAATTGCTGAATACGATGATAACTCTGCTCATGCTGTTTCATTATCCGCACTAGCTGTTGCAAGCTACTTTCGCTCAGCCAATGCTCCATCCGCTTCATCCATTGCGGCGTATAATAAGCCTGCGAAGGTACTGTGCGGATGACGACAATAGTATCGGCCCCACGGCGGTAAGCCTCTTCCACTGGGATAGCATCGCTGATACCACCATCAAGATAACTTACCCCATCTAAATCAACACCTTGACGATACAATCCGGGGATGGCACTGGAGGCTTTAACGGCAGGTAACCAATTTTCGCGGGTGGGGGCGATATAAGTTGGTTCAAAATCATCACTACGGCAAGCACACATGAGAAACTCACGCCCCTCGCGTAGATGCTGTTCGGCTTGATCCATTGCCAACGGCAATTGTTGGGAGGTGATATCCACCAGCCAATCGAGATCAATAAGGTGTCCACCACGTACAAAACGCAGTGGATTAAAGAAGTTAGCTGTGGTGGTGTAACGAGTAATCACGCGGCGTGCATAGCCTGGTTGACCGCAGATAAATGCCGAGAGATTTTGCGCCCCTGCAGAGGTGCCGATCATCAGATCAAAAGGGTTAAAGCGGGCGCGCTGGAATTCATCCAGCACACCGGCTGTGAAAATTCCCCGCTGCCCGCCGCCCTCGCAAACCAACGCCATTTTGCCGGGTTGATATGGTTTATAGGCGAGTGGTTCAATATTACCGAGCGTGATAGGTATTCTGTATCCCACCATCCATCCTTAATTCTGTTACAGCCAGGCATTGAGAATACCCCTTCTTACCTTTGCTGTAACCCTTACACCTAACTAAAGGCGTTTACGTCCTGTAAACAAACTGATGAGGAATAGAATAATACCGACGACGAAAACAACTTTAGCAGCCCAGGCAGCCGTACCGGCTAGCCCACCAAAACCTAGTGCCGCTGCGATTAACGCAATAACCAGAAATATAATGCCCCAGCGAAACATAAGCTTCTCCTTCCTGTTTGAAAAAATGACTTCATAACTCGCATTTGAAAATCACTCTTTACCCACCTCTGTCTATTTAACAGTAGCGTATCTGACAGAAGCCGTCTTATTTTGGATATATTGGATGAATTATTTGGCTAACAGACTTATTAAAGGGTATTTCGCAGGTTATATTGTGGTGCTACGAAATACCCATCAGCCATATAATAATTAAGACTTGATACTGAGGTCGTTTTTAACGCTTTTTACGCCATCAACGGCTTTAGCAATACTTTCGGCGCGTTCGGCCTGAGCTTTATTTTCAACATTACCGGATAACTGCACCACGCCATCAGTGGTTTCTACGGTAATTTTACGTGATGGTACGATGTCATCAGCCAGTAATTTGGCTTTTATTGAACTGGTGGTTGCTGCATCACCGGCATATTCGCTAACTGATTGTGATTTTTGATCTTTCACATGTAGCTTATCGCTGACAGATTTGACGCCTTCAACATTTTTGGCGATATCAACTGCGGTTTCGGCCTCAGCCTGAGAAGTCACAAAACCCGTCAGTGTGACGACGCCATGGTTGGTTTCGACAGAGATATCAGTGCTTTTAAGGGTTTTCTCTTCCAACAATGCGCTTTTTACTTTCGCCGTTGCCGCACTGTCACCCATGTAGTTGTCGACTTTCTTCATCGAGCTATCAAGTTTCGCACCAGTGCTGTCTACAACATTGTCAGCTTTGTTAAGCATGGTTTCTTCTGCCAACACGCTACCACTCATCAGTGCGGTACCTAAAACAACAGCCATCATTGAACGGGCAAATTTTGTATTTGTCATCGATTTCTTCCTTCATTGTTATGAACCCAAACCAGAGTAACGTCTCAATTTTTGGATTCTTACTCCACCTTATATGGGTGGAAATTTGATGAATACTTTACGATTATTGCAGATTAACTAACTGGAATTTGATGCCAGCCAATCCTGCTGGTCCTTATAAAGATAGAGCATCTCAGAAGATTTACAGTCGGAATAGGACTAAAACGGGAATATTACAACTAAGTGAGAGTTATCTTAGAAAGAAAATAATGAGGGAAATTAATGAATCGGGGCACTGAGTACCCCGATAGAATGCGGCTTACAGCTCGATTAATGTTCGCGAGTTTTACGGAAACGCACTTCCGGATAACGCTCTTGTGTAATATTGAGATTAACCATAGTTGGGGCGATATAACTCAAATTATCACCGCCATCCAATGCCAGGTTAACCTCATTCTTACGTTTAAACTCTTCGAATTTCTTCACATCGTCACATTCAACCCAACGCGCGGTTGATACGTTAACGGATTCATATACCGCTTCGACGTTGTATTCGCTTTTCAGCCGTGAAGACACCACTTCAAACTGTAGAACACCGACAGCCCCAACAATGAGATCGTTGTTGGTCAGCGGGCGGAACACTTGTACTGCGCCCTCTTCTGACAACTGAACCAAGCCTTTGAGCAACTGTTTCTGTTTCAGTGGGTCACGCAGGCGAATACGGCGGAACAGCTCAGGTGCAAAGTTCGGAATACCGGTGAACTTCATATCTTCACCTTGAGTGAAGGTATCACCTATCTGAATAGTCCCGTGGTTGTGCAGGCCGATAATATCCCCGGCATAGGCTTCTTCGAGGTGGGAACGGTCACCGGCCATAAAGGTCAGTGCATCTGAAATCACCACATCTTTTTTGGTGCGCACCTGACGCAGTTTCATGCCTTTTTCGAAGCGGCCAGAAACCACCCGCAAGAAAGCCACACGGTCACGGTGTTTCGGGTCCATATTGGCCTGAATCTTAAAGACAAAACCGGTGAATTTCTCTTCCGCTGCCACTACTTCGCGAGTGTCGGTTTGACGTGGCATTGGCGCAGGCGCCCACTCGACCAAGCCATCCAGCATATGGTCGACACCAAAGTTACCCAGCGCGGTACCAAAGAATACCGGTGTTAAATCACCAGACAAGAAAGCGTCATGATCGAACTCATGCGATGCTCCCTGAACCAGTTCCAGTTCTTGACGGAACTGTTTAGCCAGATCTTCACCCACAGCAGCATCCAAATCCGGGTTATTCAGCCCTTTAACAATGCGCACTTCCTGAATAGTGTGGCCTTTACCGGTCTGATACAGGTAAGTTTCATCTTTATAAAGGTGGTAAACCCCTTTAAACAACTTGCCGCAGCCAATCGGCCAGGTGATAGGGGAACAGGCAATTTTTAGCTCACGTTCCACTTCATCCAGCACTTCCATGGGATCACGAATATCGCGGTCCAATTTGTTCATAAAGGTCAGGATCGGCGTATCACGCAGGCGGGTAACTTCCATCAGCTTGCGCGTGCGATCTTCAACCCCTTTAGCCGCATCAATCACCATCAAACAGCAGTCAACGGCGGTCAGTGTGCGGTAAGTATCTTCAGAGAAGTCTTCGTGCCCAGGGGTATCAAGCAAGTTGACCAGACAACCACCATAGGGAAACTGCATCACGGAAGTGGTGATGGAGATACCACGTTGTTTTTCCATTTCCATCCAGTCAGATTTAGCATGGTGGCTTGAGCCACGGCCTTTTACTGTACCGGCGGTCTGAATGGCGTTCCCGAACAGCAACACTTTTTCGGTAATGGTGGTTTTACCGGCATCGGGGTGGGAAATTATCGCGAATGTACGTCTTTTCGCGACTTCCAGTGCGTATTCACTTGGAGACATAATTTGAAATTTCTACTTTTAGGCCGCCCTGCTCTGGGCCTGACATCCTATTGATATCAGGCCCAAGCAAAGCAAGGCATTGATTATGGCGCTATACCCTTTTACGTGAAAAACTGCGTTATCAGCAGCGATTCCTGTCACTTTTGGGTATAAGTGGTTATAGCGCGGTATTTTCCCTGATTTATGCGGGATAGACAATTTTTTCAAGACAAAAAGGCACTATCCCATCGGTAATGCCATCATAATGGCATCTTCACGCCCATTGGTACCGGGGTAATAGTTGCGCCGCACAGAAACTTCGTTGAACCCCAGGCTTTCGTACAAGGCTATTGCACGTGCATTTGAGGCGCGAACTTCGAGCCAAAGCGTGACGATCTGGCGTTTTTCCAATTCTGTAATGACATGCTCAAGCAGTAAACGGCCACACCCTTGGCGCTGATACTGTGGATCAATAGCAATATTAAATAACGTTGCTTCATCCAATACAATTTGGGTAATGGCAAAACCGGCCATTTGCTCCCCAACATTCAGCTTGAAATTGAGGTAGCGCTCGCCTTGATTGCTGGCTAAGGTTTTTTCCGTCCACGGAAAAGCATGACTGGCTTGTTCAATTTGGTACGCTGTGGCCAGATCGGCTGGCGTCAGGATAGAAATCTGCTTCATGATGACAAATCTGCTGCCAAAGTGCGCGCTTAGCGCTCGCGTCTTGATAAAGTCCGGTCAGGGCCGGGCTGTATAACTGCGCACCTGCAACCGCAAGCGGTTCACTGATGCCCAATCGCCAACTGTTGCACTGTGTCTCTTCGGGTAACATTGCCACCTGTTCCGGTGTCAGCACATAGGCCTGGCGGGGAGTGAGCCCAAGGCTGCGCAACACATCGCACAACAGCGGGTCATCCTGCTCAGGAAGCGGGTCTGCGACAATTAACAGGCGGGTATCGTCGGGTAAACGTATGGCAATTTCACCTTGCAAAACGGCTGGGCGGCGCAATGTCCACTGCGTAATACCAAGCTGTTGTAACAGTAAGTCTCGTCTTGATGCCATGCCCTTTCCTGTCAAAGCGACCCGTATTTCGCCGCTATGCTAGCAAACCCATCGAACATGCGCCAACAAACCTCTATAATCCCCGATCATATTCTTAAGGAGCCAAAGACTGATGTCTGCATTAACCCCAGCCAGTGAAGTGATACTGCGCCATAGTGATGAATTTATAGCCCGCCACGTGTTGTTTGCCGGTGATTTACAAGATGCGCTGCCAGCGCAATTTGATGCAGCCGGGATACGGGTTCACACCAATCAATATCACCACTGGCAATTACTGAGCAATACGCTGGACGAGAATGTTCAATTCGGTCTTGTGGCAACACCTGAAACCGTCGCCTCTTGCGATACGCTGGTTTATTACTGGCCAAAAAGCAAACAGGAAGCCCAGTTCCAACTAGCCAATCTGCTGTCTTTGCTGCCCGTCGGTTGTGATATTTTTGTGGTGGGTGAAAATCGCAGCGGTGTGCGCAGTGCAGAGGAAATGCTGTCAGAGTTCGCGCAATTAACCAAAATTGATAGCGCCCGCCGTTGCGGCCTCTATCATGGTCGCCTGGATAAACAGCCGGAATTTGATGCCGATGCCTGGTGGGAAAGCTATCAGGTAGGTGATGTCATCGTAAAAACCCTGCCGGGCGTCTTCAGCCGCGATTCGCTGGATTCGGGTAGCCATCTGCTGCTCTCCACTTTCAGCGAGCCGTTTAAAGGCAGTGTGCTGGATGTCGGGTGTGGTGCCGGTGTGCTGGCCTGTGTTTTGGCGCAACAATCACCCAAAATCAAATGGACGTTGAGTGATGTGAGCGCCGCGGCAATTGAAGCCAGCCGGGCAACATTGGCAGCAAATAATATTGAGGCGCAAGTGATTGCCAGTAATGTCTACTCTGACATTAAAGGCCGCTTCGAGATGATTATTTCCAACCCGCCGTTCCATGATGGGATTCAAACCAGCCTGACTGCGGCTGAGATGCTGATTCGTGGAGCCACCGCGCACCTGCATGTGGGCGGTAAATTGCGTATCGTGGCGAACGCCTTCTTGCCTTATCCTGCGCTGCTGGATGCCGCATTTGGCAGCCATGAAGTGCTGGCGCAGAATGGCCGTTTTAAGGTCTATCAGGCAACTGTCGGGCGTCCGCCACGAGATCCCAAGAAAAAACGCTGATAATCAGGCGTTAAGCTGCCCCATACTTTCCGCGCCGTAGCGTTCACCCGCTGCGGCATGGAATGGGAACACCGCATCCAGCACCGCCAACTCTTGCGCGCTGAGCTCCACATCTAATGCCGCCAGATTCTCTTCCAGATAGACACGGCGTTTAGTCCCAGGGATCGGCACAATATGTTTTCCCTGCGCCAATACCCATGCCAGTGCCAGTTGCGACGGTTTAACCCCTTTCTCGCGAGCCATTTCAACTACCGCGTCAGCCAGTGACAAATTCCGGGCAAAGTTATCTCCTTGGAATCGTGGATTATTGCGGCGAAAATCATCAGCAGCCAGGTCATTCGGGCTACGTATTGCCCCGGTCAGGAAACCGCGCCCTAATGGGCTATAGGCCACAAACCCGATACCTAAGCGTTGGCAGGTGACCAGGACGGACGTTTCCATATCCCGCGTCCACAGTGAGTATTCACTCTGTACCGCAGTAATCGGGTGCACCTGATAGGCTTTTTCTAATGTTGCTGTCGATACTTCACTCAAGCCGATATAGCGAATTTTACCGACGGTGACCAAATCAGCCAACGTCCCGATGACATCTTCCACCGGCACACTCGGATCACCCCGATGCTGATAATAAAGGTCAATGACTTCAACCCCCAGGCGCTTGAGGCTGCCATCAACCGACTGGCGGATATAATCAGGGCGACTGCTCACACCGCGAACCGTCGGGTCGTTTGGGTCACGTACAATACCGAACTTAGTGGCTAAAAAGACCTGATCACGCTTGCCCTTAATCGCGCGCCCCACCAACTCTTCATTGGTAAATGGGCCATACATATCCGCAGTGTCCAGCAGAGTGACGCCCAGCTCCAATGCCCGATGTAGGGTAGCAATGGACTCGTTAACATCCTGATTGGTGGAGTAGAAATCACTCATTCCCATGCAGCCAAGGCCTAATGCAGAAACCCACGGGCCATTCGAACCTAATTGACGTTGTTGCATTGCGATACTCCCGATTAGTGATGTCGGAAGAAAGTGTGGTTGTTTCGCGAGGAAAGATAAATAATGCGGATCACTCATCACTGTTCAAAAAACACCAACAATGGGCGGACGCAATTATGGATCAGATACAAGCTATGCAGATATTCGTCCGTATTGTTGAGTTGGGCAGTTTCAGCCGCGCGGCCGAAAAACTGCAATTACCTCGGGCCACGGTCAGCCACACCTTAAAACGATTAGAACAACGGTTAGGTGTGCGCTTACTAGTGCGCACCACCCGACAAGTGAATATCACCGCCGAAGGCACACTCTATTATCACCGGTGTCTGCAATTATTATCGGCATTTGAAGAGGCCAATTCGCTGTTCAGCCACCAGCGGCTGCAACCGGAAGGAAAGGTACGCATTGATATGCCACATTCACTGGCACGCAATGTGGTTATCCCCGCATTAAATGACTTTTATCAGCGCTATCCCCATATCACATTGATTCTCGGCGCAAATGACAGCACCATCGACCTGCTGCGTGAAGGCGTAGATTGTGTATTACGCGCCTGGCTGCCGCACGATGAACAATTAGCGGCACGAAATATTGGTCAACAACCACAAATCACCTGTGCATCGCCGGCTTATTTGGCAAAACACGGTATTCCGAGGTCGCTGGATGACTTGGCTGGTCATCAAGCTGTGGGCTATTTCTCCCAGTTAAACCATCGCGATTACCCGTTGGAGTTTGTTTGTCAGGGGAAAATTGAAAACCGTATCTTGCCCAGTATTTTGAGTGTCAGTGGCGCAGACGCTTATATTGCAGCGGGGGTGGCAGGTTTAGGATTGATTCAGGTGCCTACCACCGGTATTCAGGCTCAATTAGCACAAGGTGAATTGATTGAGGTATTACCCCATATACCGCCGCCGGTGATGCCGCTATTTATTATGTTCCCTCCAGGGCGTTTTTTGGCGCCCAGAGTTAGGGTATTAATTGATTGGCTAATTGAGCTATTCGCCCATTATCCACCGGAATCCGCCCATATAAAGAGTTAAGCCTGGAATAAGAAAAGCGTCGGTAATCAAATCATTTGATCAACATATGATGCTTTTTACAGCAAACGTCCCGCCTAGTGGAAATAAGTATTGACCTGACCGCGAAAATCTCTAGAATTCGCCTCCGTAGTACAGATTTATATTGCACAGCACATGCGATGGTGGCGGAATTGGTAGACGCGCTAGCTTCAGGTGTTAGTGTTCTTACGGACGTGAGGGTTCAAGTCCCTCCCTTCGCACCAAGCTGGTGATATAAATCCTAAGTTTTACTCACTTCAAGAGATATACCCAAAATAATTCGAGTTGCAGGAAGGCGGCAACTGAGTGAATCCCTAAGAGCTTACATAAGTAAGTGACTAGGGTGAATGAAGGCAGCCAACGAACATGCAGCTTGAAGTATAACGGGTAAGATAGTAAGAAATCATTTGGGCGATGGTGGCGGAATTGGTAGACGCGCTAGCTTCAGGTGTTAGTGTTCTTACGGACGTGAGGGTTCAAGTCCCTCCCTTCGCACCACGATGATTTCTAATATCAGCACGATTTAAATCCCCTTCAGCTCTATAATCCCTTTTATCCATGCATACCGTTGTGCATCAATACTGCGGCCAAGCCGGCCAAAAGCGCCAGGCAAGATGGCAGTAAGAGAAAGTGTCGCAACCGAGCATGATATAACATGCTCACCGTCGCCAGCATCGCGACCACAATGAGCACTCGCAACTGACCTACAGTGATATCAGCCCAGCCCAGCACCGGTAGCAAAGCAAAAGGCAGTAACATCCCCCAACCACTGGACATCCCACGGCTCAATAAGCCACTTATCCCCCATGAACGGTAAGCTGAAAATCTGGCTGTAATCATAATAACGGCTCACTCAAGTGATAATGATAACCAATATCATATACCATCATAAAAAAGTCTGCATCATGAAGTTGCCATGAAAAAGCTGGCGATTTGGCTGACACTTAGCCATTGATAACATCGGTATATCAGATTTCGAGGAGTAAATTGATTAGTTGATCGACATCATGATGACAGACTGAAACAAAAATGGTAATTTTGACTAAGAAAAATCCTAAAGCACTGATAGAACGCTTCAAACAAAAATAATTACTCAAAAGAACTATTTATCGTGATGCCAAAATAAAAGGGCTTCATGAGGAACTTGTTTATTTGTCTACTGACAGCACGCCATTATGCAGAGTGAATTGAATATGAATAGCCATTCCTACGATCAGCTTCTGAAAAGTAAGCATCGGCTCTCTTTACTGCTTTTTCTATTTCTTAATGCAGCGTCTGCTATTTTTAGTATGATATTACCCTCTCCTGAAACGCCAGCAGTGACATTACCGCTCGTCATGATCACCGTTATCAGTCTCAGCGTTGCGGCGTATTTTATTTTTATTTCGAAGAATTATGTCGATAAATTGAATTTATTTTCAATTATCATGGGGATTCTCTGGGCCTGGCAAATCATTTTTAAATATGAATACCTGGGCACAAATGAAAATAATTACTTATTACTCAGCTTATTCACCATTTTCTTTATCAGCACAATTGCTCTGTCTGATAACTTTTTCGCTTTTTGTTTGCATACTGCCCCCCTAGCACTCACTGTTATTTTTCTGGACGACTTCCAAAATATTTTCCGTATCATATTCACAATAATGCTGCCTCTGATTGGTTTCTCTTTACATCATTTGATGCTACGTCGCAGCGATGACTTCACCCGAAAACTCGTTGCACGTCTTTATAATGAAAGAGAAAAATTCAGTGATTTAAGTATGATAGACCCACTGACCAGTTTGTATAATCGTCGTGGATTGGAGAATAAACTTGAAACACTGCTGGCGCAGTCTCCTGGTAATCATTATGTGTTGCTACTCGATATTGACCATTTTAAAGCCTATAACGATAACTATGGACATACGATGGGAGACCAGGCATTAGTGCGCGTTGCTGCCGCCATTCGTGATGCTGTACGATCACGGGATATCGTGGTGCGCTACGGTGGTGAAGAGTTTTTGGTGTTGCTGACACATGTCAGTGAAGAGTATGCAAGCCAGTTAGCAGAACGTGTCCGTCAGCGGGTTTTAGGCCTTGATATTCCACATGTTTTCAATCACAAGGTATCAACTACCGTTACCTTGAGCGCGGGGATTTCTCCTTTACAATCCTATGATCTAGCCTCTTCACTCAAAGCCGCTGATGAAGCTCTTTATCGCGCTAAAAAAGACGGGCGGAATAAGGTTGCGTTTGCCGAAGATAAATTATCAAAGATTGAATCCTCACCTTGATAAAATGACTGGCCATTATGCTCAATTATAAATTCACTCATAAATGGTTGAGCTTAATACTGCGGTATTGCATTCTGCCTTTATGCTGTTATTAAACCGTGTTATTGCATATACAAAAATAAATTACTGGCTCATCCGTTGGTATAAAACATCTATTTAAGATAATCATTCTAATTTTCTCGTTAAGAAAAAATTATTTTTTTGGAATGAGAAACACCTATTAGTTCTATTTCAATGTCATTGGCTATCCACATGGTGTTACGCTGTAGTGGCGTTATCATAAGGATAT
>NZ_CACVAD010000042.1 GCF_902726545.1 Yersinia artesiana | reverse complement strand
AAGATGACGCAAGCTCAGCTGATCAGTGGTCGTCTCGCCATTGCTCGTGTGGTGACTGATAACAGTGGCGAAAGTGAATACGCTATTATCCCCGCCAGTGTCGCTGATAAAATTGCGCAGCGAGATGCGAACAGTATTGTCTTAAATAGTGCGCTTAGTCAGGAAGAGCAAGATGAAGAAGATCCGTACGCTGACTTTAAAGTGCCCGATGATTTGATGTGGTAGTTAACGTGTTCAGAACGGGCTGGCACTGCGGGCATTGATCCACTCTTCGCCAATGGGATGAACAAAATGCAGCTCACTGGCGTGCAGCATCAGTCGTGGTGTCTGTTCGGTACCCGGCAGCAGGCGGCCGCCATACAGGTCACAGCCCAGAATCGGGTGGCCCAACTGCTGGCAGTGGATGCGTAGTTGATGAGTACGCCCGGTTTCTGGGATGAGCTGTACCCGCGTCAATGGCAATAACGCCCCGTCGTCCAACTCATGATAAAAACGCTCAATGACCCGATAGCCGGAGCGAGCGGGCTTGCCGTGGGTGGCGCAAATCGACATCAGTGGGAACAGTACCGGATCTTTGGCAATGGCTGCGTCTATCACCCCTTCGTTGTCGTTCAGATGCCCGCAAAGCAGTGCGCTGTACACTTTGGTCACTGTGCGCTGGCTGAACTGTTGGCAGAGGGCGGCATTGATAGCCTTATTGCGGGCAATGACCATTAGCCCGGAAGTACCGAAATCGAGGCGGTGGACCAGGGTGCAGCCAGGGAATATTTGCACCAGCCGATGATGCACCGAATCGAGATTTTGCGGATTTTTCCCCGAGAGGCTGAGCAACCCCGTGGGTTTATTGATAAGCACCAGGTGCTCGTCCTGATAGAGAGTTTCTATCTTGTCATGGCACGGCGGGGCAATAAAGGTATCGATAATTTTAGACATTATGTAAGCACTCCCGCTTAGTTCCACGCATTTTTTGAGACTGCCACATTTTCAACCATCAGGTGCTCGCTTTCTGGTATCTGGTTATGAGTAAAGCAAAAAGCCCGCTTAAGTTTCCTTAAGCGGGCTTCTCTAATATGGCTCCTCTGACTGGACTCGAACCAGTGACATACGGATTAACAGTCCGCCGTTCTACCGACTGAACTACAGAGGAATCGTGTGAACGGGGCGCATGATATCTAGCATACCCGATACTGTCAACGCTAAATTAGTACATTTGGGTTGACTGCTCAGCATCTGAGCAAAGCGGGGGCATATAACGGCTAAATTAAGCAAGATCTGCGTTTTGACTCTCGTTTTCCCACCGTTTTAGTCTGGACAGTGGGTCCTGGCGATAGAAAGTACAGAAATGCCGATACACCGCTGGGAAACGGTTTTCCAATAGCTCAGGCGCACTGAAAAAATATTCAGATAACACGGCAAAACATTCTGCGGGATCACTGGCGGCGTAAGCATCCATACTGGCAGCATCGACGCCCACCATATCTATCTCATCTTGAATATTGTCCATCGCCTGATGTAAGTCATATTCCCATGCTGCAACATCACGCATAGCAATGGGTGGCACACCGTTTGAGTGCCCGCCGTTGCGCATATCCAGCTTATGAGCGGCTTCATGGATAACCAGATTAAAGCCTGATAAATCGAATGAATCTTGAATATCTTGCCAGTTCAGAACAATCGGCCCTTGCTCCCAACTTTGGCCGGACTGCACGGTTTGCCCAGAATGAACCAGGCCTGCATCATCTTGCCAGTCGTCGTCAACCACAAAAGGAGAAGGATAAATAAGCACTTCATGAAAGCCATCTAACCATTTCGCTCCCAGTTCCATCACCGGCAGGGCGAATAGCAATGTCAGGCGGGCCTGCATTAGCGGTGTTAATACTAACCCTTGTAATGGCACCAGACGTTTTTGTTGCAACAGGTGACTTGCGACAGAAACCAGCCGCTGTTGTTCCTCCTCATTTAAAGGTGCCAATAGGGGAATGTTCAGCGCTTCACGCCACTGTGCAAGCATCTCCGCTTGCGGTTGGTTTGCTTTCCACAGCCACTTAATCATCAGGTTGCTCACAAAGTGATAATTCGAACGTCTAAAGCAAGGAAGTGTTGTTGTAAACATGCCGCAAAAGTGGGCATGAACGCAACCGTTTCATGGCGAGATACCCGAGCACTCGAAAGGGCCACCTCGAAAACCAGTGAGAAGCTCATCTTGCGGAGGCGTAAAATTTCTTATGCTCTTTCATTATTCAAGCACTTATAGAAAAAAATTCAGCGATCCTTATCACAGTAAGTGGGCGCAATCAGGTGATATATCTTCGTCATACTTCAAGCGACAACTGTGTTAGCGGCCGACCTTTCTGGACTAATTTGCGATTAAGTCAGTCAATACGAAAAGCGGCCGATTATGGCCGCTTTTGCATTAATAAGGGAACTGAAAGGGCTAGTTGTCTTTTTTCTTGCCAAAAATTTTCAGTAAGGCACCAACAGCACAACCAATCACTACACCCAAAATCACCCATTCAGTAAATGACATATTCAGACCCTTTTATTCGTTTGGCCTGATTATATAAATTATTCCCTACTTGTCCATGTCTGCCCGTCCCAACATTGATACATTCCGGCGTTATAGCTTTGCTAACATCTCTCGGGTGACCAGCACAATACCGCTGTCCGAACGATAAAAACGGCGAGCATCTTCATCTGCGTTTTCACCAATAACCATGCCTTCGGGGATAGTACTGGCGCGGTCTATGACACAGCGGTGTAACCGGCAAGAGCGGCCCACATTGACGTCGGGGAGTAATACGCAAGAATCGATATTGCAAAATGAATTAACCCGCACGCGGGAAAATAATACCGAGTTGACCACCACTGAGCCGGAGATAAAACAACCACCGGACACCAATGTATTCATGGTCATACCGTGGCTGCCAGAGCGATCCTGAACAAATTTTGCTGGCGGCAATGGCTCCGCATAGGTGCGTATTGGCCAATGTGAATCATACATGTCCAGCTCTGGTGTAATGGCTGCCTGATCGAGGTTGGCTTGCCAATAGGCATCTAATGTTCCGACATCACGCCAATAATCAGGGGCATCAGGTGAAGTTGAGACACAAGATAATGAGAACGGATGTGCCCAAACATGGCCCTGTTCGGTGATTTTCGGCAGAATATCTTTGCCAAAGTCATGGCTGCTGTTTTCGTCTGCGTGATCACTTTCAAGTAGACCAAACAGGAATTCTGCATTGAAAACATAAATCCCCATGCTGGCCAGACTGCTATCGGGTTTACCAGGCAGAGTAGGGGGATCTTCAGGTTTTTCCCAAAACATTTTCACCTGTAGCTGTTCGGAAACTTCCATCACACCGAAGGCCGTCGCTTCCGTTTTGGGGACTTCAATGCAAGCTACAGTACAAGCCGCACCACTTTCTACGTGATCGAGCAGCATGCGCGAGTAATCCATCTTATAGATATGATCGCCTGCCAGAATTACCACATATTCAGCACGATAGCGGCGGATAATATCCAGATTCTGGAAAACCGCATCTGCGGTGCCGGTGTACCAGTGTTCTCGTCCTTGACGCTGTTGCGCGGGCAATAAATCAACAAATTCATTCATCTCTTCACTGAGAAATGACCAGCCATGCTGAATATGTTGCACCAAGGTATGAGACTGATACTGAGTTATCACACCGATACGGCGAATGCCCGAATTAAGGCAATTTGATAGCGCGAAGTCGATAATGCGGTATTTTCCGCCGAAGTGAACTGCGGGTTTTGCCCGGACAGACGTAAGATCTTTAAGGCGTGAGCCGCGGCCGCCGGCAAGAATCAGGGCTACGGCTTTATTGGGAAGTTGTCTGGCTGACATAACTCTGTCGATATCGCCTGCTTTCCGCATGTCAGACTCCTTATAATTTGTATGTATAGCCGCTGGATGACGGGCCATATCCATCAACCCTATTGCGCTAAATACTGTCCGGCCAGTGACCGGATTGATAGTGCGGGTTTATACCTCCTTTAAGTATTAGTGTTGTTAATAACATAATCGGCTAAATATCGTTCTAACAATGAGAAGCGAATCAAGTTTAGCGCGTTCCAGCTTAAAATTTTTCGTCCTTCTGCCCCATTTGAAGCGGATGTTTGTTGTATTTCCGCATTGTGAGGCCAGCGATCGTCGACCATACTCGATAGGGCAAAAATATTCGTAGTTTTAATAAGGATATAAAATTATGTCAGTTGCAAACAAATATCTGCACTTATCCGCACTCACTTTGATAATGGGTTGTTTTACAGCAGGTGCTGCCCCGATTGTTACACCGCCGACTGGCTACACTTTGGAGCGCGTGGTTATTTTGAGTCGCCATGGTGTTCGTTCCCCGACAAAACAAACCCAGCTAATGAATGATGTGACACCTGATAAATGGCCCCAATGGCCGGTAAAAGCGGGCTATTTGACGCCACGGGGGGCTGAGTTAGTGACATTGATGGGAGGATTTTATGGTGATTATTTCCGCAGCCAAGGGTTGTTATCTGCGGGGTGTCCAGTAGATGGGGCCGTCTATGCACAGGCGGATGTTGACCAACGAACCCGCCTAACCGGACAGGCATTTTTGGACGGGATTGCGCCAGGATGTGGCCTAAAAGTACACAATCAGGCGGATTTGAAGAAAGTTGACCCACTGTTTCATACCGTTGAAGCGGGGGTCTGTAAACTGGACTCAGCGAAAACACATCAGGCTGTTGAAGAACGATTGGGCGGGCCATTGAGTGAGCTAAGTCAGCGTTATGCCAAGCCTTTTGCTCAGATGGGCGAGGTACTGAATTTTACAGCTTCACCTTATTGTCAGTCACTGCAACAAAATGGAAAAACGTGTGATTTTGCGACTTTTGCAGTAAACGAAATCACGGTAAACAAGAAAGGAACTAAAGTCTCGCTGAGCGGGCCATTGGCACTATCGTCGACATTGGGTGAAATTTTCCTGTTACAAAACTCGCAAGCTATGCCGGATGTGGCCTGGCACCGCCTCAGTGGTGAAGATAACTGGGTTTCGTTATTGTCGTTGCACAATGCGCAATTTGATTTGATGGCCAAAACCCCTTATATCGCTCGCCATAAAGGAACGCCGCTGTTGCAACAAATTGATACGGCATTGGTGCTGCAACGCGATGCTCAAGGGCAAACATTGCCACTATCACCGCAAACCAAATTGCTGTTCCTCGGCGGGCATGACACTAATATTGCTAATATCGCCGGTATGTTAGGGGCCAATTGGCAATTACCTCAACAACCTGATAATACCCCTCCTGGTGGCGGACTAGTCTTTGAACTATGGCAGAACCCAGATAATCATCAGCGTTATGTCGCCGTGAAAATGTTCTATCAAACGATGGATCAGCTGCGAAATGCCGAGAAATTAGATCTGCAAAACAACCCAGCTAGAATTGTGCCAATTACCATTGAAGGTTGTGAGAACGAAGGTGATAACAAACTTTGTCAACTTGGGACCTTCCAAAAGAAAGTTGCTCAAGTGATAGAGCCAGCTTGCCATATTTAAGCTGAACCTATCTGATGCTCATTAATATCGGTCGGGGAAGGTAAAAGTCCATTTTGTAATAGGATCTTATGCCATGGGCTTATTGCTATCTATTATTATTTTCAACTTGATAATAGTTTGCGTTATATAACTAAAAAAAGCCGGAGTTTTCTGACAAATACAGAAAAGCCCCGGCAATAAAGTGACTAACGCACTGAAAGCAAAGTTGTAATTAGCGGAAGTACTACATTTAAATACGATTAACCGAGTCTGACTAAATCGAAAGGCACATAGCGTTCACCGGTATGTTGTAACTCTACAACCGGCGCACGCTCTGCCTGTACCGGTGCCAGACCTTCGGCATGAATAGCTTTTGCTACGTCAATTTCCCCAGTTTGTGCGACCATCACACGTTTGCCAGGAATAATTTGGTTTCTGTTTCTGTCATAGACCTTAACCATATTAACCTCCAATAGTTATCTGATAAGGTTCAATAACTGCCGGGCGCAATGTTCACACCTAAATATTATGGAGTTGGCTTACATACTGCGAAAAATGATATTTATTTTTTTATCAGTGATCAAGTCGTATAAGCATTTTTTTTGAGGAAATATACCGACTGAAAATCCACTTTGTCAGCAGAATTTCAATCGGCAGTCGGCAACAGTAAGCAATATGTTATATCAGTGGCTTCTGCGTTAATGATTCCAGTATTTTTAGCGGGGATTGCTGAGGGTCTTTCATCCCTTCAACGGGCAGAAGGAATGTTTGTTCTAACATAAATTGCCCGCCCATCGCCGCATGAGGTGTTTGATCTGAAAAACAGATCCAACTACTACCTGATGGGAAATCAACAGCTTGCTGCACGCCATTTTTTTGGTAGTCGGCATCTGATTTCATTTTATCATGTAGCTGAAGCATCAGATGATCGTAATGGCTCCTACGGCGCTTGGTGATCCCGACTTTATGCTGCAACCAACTGCTGACAGGAGAATAGCTATCGAGTTGCGGTAAATAGCGACGGGCTAATTGCGTAAAGTCTTCGCCTACACGCCACGAACGGGGTTCATTATGCGGGTTGATATTGGTAAAAATGCGCATGATCCGCTCACCATAATTAGGCCGCGAAGGGAAAGCATCAACATGCAAACGGCTATCATCTTTCCGCCACGATGTTTTATCGCGCCAGGCGGTAACCGGATGCAAGCGCAGGCTATTGGTCGGGCTGCGTAGTGTGGAGGTATACTCCGGTAGTAATTGATTCACCAGACTAAGGCAGCTCTGATAATAGCGCTCCAGCAACTGACGCGTTAATGCCACTTTGCTTTCATCAGTGACACCTGTTAGCGTGCCGTCCAACGGTTTAAAACTGATATTTTTGCGTTTAGTGTCAACCAGTGCAGGGTTAAGTAGCTGTTTTTCCTCTTCGCTCAATTCAAATGCCAGATGAGGCAGGAAAAGCACTTTACCCTGCTCCAGGGCCTCGACAGCGCTGGAATTTTGCACATTATCTTGACCCCAACGGGTATAGGGGAGCGTAAGAATCGATGAATCCGACGCGTGACTTTGACTATTATCCATCAATTATTCGCTTCTATAATGTTATTTGTGTAAAGCATAACTCGTTATTATAGATAAACTGAGGGGTAGGGTACAGATTTCAGATTTTACTTTCCCTGGGCAACGTCACTAAGGGGGGTAACCGTCGCATGATTGGGGAGGATTTGACGATTGATGTCTGTATTTCGGCATAATCTGACCAGCGATCAATGATTGTATCCAATTGTTCCATAGAATGAATATATAAGCGGCTAATGAAACAATCGTCACCGGTCACTTTGTCACACTCAACACATTCTGGCGTTTCTTGAATCATCACTTCTGCCATACGCAGCATTCCTGCTAAGGGTTTGACCCGTACGATAGCTTGCAAATTGTAGCCGAATGCTTGCTGGTCCAAATCGAGCGTGTAGCTACGAATGATACGACGTTCTTCGAGACGCCGTAGACGCTCGGAAGTGCTCGGGGATGAGAGGTTGACTTGCTGTGAAAGGTCTTTCAGAGATATTCGCGCATTTTTCGCTAAAATGGCAATCAATTGTTCATCAATCTTGTCCATGCCTATGTGCCTTTTATTATTAAAAAACAATAACATTATTATAGGCATCATTTTAATTTGCTAATGATTCTTTCCTAAGAAATATGATGGGTTTGGTCAATAAAAGGTGAGTTTTCTTGTATACCCTGCTGAGGATTCAGCAGGGTCAAATGATGCAGGATACTTATCATTATTGCCTGATAGCAGAGGTACTGGCTAATGATGCAGTTTGGTTGGGTTCATTGGGGCGTATAGACTTTTTTTGCAGATAGGCCAAATCATAGACATCGTAAAAATCTATTTCGCCTTTATTGCTAATAATATGTTTGAAGCGAATTTTAAAGTCATCACTGATATTTTTGTTATTTAATATTTCATCAATTGCTTGTGTCGATAATGCACGGCTAAAGAACCATTCGCCGTTATAACAAACACGTAAATCGAGGATGCCAATATCCTCAAATTTAAACACGGGTTTGATTTCCATCATGAGAATAGCAGACATCAAAACAAAGAAAACGGTAAAGGCAACCATGTAGCCAGTGCCAAAATATGGGGTTAAGTACATCAAAACTAGAACAAAAAAGTATGATATCAACATTGCAAGGCAAAGATAGGGATGCTTGTAGACAAAATCGCTGTTAAATTTTAACCGACCATCTCTTTTTTCTTTCTGATTTATTCTTGCGATGTCGTCGATTAATATTTTTTTAATTATGTCCATAATTATGACCTTGTGATGAATAACTCATATAAGTTAAACCATAGCGGTTTGTTATAGAATAACATGAAAGGTTAAATTTAAGGTATATCAGTTTGATTAATTAGTTAGTAAAACTGTTATGGCCGGATAGGCGATAATGTAGAATTCCTATTAATTCATCAGGTGAAAACAAGCACTTATGTTTCAATTTCACCTGATGAATTCTCATGGCATGGATAATTGTAGTTCTGAACAAACTTAAGCAGTCAGGACAATTTTACCAATATGTGTGCTGCTTTCCATCAATTCATGGGCTTTTGCCGCATCTTTCAGTGGGAAAGTCTGAAAGATTTGTGGTTTCATTGTCCCAGCTCCCAGCAATGGCCAAACTTGTTGTTCCAGTTCTTTAGCGATAAGCGCTTTTTCTGCCACAGTACGCGAGCGCAATGTTGATCCGGTGTGAGTCAGGCGTTTTAGCAACATTAACATCAGATTCAGGTCCTTAGCATGCCCATTCTGGGTGCCAATCTGCACGATCCGACCATTCATTGCGGCAGCTTCATAGTTACGTGCGACATAATCACCCGCAATTAAATCCACAATAACATCAGCACCTTTCCCCGCGGTGGCTCGTTTAGTCTCGGCAACAAAGTCTTCAGTGTGATAGTTAATGGCGATGTTGGCACCTAATGTCAGGCATGCTTGCCGTTTTTCTTCTGATCCCACGGTGACTATCACGGTTTTAGCACCAAATGCTTTACTGAGTAGTATAGCAGTGGTGCCTATTCCGGAAGAGCCACCGTGGATTAATACGCTTTCACCCGCAGTAAAATGACCACGCTGGAATAGGTTCGTCCACACAGTAAAGAAAGTTTCTGGTAGTGCAGCAGCTTCGATTTCAGTCAGGCCTTGTGGGACATGTAAGGCATTGGTTTCATGGATAACACAATACTGGGCATAGCCGCCGCCTGCGATTAATCCACACACCTTGTCGCCAATGTTAAATCGTGTGACATCAGCAGCGACCGCAATCACAACACCTGCAATCTCTAATCCTGGGATATCGGAGGCCCCTGGCGGGGGAGCATATTGACCTCGGCGTTGCATGACATCGGGGCGATTAACTCCTGCGGCTGCAACCTTCACTAAAATTTCACCCGCGGCGGGCATTGGTGTTGGCCGCTGAATGGGCGTTAAGACTTCGGGGCCGCCAGGTTGAGTAATTTCAATGGCGACCATGTTCGCAGGGATGTGGGTTAACGATGTCATAATATTCCTCTTGTAACATGAAGATACCGAGTCAGAAGCTGTGCCGATGACGAAGTGATTATCTTAGCTCCGTAACCCAAATAATTCATGGAGTGAATGTGCTTAACTTATGTCAGGAGGTAAAAAGCAGAAAGCGACGAGTGAAAGCAGTGACTAGTCCTGATAAGAAATATAAATTAAATAGTTATATAAAAATCACACGTTATCTTCTGTGTAATTAATATTTATCTTGAATTGATTTTATTTATGTTATTCCGGCTCTAGCCAGGTGGTCTGAAAATCAAACCAACCTAAATTATTCAAGTGTGCGCCTTGGGCTTGTTCGGGGGCCTTTAGGCGCATCCAGTGGTGGAATAATGGCTGCAACCACCCATTGGCTATGACCTCTCTCACTAATTGTTCACTGCCTAATGATTGGTTGCGCCAATCATGCAGATAGCTCTGTAAATCAGCGGTATCACCGCCAGTGATGGATTGACGCAGTAGCTGAGAGTCAAATAGCCATGCGCCAACACTCCATTCCTCAGGAACGGCAAAGTTCACTGTTCCCAGCCACAAATCAGCCTTGGCCTCACCTTTGGCCCAAGAGGTGTAATCCAGCTCGATAATATCTAACTTAATGCCCTGAGCGGCGAGAATATGGGTCATTTCAGTCACCAACATCGGGTATTCAGGATGCTGGGCATGATAAGCCAGTGTTAATACCGGCATATCCTCGGATCCTGCCGCGATATCACTTGAAAAAGGAGAACACTCTTCCCCTGCATCAATGCTATGAAACCATGTGGGCAGAACACTGCTTGCGGGCACCCAGAAGGGGCGAATGGGGTCAATTAGCTGTTGGATGAGATGATAAGGATTGAGCGTTTTTCGCAACCAGCGGCGCTGTTTAATATTGTGCCAGTGCGGTGAGCGGCTATCACATAGCAAAAAATACCCGCCGCGTTCCAGAAACATCTCTTGTGTTGCGTCTGATGGTTTACCCGTCAGGCTGGCGGCTTTTCCAGAAACATAATCAATATCACTGATGCTGGAACTGAGCCAGGTAGCACTTTGTATATTCGCCATACTCAACCGCTCTGATAGCACGGCAGGTGTGTCAGAGGGCGGGCGCGCCAAATCCGGGAAGATAAGCACCTCAACTTCATCCAGCAAGCCCCGAAAACCAAAATAGTGGTCAAAGGATTTCATCTGCAAGTGCCAGTTATCATTTTCAGCCACGCGATAAGGCCCCGTACCCACCGGGTGAGAGGCAAAATTTGGTTGCGTGACATGATTTTCCGGCAGAATCAGTGCGCTGTGATGGGCGAGTAACAGCGGAAGGCGTGGGTCCGGTTGGCTGAGTTCAATAACCACACTGAGTGGCCCGTGCGAACTAATTTTTTGAATATGTGAAAACAGCGGTAAAGCTGCACTGCGGGTTAATGAACTGACGACATCACGGCTGGACAGCTCTCGGCCATCATGAAATTGCACCGCTGGACGTAAATAAAAGCGCCAATGCAATGGGTCGAGCATTCGCCATTTGTGAGCTAAATCGGTAGTGACTTCACCATTTTCCTCATTTATTCGGGTCAGACCATTAAAAATTTGTCGGACTAAGTGCAGCTCAGAGCGGCGTAGTGGTGTGCCGGGGTAAAGATTTGTCATGGTGCGGTAGTAGGGGATGCGCAGAGCCTGATAGTCATCGCGTATCCGATACCCCAGTTTAGCCCGCAACAAGGGGGTAATGAGCTGTTTATCTTCGCCCAAGAGAGCAATGGCTTCATTAAAACCACCGGAATCTAATAACTGTTCCGCTTTTTCAATTAAAAGCTGATGAGTGTTCCGCAATAGTTGCAAATATGACCGGCGGCCACGACCGACCTCTGCTTGCCATCGCAACCAGCCGGCCTGCTGCATTTGAACCAGTAATGTCCGCATGTGGCGCTTGGTACAGCAGAGTTTGTCCGCAAGTTCTTGCAGTGTAATCTCAACCGGTTGTACTCCAACCTGATTCAGTAAGCGCAAGTATTGCTGTTCAATGCGTCGGCTGGTCATAAAAGAGGAACCTAATTGAGTCGAACTCAGCAGTTTTATATCTCATCTTTTTAGCTGATAATTTTCACTACAGCAAGCGTTTGTGTCTCAGCACTTCTTATCGGCAAAGGCCGCAGACAGAACGCCATGATTATGTGAGGAAAGAAGATGACCCGTTACTTAAACAAAGACACCCAAGTGTGTATTTCTCTGGCCGCCAGACCCAGCAACTTTGGCACCCGTTTTCATAATTTTTTGTACGATGCTATGGATCTCGATTACCTGTATAAAGCCTTTACCACCACGGATTTGGCCGCGGCAATTGGCGGTGTGCGGGCATTGGGGTTCCGAGGTTGTGCTATTTCAATGCCGTTTAAAGAGGCGGTTATCCCAATGGTAGATGAGTTGGATGCCTCTGCCGCAGCCATTAATTCGGTAAATACCTTAGTAAATACTGATGGTTATCTGAAAGCGTACAACACCGACTATATCGCCATCGCGAAATTGCTGGAGAGTTATCAGGTGCCTACAGATAAAGTCTTTGCACTGCGTGGCAGTGGTGGGATGGCGAAAGCCGTAGCTTTTGCACTAAAAAATGCCGGTTTTAAGCAGGGATTTATTATTGCGACGAACGAAAAAACCGGTAAAAAATTAGCCGAACAATCCGGTTACACCTATCAGCCTGATATGCAGGGTGTTGAAGCCGATGTATTAATCAATGCCACCCCAGTGGGGATGTCAGTGGGGAAAGAGGCCGATAGCATGGCTTTTACTGAAACTGAGGTTGAACATGCCGGGGTGGTTTTTGATGTGGTGGCACTGCCAGCGATGACCCCGTTGATAAGCTACGCCAAAGCACAAGGAAAAATCGTTATTACTGGCGCTGAAGTCTTTGCTATTCAGGCGGTTGAGCAATTTGTGCTGTATACCGGCATTCGTCCAGAGCAGGCTTTGTTTGAAAAAGCAGCGGCTTATGCCCGCGCTCAATGATTGAGGTTGAAATCAATAGAAATTGTCGCTCATACTACGCATTCCTCCTTTTATCACTTTCAAGGAAATGCGTAATGGCCGAAGAAACGATTTTCAGCAAAATTATCCGCCGTGAAATCCCTGCCGACGTGGTCTACCAGGACGAACTGGTGACCGCGTTTCGTGATATCGCCCCGCAGGCACCAACTCATATCTTAATCATTCCTAACATTCTTATTCCAACTGTGAATGACGTCACAGCAGAACATGAAGCAACATTGGGTCGAATGATCACTGTGGCTGCTAAACTTGCAGAGCAGGAAGGCATTGCTGAAGATGGCTATCGTCTGATCATCAACTGCAATCGTCATGCCGGGCAGGTGGTTTACCATATTCACATGCATCTGGTCGGTGGCCGTGAGTTGGGCTCGTTACTGTCACATAAATAGCTTGAAGTATGACAGGACTTATAACTGAGGTAAGCCTATGCGCCCTGTGAAGGCGTTTTTATTGCCGGTAATAGCGTTCGCGGGTATCGCGACATTGCTGGGATGCAGCAGTCCGAAAGGGATTGCGGTGAATAAGCAGCAAACCGTAGTAATGGATTCGTCAGTATTAACGGCGGGTGTTTTGGCTTCTCAACCGACTGTTTCTGCATCCTCGGGTGATAACGTGGCGCGCTCGGTGATTACCAATAGCCAGAATAAACCGATAAAAATAAACTACCGCTTTTATTGGTATGATGCGCAAGGCTTGGATGTGCCGCCTCTGGAGGCACCACGCGCTATTATCATTGCGCCAAATGATGATGTGGATATTCAATCAGTTAATAATAATTTTAATGCGCGCAGTGCGCGTCTTTATTTATTCTTATAACCCTGTATTTTTATAACGGCTCGGTTCTTATCATCGTGCTATTGGAGTGGGACAATGAAAAGGTATTTATCTGTCGTTCTGGCGGCACTTGTGCTGACGGGGTGTATCACTCAGCCACCTGTTGAGCCAACCACACCACCCGTGACCATCGAACCTGTCACGCCACCGGTTCCTGAAACGCCACCACCGGTAGATAACGTACCGCCGCCGCCAAAGATGGAGCAATCTATTGATTGGGCCGCCAGTGTCGAGCCTTTGGTGGCACAAATGGTCAACAGCAACGATGTGGCCAACGGCAGCATATTGCTGGTCGATAGCGTTAAAAATAATACTAATGGCAGGTTACCAACGGCGAAAGCCACCTCTGCATTGCACCAAGTGCTGTCATCAAACAAAAAGTTTGTGTTGATCTCGCCACAGCAATTGGCGGTTGCCAAGCAAACATTGGGGTTATCAGAAGAAGATAGCCTTGGCTCACGCAGTAAGGCCATTGGTCTGGCTCGCTATGTCAGCGCCCAATATGTGCTCTACAGTGATGTGAGTGGTGATGTGAAGTCTCCCACCATTGAAATGCAGTTGATGCAGGCACAAACCGGCGAAATTATCTGGTCAGGTAATGGCCCGGTTAAGCGCTGATCCTTCTCTGTATGCGCTTATTGAAAGGATAAAACCGTCGGTGGATATGACTCCCGATGGTTTTATTCATGCAGCCGATTTTATCAAGGTAGATTGGCATATTAGCCCGGTATCTGGCCTGACGGGTGAAAGTTGGCGTATTTCTTACCCGTCAAATAAGACTGCGACTATTAACTGGCTGGCGCGTGAACAATCGGTGCAGAAAACCCAACTGGGAGTGGATCGGCGGCGGGAGCGCAAGTTGCTGCGACATGTGGCTGGTCATCATTTGGCACCCACTGTTATCGCCGCAGATCAACACTGGTTAGTGGTCAATTGGCTCGGAGGTGACGTTGTAACTACAGCGCAATTCATTGAATTATCGAGCAATGGTCAACTGGCACAACTATTGACCCGCTTGCATCATCTGCCCGACAGCGGTTATCGCCTGGATTTACGCGCTCAACTTATCCGTTATGCCCGGCAGATTGATAGCAAACGCCTTTCACCACATTGGCTACGGTTGCATCAGCATTTTCTGCGTAGACCACTGCCGCAACCGCTGAAACTGGCACCCCTACATATGGATATTCACCCCGGCAATCTTTTGACGACCCCCACTGGGCTGAAACTGATTGATTGGGAATATGCCGCTGATGGCGATATTGCTCTTGATATTGCTGCGCTATTTCGTGGCAATAGTTGGTCAGCGCCCCTGCAACAGGCTTTTTTACAGCACTATTGCCAGAATGAGCAGGGTTACCCTGATATTGATCGTTTATCCCGTCAGATACAGCGCTGGGTGCCGTGGGTTGATTATCTAATGCTGATGTGGTTTGAGGTGCGTTGGCAGCAGAGTGGGAACACTGAGTTTTTGCAATGGGCAGCCCCGTTGCGTCGGCGGTTTAATTTATCATTTTGATTGTATTGAAAGAGAGGTTGTCGTGGGGCCAGTGATGTTAGACGTTGCCAGCTATGAGCTGGATGCAGAAGAACGTGAGATTTTAAAGCACCCGCTGGTGGGCGGCCTGATTTTATTCAGCCGTAATTTTCATGATGCCGAGCAACTGCGTGAGTTAGTCCGTCAGATAAGGGCTGCGTCCCACGAGCGCTTAGTGGTGGCAGTTGATCAGGAAGGGGGCCGGGTACAGCGCTTTCGTGACGGTTTTACCCGCTTACCTGCGGCTCAGTCGTTCGCGGCGCTCAATGATGCCGCCATTGCGGCGCAGTTAGCACAAGATGCAGGCTGGCTGATGGCGGCCGAAATGATATCAATGGATATTGATATTAGCTTTGCGCCAGTTCTGGATATTGGTCATGTCAGCGCGGCTATCGGTGAGCGCTCATTCCACAGTGATCCGCAACAAGCGCTGAATATGGCCGAGTGCTTTATTCGCGGGATGCATAGCGCGGGTATGAAAACCACCGGTAAGCACTTCCCCGGGCACGGGGCGGTGACGGCAGATTCGCATAAAGAGACGCCACGGGATAATCGACCACTGGCAGAAATCCGTACTCATGATATGGTTATATTTCGCGAACTGATTGCCCGGCGATTGCTGGATGCTATTATGCCCGCTCATGTGATTTATACTGAAGCTGATGTGCGTCCAGCCAGTGGCTCGGCTTACTGGCTCCAAACCATATTGCGCCAGGAGTTAGGGTTCGATGGCATCATTTTCTCTGATGACTTGTCGATGGAGGGGGCGGCCATCATGGGCAGTTATGCCGAGCGTGGGCAAGCCTCTTTGGATGCAGGCTGCGATATGATTCTGGTGTGTAATAACCGTCAGGGCGCGGTAAGTGTGTTGGATAACCTGTCGCCAGTCAAAGCAGACCAACTGGCACGCCTGTATCATTCTGGGCAGTTTGATCGTCAGGCGTTGATGGCATCACCGCGTTGGCAACAGGCGAATAAGGCATTAACGGCACTCAGCGAACGTTGGGATGCACATAAATCGCGAGGATAAATATGATAGTCTATCTACATGGTTTTGATTCCAACAGCCCTGGCAATCACGAGAAAGTCCTGCAACTGCAATTCATTGATCCGGATGTGCGTTTCATCAGTTACAGCACGTTGCATCCTCGTCATGATATGCAGCATTTATTGAAAGAAGTGGATAAGGCTATTCAGCAGGGCGGTGATACCAAGTCACTGATTTGCGGTGTGGGGTTAGGGGGCTTTTGGGCCGAGCGGATTGGTTTCCTGTGCGGTATCCGCCAGGTTGCCTTCAACCCTAATCTTTATCCGCAAGACAATATGAGCGGTAAAATTGACCGGCCAGAAGAGTATGTTGATATTGCCAGTAAATGTATCAGTGATTTTCGCGAGAAAAACCGTGATCGCTGCTTAGTCGTGTTGTCGCGTCATGATGAAATGCTCGATAGCAAGCGCACTGCCGGTGATTTGCATCCCTATTACGAAATTGTCTGGGATGAAAAGCAAGGTCACAAGTTTAAAGATCTTTCACCTCATCTGCAGCGCATCAAAGCATTTAAAATACTGGGATAAATAATCGAATTAGCCGGGTTTTGTTAACGACTGGTTAATTGTAATGCTTGCTGTTCTGTGCAATTTGGCCTGAAAAAAGCGTTTCGTCGGCTTTTTTCAGGCCATTTTTATGGCAAAAAATGGCAAAACTGACCTTTATCCCCCACCCAATAAAAAAAACTTAAACCGTGACTAAACGCTAACTATTTGAAACCTATTCTAGAAAAAATCCTCTCGCTGGTACTTTAATCAAAAAAAGTTGATATATATCAATTTTGGTATGACCAAATAACCCTGCATGATATTCTGACTCCAGTTTATTGAATTGGTATCTTCGAACCCTATGTTATCTAAGGATATTATTCATTTACCATTAGCTAACAATTGGTTCACATTTAGGGGGTCATTTTGACAACGCCGAAGAAAAAAATCGTTATTATTGGTGGTGGTGCTGGCGGCCTTGAGCTGGCAACCAGTCTGGGTCATAAATTGGGGCGCAGCAAAAAAGCCGAGATTGTTCTGGTGGATCGTAACCACAGCCATCTGTGGAAACCTTTGCTCCATGAAGTGGCTACCGGCTCTCTGGATGATGGTGTGGATGCATTGAGCTACCTGGCTCATGCGCGCAACCATTATTTCAATTTCCAGTTGGGGTCGTTAACCGATATTAACCGTGAAACCAAAACGGTCTGCCTGGCTGAAATTTGCGATGAGCACGGCGATGTGCTGGTAACAAAACGTGAACTATCCTATGACATTTTAGTGGTCGCTCTGGGCAGTACGTCGAATGATTTCGGTACGCCGGGTGTGAAGGATCACTGCATCTTCCTTGATAACCCACATCAGGCCCACCGCTTCCATAATGAAATGCTTAACCTGTTCCTGAAATATTCAGCGCAACCGGGTGAGAAAGGCAAAGTTAATATCGCGATTGTTGGCGGCGGTGCCACCGGTGTGGAGCTGTCTGCTGAGTTACATAATGCGGTAAAACAACTGCATAGCTACGGTTTTGAGGGCCTGGATAACCAGGCACTGAATGTCACGTTGGTTGAAGCCGGTGAACGTATCCTGCCAGCATTACCGCCACGTATTTCGGCGGCGGCACATCAGGAACTGATTAAACTGGGTGTGCGAGTATTGACCAAAACAATGGTTACCAGCGCGGATGAAAAGGGTCTGAATACTAAAGATGGCGAGTTTATTAATGCTGATCTGATGGTATGGGCGGCAGGTATTAAAGCGCCGGACTTTATGAAAGATATTGCCGGGCTGGAAACCAACCGTATTAACCAATTGGTGGTTGAGCCGACGCTGCAAACAACCCGTGATCCGAATATTTTTGCAATTGGTGACTGTGCTTCTTGTCCACAGCCAAGTGGTGGTTTTGTGCCGCCGCGCGCGCAATCTGCACATCAGATGGCCAGCCGCTGTTACAGCAATATCTTAGCATTGCTCAATGAGCAACCACTGAAGCCATACATTTATAAAGACCATGGTTCTCTGGTGTCGCTGTCGAAGTTTAGTACAGTCGGTAGCTTGATGGGTAACCTGATGCGCGGTTCTATGATGGTGGAAGGGCGTGTTGCCCGTGTTGTTTACATCTCATTGTATCGTATGCATCAAGTCGCATTGCATGGCTATACCAAAACTGGCCTGATGATGCTGGTGGGCGGGATTAACCGGGTGATACGCCCGCGCCTTAAGTTGCACTAATTCTCCTTCGTCCTTGACGCTACAGGGGTGTTAGCTGCGCTAGTTACTCGGCCCGTTCATGGGCCTCGCCTCTGCGAGGCCGCTGCAAGCAGCGTTCAAATCGGTTCCTGACCGATTTGTCACCCGAATCACTGACAAGGGTCAGCTCATCGGGGTGCATTTGCTGGCTGCCTACCTGTAACGCCAATGACTTTGGAGAATGTTTAGAGCTTTAAATTTGCCGCTGCCAGTTAATGATGGCGGCGGTTTCTGACTGTTGATAAAGTCGAATGAAGGGGAATCGTGCCGCTGGGGTCGTAGCGACGTAAGTCGCCGGAGCGCCCCTAGGTGCGGTAAACCCTTCACTCACTGAGTAATAAGTAGCGTTGTTATTAATCTCATAATTGCGCACGTTTTGCTAAAGCCATTCGCACGTAATGTCAAATTTTCAGCATAAAACTCTGTAGCCATAAATCACCGCAGTCAGATTCCTCCTAAACACATTCATTCACATCTATTATCTGGGTGTTTCGTCCATTTATCTTATTGCTAGGTTAAAGCACATTGTGCAGACTTCTCCATAGAAACACACGGCGAGTCACGCACGCCGTATTTCGGACATCAACGGACTATCCGCGATACCGAAAGCTGTCGGATTTTCATTGGCGAGTATGAAACTCTGGGGCAGAAGATGCGTGGTAACACTTTCAGGAGGATTTCCTGTGAACAAATCAATGTTAGCAGGTGTGGGTATCGGTATTGCGGCCGCTCTGGGAATTGCCGCTGTCGCGAGTATGAATGTATTCTCCGGCGCACCGCAATATGCACAAGTTCTTGCTGCGACACCTATAAAAGAGACGATTAAAACGCCTCGTAAGGAATGTCGTAATGTGACCGTAACTCACCGTAAACCGGTGCAGGATGAGAATCAAATTGCGGGTTCAGTATTAGGTGCTGTTGCTGGTGGCGTTCTGGGCCATCAGGTAGGCGGCGGTAGAGGTAAAGATATCGCGACTGTGGCTGGTGCGCTGGCCGGTGGTTACGCAGGTAATCGTGTCCAAAGCAATATGCAGGAAAATGATACCTATACGACCACCCAACAACGTTGCCAAACTGTTTACGATAAGTCACAGAAAATGTTGGGATATGACGTAACCTACAAAATAGGCGATCAGCAGGGAAAAATTCGCATGGATCGTGATCCAGGCACGCAGATCCCAATCGATAAAAATGGTCAACTGATACTGAACGACCGAGCATAATACAAAATTTGTTGTCCAAGACCTTGCATTAAGAACCCGCGGTTTAGTGTTAATTCTGATCGTTTAACGTGTTTTATAAGCGAGTGGCATTAACATTGGCGCGGGTTTCTCACATCTGAAACCCGCGTGATCAATGGCTTAAGCTACACGATGCTGCGCAAATGCGGCCAGCAATTCACTGATAAACTTCAATCGCTGCGCACGGTCACTAAGATCCTGCATAAATTTCAGTTTGGTTGGCCCTTCCAGTCGGAATATCTGCGGTTGGCGTTGCAGTAAACCAATCAGATAAACCGGATCGACTTTGTTCTTCTCACCAAATTCGATAAAGCCGCCGCGCTCATTACCTTCAATACGTTTGATACCCAGCTTCTGAGCCTGTTGGCGTAATTCTGCGGTATGGAGCAGATAACGGGCTGCATCCGGCAGTTTACCGAAGCGATCAATCAGTTCGACTTTCAATTCATCGAGTTCAGATTCATCGCGAGCACTAGCAATGCGCTTATAGAATGAAAGCCGGACATTCACATCTGGAATAAAGTCATCTGGCAGCAACACCGGCATACGCATTTCAATTTCGGTCTGATTGCTGGTCAAGTCCTCCAGTGATGGCTCTCGACCTTCCTTCAGCGCATCAACCGCGCTTTCCAGTAGCTCCATATATAGCGAGAAACCGATGGTGGTCATCTGGCCACTTTGGTCCTCGCCTAATAGCTCACCGGCACCACGAATCTCAAGGTCATGCGTTGCCAGGGCAAAGCCCGCACCGAGATCTTCCAGCGACGCGATAGCTTCCAGACGTTTTTTGGCGTCGGTGGTCATCGCTTTCGGATTTGGCGTCAGCAAGTAAGCATAAGCCTGATGGTGGGAGCGCCCGACCCGACCGCGCAACTGGTGCAACTGCGCCAGACCAAAATGATCGGCGCGTTCGATGATAATGGTATTGGCGCTAGGAATATCAATCCCCGTTTCGATAATGGTGGTGCAAACCAATACGTTAAAACGCTGATGATGGAAATCATTCATCACCCGCTCCAGATCCCGCTCACGCATTTGCCCGTGACCAATGGCAATGCGCGCTTCTGGCACTAACTCCGCCAGCCGCTGAGTGGCTTTCTCGATATTTTCCACATCGTTATAGAGGTAATAAACCTGCCCACCACGCAGAATTTCGCGCAGAATCGCTTCTCGTACCACTAAGCTATCGTACTCACGCACGAAAGTTTTCACCGCCAGACGGCGTGCGGGAGGCGTCGCAATAATTGATAAATCGCGCATGCCGCTCATCGCCATATTCAGTGTGCGCGGGATAGGTGTGGCGGTAAGTGTCAGAATATCAACATCGGCACGCATCGCTTTGATGCGCTCTTTATGACGCACACCGAAGCGATGTTCTTCATCGACAATCAACAGACCGAGGTCTTTCCAGCGCAGATCACTTTGCAGCAATTTATGGGTGCCGATAATAATATCGACTTTGCCTTCAGCGGCTTGTTCCAAAATCACTTGTTGCTCTTTGGCACTGCGAAAGCGCGACATCATTTCAATTCGCACCGGCCAGGTGGCAAAACGGTCGCGGAAGTTGTCAAAATGTTGTTGAGCGAGCAGGGTGGTCGGCACCAAGACGGCAACTTGCTTATTATTAGCAACAGCAAGGAAGGCTGCCCGCATCGCCACTTCGGTTTTACCGAAACCAACATCACCACACACCAGTCGGTCCATGGCTAGCGGTCGGCACATATCGCTGAGCACCGCATTGATAGCCTGTTCCTGATCCGGCGTGGTTTCGAACGGGAAACTTTGGCAGAACAGCTGATACTGCTCGCGGTCGAACTTGAATTTAAAGCCAGATTTGGCGGCGCGCTGCGCGTAGATATCCAGCAGTTCAGCCGCCACATCACGCACTTTCTCGGCGGCTTTCTGCCGCGCGCGGCTCCAGGCATCGCCTCCTAGCTTATGCAGCGGTGCATTTTCGTCAGCACCGCCGGAATAGCGACTGATAAGATGCAGTGATGAAACGGGCACATACAGCTTATCTTCACCGGCATAGGTCAATATCAGGTATTCAGCTTTAATGCCGCCAGCTTCTAAGGTGGTCAGGCCCAGATAGCGGCCCACACCGTGCTCCAGATGAACCACGGGCTGGCCGGGGCGCAATTCCGCCAAATTACGGATTAAAGTATCGGTATTAATGGTGCGGCGATTATCCTGGCGGCGGCGGTTCACGCGCTCGCCCAGTAAGTCACTTTCGCAAATCAGCGCTAATTGCTTATCGGTATCGAGGAAGCCCCGCTCTGAAGCACCAATCATCAAATAGTGACCAGGTGCGCGGGCCTGAGATAGCTCAGTTATCAGGGTTGGACTGATTTTTATCCGTGCCAGCAGGTCCTGCAGGGTTTCGCGTCGCCCCTCACTTTCCACCGAAAACACAATGCTACCGCTGAATGATTCAATAAAGCGCCGCAGATTATCCAGTGGCGCTTTTTGCTGTGCCTGTACGGCTAAATCGGGCAGCGGCTGATAATGTAAGTTGGTATTGGCGGTTTTAGTCGGTAATTCTTCGGTCTTGAACTGAACCCGCGGCCACTCTTTTAACTCACTGAAAAGTGAATCTACCCGTAACCATAATGTTTCTGGCGCCAGCAATGGGCGCATTGGATCAATTCGGCGGCTTTCATAGCGCTGGTTAACATCTTGCCAGAAACGCTCCGCTGAGCTTTCCAGCGAGCCGGTGTTAATCAATAAGGTATTTTCAGGCAAGTAGCTAAACAGTGTCGGCAATGGCTGGCTGAAGAATAGCGGTTGCCAGTATTCAATTCCGGCAGGCCAGATGCCTTTGCTCACTTGCTGGTAAATATGTTCCGCATCGCGGCGCACTTCGAACTGTTCACGCCATTGGCTGCGGAATAATTCAATGGCGTTTTTATCTATCGGGAATTCATGGGCGGGCAGTAAGTTTATGTGATCAACTTCGGACAGGGTGCGCTGCGTATCCACATCAAATACGCGCAAGCTATCAATATCATCATCAAAAAAGTCAATGCGATAAGGCTCTTCACTGCCCATCGGATAGAGATCAAGCAAGGCCCCGCGGGTGGCAAATTCACCGTGTTCCATGACCTGATCAACACTGCGATATCCCGCTTGTTCAAGCTGAGCACGTAATTTATCTCGCGACAGGTGCTGACCTTTTTTCATCACCAGCGCATGACCATGCAGGAATTCGTGCGGGCAAACTCGTTGCATCAGCGTATTAATCGGGAGAATAATAACGCCGCGTTCCATTGTCGGAAGGTGGTACAGACAAGAAAGGCGGGCCGAAATAATATCCTGATGGGGTGAGAAACTGTCGTAAGGCAGTGTTTCCCAGTCAGACAGGGTATTCACCGGACGGGGGGAAAATTGCTGAATCTCATCACGCAGTCGCAGCGCCGTTTGCATATCCGGGGTAATTAACATCACCGGGCCATCATGGCGCTCAATGATTTCTGCACACTCGACGGCGCAAGCGGAACCAGTCAACTGGCCTAACTGGCGGGTGTCGCCACGGCGCGTCGGCAATGAATAACGATGTTGTTGGGACATAAGCAGTTAAACAGTCTCTTTATCAGGACGAATTATCTCGGCGGCTATCCTAGCACGCGAACAGCTATAGCCACAGATTAGCGCTTTGATTTGGAATAAAAGCCGGAGATATATCCAATAGATCTCAAGGTGCAGGAAGGCGGCAAGCGAGAAAATCCCGATGAGCTGACTAAAGTCAGTGATTCGGGTGAACGAGCGCGGCCAACACACCTGTAACTTGAAAGATGAAGGATATAGGCGGTTAATGGTTCCATAAAGCGGTAGTACCCTTTATTATCCTCGATCACTTTGCTTTAGCAACAGGATCTAAACAGATTTCATGTATCAACCTGTCGCATTATTTATTGGCCTGCGTTATATGCGCGGGCGTGCATCTGACCGTTTTGGTCGGTTTGTTTCATGGCTGTCAACCATTGGTATCACGCTCGGCGTGATGGCATTGATCACCGTGCTATCCGTGATGAATGGTTTCGAGCGCGATTTGCAGAATAATATTTTGGGGATGATGCCGCAGGCGCTGATTACCACGCCACAAGGCTCTCTTGACCCAAATAAAATTCCTGCTTCATCACTGCAATCACTGACGGGCGTCACCGATATTGTGCCGTTAACCACCGCTGATGTGGTGCTGCAAAGCGCGCGCAATCTCTCCGCCGGAGTGATGTTGGGGGTTGACCCCAATCAGCATGAACCTCTGGCTGACTACCTGGTTAATGTGCACCTGAAAGATTTACAGCCGGGTAGCTACAATATGATCCTCGGTGAAAAACTGGCCGGTCAATTGGGCGTTAAGCGCGGTGAGACACTGCGTCTAATGGTGCCAAGTGCCAGCCAATTCACCCCGATGGGGCGCATCCCCAGCCAGCGCCTGTTTAATGTTATCGGCACATTTGCCGCCGACAGTGAAGTTGACGGCTACCAAATGCTGGTTAATCAGCAGGATGCATCACGTCTGATGCGCTATCCGGCAGGTAACATTACCGGTTGGCGTTTATTCCTTTCACAACCGTTGTCCGTTGATAGTTTGAGTCAACAGACCTTGCCAGAAGGCACGGTATGGAAGGATTGGCGTGAGCGCAAAGGCGAGCTTTTCCAGGCGGTACGGATGGAAAAGAACATGATGGGGTTGCTGCTTAGCCTGATTATCGCTGTTGCTGCCTTTAATATCATTACCTCTCTGGGCCTGTTAGTGATGGAAAAACAGGGCGAAGTGGCTATTTTACAAACTCAGGGGCTAAGTCGTCGTCAAATCATGTTGGTGTTTATGGTGCAGGGCGCCAGCGCGGGGGTTATTGGCGCATTGCTCGGTGCTGGCCTGGGTATTTTGCTTGCCAGTCAATTGAACACCATTATCCCGGTTCTCGGTTTATTGATTGATGGCGCGACTTTACCGGTGGAGATTAATCCGGTTCAGGTGACCGTGATTGCTCTGTTGGCAATGGCGATTGCTTTGCTTTCTACGCTTTATCCTTCCTGGCGCGCTGCCGCCGCACAACCTGCCGAGGCCTTACGCTATGAGTAATCATCCTTTATTACAGTGTTTAAACCTGTGCAAACGCTATCAGGAAGGTCAACTGCATACCGACGTCTTGCGTAATGTGTCGTTCACTATCGAAGCCGGTGAACTGATGGCGATTGTCGGCAGCTCCGGTTCAGGTAAAAGCACTCTATTGCACTTGTTGGGCGGGCTGGATTCACCGACTTCCGGCGAAGTGATTTATCAGGGGCGCTCGCTGAATCAAATGTCTTCCACGGCAAAAGCTGAATTACGTAATCGTGAGTTAGGTTTTATCTATCAATTTCACCACTTGCTGCCAGATTTTACTGCATTAGAAAATGTTGCTATGCCATTACTCATCGGCGGAGCCAAACCGAGTGAAGCGCAGGATAAAGCCCGCGAAATGTTGGTGGCTGTGGGGTTGGAGAAACGCAGCAAACATCGCCCGTCCGAATTATCAGGTGGTGAGCGTCAGCGGGTGGCGATTGCGCGCTCACTGGTGAACAACCCGTCGCTGGTGTTGGCTGATGAGCCGACCGGTAACCTCGATCAACGCAATGCCGATAGCATCTTTAATTTGCTCGGTGAATTGAATGTTCGTCAGGGGACCGCCTTCTTAGTGGTCACCCATGATTTGCAATTGGCCAAGCGCATGAGCCGCCAGTTGGAAATGCGTGACGGCCAGCTACAGCAGCACTTGACGTTGGTGGGGGCGCAATAGTGGCCATTGGGATGGGCGTTTCGCCACTTTCACTGTTAATCGGTTTACGTTTTAGCCGTGGCCGCCGTCGCGGCGGAATGGTGTCACTCATTTCGGTGATCTCCACCTTGGGCATTGCCTTGGGCGTGGCGGTGTTGATCGTCGGCTTAAGTGCCATGAACGGCTTCGAACGTGAGCTAAAAAACCGAATTTTGGCGGTGGTGCCACACGGTGAAATTGCGGTGGTCAATCAGCCATTCAGCGGTTGGCCGCAAACTTTACACCGGATTGAAAAAGTGCCCGGTATTGTGGCTGCGGCACCTTATATCAATTTCACCGGTTTGATTGAAAACGGCACACAACTGCGCGCCGTACAGGTCAAAGGTGTTGATCCCAAGGCCGAACAGCGACTTAGCGCATTGCCGAGCTTCGTCCTTGACCATGCCTGGGACAATTTCAAAGCCGGCCAGCAGCAGATTATTTTGGGCAAAGGTCTGGCCGATGCCTTGGGCGTGAAGCAGGGGTCATGGCTGACGGTGATGATCCCTAATAGCGACCCTGAGATGAAATTACTGCAACCCAAGCGTATTCGCTTGCAAGTGGCGGGTGTTTTTCAATTGAGTGGGCAACTGGATCACAGCCTGGCATTAGTACCTTTAGTCGATGCGCAGCAATATCTGGATATGGGTGACAGTGTAACTGGTATAGCCATCAAGGTCGATGATGTCTATAACGCCAATAAACTGGTGCGCAGTGCCGGTGAGGTTTCGAATGCCTATGTGTATATCAGCAGTTGGATTGGCACCTACGGCTATATGTATCGTGATATCCAAATGATTCGCACTATCATGTATTTAGCGATGGTACTGGTTATTGGGGTTGCCA
Organism: Yersinia artesiana; assembly: GCF_902726545.1. Classification (GTDB taxonomy): domain Bacteria; phylum Pseudomonadota; class Gammaproteobacteria; order Enterobacterales; family Enterobacteriaceae; genus Yersinia; species Yersinia artesiana. The sequence continues at coordinate 14,018 of NZ_CACVAD010000042.1, read as the reverse complement.
GCTTTAACATTGTTTCCACACTGGTGATGGCGGTTAAAGATAAAAGCAGCGATATCGCGGTGTTACGCACATTAGGCGCTAAAGATGGCCTGATACGCGCCATCTTTATCTGGTATGGCTTGCTGGCAGGGCTGATCGGCAGCGTTAGCGGGGCGGTCGCGGGAGTGATTATCTCTTTGCAATTAACCAACATTATCCGTGGGTTGGAAAAGCTGATCGGGCATCAATTTTTGTCGGGTGATATCTATTTCATCGACTTTTTGCCGTCAGAACTGCACTGGTTTGATGTGGCTTGTGTGCTGGCGACCGCATTGGTGTTGAGTTTAATTGCCAGTTGGTATCCGGCTCGTCGTGCCAGTCGTATTGATCCGGCGCGGGTGCTGAGCGGGCAATAATTATCCCCGTCATACTTCAAGCCGCATGTGTGTAGGCGGCCTTTGCGCACCCCAGTCACTTACTCATGTAAGCTCCTGAGGGTTGACTCAGTTACCGCCTTCCTGCAACTCGAATTATTTAGGGTATATAAGGATAACTTTATGTATTACGGTTTTGATATGGGCGGCACCAAAATTGAGTTAGGCGTTTTTGATGCTAACCTGCAACGAATCTGGCATAAGCGTGTCCCTACTCCGCGTGAAGACTACTCACAATTACTGCAAACATTACATGACCTGACACGGGAAGCTGATGAGTTTTGTGGCATTAAAGGCAGTGTCGGTATCGGTATTCCCGGCTTGCCCAACGCCGATGATGGTACGGTATTCACGGCGAATGTGCCCGCGGCAATGGGGCAATCCTTGCAAGCTGACCTTTCCGGGTTAATCGGGCGCGAAGTTCGAATCGATAATGATGCTAACTGTTTTGCATTATCGGAAGCCTGGGATCCTGAGTTTCGTCGCTATCCAACAGTATTAGGGCTGATTCTTGGTACTGGCGTCGGTGGCGGGCTGATCGTGAACGGCAATATTGTCAGTGGGAGAAACCATATTACTGGCGAATTTGGTCATTTTCGTTTGCCAGTCGATGCGCTGGATATTCTGGGCGCAGATATTCCACGAGTACCCTGTGGTTGTGGGCATAATGGTTGTATTGAGAATTATATTTCAGGACGTGGTTTTGAGTGGATGTACAAACATTTCAACCAGCAATCTTTGCCAGCGACTGAAATTATTGCAAACTATAACGTCGGTGAATCCAAGGCTGTAGCGCATGTTGAGCGTTTTATGGATGTACTGGCTGTTTGTTTAGGTAATTTATTGACTATGCTGGACCCCCATCTCGTCGTCATCGGTGGTGGATTATCTAATTTCGAGCATATCTATCAAGAACTGCCAAAGCGGCTACCGCAGCATTTATTGCGAGTAGCCCGATTACCGCGCATTGAAAAAGCGCGTTATGGTGATGCTGGTGGGGTTCGTGGAGCGGCGTTCCTGCATTTGTCTGAGCGTTAGTAAATCAATAGCAAATAACAATACCTAAAATAGAGGCAAAAGGTTATGCGCATTCGCCATCGGTTGTGTCGGTTTCGCAAGAATAAGCACTTGCGCCATCAACGTTTTCGCTCCCGTATTTTTCATCGAGACAGTGCTGCAACATCCGAAATGAAGAAGCCGTTTGTGGTGGTTCTGACGGGCGCTGGTATCTCGGCTGAATCTGGTATTCGTACTTTCCGCGCGGCGGATGGTTTGTGGGAAGAGCATCAGGTGGAAGATGTCGCCACACCTGAAGGGTATCGCCGTGACCCTGAACTGGTTCAGGCTTTTTATAATGCACGCCGCCGCCAGTTACAGCAGCCTGATATTGTACCGAATGCCGCCCATTTTGCATTAGCTGATTTGGAAGCCGTGCTGGGTGATAATTTCGTATTGGTGACTCAGAATATAGATAATTTGCATGAGAGAGCGGGTAGTAAGCGCGTTATTCATATGCATGGCGAGTTATTGAAAGTGCGCTGCACCCAGTCAGGCCAAGTACTGGATTGGCCGGGTGATCTCAGTGCGGATGAGCGCTGCCATTGTTGCCAATTCCCGTCGCCACTGCGCCCACATATTGTGTGGTTTGGCGAAATGCCAATGGGCATGGATGAAATCTATCAAGCGCTGGCTGAGGCTGATTTCTTTATTTCAATTGGCACCTCCGGTCATGTCTATCCTGCTGCCGGTTTTGTCCATGAGTCGAGCTTGCACGGTGCTCATACTGTTGAGCTGAATCTTGAACCTAGCCAGGTTGAGAGCCAGTTTGATGAAAAACACTACGGTTTAGCCAGTAAAGTGGTTCCTGAGTATGTGCGCGAATTCTTAACCACGCGCGGCGAAAATCGTCAAGGCGATTGATTACCAAGATGAATAAGAGCCGCAATGTGATTAGCGGCTCTTATTCACTCGACACTGTTCCTGGTTTGCCTTTTTTATTCTGGCTTAAGTTTGTCTAAAACTGACCTGACGCAATATTTGATGATGATCACTTCCCCATAATGATATTCACTATTATGAGGGTGGGCCCATGGACAAATTACTCGACCGCTTTTTCAACTATGTTTCTTTTGATACACAAGCAAAAGCCAATGTAAAATCCGTGCCGAGCACTGAAGGGCAGCGTAAGCTGGCTCTGGCGTTACAACATGAGTTGCAGGCGCTAGGGTTTTCTCAGGTGAGTTTGAGTGAGCACGGCTGTGTGATGGCAACCTTGCCTGCAAACGTTTCCTGGCCGGTCCCTACCATTGGTTTTATTGCCCATCTTGATACTTCACCTGATTTCTCGGGTAAAAATGTTAATCCGCAGATTGTAGAAAACTACCGTGGTGGTGATATTGCTTTGGGGATGGGCGACGAGGTTTTATCGCCGGTCATGTTTCCCATATTGCATCAACTGCTTGGGCATACCTTGATTACCACTGACGGTAAAACCTTATTGGGCGCGGATGATAAAGCGGGTATTGCGGAAATTATCACCGCCATGGTGCGCTTAAAGCACAGCAATATCCCGCATGGTGATATTCGTATCGCTTTCACACCGGATGAAGAAGTAGGGAAAGGTGCGCGTTTCTTTAATGTGGACGAATTTAATGCCCAGTGGGCCTATACCGTGGATGGCGGCGGCGTGGGGGAGTTGGAGTTTGAGAACTTCAATGCCGCATCGGTGACCATAAAGATTGTCGGTAATAATGTGCATCCCGGAAGTGCCAAAGGGGTGATGGTCAATGCGCTATCACTGGCAACCCGTTTCCATCAGGAATTACCCGTGGATGAAACCCCTGAAAACACTGAGGGATATGAAGGTTTCTATCATCTGCAAAGCATTAAAGGCACGGTTGAACGGGCAGAGATGCACTATATTGTGCGAGATTTTAATCGCGATGGTTTTGAAGCACGCAAGAAAAACATGGTGGATATCGCTAAGCGGGTAGGCAAAGGCTTACACCGCGATTGCTATATTGAAATCGTTATCGATGATAGTTATTACAATATGCGTGAGCATATTATTAAACACCCACATATCATCGAGATAGCCCAGCAGGCGATGCATGATTGTGATATTACCCCTATCATGAAACCGATTCGTGGCGGTACTGACGGCGCGCAGCTATCCTTCCTCGGTTTACCTTGCCCAAATATTTTTACGGGCGGCTATAATTATCATGGTAAACATGAGTTTATAACGCTGGAAGGGATGGAAAAAGCGGTAGCGGTTATTATGCGAATTGCTGAGTTGACGGCGAAACGCGCTAAAGAGTCATCAGTCTGAGCGACTGATAAAAGTGCCCCGTTTACCGGGGCATTTTTGCGTAATAAGTCTGAAATATCAGTCGGTAAAATACCAATAGCCGTTGTTTACCAACGCGGTGAGCATAGCCAGGAAGGACGGGTCTTCCAGCGCATCACCCAACTTCTGCGCATCCACGCTAAAGTATTGGCATAAGGCATCGGCGGCTTGTCTGTGTGGTGTATTAATCAATTCACCATTAGCAAAGCATCGCTCACCAATACGTAGAACACGCAATCCACCAAGTCGTTGTAATTCTTCACCTTGTTGTAGTAATTCATAGACATCACCTGCCTGATAAGGTGGTTCTGGTGGCGCGATATCCAGCTCATGGCGCGATTGGGAAATAAATTCACCAAACCAGTTTTGGAAATCCTCTGGTTGCTGGACTAAATCGAGCATCATTGCACGAAGTTTATCGACTTCTTGTGGCAGCACTTCGGCCGGATGTTCCCGTAATTGCAAATCCGGATCGCTGTAGCGGTAACTGCCCAGCTCGCGTGAAAGTACATAGTCAGCAAAACCACTCACCAGTTCGCGGCCATTAGGTGCGCGGAAACCAACAGAGTAATTCAATGCATTTTCAAGCGCATAGCCTTCATGAGGGAAGCCAGGCGGGATATAGAGGATATCGCCGGGTTCCATTTCTTCATCAATAATGGCGTCAAATGGCCCAACTTGCAGCAAATCAGGATGGGGGCAATGTTGCTTCATTTCTGTTTTCTCACCCACCCGCCAGCGACGACGCCCTGAGCCCTGAATGATGAAGACATCATACTGATCAAAATGTGGGCCGACACCACCACCCGGAACGGAAAAAGAGATCATTAAATCGTCCATGCGCCAGTCAGAAAGCGGACGGAATGGGCGCATTAACGCGGCTGCGGGTTCATGCCAATGATCAACCGCTTGTACCAGCAGTGACCAATTTTTTTCACCTAAGTGATCAAAGCTCTCAAATGGGCCATGGCTCACTTCCCAGCGGCCATTTTCATGACTCACCAGGCGACTGTCGACTTCATTCTCCATGGCTAAGCCAGCAAGTTCATCTGGTGAGAGTGGGTCGATAAAGTTATTAAAGCCACGTTTAAGGATGACGGGGCGCTTCTGCCAATAGCGTTGCAGGAAATCAGGCCAATCGAGACTGAGTTGGTAATCCATGTTTATTCCAGGAGAGGGGGTGAACTTGCAGGTGATTATAACGGATGCCTGTCATCAGTATCAGGTGTTAGCAGGCAAATTTTATTAATCGGCATGATAATCATTTTGCTGGCCAAAGGTCACCATCATCCTTGCCCCGCCCAGAGGACTTTCAGTAATAGTTATTTTGCCTTGATATTGTTCAATAATTTCGGCAGCAACGGATAATCCAAGCCCTTGACCAGGGCGTAACGTATCCACTCGCTGGCCGCGCTGGAAAATCAATTGTCGTTTACTTTCAGGAATGCCAGGACCATCGTCGTCAACAACAATAGTGAGCTGTTTTTCCGAGTGCAGGGCGGTTATTTCGACGAATTCCAGGCAATATTTGCAGGCATTTTCCAGAACATTACCCATCACTTCCATAAAGTCATTTCGCTCCCCAAGGAAGGTCACTTCTGGCGAAATGTCCAACGTCAACACCACACCTTTGCGCTGATAAACTTTATTCAGCGCGCTACATAGGCTATCGAGTAGGGCGGGGACCGAATGAATCTCGCGAATCAACACGTTATGTTCGGATCGCATACTGGCCCGATGCAGATAATAACCAATTTGCTGAGAGATGCGGCTTATCTGCTCAAGCATAATTGGCTCGACTTCCTCAATGGTCGTTTGCTTACCGGTGCGTAAAGAACGTAGCGTTGTTTGCAATACCGCCAGTGGGGTTTTGAGGCTATGAGTGAGGTCGGAAAGTGTCGTGCGGTATTTGGTATAACGCTGACGTTCATTGGTCAGCAAAATATTGAGATTGCGCACTAAGCTCTGCAATTCTCGAGGCGGATTTTCATCCAACTGATCGCGTTCGCCTTTCTCTAGCTGACTTATCTGACTGACCAGCGCTTTAATGGGCCTCAGGCTCCAATAGGCAGCAAGCCAAAGCAAGGGAACAACTAGCAGTAGATTCGCCAGTAAGACATAACTAAACCAGTTCCAAACCAAATCTGAGCGCTGCAACTCCTGTGGGATAGTATCTATAACCACTATTGTGAGCTGTGGTAACCGGGAGGTCGCGGGGTAAGTATTCACAGATACAGAGTGAGTCAGAGCGCTGTTATCCGTATCGTCATATTTTTTTAGCTGGTCTTGCGCTTTTGGGTTATCACCCAACATCATACTACTGATGTGTGTTCCAGTATCCAACTCGTAAAATCCCGGTTTTTGTAACCAGCTTTTTTCGATACGGGACTCAAGTTCGGGTACATGCCGCTGACGCCACAGGATATTGCCATCTTTATCATAAATCAGAACCAGCGTCGGGATATTTAGCTCAAGTTCCGGTGGCACCGAGATGCTCAGCTTATTGTCATGCCATTGGGCCAAACTGAAAAATAAATTACTTTCACCGCGATGGGCGCTGAAGGTATTTTTATCAAAACTGACAATATAGCCGACGACAGCGACCATACCATATGATAACGACAGCGCTAAGATGACACCTGCTGTCGCCATAAGAAAACGAGCACGAAGAGAGAAGGGCTTGCTATTTTTCCTGAACATAATGTCTAGTTGGCGTCAAAACGATATCCCTGACCACGGATGGTTGTAATCACTTCGCCTTCATGTTCTGCCTGCAACTTTTTACGTAAACGGCCCATTAATACGTCGATAGTGTGGCTCTCACGTAATTCTGCATCAGGGTAGAGTTGCAGCATTAATGTATCTTTGCTGACCACTTTTCCTGCATTACGAATAAGGGTTTCGATGATAGTGTATTCGAAAGCGGTCAGTTTAATCTGTTGCTGATTGACACACAACTCTCGGCGGGAGAGATCAATCTGAAATGGAGGGAATTCAATTACTTGGGATGCCAGACCGATATTACGTCGCATCAAGGCTTGAATACGTGCGATAACTTCTTCCAGATGAAAAGGCTTGGTGACATAATCATCCGCACCTGCTTCCAGCACGGCGACTTTATCTTGCCAGCTTTCCCGCGCAGTCAGCACCAGAATGGGCAGGTTTGTCTGATGACTACGCCAGCGTCGAATAAGGCTTAAGCCATCCTCACCCGGTAACCCAAGATCAATAATGGCGATATCTGGGGCATGTTCCTGCAAGAAATAGTCTGCCTCTTTGGCATCTTCTGCTGCATCAACCTGATGGCCCATCTCACGCATTTGCACCGTAAGATGGTGACGCAACAAAGCATTATCTTCGACAACTAAAACCCGCATACCACATTCCTCGATAAGACATTAACCGGGTAACCTAATATTACCCGACGAGTAAAAATTAAAACAGTGACTTAGAAAGTGTAACGTAAACCTGCCTGCATCGCTTGATCACTGACTTTCCAGTTATGGTAGGTATAACCGACTTCAGCAGAGAGGCTTTGTGTCAGAGCATAGTCAGTTGTGATCCGTGCTTCATGGTATGCACGACTTTCATAGTTTGCCAAACGGTAGGCAACATCCAAACCGATATCCTGTGATAACTTGCTTTTGATACCAATTTCGCCTGTGGCGCTATTGTAAGTATTGGTTTTTTTGCCGTCTTTGCTGGCATCAAATACCATTGCGTGGCGGCTACCGCCCACCAAAGTGTAAAAATCAATATTAGGTGAGAAAGCAAAATGGTAACCCAGCCCGAGGACTGCTTCGGCAAGGCCGCGGTCATTATTGGCGATGCTGCTTATACGACCATCAATAAACAGATCGTTATCAAAACCATAGCCGCCATTGAGGTAGATACCGCCCATGTCGCGGTTACCGATATGACTGTACTGACTTTGATTTTGATTGAATTGTTTATCGAAACGCTCATTGCTGCTGATTGAACCATATTGCAGGCCACCGGCTACATAAGTGTAATCCGCTGCCATAGTGGCAGTGCAGGTTCCCATTAGGGCGAGAGAAAGAAGGGTTTGCTTCAACATAGTGATATTAGCTCCAGCGAGTGTAACGTCCTTTTGACATCAACAGTATTATCAATGACAACGACTAAACCGGGGCTAAACAGGGCGGGATGCAGGAGAATAAAAGAAAATAGGGGAGAATACAGGCAGCATTGGGCTGCCTGTACTTGAGATTAATGCATTACTTCAATTCATCGACCATTGTTGTGGCACGACCAATGTAATTGGCAGGTGTCATGGCTTTCAAGCGGGTTTTTTCTGCTTCCGGCAGCGCGAGGCTGTCGATAAAGGCTTGCATACCCGCTGCATCGACACGTTTCCCACGCGTCAACTCTTTCAGTTTTTCGTAAGGTTTTTCAATGCCATAGCGGCGCATAACGGTTTGAATCGGCTCGGCCAAAACTTCCCAGTTGTGATCCAGTTCTTCCAACAGGTGCGCTTCGTTGACTTCCAGTTTGCTAATGCCCTTCATGGTGGCTTGATACGCAATCAGCGCATAACCCAAGCCTACGCCCAAGTTACGTAACACGGTGGAGTCCGTCAGGTCACGCTGCCAGCGTGAAACAGGAAGTTTGCTGGCTAAATGGCCTAGTACCGCGTTGGACAGACCCAGATTGCCCTCTGAGTTTTCAAAGTCAATTGGGTTCACTTTATGTGGCATGGTGCTTGAGCCAATTTCGCCAGCAATGGTTTTTTGCTTGAAATGATTCAATGCAATGTAACCCCAGATATCACGGTCAAAATCGATCAAGATAGTATTGAAACGTGCCACGCAGTCAAACAGTTCGGCAATGTAATCATGTGGTTCAATTTGCGTGGTGTATGGGTTCCAGTTGATACCCAGTGACGTGACAAAGCTTTCGCTGAACTGATGCCAATCTACTTCAGGATAAGCAACAATGTGAGCATTATAGTTACCTACTGCGCCATTGATTTTGCCTAAAATTTCAACTTGCGACAGTTGACGGAATTGACGTTCCATTCGGTATGCGACGTTCGCCAGCTCTTTACCAATCGTGGAGGGTGTCGCTGGCTGGCCGTGGGTACGGGACAGCAGTGGCAAATCACGATACTGGTGAGCCAGGGCTTTGATGGCGTCAATAATCTTGCGCCACTCAGGCAAAATCACCTCCTGGCGTGCCGTTTGCAGCATTAAAGCATGCGACAAGTTATTGATATCTTCTGAGGTACAGGCAAAGTGGATAAATTCAGAGACGGCATGTAATGCCGGAACACTTGCTACTTTCTCTTTCAAAAAGTATTCAACCGCTTTTACATCATGATTGGTGGTGCGTTCAATGGTTTTGATGCGTTGTGCATCTTGTTCATTGAATTCTTGCACGATCTTATCAAGGTAAGCGTTTGCGTTGGCATCAAAAGCCGGAACTTCTTTAATTTCTGCACAGGCGGCCAGTTTTTGCAGCCAACGTACTTCAACCTGCACGCGGAATTTCAGCAAACCAAATTCGCTAAAGATTGGGCGCAGTGCGCTGACTTTCTCGCCGTAGCGTCCATCAATTGGGGAAACGGCGGTCAGTGAGGATAATTCCATCGGTGGCAACTCCTGAGAAAGGATTTTAAATATGAGCAAGGATACTCTGCGCCTGCTTAAACAGGCGATTTCGCGAGAACATTAATTGCAAGCGGCTTCCGCCGACTTGTTGCCAAAGCACGGCTGAGCGGATACCCGCCAGCAGGGCGGCACGAATTTTTGCCTGCACCAGTGTACTTTGTAAAATAGCGGGTGAGCCAATAACCTGAATGCGCGGGCCGAGTGGACTGATAACATCCGTATAAATGGCAGCCAGCGAACTCATCATTGTTTCCGATTCAAGATCGAAATGCGCCAATTGGCGATCAAGCTGACTGATACGATCACCCAGGGTATTCATCGCCGACTTGTTGGCATTGAGCTTTCGCTCCAACACCATCAGGCTCAGGGTGTAGCGGGTCAGTTCCGCTGCTGGCCCCTGACGGTTGGCATTCAACACACTTTGCAGTGTTTCCAACCCCATTTTTAAGGATCGTTCATTGCCACCATAGACGGCCAAAGTGGAAGGTGGGTTGGTTTGTAGCAACCCACTGAGCACCGTATTTAATGCATCATTATCACATTGGCCTTCATGCGCCAATTGTTGAACCAAGCGAGCTGACTGGCAGATTCCGGCCAATGCCAACGTAATATCATAATAATTTTTCGCCACGGTTACTCCTGTAAACGTTCCGGTTCATTGCTGGGTTGGATTAGTTTGCGACTGAACCTGGCAGTGGATAACGCTCTTCTATAATACCGCCACCGAGACAGACTTCAGCTTGATAGAAGACCGCAGACTGGCCGGGTGTGACTGCCGCGACGGGGTCATCAAACCGAACCTCAACACGTTCGTCATCCAATGGTGTCACGGTGCAGGGAATGTCCTGCTGGCGGTAACGAGTTTTCACCACACAGCGGAAAGCAGCGGTGACCGGTTCTCTATCAACCCAATGTAACTGTTGTGCAATCAGCCCCACAGACATTAAACGCGGGTGTTCATGTCCTTGAGCGACCAGTAAAATGTTATTGGCAACATCTTTATCCACCACATACCACGGATCATCGCCACCCTCTTTGGTGCCGCCGATACCCAAGCCTTTACGTTGCCCCAAGGTGTGATACATCAAACCCTGATGTTCGCCCACATGCTGGCCGTCGACGGTCATGATTGGGCCGGGTTGGGCGGGCAGGTAGCGGCCCAGGAAATCACGGAATTTGCGCTCGCCGATAAAACAGATACCGGTTGAGTCTTTTTTCTTGGCGGTGACCAGGTCAAGTTGCTCAGCAATGCGGCGCACTTCAGGTTTTTCTAATTCACCCACAGGGAACAGGCTTTGAGCGAGCTGTTCGTGGCTTAACGTGTAGAGGAAATAGCTTTGGTCTTTATTGCCATCAAGGCCGCGTAACAAGCGACTTTTACCGTTAACGTCCTGACGACGCACATAATGTCCGGTAGCAATATAGTCAGCACCCAAATCTTCCGCGGCAAACTCGAGGAAAGCTTTAAATTTGATTTCTTTATTACACAGAATATCGGGGTTAGGGGTGCGCCCGGCTTTGTATTCTTCCAGGAACAATTCGAACACGTTATCCCAGTATTCTGCGGCAAAATTGACGGTGTGCAACTCCATGCCCAGTTTGTCGCATACCGCTTGAGCATCGGCCAAATCGGTCGCTGCTGAGCAATACTCTTCGCCATCATCCTCTTCCCAGTTCTTCATGAACAAACCGGCAACTTGGTAGCCCTGTTGCTGGAGCAGGTAGGCGGAAACGGAAGAATCGACACCGCCGGACATACCGACGATTACTTTTTTCTGGCTGTTATCTGACATGGGAGTCTCACTAACGTAAATACCTAAAGCCCAATGAAGGCGGTGACGGATGATATTCTCCGACTCACTTTTCAGCGCGGCAGGGCATTATAAAAACAAGCGCCGGATTTTATCACGTTGACCGCGTTGCTGCATGGTAGATTCGCACTCTTAATGAAATTACCTGAGTGAATCAAATCTGCCGTTTATAATGGCCAGTTAAATGAACCAATGACATCAAGTGAATAGCGCTCAGGTTGCTGATAGCAACGGATACTTTCGGCCACTAACGGTGAGCGTAAATTAGCTGATTGCAGGATTTCACCGGCGGTAAGCCACAAACAGTGGTCGATATCATCGTCATGCGGATGAGTGGGCAATAGGGACTGTAGCTCAATTACAAAAGCGAAACGCAGGAAGGGGGTTTTATCCGGCGCTATCCACTGGTGCATGCGCAGAAAATATTGTGGCGTGGCTCGAATACCGGTTTCCTCCCACAACTCTCTTTCCGCAGCTTGCAGTAGAGTTTCATCGGCTTCCAAATGACCTGCGGGTTGATTCCATAATTGTTTTCCATTAATTGTCTCTTCAACAATTAAAAACTTCCCCTGAGCATGCACGACACAAGCCACGGTAACATGGGGCTTAAACATGGTTTATCTCCTTCCATTCGCCGGGCTGTAGATCGCCAAGACTTAAATTACCCATACTGAAACGTATCAGACGCAGGGTAGGGAAGCCAATATGGGCGGTCATTCTGCGAACCTGCCGATTGCGGCCTTCGAAAAGTGTTATTTTTAACCAACTTGTTGGGATGGCTTTGCGCTCTCGAATCGGTGGATGGCGTGGCCATAACCACTCAGGTTCGCTAACCAGCTCAGCACCAGCGGGCAGAGTAGGGCCATCTTTTAAGGTTACCCCAACTCTTAACTGACTGAGTGCATCTTCGTCAGGCACTCCTTCAACTTGCACAAAATAGACTTTACCGGTTTTCTGGGCCGGTTGCGTGAGCCTGGCTTGCAGTTTGCCATCATTAGTTAATACCAGTAAACCTTCGCTATCGCGATCGAGTCGCCCAGCCGCATAAACATCGTTAAAAGGGATAAATTCCTTCAAAGTTGAGCGTCCAGACTCATCGGTAAACTGCGGTAACACATCAAAAGGCTTGTTGAATAACAGTACACGCCGAGGGGCGATAGATTTCGCCTGTTTTGCCTGTGTCTTGGTGCTGAATCGGTTAACTTTGTGATTTTTAACAGAGAATTTATTCATGATGATTGCGATTTTGGATGATTAGCGCATTATACCTCAATCTGTTTCGGATTGGCGTGGAACGAATATTCAAGTAGTATTGACACGAATCTTACAAGGCATTAACAAAATTGCGCTGAAGGAGAGGTTGATGGAAAGCAAAGTAGTTGTTCCGGCAGAAGGTAAGAAAATTACTGTCGATGCTCAGGGTAAACTGGTTGTTCCGCATAATCCGATCATTCCATTTATTGAAGGTGACGGCATTGGCGTTGATGTGACCCCAGCCATGATCAAAGTGGTGGATGCTGCGGTTAATAAAGCCTATAAAGGTGAGCGTAAAATCTCCTGGATGGAAATTTACACCGGTGAGAAATCAACCCATATTTATGGCAAAGATGTTTGGCTACCAGCAGAAACATTGGGCTTGATTCGTGACTATCGCGTTGCAATTAAAGGCCCATTAACCACGCCAGTGGGTGGCGGTATTCGTTCTCTGAACGTTGCTTTGCGCCAAGAACTCGACTTGTATGTATGCCTGCGCCCAGTGCGTTATTACGAAGGTACCCCAAGCCCGGTAAAACACCCTGAATTGACCAATATGGTGATTTTCCGCGAAAACGCAGAAGATATTTATGCGGGTATCGAATGGAAAGCCGGTTCACCAGAAGCTGAAAAAGTGATTAAGTTCCTGCGTGAAGAGATGGGGGTGAAGAAAATTCGTTTCCCTGAACAATGTGGTATTGGTGTCAAACCCTGTTCAGAAGAAGGGACTAAGCGTTTGGTACGTGCTGCAATTGAGTATGCAATTACCAATGATCGTGACTCAGTGACTCTGGTTCACAAAGGCAACATTATGAAATTCACCGAAGGCGCATTTAAAGACTGGGGTTACCAGTTAGCGCGTGAGGAATTTGGTGGTGAGCTGATTGATGGCGGCCCGTGGGTTAAAATCAAAAACCCAAATAACGGCAAAGAGATCGTTATTAAAGATGTGATTGCTGATGCTTTCCTGCAACAGATCCTGCTGCGCCCGGCTGAATATGATGTTATCGCGTGTATGAACCTGAATGGGGATTACATTTCTGATGCATTAGCTGCTCAAGTTGGCGGTATCGGTATTGCTCCAGGCGCTAACATCGGTGATGAGTGCGCATTGTTTGAAGCGACTCATGGTACAGCACCGAAATACGCAGGTCAGGACAAAGTGAACCCAGGTTCTATTATTCTGTCCGCAGAAATGATGCTGCGTCACATGGGCTGGTTCGAAGCCGCAGACCTGATTATCAAAGGAACCGAAGGCGCAATTCAAGCCAAGACGGTCACTTATGATTTCGAACGTCTGATGGAAGGTGCTAAGTTACTGAAATGTAGTGAGTTTGGCGACGCCATTATTCAACACATGTAATTTATAAGCATCATAATAAAGCCAACATTGATGTTAAATCTTTGTTGGCTTTTTGTTAATTGCCATTTTTCCCCAAAACCTCCCCAAAACTCTTCCCCAAAACTGTACGAAAAATATACAATTTAGAGGGTGATGACCGTCCATTCTTTCCCGCGATCATCGTTATATTTATCAGTCATTCTTTGTGTTTTATGGCCG
>NZ_CACVAD010000041.1 GCF_902726545.1 Yersinia artesiana | reverse complement strand
CGAATGACCTCTTTTTGGACGGAAAAGAAGGGCCAAAACTCTACTTTACAACGGTACTGAAAGAAGGGAAGAGATCACGTTGGCGTCGGTCGCGTCGTTGTTATAGGCATAGTTGTTGGCGCTGGCGCTGCCGTCTTTGATCGTCGCGCTCTCTTCCAGCCCGTTGCTGCTGTTGGCGTCGTCCGGGTCGCTTATCGCTATCTGGCCGGTGGTCAGGTAAGCGGTTTCGCCTTCGGCGATTACGGTGGAGGAGGAGCCGGTTACCACCGGCAGATCGTTCACTGGCGTGACGTAGATGTTCAGCGTCGGCGTCCAGATATCGGTCACCGGGTTGCCGTTAGCATCGAGCGTGGTCAGCCCCGCCGAGACAGAGAACGCCGCGGCGTAGACAAAGGTCTCTCCGCCGTCGTGCTGGAAGCGAATATTGCCGCTGTCGAGGTCGGCCTGCGTAAAGGTGGCGTATTCGCCGAGCGTCACCCAGCTGCCGCCGACATTTTTTTGCAGCTCGCCGCCCGTTGCGCCGTTCGAGAAACCAAGGAAGGTATAGACCACCTGCGAGGCGTCCACGCCCGTGGCGGTGTAGCTCAGGCCCGGCACGCTGGAGAAGTCGCCGCTGGTGCCGTTCAGTACGAGGATGCCGCCTTCTTCCACTTCGCCGCGGGCGTAGCCAGAGGTGAAGTCCACGCCCGCCCAGGTGGAATCGCGGTTGGTAATGGTGGTGACGCGATCCGGAATCGTGCCGGGACCGCCGCCCGTGACCACCGCAAGGCCGATGGTAAAGGTAAAGCTGGTCAGCGTTTCGGTGCCCGGCGTGTACACGCCGCCGATGCGGCTGTAGGTCGTGCCGTCGGCGTTCCAGCGCAGCGCAGTGGTGTTGTCCACCACCACAAAGTTGAAGCTGTCGGTGTCACCCGATGCGCTGGCGCTGGCGTACTGCACGTACTGCACTTTGCCGTCGACGATATCCTGCATGGTGAAGGTGCCGCCGTTTTGCAGGCGGTAGCCGTCCAGCGTCAGGTAACCGTGGGTGAGCTTGCTGTCGTCAACGATAAAGCTGAGGTGGTTATCGGTGGAATCCACGTCGCTTGCGCCGATCATCGCAGACGTAAGGGTGACGGCGTTCGCCAGATCGTCCACCTGCGCGTGCAGCGTTACGTTGTCCAGAGTCGGGTCGTCATCCACCGGGCGCACGGTCAGGGTAATGGTGCCGTCGGTGCTGGCCGGCACGCCGGTGCCGCCGCCCTGGTCGGTGACGCGTACGCCAAAGCTGTCGGTGCCCTGGTTTTCACTGCCGTCGTTAGCATAGGTCAGCAGATTGCGATCGGCATAGTCAAAGGTCTGGCCGACGGTGACGGCGACGCCGTTAAACCAGAGCGTGCCGTGGGTCGGCAGGGCGGTAATGGTGAGAGTCAGCGTTGTGTCGCCCGGATCGCCGCCGCCGTCCGCCTCTATATACTGGCCGACGTTGCCGGTGTTGACCGCATTGTTGGGCTGGCCTTCAAAGACCACGCCGCTGCCGCTAAGGGTCGGCGCCTGGTTCTGCGGGGTAATGTTCAGCGTGACGTGGACGGTATCGGACTGCGCCTTCGGCGTCGCGCCGTCGTTGATGACCGCCGTAAAGCCGTCGGCGGCGTTCTGGTCTGCGCCCGTGGCGGTGTGGACATACTTCACCTTGCCGTCGATCAAATCCTGCTGGGTAAAGATAGAGCCGACGCCCATCCGGTCGCCGTTCAGCGTCAGATAGCCATACTGCGGCAGGTCGGTCAGAGCATAGACAATCTGCACGGGCTGCTGGGTGCCCGCCGTTACTTCCGCATCGATGGCGTTAAGGGTCACGGTGGTGATGACGCTGCCGCCCGATTCGATCTCCGGCACGTTCTGGGTGGCGTCGGCCACGCTTACCGGGTCGTTCGACGGGGTCACGGTCACATCGATGGATTTGCTGGTGCTGACGCCCGCGCTGTCGCGCACCGTGACGTCCAGCTTGCCGCTGGCGCCGGTGTTGCCAAGCTCGACGTCAGCGGAGGTAAAGGTGATGCTGTTAAGCCAGGCCTGCGCTTCGCTGGCAGTGCCGGTCATGGTCAGCGAAGCGTTGCTGGTCTGGCTGTCGCTGAGTTTGCCGATGGCGCTGTTGCTCAGGCTCACCGTGACTATGACGGTTTCGCTGGCGTCCGTGGTGCTGACCTGCCAGCCGCTGAGCGTGGCGGTATCGGCGCCTGCGGCGTTAAGGCTGCTCGACTCGGCGACGGTGATGCCTTTTTCCGGCGCGGTGACTTCCGGCCCGGCCAGCAGGCCGTCGTAATCAAAGGCGAAGGTTTTCGCTTCAATGCTGCCGGTATGGTTTTCCAGCACCCAGTCGCCGGAAAGCGCCGCGCTGCCGGTCATGTCGCTGGAGGCCGCCACGTCCGCCTGAGTCAGTTCGGCGAAGCGGGTGATAAAGGCGTTATCCTGGGCGGAGACGTCGCAGCCGTAAAGCAGGATGTCGCCGCTGTCGCTAAGGCTCGCGCCGATAGCGCTGAGCTGTGAAGACCACGCCGAGAGGTTGTCCGCCGTCAGCACATCGGTGCCAAGCGTAATGGCGTCGGACGCGCCGTGGCTCAGAATATGAATGGCGGAAATATTGGTTTCGCCTTTCAGCGCGTCGGCAAGCTGGCTCAGACCCGAGCTGTTTTCATCGATAATCACCACCTGGCTGCCCTGCGGCACCTGGTCCACCAGCGACTGCCAGCCGGAGATATGCTGGTCTATTACATAGACTTCGCTGGCGGCGCTGCCCGGTTTTTCGCTTGCGGCGTCGGCTGTGGCGGCGTGGGGAATATCCAGCGCCTTCGCGGGTTCGGTGGCGCTTTCATGGTGCACCAGATCGCTTGCCGATGCCTCATGGATGGCGGTTTCAGCCAGAGCGGCTCCATCAAAAAGCTGGCGAGACTCAAGAGCAAAACGATGCGCACGCGGACGTAAACGACGGTTCTTTATTGTAGTCATAGGTTTACTGCTCTTAAAAAATAGAGTGACTGGATAAATATTCTGAGTTCAGCGTTGCCAGGAGCGTACACCATGTCGCCAGGCCAGAGGAGGGCAAACAGGGGATATATTCATCGAAATTATCGAATGGACGCTTAGCGCTCGAAGAATAAATAAATCTTAAAGGACAAACAAGACAGCGCCCCGCCAGCCCTGAAAAAACCAATACGACGAAAGGCTTAACCGTAAGCAAAATTTTATAATTAATTTCATTAACTTAGCATTTGAATACTTTTAAAACAACTCGCTTTTAGGGTAATGACTCCAACTTATTGATAGTGTTTTATGTTCAGATAATGCCCGATGACTTTGTCATGCAGCTCCACCGATTTTGAGAACGACAGCGACTTCCGTCCCAGCCGTGCCAGGTGCTGCCTCAGATTCAGGTTATGCCGCTCAATTCGCTGCGTATATCGCTTGCTGATTACGTGCAGCTTTCCCTTCAGGCGGGATTCATACAGCGGCCAGCCATCCGTCATCCATACCACGACCTCAAAGGCCGACAGCAGGCTCAGAAGACGCTCCAGTGTGGCCAGAGTGCGTTCACCGAAGACGTGCGCCACAACCGTCCTCCGTATCCTGTCATACGCGTAAAACAGCCAGCGCTGACGTGATTTAGCACCGACGTAGCCCCACTGTTCGTCCATTTCAGCGCAGACAATCACATCACTGCCCGGCTGTATGCGCGAGGTTACCGACTGCGGCCTGAGTTTTTTAAGTGACGTAAAATCGTGTTGAGGCCAACGCCCATAATGCGGGCGGTTGCCCGGCATCCAACACCATTCATGGCCATATCAATGATTTTCTGGTGTGTACCGGGTTGAGAAGCGGTGTAAGTGAACTGCAGTTGCCATGTTTTACGGCAGTGAGAGCAGAGATAGCGCTGATGTCCGGCAGTACTTTTACCGTTACGCACCACGCCTTCAGTAGCTGAGCAGGAGGGACAACTGATGGAGATGGAAGCCACGGGAGCACCTCAAAAACACCATCATACACTAAATCAGTAAGTTGGCAGCATCACCCGATTTTTGCTCATATATCAGTGTTAATGCGACAAAGCCCTACACCTTACAATTTACTTTGCCGTCCCTGTAACAGCCTGAAGTGATGCTAGGTAATTTTATACCGGTGTAGTGATAAAGAAACAGAGTTCAAATGGCATCATAGCACCGGTAATTAAACCTACTGATGACGCCGGATATATGGTCGCAAACCGTATCGAACCATTTCTTGCATTACCCGGGGCGTCCATAAATGGATCATTAATTCAAGACACTTCTAAATCCTGTTAATGTTAAACAATGAACATGAGGTGATCAACTTCTGTAAAGGCACATGTTGGTGTGCCTCCTTTTACTTGTGATGAGTAAGGAAAAACGGCATTGGCTTTCTTCAGGCTCTAAGCCTTACAGAATCAATCACCACCTCCCCAAGAAGGGGTTTAGGGGTGATAGTAAAAAATCCACGCATTTGCGTGGATTTTATTATCCGGCTTAACCTACTGACGCTCAGTAACCGCCGCAGGTTTTTCGCAAGGAAGATGAGGCGACACTAGTTGACGGTAGAGCCATGCTCCGAGCAAAGCACCGACAACAGGTGCGCAGAGCGGGACAAGGAAATAAGGGATATTGAATCCACCGGTAAAGGCTACTTTTCCCCAGCCGGCAAGCG
This sequence comes from Yersinia artesiana, assembly GCF_902726545.1. Classification (GTDB taxonomy): domain Bacteria; phylum Pseudomonadota; class Gammaproteobacteria; order Enterobacterales; family Enterobacteriaceae; genus Yersinia; species Yersinia artesiana. The sequence goes on along the minus strand of NZ_CACVAD010000041.1, from coordinate 36,650 downwards.
CAGCAAAGATTTTCGGGCCCAGGTCGCGCGCAGGATTCAGGGCAAAGCCGGTTAACGGCCCCATGGATGCACCAATAACCGCAATCAGTAAACCAATTAACAACGGTGCCAGCGGCCCGCGTGGGATCCCATTGCCATCATCAGATAGCGCCATAATCATCGCCATCATAATAGCAGTGATGACCATTTCCACTGCGAATGCCTGAACCAGTCCGAGATGGATATTGGGATAGGTAGAAAAAACCCCCGCCAGTTGCAGGCTTTCAATACCTCCTCGCACCATATTGTGCGCCTGTTCATAGTCGATAAACAGGCTGGAATACAAACCGTAAACTAGCGCCGCACCAAAGAATGCACCAACTATCTGAGCCACGATATAAGGCAATACTTTGCGTTGTTCAAAGCAGGCAAACAACCAGAATGCCAGCGTCACCGCCGGGTTTAGATGCGCACCAGAAATTCCGGCGGTCAGATAAATAGCCATCGCGACGCCTAAGCCCCAAATCACACTGATTTCCCATTGGCCAAAATTGGCTCCAGCCACCTTTAGCGCTGCCACACACCCGACACCGAAGAAGACCAGCAACCCGGTGCCCAGCATTTCAGCAATACATTGCCCTTTTAAACTTGATGTCTGACTCATGATTGGATCCTGCTGTAGATACAAAGGAAGATTAAAATTGTGGCCTCAGGCTTCCAGCGGAAGTACCAGTCCAGTAGCTACCGCATTACGCGGTCCTTCTGTGCCACGAATATTGCCCTGCCCGGCAACAACGCCGTAATGGGAAAGGGCTTCCGTAATAAGCTGCGGAATTTCAAAATCCAGCGAGGAACCGCCCACCAATACCACAAAATCAATATCGCGAATGGAGCCTCCTGGCGAGACCTGACGTAATGCACGAAGGCAGTTGGTGACAAAGACTTTCTGTTTTGCCTGGCGGCGCACCAGCCGGATTTTTTCCAGTGAGGTATGGTTTTCAATAGGCACCAAGGTGCCTGCTTTGATGTAAACTACTTTGGCAAAAACCGACGGACTCAACGGTTCGCGGAAGAACTCCACCGCACCATTTTCGTGACGAATACTGAACAGACTTTCCACTTTGGCGAGCGGATATTTTTTGATCTCTTCTGCGAGGTATAAATCACTCAATCCCAGTTCGGTTTTAATCAGCAAACTCACCATATTGCCAGCCCCGGCAAGGTGGACTGATTTCACCTGTCGGGAACCATTGATGGTCGCCGCATCGGTTGAGCCCGCACCAAGGTCGAGGATCGCCAAAGGTGCAGCGCTGCCAGGCGTAGTCAGCGCACCGGCAATCGCCATATTGGCTTCTACTCCCCCCACTTCCACATGGGTATTCAGTTTCAGGCTCAATTCGCGGGCAATGACTTCCATTTGCAGGCGGTCTGATTTCACCATCGCGGCGATCCCAACGGCATTTTCCATTGAAAACTCACCGGCGATCCCCCCCTGAACCTTACGGGGAATAAACGTGTCCACTGCCAGCAAGTCCTGAATGAAAATCTCATCAGCACCGTGTCCACTCAAAGAAGCCATCACCTGACGAACGCGTTCAAGCATGCCTCCCGCGTGGGTTCCGGACTCACCTTTTATATCCAGAATTGGCGCACAACCGTTTACCGCTTGCATGATGATCTCTGCGCCACTAGTCACATCCGCTTGCGCGTTGCGTTTCTCCCCGCGGATAAAGAGGTTCCCCGCTGGAATAACCCGTGATTTCACATCACCTTTTGGCGTTTTCAGTACCACAGCGGAACGGTTACCAATCAATGCCCTGGCAACCGGGACAATCATCTGGGTTTCTTGCGGGCTAAGATTGAAAAAAGTCGCAATACCATAGGGATTTGAAAGCACAGAGATAACCTGCCCCGTCGCAGCCACTTCTACCGCCGCCTGCACCCCTTCAGGCACCTGCTCAAGCAACGTTACCTCATCAACAATAGGTAATGTCCGCGATAAGCGGTTATGGACTAGCACGCCATCGTCTTGTTGCAGGATCACCGCGACAATATTAATCCCTCGCTCCAGAGCCGCATTCAGTTGCCAAGCAACATCCAGGAAATCCACCCGGCTGTTGATAAGCGGGATCCAGCCTTTGTCATACTCAGGGCAATCGACATCAACCAGCTTTTCCAGTGCAATGGTCGTCCCCACACCAATCCCCTCACCGCCTGGCGTTTGGGGGTTGTGACCAATCATAGTGGACTCGGTGATGATGGTTTCAGTGATGGTTTCCATCGCCACATCACCGATAACCGGTGCCGCTTCATTGAGGCGGATTAACGCCACCTCATTTTGAGCGCGCCCGGCTTTTTCCAGTGCATGTTCCAGTGCAGCTATCACCCCTGGAATGTTTTCCCTGGTACCTTTTGTTCCGGTGGTTGAGACAATCCCGCTGGTCAAAAATCGGGAGCCATGTTCGCCGGACTCGGCCAACGCCACCTCAGTAGTGGCGTTGCCAATATCAATCCCCGCTATTAATGCCATAAACGTTTTACCCTTAGCCTGCTTTACGCAGCTTGTCGCGTTGCTGGTAAACCTCTGCGGCTTCGCGGATAAAAGTCGCATTTACTGTTGCCTGGTAGCGCGTTTCCAGCTCGTCCGCAATCGCCAGCAACTCTGCGACCGTTGAACGGAAAGGACGCAAAGCATTGTAGATTTCCAGAATTCGGGCATCAGGGATCGCGATCAGCTCCCCCGCCCGACGCAAATTGCGCGCAATAGCATGGCGATGCATTTGTTCGGCAATTTGTGCCTGATATTCAAGGGTCTGTCGGGAGATACGCACATCCTGCGGGCCAATTTTTCCGGCGAGCACATTTTCCAGGGTGATATCCGTTAATGGCTTTCCCGTCGGCGTTTGAATACGTTCAGGGCAGCGCGTAGCAAGGGGGTAATCCTCAACGGTCATTGGTTTATTGTTCATTGTTCCTCCCGGGAAATTTCGATGTGCAGAGTGACAGGCTTCGCATTCGGCACCACATGTTTGGTCTCTTTGATATGGAACAATGCCGCTTTAGCCATAAATTTAGGGCGTACCATCTGGTCGTTAACCACCGGTACGGGTGACGGAGATTCCCGTTTCGCGTAGCGGGCCGCGTTTTTACCAATCTGGCGGTAAGTGGCGAGCGTCAGTAACGGGGCTTGTGAAAACAGTTCGAGGTTACTCAATGGCAGTAAATCGCGCTGATGGATGACCGTCGTCCCCTTAGACTGGATCCCAATCCCAATACCGGAACCACTTAAGTTTGCGGCATCCCAGGACATAAACGAAACATCCGATGTGCGCAGAACACGCACCACTCGAGCATGAAGCCCCTCTTCTTCCACACCCGCCACCAGCTCTTTAATAATCGCTTCGTGAGGCATGTCGATAAGCGTCTTATGTTGGTGCTTATCAAATGCAGGCCCCACCGCAATGACCACTTCATCCACACGCTCGCCTGTAGTTGCAACCTCTCCTTCCACCAGATTCAGAGTGAACACCGGCGCTTTCTTGACGTTATTTTCCATTGTCGGTCTTCCTTTATTCAATGGTGTTTGGTTGGATGACAGTGGCGATATTTTTAATCTCTTCCCAACGCTCTGGTGAGATGCGATAGCCGGTGCCCGGCCCTTGGTAATCGTTGATGTCGTTGATGGCACTCACCACGTCAAACTGGTGGTCAAGGATGGCAGAGGTTTGCAGGTAGTCCCCGGTGACACGCTGGCGCAGCATATTGAGAATGTTGCTGGCAATGTCTTCAAAACCGCTGCAACTCAGCGCTTTCACAATGTCCAGCCCGGTAATATTGCGCTTCATCATTTCTTCAACCGCACTCAGATCCTCCACCACATTACGCGGTGGCATATCTTTGCTGCCGTGGGCATAGGTTGCTGCGGTGACTTCTTCATCCGTAATTACCGGTAATCCCAACTCGCGGAATACTGCCTGGATAGCTTGGGCCGCTTTTTGGCGAATGGCGATGGTCTCTTCTTCGGTCACGGGACGCAGCCCGCCATCTACCATCAAATCGCGCTGTAGGATGTTGTAATCGTCGAAGTCTTCCGCATCAAAGTTCGAGCCCGCGAACATGTTGTCGTAGTTCGGCACAGCACTGTAACCGGAGAAAATAAAGTCAGTACCCGGCAACATCTGCATCAGCGTACGGGCGGTTCGGCGAATATCCGAATGGGAGAAGGTTTGATCATTGCCCGAAGCCACTTCCAGATCCAGCATCGAGGCAATCAGGTTTTCGGCTAATACAGCGCGGATCCCCGAAGGCACCGCTCCCGTCATACCAATGCAGCTCACGGCACCATTTTGCAGCCCCTGAACTCCTGCACCTTTAGTGATAAAAATGCAGCGAGATTCTAGATACAGCATCGATTTACTTTCTGCGTATCCCATCAATGCTTCAGAGCCAGTGCCCGACGTATAACGCATTTTCAATCCGCGGGAAGCATAAGCGGAGGCAAGAAACGCTTTGGACCATGGGGTATCATCTCCATCGGTAAATACCGGTTCTGTTCCGTACACCGATACTGTTTCTGCGTAGCTGGTCAAGCCACGCATACCCAACTCCAGCTCCGTAGCCTCTTCCACAGAACACTGGGTGAGCACGCCAGGGCGTCCACATTGGGAACCGACCAGCAACGCCAGGGCATTAAATGGCGCGTAACGGGCAATACCCACCGTGGTTTCCTGTTCTGAAAAACCACGGATCCCCGCTTCTGCTGCATCTGCGGCAATCTGGACCGGATTATCTTTGAGATTGGTAACATGGCATTGGTTAGACGGGGTGCGTCTGGCGCGCATTTTCTGCAACGCCATCATCATCTCGACCACGTTCATATGAGTCATTACTTCGACTGCTTTAGCTGGGGTAATAGCTGTGGTGACTTTAATAATCTCGGCACGACTCACGTGGATGTCCACCAGCATGCGCGCAATATCCAGCGAATCCAGCGCCATGGCTCGTTCAGTTTCGGCAATGTTGATGGCGTAATCGGCGATAAAGCGGTCGATCATGTCAAACTCGGCGCGCTGCTTACTGTCCAGCTCTACAATCAATCCGTCGACTACTTTAATGGAAGAGCATGGGTCCCACGGGCTTCCCATTGCAATCAAGCCTTCTTCTGGCCATTCGCCGATCAGGCCATCCTGATTCACGGGGCGTTGGGCGAGAACCTCAAATCGTTTTGATCTTTTCATCATATTTTGGCTCAAAGGATAAGTGTGACACCCAGGGCTAATGCCCCCGGCGGTAATTGCCGAAAATTTAAGATGAATAACGTGATATAAAAACAAAATTAATTACGTTTCATTATGGCACGTATTTTTATTGCCAGGTTTCATAACGAAACAGCAAGAATTAACTTTTCAAAGAAATGTGACCCTAATCCTTACTTATTCCAGAAAACAACCAAAAATATAACCACAGAATTAATTTTCACTATTTTTGGCACTATTGACTTCATGTCCAATTGAGTAAAAATAGAATGAAAATGTAAGGCGAGAATATAAATAACCTTCACAATAATTTATCGACAACCTATTTAATTAATCCATCCGGCCCTGGTAAGGCCGTTAGAATACTATTATCAGGAGATCACATGAAAAAAAGTCATACCGCTGGCAATGTCAGCCTCGCTATCGCGAAAAAAATGGCTGAAGCTGTAGAGCAATCCGCATTGGAAATGCACGTGCCAGTCGTGTTCTCCGTGGTGGATGGTGGTGCAAACACCCTACTGGTACAGCGGATGGATCAAGCTTTTATCACCAGTTACGAGATTGCGCTAAACAAAGCCTGGACAGCGTGCTGCCTGAAAAAACCTACTCATGAAATCACTCATGATGTCCAACCGGGGCAATCTCTTTACGGTTTACAACTTTCTAACCAACAGCGCATTGTTATTTTCGGTGGCGGTTTCCCTATTATTGAAAATGGTCAAGTTATTGGTGCTGTTGGTGTCAGCGGCGGCACCGTAGAGCAAGATATTCAATTAGCAGTTGTCGCGCTTAATTGTTTCTCTCAAAATTAATATTATTTCCTCAGCAATTTATGAAGGTTTATTATGAGCAATCGCATATATGATTACCTGGTTCCAAATGTGAACTTTTTCGGCCCTAATTCAGTCTCTGTCGTAGGGAAACGCTGCGAATTATTAGGGGGTAAAAAAGCACTCCTGGTGACGGATAAAGGTTTACGTGCAATTAAAGATGGTGCAGTGGATCAAACCGTAAAATATCTGCGCGAATCTGGCATCAACGTGGTTATTTTTGATGGCGTAGAACCCAATCCGAAAGATACTAACGTTCGCGATGGACTCGCTGTTTTCCAGAAAGAGCAATGCGACGTGATTGTTACCGTTGGTGGCGGTAGTCCTCATGACTGCGGTAAAGGGATTGGCATTGCTGCGACGCATCCGGGAGATCTCTACAGCTACGCAGGTATTGAAACGCTGGAGAATCCATTGCCACCGATTATTGCCGTGAATACCACCGCCGGTACAGCCAGTGAAGTGACTCGCCATTGTGTGTTGACCAACACCAAAACCAAAGTGAAGTTTGTGATTGTGAGCTGGCGTAACCTGCCTTCGGTTTCGATTAACGACCCACTATTGATGGTTGGCAAGCCAGCAGGTCTTACCGCGGCAACAGGTATGGATGCGTTAACCCACGCAGTAGAAGCTTATATCTCAAAAGATGCCAACCCGGTTACCGACGCCTCCGCTATTCAGGCGATTAAACTGATTGCGACCAACCTGCGTCAAGCTGTGGCCTTAGGCACCAATCTGGTTGCGCGCGAAAATATGGCCTGCGCTTCCCTACTGGCTGGCATGGCATTCAATAACGCGAATCTCGGTTATGTTCACGCCATGGCTCACCAGTTAGGCGGCCTTTACGATATGCCGCACGGTGTGGCAAATGCGGTTTTACTGCCTCACGTCGCACGATATAACTTGATTGCCAATCCAGAAAAATTCGCCGACATCGCACAATTTATGGGTGAGAACACCACGGGTTTATCAACAATGGATGCGGCTGAACTCGCCATCAACGCGATTGCACGTCTTTCTGCAGATGTGGGTATTCCGCAGCACCTGTGCGATTTAGGCGTTAAAGAATCTGACTTCCCATACATGGCTGAAATGGCATTGAAAGACGGAAATGCTTTCTCTAACCCGCGAAAAGGTAATGAAAAAGACATTGTTGAAATCTTCCGTCAGGCGTTCTGATGATTCAATGGGCCGCCTGTTCGGCCCATTTTTTAACTCCTTATATTCACTCGTCATGGAGCCAACTTCATGCAGAATCCTGGCATTCCTAAACCGCCTGCCGTGCATCTGTTTTACGATGAAAAGATAATCAGCAATGGCATTATTTTTCAGATTTGTATGGGGCTGGAAGAACAAGGTATACCTTGCCAGACCACGTTGCAAAACACCGGGGAAAGCGCACTCCAGCTCGGTCAGCGCGCAGCGCGTAGCTCCGCATTACGTGTGGGGTTGGGGGTCAGTGCCTTGGGTGAAACAGTGTTAACTCATGCCCAATTGCCCATCGACCAGGCGCTGCGGAGCTGCCCGCCTGAGAGCAGTTTGCGTAAGCTGCGCAACATTGGCGCGAATGCCGGGCAACTGGTCAAAGTGATCCCTTTTAGTGAGGCAACTTAACGATGTATCACATTTATACCCGTACCGGAGACAAGGGAACCACCGCCCTGTTTGGTGGTAGCCGAATCAATAAAGACGATATCCGGGTGGAAGCTTACGGCACCGTTGATGCGCTAATTTCTCAACTTGGCGTCTGTTATGCCGCCAGCAAAATCACGCCGTTGCGCCAGTCTCTGCATAAGATTCAGGAAGACTTGTTTATTGTCGGAGCAGAACTGGCCAGCGATGCCAAAGGCGCAGCTCGGTTAACTCGTGTCATTGAAGCTGAAGATATTAGCGAGCTGGAACAGCTGATTGACCAGAACATGACGATAACCGGCCCATTGAAAGCGTTTGTGATTCCTGGGAAAAACATGGCTTCAGCACAATTGCATGTCGCCCGTACGTTAGCTCGCCAGCTCGAGCGCATCCTGGTGGCCATGGATCGCGACATCCCATTGCGTGATGCACTGAAGGGTTACATTAATCGGCTGTCTGATGCGCTGTTTTCTATGGCTCGCCTGGAAGAGTGCCATCCAGAACCGCAATTTAGTCCAGATGTTTACGCTTAAACTGACTGGCATCAATATCGTATTGCTTCATTTTACGCCACAAAGTCGTGCGGCCAATATTAAGCAAATGAGACATCTCCTGCACTCGGCCACTGGTGACTCTGGCCGCATGAATAATGGCCTCTTTCTCGATGGCGGAGAATGTCAGACTGGCAGGCAGCAATGAGGAATTACTTCTGTCGCCAGGGCGTTCGCTAAACAAGTGGGCAGGAAGATTGCTCAGGCGAATGCGGCCATGCTCACTGCTGATGGCAATATTTTCAATCACGCTGTTTAGCTCAAAATCATTACCCGGCCAGGAATATGCCACCAGTTGCGCCAGAGCATCGTCATCGACTTTCAGGCGAGAAGAAAAACGCCGCTCCAGGCTGTGTAGCCGATTGTGTACTAACGATGGAATGCTGTTCGCTCGCTCACGCAGAGGGGGAATAACAATCTCAAAGGAGTGTAATGCGTAATAAAGTTGGCGGCTAAAACGGTTCTGTTCCACCAGATTCCCAAGTTCAACCGTCGTGGTGGCGATGACTTTCACATCGACGGGAATAAGACGACGGGCATCAAGGCGCGTCAGAACACCCTGTTTGATCACCTGCAATAACGTTGACTGAAGTTCTGGTGCCAGATATTCAATTTTCTCAAGAAAAAGGGTTCCGCCATTAGCCAGTTCTAACCGACTTAATCGCCCATTTTCGTCGCTATTTGGCGCACTTCCCATAAAATCCAGCCCCAGACCACTGTCTGCATATAACTGGCAATTTACGGCAATATAGGGGCCACCAGCGCGCTCACTTTCATTATGAATAGCCTGAGCAATCAGCTCTTTTCCCACGCCCTCTTCCCCACACAGCAGCACGGGGAACCCCCCTCTCGCCGCCTGGCGACCAAAGTGAATTAAACGGCGAGTTTCAGGATCATCAGCCGACATTTGCTCAAAGGTGTGGCTCACTTTGCCCAGTTGGCTGGTCATTAACTGACGCATCTGTTCAACCGGGTGGAGCAACAAGATAAAACTGTTGCCCTGCTCTTCAACGATGGGCTTCAGAGTAATTACCGCATCAATAAACTGATGCTGGCTTTCAAATGTCACTTCAGCGTGGTTTAGCGCTTTGGCATGTTTAATCGCCCGGCGCAGCAAAGCCGGGAGCGTAAGCAGTTCACTGATATTTTTCCCCTGGCTGACCTGATTATCCAGATGAAGCATGTTTGCTGCCTGCACATTAAGAAATTGCAAAACGCCTTGTTCATTCCACGCCATCACCCCGTCGTCCATACTTTCCAGCAGGCCGTACATCTGGTTCAGATGGCGGTTAGATTCGGCAAGCAAACTGTCGGTTAAGAGTGAGTTCCCGACTTCTCTGGCAATTGCGAGAGTCAGCGACAAGTCTGCTGGTGTTGCCTCGGTGGTTCGGCAACACAATGCTATCGATCCAAAAAGCCGCCCGTTGTTATCAAACACCGGTGTTGAGCAAAATGACCACGGAAACAACGCCTGTTTAAAATGTTGCTCGCCGTGGGTTTTTATCGGCTGCCCCTGCATAGCCGCCAGCGAAAGGGCACAACTCCCAATAATGCTTTCCGCACAATAACTCCCGGCACGAAACCCCAACGTTTTTAGCTGCTCCAGGGTTTCAGGGTGTCCACAGCGGCTGAGGATGCAAGCTGACTCATCGAGAATAATTAACGCACAGGCGCGGCTATCCATAAACTCCCAGGCATCTTCCAGAGCGGCTTGAGCAATAGTCAGCAGCGCGGTTTTACGACGACAGATGGACTCAAAAGTTAGCCCCTGAGCCTGGTGAGGGATACCCCATGTTTCCCGCTGCATAATTTTCCCGCAACGATGCCAGGATTGAGCGATAAAGGAGGAAACTTCCTGTTCGGTTTTTTGATTCTGCATAGTCATAGCCTGTTTTAGCCCCAGCAACGGGTGCCGACTCCGGCTGCCATAAGGGCAAAAATGCCCCCGCCGAAAGGCGGAGGCAAGGTCACATTTTTAAACGTGTCGTCATTTTCTTTGTCAGCTGGCGTTATTTACCTGCCAGCCACTGTTCACCAAAACGGTCTGCGGCAAGGATGGCGGCATAAACACTTTCTGCCGAAACCGGGAATGGCATATTGTGAATCGTTTCCCCTTCCGAACAGGTTGCTTTTGCAACAGCCATAATTTTCTCTTCAATGCCTTCTTTAACGCCCATCTGCGCAAGTGTGATTGGCAGGCCGACTCGCTGGCAGAAACCCATCACCGTTTCAATCTCTTCCATCGGACTGTTTTGCAGCACTAACTGTGCCAGCGTACCGAAAGCGACTTTTTCACCGTGGTAAAGATGGTGGCACTCTTCAAGGATGGTGAAACCATTATGAATCGCATGCGCTGCCGCCAGACCGCTACTTTCAAAACCAATACCGCTCAGATAGGTGTTTGCTTCAACAATGCGTTCCAGTGCCGTCGTCACCACGCCTGCTTGTGCCGCCAGGAGTGCTTTTTCACCTTCGTTCATCAAGGTGTCGTAGCAAAGGCGCGCAAGGCTTAATGCCGCAGCAGTGGACTGCCCTCCCGCCATGCTGACCGCTCTTGCGTCATAACACGCTTTCGCTTCAAACCAGGTAGAGAGTGCATCGCCCATCCCGGCCACTAGCAAACGTACTGGCGCTTTGGCGATAATGGCGGTATCCATCACCACCATATCGGGGTTTTTCGGGTAAATAAGGTACTCTTCAAACTCGCCGGCTTCGGTGTAGATAACAGACAACGCGCTGGTTGGCGCATCAGTAGAAGCAATGGTCGGGATGATAACAACTGGCAGTTTCTGGTAATAACCAATTGCTTTTGCGGTATCGAGGGTTTTCCCTCCGCCAATACCCACCACGCCTTTGCAGCCTTTCTGTTTCAGAATGGCAATCAGGCGGTTGATTTCCACATGGCTACATTCACCGTTAAAACGCTCTGCGTGGCAGATAATATCGTGCTGGTGCAAACCATTGAGCACCTTGTCCCCAGCCAGCTTCATCACGAAATCATCAGCAATCACAAAAAAGCTATCCGCTAAATTTTTAGCATATTGACCAAACAACGCGGATGCATCAGGACCCTGGAGATATTTTGCCGGAGATTGAATAACTTGTAGCATTCTCTTCACCCTCAAATTGATTTTTTGAACTCGTTTACATGATGACGCCTGACGTTGCTCACTCTTGCTAATCGGTTCCAGCGAGAGGTTGAACACTGCGGCGCGGTAACATCACTCTAGAGCGGGTGCCGGACAAAAAAATCTTCATAATTTTTGTTCCCATATGAAACGTAAAATCAAAATGTAAGTTTCATTATGGAACGTATAACCTGAACAAAAGTAAGGATTGAGATCCTGATCCGTCTTTGCATCACAGTCAGTATGAACAAAGAAACTGAATAATAACCCTTTTACTTGAACCCTCCGAAAAATAATGCCCGCTGGACACGGCGACCAGACCTGGCTAGCACATCAGAAACATTCAAAAGATTGCCCAGGCTCTCATTGTTGTCGTTTGCTGGCAAAATGAGTTCCATTTTGAAACAAATTAATAATTTTCCGTTCCACTATGGAACTGGTTTTTTCGCTGTTTTTTTTTCCCCTGCCCAGGAGAGAATTATTGCGTCGGCTGCAAAAGGTTTTGCGAAGGCCGATACCCTACACCGGGCCTGAACAACCCAATGACCCATAGATCTCCTGCGGAGTATGAATAATGAAAAAACTGATTAACCGTGTGGAAAATGTACTGAGCGAGCAACTTACTGGGCTGGCTAAAGCTCATCCTGAACTGAAACTGCATCAGGATCCGGTTTACGTGACCCGTGCCGATGCCCCTGTTGCGGGGAAAGTCGCTCTTTTATCTGGCGGCGGTAGTGGCCATGAACCGATGCATTGCGGCTTTATCGGCCAGGGAATGCTTACCGGAGCTTGTCCTGGTGAGATTTTCACCTCCCCAACACCGGACAAAATGTACGAATGCGCCATGACGATTGACGGTGGTGAAGGCGTCCTGCTGATTATTAAAAACTACACCGGCGATATCCTCAATTTTGAAACCGCAACCGAGCTGCTACACGAAGGCGGTGTTAAAGTCACCACTGTGGTGGTCGATGACGATGTGGCAGTAAAAGATAGCCTGTACACCGCAGGACGCCGTGGAGTTGCCAATACGGTCTTGATTGAGAAATTGGTTGGGGCGGCAGCAGAACGAGGCGATTCTCTGGAAGCCTGTGCCGAACTGGGTCGCAAGCTGAATAATTTGGGGCACTCTATTGGTATCGCGTTAAGCGCCTGTACCGTTCCTGCGTCGGGGATACTCTCATTCGAGCTTCAGGATGACGAAATGGAGTTTGGGGTGGGCATTCACGGTGAGCCAGGTATAGACCGCCGCCGTTTCACCTCGCTGGATAACACCGTAGATGAGATGTTTAGCACGTTACTCGAAAATGGTAACTACAGCCGAACCCTGCGCCAATGGGATCGCACCAAGGGCAATTGGCAGGAAGTAAAACAAGCCAAACAAGCACTGCAAAGCGGCGATAAGGTGATTGCGATGGTCAACAACCTGGGAGCCACCCCACTTTCTGAGCTGTACGGCGTCTACAACCGCCTGGAAACATGCTGCCAGGAAGCTGGGATTTCTATCGTTCGTAACCTGGTTGGCACCTGGTGTACTTCGCTGGATATGGCAGGCTTCTCGATTACCTTACTGAAAGCGGATAAAGAGACTCTCACTTTGTGGGATGCCCCTGTTCACACCCCTGCATTGAACTGGGGTCACTAAGGAGATTGCAATGTCACTAACCAAAAATCAAATTGTTAACTGGCTCTACCGCTGCGGGGAGATTTTCACCTCCGAGTGTGTTTTTCTGACCGGGCTGGACAGAGAAATAGGTGATGCAGACCATGGGCTGAATATGCACCGTGGTTTTAGCAAGGTCGTGGAAAAACTCCCTTCCATTGCTGACAAAGACATTGGTTTTATCCTGAAGAATACCGGCATGGTGCTGCTTTCCAATGTTGGCGGCGCCAGTGGCCCCCTCTTTGGAACCTTCTTTATTCGTGCAGCCCAGGTGACTCAGGCCCACCAAAGTCTGACGCTCAATGAGCTGTATCAGATGATAAGTGAAGGTGCCGACGGCGTGATTAATCGGGGCAAAGCAGAGCCAGGCGACAAAACCATGTGTGATGTTTGGCTACCAGTTGCCGAATCGCTAAAGCAGTCCAGCGAGCAAAATTTGTCGCTGCTAGCGGCCCTGGATACTGCCTGCCAGGTTGCTGAGCAGGCAGCACAATCGACTATTACGATGCAGGCTCGTAAAGGGCGTGCCAGTTATCTGGGTGAGCGCAGCATCGGGCATCAGGACCCTGGTGCAACCTCGGTGTTGTTTATGATGCAGATGCTGGCCGCGGCGGCCAGAGAGTAAAGCAAAGGATAAGGCGATGGTAAACCTGGTAATTGTTTCTCATAGCGCCCAACTGGGCCAAGGAGTCGGGGAACTGGCCCGGCAGATGTTAAGGGGGGATGGCTGTCGGTTGGCCATCGCCGCAGGGATCGACGATCCTGTGAATCCCATTGGTACGGATCCCATTAAAGTCATGGAAGCGATTGAATCCGTGGCCGATACCGATCATGTGCTGGTCATGATGGATATGGGGAGCGCCTTACTAAGTGCTGAGACGGCTTTGGAATTACTCGACCCCGTCATCGCACAGAAAGTCCGCTTATGCGCAGCGCCTCTGGTAGAAGGAACCTTAGCGGCTACGGTCAGCGCAGCCGCAGGTGCTGGCATTGAAAAAGTGATTATGGATGCACAAAACTCACTACAGGCGAAACGTGTGCAGTTAGGGCTACCAGCGGAAGAGGCTACCGCACCAACGTTGGCGAGTAATGAATCACTTGGCGGTGAAGCGTTGTCTGCCACTGTGGTCATCAACAATCCTCATGGTTTGCATGTTCGCCCGGCGGCGCAGTTGGTTTCAGCGCTGGCAGGGTTTAATGCGCATCTGGTGCTCGAAAAAGACGGTAAGTGCGTCAAGCCAGATAGCATTAACCAGATTGCCCTGCTCCAGGTTCGCTACCAAGACACACTTCGCTTAATTGCCAAAGGCCCGGAAGCCACTGAAGCGCTGGTGGCATTTAAAACACTGGCGGTGGAAAACTTTGGCGAGGATTTGGCAACACAACCTTCCCGCCAGCAATCCACTGCGGATGTGGTTACTGTCAGCGGTGAGGTGCTGCGCTACTCTCCGGTTAATTTTGCATTAAGGGAATCGGCTAGTAACAGCGCTGATGAAGAAGCCAGACGTCTGAAAATGGCCATCAGCCATACTCTTGACGATCTCAACAGCCTCACCCAACTGGCTGCTGAAAAATATTCCGACGACATTGCGGCGATTTTTTCGGGTCACCATACCCTGCTCGACGATGCGGAACTCATCGACAGCGCCTGCGAATTGCTGCGCACTCATGGCTATAGCGCCGAATGGGCCTGGCATACTGTGATGGCTGATTTAAGTGCGCAGTATCGTCAATTGGATGATGCCTATCTACAAGCTCGTTACATCGACGTAGATGATATTTTGCAGCGCGTGCTAGGCCATCTGACGCAAACCACGGAAAGACACCCGCAACATCAGCGCCCGACGATCATCATTGCTGATGATATTTATCCCTCTGTGGTGCTTCAACTGGATACCCGCAAAGTGGCAGGTATCAGCCTGAAAGAAGGAAGCGCTCTGTCGCATAGTGCAATTATTGCCAGAGAGGCTGGTATTCCGTTCCTCTGCCAACAGGGAGATGCCTTGCAAAATTTTTGCAGCGGTGACTTGCTAACGCTGGAAAACGTACCCGTCCGTTCGTAGTTACACAACCCAATCTTCCATCCTTAACATTCGCCCCGGAGATCTCTCCGAGGGAATGTTGTACCTCATGTTCAGGAAACCGTTATGTCGCAATTTTTCTATAATCAACGCGAAAACCTTGTTAATGACGCTATCGAGGGAGCCATTGTCGCCTGCCCGTGGAACAATTTAGCCCGACTGGAAACCGACCCGGCCATTCGTATTGTGGTGCGCAGTGAGCTGGATAAAAGCAAGGTTGCTATTATTTCCGGCGGTGGTGCCGGGCATGAGCCAGCTCATGTCGGTTTTGTTGGCAAAGGAATGCTAACCGCGGCGGTTTGCGGTGATTTATTTGCTTCACCTAGTGTTGATGCGGTACTGACTGCAATCCAGGCGGTGACAGGTGAAGCAGGCTGCCTGCTTATTGTTAAGAACTACACCGGCGATCGGCTCAACTTTGGGCTGGCGGCAGAAAAAGCGCGTCGCCTGGGCTACAAAGTCGAAATGGTTATCGTTGGGGATGATATTTCACTGCCGGATAACAAACAGCCGCGCGGTATTGCAGGCACGATCCTTATCCATAAAGTGGCGGGTCATTTTGCCGAACAAGGCAACTGCCTGGACACAGTTGTGCAAGAAACACGTTTTGCTATGGCGCGCGTCTTTAGTCTTGGTGTTGCCCTCTCCAGTTGCCACCTTCCCCAAGATCCTGATGATGCCGTTCGCCACCATCCAGGCCAGGCAGAGCTTGGAATGGGTATTCATGGTGAACCAGGTGCCAGCGTTATTCACACTCAAAATAGCCAGCAAATCATCAAACTGATGGTCGATAAACTGCTCGTGGCGTTACCAGCGACAGGTCGTCTGGTGGTGATGCTCAACAACCTGGGCGGCGTTTCTATTACCGAGATGGCTGTCCTTAATCGTGAACTGGTGCATAGCGCTTTAGCAGGCCGTATCGACTGGCTGATTGGGCCTGCAGCGCTAGTAAGTGCACTGGATATGAAAGGTTTTTCCATCACGGCAATGGTAATGGAAGGCAATATTGAAAAAGCGCTGATAACTGATGTAGAAACCGCTAACTGGCAAACACTGGTTCGCCTGCGTTCACCGCGCATCATACCCTGTGCTTTACAAAGCGCCCGAGTCGCATTCCAGCCTTCAGAAAATAACGCAGTGGGTCACTATGTGGATGTGGTCACCCAAACGTTATCGAGCCTGGAAAGTGTACTTAATGCCCTGGATGCCAAAGTGGGCGACGGTGATACCGGTTCAACATTTGCTGCCGGAGCCCGCGAAATTGCCTTATTACGTCAGCAAAGCCAGTTACCACTGAATCAGCTGGAAACGCTTTGCGCATTAATTGGTGAACGTTTAACTGTGGTGATGGGCGGTTCCAGCGGTGTATTGATGTCCATTTTCTTTACTGCTACAGGGCAATCACTCCAGAAAGGTGAGTCAGTTGTAGCGGCACTGCAAACGGGTCTGGCACAGATGAAATACTATGGTGGGGCTGATTTAGGTGATCGTACTTTAATTGACGCATTGCAACCCGCTCTCGAAGCGCTTGCAAACCAACCAGGCGACCTTAAAAACGCATACCTGGCAGCTGAAGTGGGTGCCGAGAAAACCTGCCATGCCGCTAAAGCCAACGCCGGTCGCTCGTCATATCTGAATAGCGACAGCCTGGTAGGTAACATGGACCCTGGCGCTCATGCCATTGCCATGGTATTTAAAGCCCTAGCGGGGCACGCTTAGACCGCATTATGAATTAGGGTAAATAAGTGACGTTGAGGGAGGGCGTATGGTCCTCCTTCCGCATTTTTAAATTATGAGTACAAATGGATTAATAAATTGTCACTATTCAGAATAGATTCTTAGTTACAGGAAAATGATGGGTATTTTTAGATAATGAAAAAATTTCACTTATGGAAAATACAGACAAATAAAAACAGGAAGGATTACGTGGGATGGGTATGTAACTAACATATTTAATTAATGCTATTTTCTTCTGTGTTCAATAATTCTCAGGAGTAAAATTCAACGTCACCATGCAATTTTAGGTTATCGAAAAAACTGAGATGGAGGAACTATTCCTAATGTCTAAATGTGTTTTGCTATAGAACACAAAACCAGTACATTTCGTAAGCTTTTCCATTGCCTTTCATATTCACAAAACGTTAACGTTCATCTGTTGCTTGTAATTCAAAAAATAAACTAACTACGAATGCTATCCTGACAGTTACGTTAAATCATCCGTCTAAGATTCAACGTACGCAACCCCTAGCGAATACGGAGTCCATGTTAGTTACCAAATCGCGCTTACCAGCTGATTTATGGCTATTTCCGATGACGTTTTTCAGTGAGTAGCACTCCAGACTCAGGTCTGCAATCATCTGATTTAGACATAGACCTGAGTTTTAAAGTCTTTTATCTTTGTAATATCTGAAGAGATTTCCAGTTAATGGGATGGACCCCCCCTCACTCTTCGGTTAGCTGTACGGAATACGATCAACAGAAGAATCATCATAAATATTATTTTTCGGGATACTAATCTGGCTAAAATGTCTTTCAGCTCTGCTGTGTTAAACTTTGTCTGCAAGTCGGTATATACAAAGCGCATCGGTCTAAAAGAATTAATCCATATGGTAGCAGATATGCCAGTATGCTAGATCAGTGATTAAGCACCCGCAGTGGCATTTTAATAATTTTTGAAGAAAGCAATGACACAACTCCAAGTTCATATGTAAGAGTACATCATTAAAAAACTCACCAAGATTAATTTCGTATTGAAGTTTAAAGTGCAACTTTCATACGCAAAAACAACTGGTACTGGCAATTGTATCCAACAATTTCTGGCATGAAACGCCCCCATGATAATGAGCTGTTATCTGATTTACTTGAAGACGAATATAATGAAATTATAGCCATAGCTTAAATTTTTGTGATGGCAAAATATGTAGTCACTGAATATGCGGTCTACCCATCTTGACGATGTAATAGTTGTTACGTCGTCTCAGCACACAGGTTAATGCCATTTTTAAACAAAACATGGTACCGAATCATATCTTCCCAAAATTTTTATCGGTGCAATAATGTAGTACAAATCTACAATGGCAGGAACTTATTGATATACTGTTGCAGTATAACTCAGAAATAAAAGCAGAGACTGCTCACTTTCGAGCAGTCCGGACCTTACCACATCTGTTACAAAGAAACCGCCTCAGCATGTTTATAACGGTCTCATTAATTTTTTTCTACTAAATCAGTAAGCCTTAAATATCGTTGATCCGTGATCAGCCGGGGCTCTACATCTTCAATCAGTGCAAGTACTTTCTGTAGCTCAAGTGGCGGGCGGGTAAGACTTAATGGCGTAATTCTGTTCATTAAATCCAGTGTCGATTCAGGGAAAATGGTTGTAAGTGGTTTTTTATTACCGTGCTCTCGAGTGAAGCGATATAACGGACAATATTCAGTTTCCAACGGGGCCAAGAACGTCTTAACTGTTTCGTAAACCCTATGAAAATCATCACCGGTTTCCCCTAACAATCCTATCCACGCTTTCGCTGAAGCTAGCGTCCTATATCGACGTTCTCTGGGCCAGTCCTCATTGATTAACGGAATAATGTATTTAGCCCAACCGTTATCTTCTTTTTGCCCAACAAAACCCAACCAAGCGATGAAGCGATTTCGTGTTTCATCCGACATAGAGCGCAACACCGGGCGCATTTCACCTCGGCAAAGACCGCCCTCTTCATCAATTTTAAATATTCTCATACGTCCTAGCCATAGGGCAGCCTCTATGGACAGTTCTTTCTCCCAAGAGAATCTTTTTAGCCACGGAATAAGCTCTAATAGGCTATGACCTGCCCCCAGGATTAGATACAAGGCTCAGTTAGTAATGTCGGATCCTTCACTCTCAGAATTACCCTTTCTCCAGCTCGCTGCAAATTCAGACGGCGTCTGATAATTCAGCGTGGAGTGCGGGCGACATTCGTTATAATCCTGACGCCATTCGCTGATGGTTTTCCTGGCATGATTGACGTCGCTGAACCAGTGTTCATTCAGGCATTCATCGCGAAAGCGTCCGTTAAAACTCTCAATAAATCCGTTCTGCGTCGGCTTGCCGGGCTGGATAAGTCGCAGCTCCACTCCATGCTCAAAGGCCCACTGATCGAGCGCGCGGCAGGTAAACTCCGGGCCCTGATCGGTTCTTATCGTAGCCGGATAGCCGCGAAACAGCGCAATGCTGTCCAGAATACGCGTGACCTGCACGCCTGAAATCCCGAAGGCAACAGTGACCGTCAGGCATTCCTTTGTGAAGTCATCGACGCAGGTAAGGCACTTGATCCTGCGACCAGTAGCCAGCGCATCCATGACGAAATCCATCGACCAGGTCATGTTGGGCGCCGCCGGGCGGAGCAGCGGCAGACGTTCTGTTGCAAGCCCTTTACGACGACGTCTGCGTTTAACGCCCAGCCCGTTCAGATGATAAAGGCGGTACACGCGCTTGTGATTAACCAGAAGCCCTTCACGGCGCAGTAACTGCCATATGCGGCGGTAGCCAAAACGCCTGCGCTCCAGTGCCAGTTCAGTAATGCGCCCTGATAAATGGGCATCAGCCGCCGGACGCTGAGCGTCATAGCGGCAGGTCGACAGGGACAAACCTGTGAGTCTGCAGGCACGACGTTGCGACAGACCGGTCGCATCACACATCAACACCACGACTTCGCGCTTCTGGTCTGTCGTCAGTACTTTCGCCCAAGAGCCACCTGAAGCGCCTCCTTATCCAGCATGGCCTCGGCGAGCAGCTTCTTGAGTCTGGCGTTCTCTTCCTCAAGCGACTTCAGGCGCTTAACCTCAGGCACCTCCATGCCGCCATACTTCTTACGCCAGGTATAAAACGTGGCGTCGGAAATGGCGTGCTTACGGCAGAGTTCACGGGCAGAAACTCCGGCTTCAGCCTCGCGGAGAATACTGATGATCTGTTCGTCGGAAAAACGCTTCTTCATGGGGATGTCCTCATGTGGCTTATGAAGACATTACTAACATCGCGGTGTATTAATCAACGGGGAGCAGGTCAGCTAGGTTTAATAAGTCTAACTACTGGGTTTGAAGGCCCATTACGATCATGAAGAAATCCATTCCATGCAGGTTCTGAAACTGGATTATCAAAGACAAGCATTGGTATAAGGTGTTCCTTTGTCCAGACGGGGTCAACAAACATCAGCCAGTTCAGATTGCTGGCTGCTATTGCAACGGCATGGTCTGCTCCTTCCCCCGGTGCATTGAATAGATACTCAATGCGAGATTTAATATCATCCGGAATCAGTAAGCCAGCATCCTGTTCTTCTCCTGGAATAGAGTGAATAAGGGCCTTGGTACATCGACCTATCGGGCCATTAAGTGCATGACCAAATGTGCGTCGGGAGGGTAGAATTAGTTCGCCAGTTTGGCGAATATCACGAAGAGCGCCCTTTGTAGAATCAGTCCCACCGCTCAATATGCCTTCGACTACATGCTCATAGACAGTCCAACTGAGGCCTGCATCAAACTTAAGGGTTTTAACAAAGTTTTGTTCAAGCCAATAGCTTAATGTATGACGCAGTTCGACTATAACTACATTCGGTAACCGCGCTATTCGATTCAGGAACACCCGTTTCAGCCTAGGTGTAACGTCTGTCGGAAGATCTTTTATCATAGACGACCAGAATTCATTGGGGTAGTCGCCAGCTTTTCCCTTAATAGTCAGTGCAGATAACGCTTTTCTCGGGTTTGCTTTTACTAAACCAAGGAAAGGTTGTTTCATAATAGAACCATCAAATTCCCGCCCTGTCTCTTTCCTTGCTCTATCGATAACCTCATTGACGGGAAGGTCCAAGATTACATCTGGTTTTTCGTCCGTATGAATCCGTTGAGTATACGAGCCTTTACTGGTTACTACAGAGTTCGCCCAACCATTATTCCAACCAGAAATTCCTTTGATCATTTCGGCAAGCCGTTCGTTGTAAAATGTATTCAGTTCACAACCCTGCGACTTGAGATAACTGGCGTAGGAGGCAGCAAGCTCATCTCTCTGTACCGGAAATTCTTCATCTGAACAGTAGGGTATCTGGCTAGGACCTCCCACAATACGCTCAGTGATTTGATTTCGATTCACCTGAGAAAACTCCTTCCAACGATCCACCAAGAGGAAAAGAAGTTCTCGGGAAAGATAAGTGTCCCAGAATTCGTCATTCTTTAAGGCCAAAACCTCTTCGGCAACATGATCAGCCTTAAAAACTCACTTTTTGTTAAATGCATACAGCTTGAGCTTACGAAAGAAGAATTGTTCTGTTGCGGGCCAAATCGTTGCATGAGCATTTGCAAGGTCTGGCCACATATCAGCCATTCGATCAAAAAGTGTGACGAACCAAAGTAAGATTTCGCCGGACTCACTGAAGAACTCTTTTCCCTCAACTTTGCGGTCCGGATAACAGCTCGGCGTTTTAAAGTAAAGCGCATCACTATTACTAAGCAACTCTGAAGCAGCGGTCAGTTGTTGCTCCAAGATGTTGATAATTTGAGGCAATACATCATCGGTAATTCCTAAATCTTCATTATGCCTCTTTGGAAAAACAAGTTCGCACTGCCCTAATTCACTAAACTGTATTTTCTCCCAGTCACCACTTGGCGGCCTGACTTCCCCCAAGCCACATGGTGGTTTAATAACCAATCGCGGTGTTGTAACTCTCCGAAATTCTCGTATAACACTTGCAGTCCAGCCCACGGCATTAATTCGTGCTTTCAGGTCGAACCAATCGTTATTATATTTATAATTACGAGTATCTAGGTTGTGTTCAAGTATCAAGCTCCAGGCATGACGAGCACGGGTATGAAGAGTGCCTGGACGCTCAGATTGCCATTCTAGCTGTTGTAGAAGTTGTGGATGAAGTCGATTTTGTTGGATTGCCCACCAGGCAATTACCGGGCTATCAAGCGATTTACCAAACCAGGAAACGAGGTGGTAAAGTCTTTTAGGTAAAGCCTCAAAGCCCCCCGTCAGGCGGTGACAATATGGCGGGCTATCATCTTCTTCACGCCATATAAGGAGATTGTCGTTATTAATCCCCTGTTTGAGCTCATCATCAGATATATTTCTTAGGTCGTCATCCAATCCATAAGCTGCACCAGGATCGAATACTTCGTCGTCGCTACAAATTCGCTTTTGTTTCGCTGACCGGATATTTGCATCCATCACACAAACCCATTCTGGATGAGGGCGTGGAACAGCTTCAGAGAATAATCTCGCACCTTGTGCTGTGCGGAGTACATGAGCAATTTGACCACGTTCATACGGTGCCATAGTTTTCGGGTCTTGCTGGCTTTTAGCGATCACAGAAGCTCGCCATTTACGTGGATCATCAGCTCGCTCTGCCCATGCGGCCATACTCTTCCAGAGCATGGGATGATCGGAATAGGCTATAGCAGTGACACCGCGATCACGCCACTTAGCTTCGATCTCTTCAGGAAGACCACGATCAAATGCATAGAGCCTTGACCGATCATATTGCCCATCATGATTGAGGCCCTGAAGAAGGTATTTAATCGGTGGATCTTCAGCCTGATAGCCCACCAAAACAACGATATATTGTTCCAGTAGAAGTTTGACGAATTTGGTAGCCCAACCTTCTGAGAGATAAGCTCGCCCGAAGTCTGCGCTGTTCAATATGTAGGGATGGCTTTCAGAATTGACTTCTACCAGACGATCGTGCAGATATGTTATTCCCTCAATTTTAGAACTAAATTTTAGTTCTGGGAATGCTGGTGGTACATGCCAAGCCAGATTTTTCCCATCATGGCCTATCTCGAATAAACGGTCGAAGTTTGTTGTAACAATTTGCGGTACTCCACTCTGGTTTGATGAAATTCGTTTGAGGAGAGCATGCTCACGTCCAACTTCTCCTCTCTCCTGGGAAATACTTAAACGCTCGGTGACAAGGCGGTTAACTTCATCCTTACCGTACTCATGGTGGAGTAGATTGAATATCTGATCGAGAGGGATATTTACCGAAGACGGATTACTCAGCCATGGCTTAAAGGCCGTCATGATTTCTGAGTTTGCCGGAGGGGCAAAGCGTTCAATCACGTATTGAGCGAGATCTACAAATGTTGGCATGCCGGACGATATCGAAACTCCGGCACCACATAGAAATACAACGCGACCAGCATCACGCCGTTCTAACAGGATATCTGGTATAGAAGGACCTTCGGGGTGAAATCTCATAAGCTCAACTTATAAATGTTTCGATGCTGTTTTGGTGCCGATGATTTGTACTTTCGCTAAGAAGCTCAGTCTGACGGTCAATTTACCGTAAGTACTTCTGTAGTTGAATATATTGGTGGCAAATAAGTACTGCTGGCTTTACGTGAAGTGAATAACCTACCTTTTAGACTGAAGACGGAGCAATAGAGAGCTCAACCGGGCCAATATAGTCCAATGGTGCTCATCCGGGCTCACTGAACAGCTCAGCAAAATTGCTGAGCCACTTCAGCCACGCCGGCGTCATACTCCCTTATTATTTCTGGCTACAACCAAATGACCGTATCTCCCGGCTGTAGGACTTCGTCCGTTTTTTTGCGAAGTAACTTAACCTGAAGCTCAGATCCTCATAAACCTGCCTGAAGTTATTGGCGTTGATGTTGAGGTAATAGCGCGGGTTCTCGGGGAAATGGACCAGTGTTCGATACTCATTGAAACCACTTATCCGAAGGGCACTCAACCATGCCTTCTGTATCAGTGACGCTATAACCCAACAAAAGCAACGTAGAGAACTCATTGCCGACTATCGCTTGTTGCGTGGGCGTTTATTAGATGACGCGAGGGATGCTCAGGTTGTCTCCAGTCCACTTGCCCTATTGATTGATACGATTGCTGCACGCGCTGCGGAACTGTTTGGAATAGAAGGTGAAGATTTCTTGGAATGGCTTGACTTTGCGAGCCCAGGTGAAATAAGCGATATGGCTGGGAGAGCCGAAACAATCCCTATTGCTCGCCTTGCCGATAGTCTGGACGAACTTGATGGAGTTTTGCTAAGCGCGATAGAAGAATTAAACCAAGGACAGGCTCAGGAATTGACTGCTATGCAGGCTGAAGTGCACCTTGTTCAGTTGTGGCAAAAAACGTTTACAAATGTTGTCGCAGCGCAAGAAGAATGGCTTGCAAAGACTTTTGTGAGGCGCGGGCGGGCACTTATCGACAATATCTACCCAGACAGTGATGAACGGAAAAGACTTTACCTCTACGGTTTTACGCCTTATGTCGGCCGTCGCTTCGAAGCAGTGGCGCAGAAAATATACGAGTTGATTGTGCAGGCAATTAACTATGGTAGTGCCACCGATGCTGAGCGTTTGGCACTCTTCGAGAACATTGGTGAACTGGTTGCTAATGATCGAGGATTTGGCTTCCGTATTCGCAACACGGCAACTGACCAGCGTCTTCTAGACGATTGGCCAAGCCTCTTATCATGGTGGATGAAAGGAACCGTTGCAGATTTTCCAGCTCCTGGCGACCTACGGGCGTGGCAACGATTCGTTACCGATAATCTTGAGTTTCGATTGGGCGTGGCTATTGGAGCCGTAGTTGCTAGAGCTTGGACTAACGGGGAAGGGGATCCGCTGGCTGTACCAACGTTAGAGAAGTGGCGTGCTACAACGGGATTGCCGTGGTTCGGTTTCTGGGCACGAGAATTATTACGCTGGGGTACACTTGACCCATTTGTTGCATTTGTTCTGGCACAGGGACTGGCAAAAACGCGAAATGAAGCGATAGAACTCCGTGCAGAATTTGAGAAATGGCTTAACGAGGGGTATGAAAACCTTGAAGATGAAGACATGATTGATCCTCAATTATTCCTCAAATGGCAACGCAGCCAGCAACACAACAGGGTAATGCAAGCCGAAAGTGGAGTGGAAAACGCGGAGCTGACAGGTACGGACGGGAAATTGAAACGCTACGCCGTCGTCCCTGTTCTACAGGGCAACACTATTCATTGGATAGATGCAGCAGGTTATGAACTCGCAAAATCGCGTGATGAAGAAGGGGTATACTCTCCAGATGCGAACCGTAACGATTTCGAGCTTCGACTGCAGCATCATATAGCGACAGTGGAGCGTACTTTTAAAGTCCGAAGTTAAATCTCACAGGTAACTCTACATAAGCATACTGAACTGTCAGCAGCCCAGACATTCAGTTGGTTGTATTGGGATGGTCTTATACTCAACCAAAATGATTATTCCAATCTTTGAAGACTGCTACAGCTGCTACATGTAGCAGGTTGTAGCAGGGTACCGAGACACAGTATCGAATTTTTTACCGAGAAATGTATCAATTATGTTAATAGACTGGGTGAGGATAAATACCTCACCCTGAGTGCTATTTACAGGCTAATCCGCCTAAGGTTGGACACTGGCTTGTGCCAAAGTTACGGTTGCTGCTGTGGGTATCCTTGGTTCTAGTCTTCGCCAGATACGCCAGTCGAATCAGGAAATCCCAGTAGACTGAGTTACGATCCAAGGCATCAATCCTGGTAAACCTGTAAACAGCATTAGGTGGGAATTCAGTTAATGTCGCGTATTCTTCGTGAGCAAGCCCTATAGCACTACACCAGGCTTTCTGTATTCGGGTTGCCATATTTTTAGCATTGAGTTCTTGGTAATTGCCTAGGTACCCATACACATCTGCATTAAACAACAACATCAGGTGGTAATGGGGATGCTCGCTTGTGTCACGTTCTCTACACCATCCATAAAATGGCAATATTGGATTACCCGGTCTCCTGGACCGGTTATGATCTGCCCTTAACTGGCTTTTCAGTGAATCGAAGAAGCGAGTGATTGCCTGCGTATCGTCTCGCTGGAAGCACAGTGGTAGATCAGGCTCTCCCGGTACATGAGACAGAGCGAACCTCGGGTCAGTACGAATACCCAGTATACGCTTATGCTGCTCCAGCGCGTTATAGACCATGTTAAGTAATGCGATGAGCATGTATCTGTCTATAGGTGATTTATACTTTTTGGAAGCTATTGCTGCCAAATAATCAATTTCTTCGTTGGTAAGTGAATATTGTGATTCCATAATAATCCTTCATTCTGTAAATATTAATCATTAGGTAATGGGTAGCCCTCACGCTACCCATGTGATGTTGGATATAATCCCTAGTGGGGGGGATATGCAGGTATAAGATTAGATTATTGATAAAGGTATATTACATATACCAGTTAAAACCCATTGATTACCCTCGCTAATAAATCAAGCTAAATCCGCAGCGTGACTAGCTTCTAGAATAAAATATATTAATCAGAAAGACATTGGTTACTCTGAAGTTATTCATGCCTTGGTAGTTTATTAAAACCAACAGACCCAGATGAAATTAATGGTATGTTTAATGCAATAGCCAAATCTTCAGGCTTAATTTCTGAACCAATTAATTTCACGTAATCAACACCACCCTCCTTGAATAACTGAACCTTTCCTTCACTTTCAAGCTTATTTAAAGCAGATATCAGGCGCTCTATGCTCCTAAGAGAATTTGGACCATCTCTACGAATGCTATGCCTCCTAAAGTCGTAAGATTTATTACTGGGAACATGTTCCTCAAGCCAAAAAAACAATATTTCAGAATCACTATATTTTCTGGTGGAATCTATTTTCATCATCAAATGATTAATAAACCATTCAGTTATTTTAAACGCTGATACCAAAGTCTCCTTAGTAATTATTGGTGAGTCGGGTGTAATAAACATTTGCATTACAGCTGCAATTCTTGAAGCATGCTCCATAAATCGAGCACCAAAATCATCATAATGGTGTAGTTCGCCTCCTTTTTTTATTTTTTCCTGAATTTCTCCACTCTGTGAATTCCAGGCGACTTGTGCCTCCGGAGAAAAAGTAACACAGATACGTTCTTCATTTTTCTCTCTGCGCTTTATCCCATCTTGCAAATGCTTAGTGAGAGTAGAGAAAAATCCTTCAAGCCCTGACTCACTAGACCATGAACAGGCATTAGGGACGTCACACAATTCATGTATCTGCTCCATGTCAATAGGTAATAACCGGGCTAGACACCCAGAACTTTTTGCTTTTTGTCCCTGTTTATCAAGAAAGCCATCAAACAAACTAGGTTGCATCATCAGCAGCATCGTTAGCCGTGCATCATCAACATCGTAACTGTCACGAGAAGCCCTGCTGTCTGAAATTCTTCCTTCCCCCCAAAGAGAGTTAAGTACTGGTGTATTGCGGAAAAGATTACCGTCGAATAATCCTCCGGCCTCATCAGAACCGAGCATCAACGACGGAGACCCAAGTGCTAATACTTTTCTAAGCCCCTCACTTGTCGAATCGTTTTTAGTAAGATATTTTCTTGCTGGAACTGCTGGTTTTCTTCTTTGGCATTCCTCCAGTACTTCAAGCGCTTCAGTCACATCGGTCTTCTGACGAATAGCTTTGCTATATTGTTTTTTAAGCTCTTTTAACTCAGTTTCCCAAGATATTAACTTCAGCTCATAAAGTTTCTCCTTTAACAGAAAATCATCTTTCAGCTCTTTTTCCAGTCGGTAGATAGGCTCCATTAACAACCTGAATACGGTTGATTTCCTGCTACCTGAGCGTGCCAATAGCATGAGATAAAGTGATGTAAAGGTTTTCCCATTTTTAAGCTGAACATCAAATTTGTCCTGGCAGGCAAGTGCCATTACCCCAAGTAACACTATTAAAATAAGTTCAGCGGCGGCTCCTGTTTTATAATGTATGTAATTTATTATTTCTTGAGCAAAAGTGGGTAGCGTCTGAAATTCTAGACAGAGCTCTTTGTTTTGCTGGGATTTATTTCTTTTAGACATACATGTCATCACTCCTCTGTTTTCAGAAAAAAAATAAAAAACTACAGGTTTCTCTCCTATTTTCTATAAAAACTTAATTATCCTTAACGTTCATTGATCCAATAAAGAAGATCGCTTAATAACCAACCACAAGATTTTAATCCAATTGATTTCCTTTGAGGGAATTTCCCTAATCGCTCCAGTTTCCATGCTGTTGACCGAGATACAGATGTGATGTATTGACGTTCTTTCTCTCGAACCAGGCGATCGCTAGGTTCACCGTAGCCCTGCAAAAGTTGTAACCGCTGTTGAGTTGTTGGGTAGTTAAATAATGTTTCCATTCTGCCTCCTTCGTTTTGGTTGAAGAAGAATGAACTATGGATGAGTCTAAAAAAAGCGGCATACCACTTGCTAAGGCTTAGTAAGTGCTTAGCAAGTGGTGGTAGTGATTATTTTTTACTTAATTTCAACCAGTTACGTACTTCTTCGCAAGTGAAGTTAACATCAAAATTGTATGTATTTGACTGTGCTATTTCTGTTAGTACTTCAGCTACAGCAGAAGGATTTCTCAAAAATTTTTTATCTTTAAAATGCTCACGCAGTAGCATATAGATCATCTCACTAACTCTTGCTTTTTCTCGATACTGTACATTCCGTTCGACTGGTGGATTATCCATCCACAATTTCACCGTTGATGGGTTAATCGGAATACCTTCTTTTTGAAAAAACCAAGCAGCTTTACCTGGAGGGACCTTTCCATTTCGAGAAAAAATCTCATTGATTAGAATGTATATTGCAATTCTACTATTCGGTGGATAGTAAGATACTATTACATCTTCATATTCCTCAGGAGCACTAACACTACCATCAGTATTTTTAATAGTAGATTCAGATATCAGATCATTATAAAATAGCTCAATCGCTTCTCTTTCAATATAAAGATTTTTTATTTCTGATGTTAAAGATTTACGGAAAACCAAATAGTCATAATCAGAATTATAAAAAGGAGAAACAAAAACAACTCCAGCTTTGTTTTTCAAATTATTATATTTTTCTTTATCAGACAATACGTACTGTGCACGGCTAAAATGCGTAGTCTTTGTCGGTCTTATATGCCAGTAACCATACGCCATTCCATCATATCTATACTCGTTATATCCTTTAAAGAAGCGAATAGACCACTCATGTTTAAACTTCCATTGAAAGTGTTTTTCTAAGTTCTGCTCAGGTGTAAACGATAAATATTCATGAAGCGGGTTACTTTCGTGTTGAAATAAATCCATTCCATTACGGACATCATATTCAAAATCATCCTTATTTTCTCGACAATGCCTTAACGTGCATGGTTCACCATCAAAATGAATAAAAATATAAAACTTCCCTATTATCCACTCGCTAATAATAAACTCAATATCCAGACCAAACTTATCAACAACTTCGGATAAAGAATAGAATAACTTCATTACCAACCCCCATCACACAACACCTTAATTCATTTGTATTTTTTAATTCATTGCTATCATTGTAATTGATAACTAATTAGTACAATACTAAAAAATCCAACTTACATGGGAGTTTTTTACATATGTCACTTTTAACAAACTACATATTGATAATGAGATATAATCCGAGCAGGCTCAATAAGTATCGAGCAATTATTAAATTTTTTCTAATCGACTATGGTGTAGTTGTAAGTCTTACAACACATTCAGCAACCTTGCTAGACTTAGCTTGTACCACTATTATAGCCAGATAGCATAAGGAGTCCTCAGATGAGTAGCCAATCAACATCACCGCAAGTTACAAAAGCCCAGATTTATCGTTCCGTTGCCAGCTCAACCGCGATCGAAACGGGCGTTTCTGTGCAAAAAATTGAGCAGCAACTCAAACAAAACCAGGCACAGGCGAAAGCCGTTGGCCTCGCCCGTTAGTCAGGCAAGATATCGCCCACTAGTTGCATCATGGGACTGTAGTTCCCTGATACGCCTGCCTGTATTGCCTTGAAGTAAAACTCCTTGTGCTCATCCCACAGGCTGTAATCCAGTAAGCCCTTCCCTGCCTGAACCGACAGTACATCGCAAAGCAGCCGCGACAGACGCCCGTTACCTTCTCTGAATGGGTGGATCAAAATAAACTCCACGTGGCATTCAGCCAGAGAACTAACCAGCTCCGGGCGAGCCAGGGATTTCAGTTCACCAGTTCGGGAGAGAAACTGCCTCTCGAAACCATCAAGAAGCAGAGGAATCCTGTCGGCAGCAGCAAACTGGAAGCCACCCTTAGTTAGGTTGGCATTACGCAGCCTCCCCGCCCAGTCGTACACATTCCCCAGCCATTGACGATGCCACCTACTGATGTGCTCAAAAGCCAGCGCCTCAGGCGGCTGGCTCTCAATAAATAGCTGCTCATACAGCATCAGCAGCAGGCCAGACTCCAGCGTATCCATTTCCTGTTCATCAATGATTCCCAGCTTATTAGCCAGCACCAAGTCCCCAGAGCCCGGCTGATACCGCTCTTCTGCTGAATTAAGCTCATATTTTGACAAGCCCTTACCTCCGTCCAAACAAGTTCACAACGTTGTTTTCCTGCTGTCGCTGGTAGTTGTTGACTCTATCTTCCCAAATCTCAAGCGCCCTGCGCTTTTCAGTCAGGTAATCATAACGGTCATAGTGTTTCGAGCTGACGTCGTTCAAAGCGTGATTCTGAATACGGTCGCGGATCTCTTTGCTGATCCCCGCCTCTCCCATCAGCGTTTTACAGGTCCGACGTAAATCTCGCGCCGTGAAAACTTTAAACTCAGGATTAAAGGCCCGGAAATACATGATGGAACGCGCCAGACTGTCGGTACGCACCGGGCGCTCACCGTTTGTTGATAGCGGGAAAATATAGGGACTGTTACTTTCCTTAGTCAGCTCTTTCACTGAAGCTAATTCCTGTAGCGCCGATTCAGTCAGCGGGATCAGGTGCTCACGCTTGTTTTTCGATACATCGGCAATGACCAGGAGCGTCTTTTGCTGCCAGTCAATCGCACTCCACTGGCTGGCAATCATTTCAAATGGACGCTGCCCACCAGCATAAACGCAGAAGCGGATTAAATGCTGCATCAGCGGCCCAACATTGGTGGCCTCTGCGAACTGCTCCATGACAACACGCAACTCTTCCAGCGTTAGCCATGTATCACCCACTTTTTCCGCCGAAGACTGCTTCGGTATGGCCGATACCGGGTTAACTTCAAGGCCGAACGTAATACCCACGCTGGTATTCATCGGATCGTTATCAGCTTTCAGACCGTAGTTGAATGCCGCCATCAAATAAGAACGAACTCGGTTCGCATGGACCACCGCATCACGCTGGATAATACCCGAGAGGATGGTTTTGATCTGCAGAGGCGTCACGTCCTTCGCTTTAGTATCACGAGGAATAACGGTGTAGCACTCTCGCTCCATGCGCTTCAATACATCAGCCCAAGTACGCTTGTTGTCGAGCTTCATCTTGTTAACGTAGCCATGTACCAGTTCTTCAAACGATCCTTGAGAACGATGGATCTGCATAATGTGCTGTTCGGCCAGGCGCTGTTGCTCAAGCTCTTGCTGGGGTTCCTTTCCTTCGACAAGCCAGGCTCCGTACTTTTTCGCCAGTTCATTGGCCGTCACCAGTTTCATCTCAGGCCAGATGCCCAACTGGATGAACTTCTCTTTCTTCCCTTTCTCAACGTAATAACGGAAATAAAAAACTTTGCTGCCTGAAGGCTGAACCTTAACACCAAGCCTGCCAGTACCACGTTGAGCACTGTTGCTCCACACGTAGTACGCCGTGCTTTTTGTCTTCAATCCACGTATAGCAGTCTCGGTAAGATTAGCGGCCATGAGTTTACCTTTCTGAGAATAAGCGTTACCTGACCCGATGCCCATTTCGGGTCAGGTAACGGGTCAGGTAAGGATAGTACAATGGGGAAATAAGAGAACCAATCAGAAACAAAAACAACTTCATAACCGATTGATTATAGACAATTAAAAATACAAACAGAGACAATGGCGAACAATTAAAAACATGCCAATTTTATGACTCATAATCGCTTGGTCACTGGTTCAAGTCCAGTAGGGGCCACCATATAAAACAAGGAGTTAGATGAGGAATCGTCTGACTCCTTTTTATTTGATACGAATAAGCCATTACGCTACCCAAGGTAATCATCATAAAAAAGGGATGCAGCTTTCACTGTCACCCCAAACGTCAAAGAAGAATAATAAGATTTACGGATAAATTTTATACTTCTCACGTAACTTCAGATAATTATCAAGATCGGACTGCCAGTTAGACTCCAGATAATTCACGGTCTCATCGACAGTTAATTTCTTCTTATCTGCTTCTTCCATTAATTTAACCAGATTGCGCGTACCTGTTAATTTAGCCAACCAAGTAGGGCGTATTAGAAAATACTCTTCCTGATGTTCCAGATAATTTACCTCCATCTGAGCAGGGATCACCATGGGATAACCTGCATCTTTAAATTTAAACCACCATTCAACAAAGTAACGTATCGTCGGTTTAATATCGGCTATATTGGTGGCAGTAAACTTTTCACCACACACTTCTTTGCCCGCCTGCGGCCACCCGGTGTTCTGCTGGTTAATATCTACGTGATAGCAGGTATTAATATAAAACTTTCTGGATGGGAAACCCAACTGCTCAAAGGGATAGTCTGAGCCTCGGCCCATATTGACACTGGTTGCTTCGAATAATCCTAAAGAAGGATAAAGCTGAATAGACAAATCACTGCGTAAATTGGGCGAAGGTCTTACCGGCAATGAATAAGGCGAATCATGTGTGTAATTGCCCATGGCGATAATAGTCAAATCCTTTGGCGGGAATTGGTAAGTTTTGATACCAAATGCCTGCCAATTAGCATCATTGAAATGGGTTAACCAGCCTTCATTAACTATCATGCGGGCAAACTCTCCCGATGTCAGCCCGTGCACCATAGGGACAGGATGCATACCAATTCCGGAAATATTCTCCTCTTCAAGAATTGGCCCATAAACATGATTTCCGAGTGGATTCGGCCGATCAAATACCATAAATTGTTTATGATATTTTTGCAGACTTTCTAACATATGATGCATGGAAATAGTGTAGGTAAAATAACGAACACCAACATCCTGTAAATCATAAATAACGATATCCACATCAGATAACTGCGCTTCAGTGGGATGTGCCCTCATTCGCCCATCTTTATCTCTTCCATACAAAGAAATAATAGGGAGACCGCTCTGTTTATCGATGTGATTATCATCCCCCAATCCGGCATCTGCATTCCCACGGATACCGTGTTCAACAGAGAATAGCTTTGTCACTGTAAAATGGAATTTATTTTGCTCGGATAACAATTTATCGACGGTATGACGCCCTTCCTTGTTAATCGAGCTTTGGTTGACCATTAAACCAATGCGCTTATTTTTTAGCAGTGGTCCATAAACATTTTCCTGATCAACACCTAAAATAATTTCTTGGGCAACGCCGGCATGAGCAGCAGTGATAATAAACAGCCCATACAGACATAATAATATTCTCAGGAAATACCCCATCCCTAGTCTCTCACTATTAATAAATTGGTGTTCTGATATATCTAATTAAATATCAGAAATTATGTCTCAACTCCACAGCCCAAAACCAAAAATTATTGCTGGTTTTGTTGCTGTTAGTCCAGGTTTGCTCTGGGCGGTAATAAGTATCAGCAAAAATTGAAGTCTGCTTCGTTAACGGATAGAGCACCTGCAAACCATAGCGACTACGATTCTTTTCTTTATGTACAGTTTCATGATTATTCGAGTCACGAAAACTTTGCGTTCCTCTAACCAGGGCCAGACGCGTATAAGGCATAAACAGAAGACCATTATCAAACTTATGGCGATAAATTCCCCATAAGAAATGCTCTTTGTTATAAAGCGTATTGACCAATTGCTCATCAATATACAAATAGTTTAACCAGAGTGAATTCTTCTGATTAAAGGTGATATTGGCACCAGCAAAATGCTCATTTATTTGGCTCCAATCTCGTTTGTATACGCCATAATTCCCTTTAGCGCGAGCATAATCCAATTTACGATCAATCAAGCGAAATGATAAGCTGGCGTTAAAACTTAGATTCTCAGAATATTGATAATATGCCTGTGGACGGATCCAAATTTCATGCCGCTCTTCACCTTTACGAACATCCCCTTTGTACTCAGGGTCAGCCAATGCCGGATTACTTATTGAGGGATAATGCCAGTTATCATTACGATAACCTAAGCGCAATTTCGCATTACCACTCTTACCATCGTAGGTAAAAGGAAAAGTTCTGGTTACTCCTGCCTGCCAACGCGTACGATCATACTCTGGATTATTATCCAGATATGTTTTTAAAAACTGAATGTCATATAGCCACAGTGAGTCATTCTGATAAATATAGGCACCAACATAAGGTGAGGTTGCCATACTACCTTTAATAAACTTCCAACTTTCATCACTGTCTATCTCTTGCTCTGCACCTATATAAGTTTCGAAGTTCCAGACTTTTTTCTTTAACTTATCCTGTACTTCTTTTTTTTCTTTTTCTATTTGTTGAATTCTCTTATTTAATTTATAAATTTCCTGTTCATAGTCAGTTTCAAATTCATCTGCTAATACAGTCGTACACATTGTTAGTGTGCTGAAAACCACAAGTCCTTTTAAGATATTCATTTTCACCGTCCGTAATTTTATAACGTCGTTAATCCATAACCACGTGGATAGAGTATCTGGCTATTATCAGGAGTTCTAATGTCCACCGGCAATTTCCCATGTGGTTCTGCCAATACATCTAATTTCCCTTTTGGCC
The DNA here is from genome assembly GCF_902726545.1 of Yersinia artesiana. Lineage (GTDB taxonomy): Bacteria > Pseudomonadota > Gammaproteobacteria > Enterobacterales > Enterobacteriaceae > Yersinia > Yersinia artesiana. The sequence continues at coordinate 1,856 of NZ_CACVAD010000041.1, read as the reverse complement.
CCTGAAATAGCGTTCTTAGCCCACTGCGGATATTAGTTTCTAAACTGTTTCGCACATTATTGGTCACATCGAACCCCGTAATACCATAAATAGCAATATTCGCCTTTACACCGGATAGGTAAGCAATGTCGTAAGGATTGCGACTAGATATAACGACCAGAGGAATATTAGCCTTATTAGCTTCTTCGATGATGCGCTGTGCATTGATGGGATCGAGTTTAAGATTATAGGTAGCAAGAATGATAAGATCTTGACCTTTAATTTGTTTGGCGAGATCTTCAGAGCTGGTATCACTTTTATCCAGTTTTATCACTTGATTTTTAATGGAAAAATCAACGTGAAATTCATTAGCAATATCATCTAGATGCTTAGTAATGAGTTCGTTGCGTGGTTTCTCGTCGGAGAACACCATTATCTTATTTTGTGGCTTAACTTGGTAAGGTAAAACATTATCATTTTTAATTAATGTGATGGCCTGTTCAGAAATGAAATTCTCAATATTCTTGTGGTTTTTCGATGCCACAACTTTTTCCGCAATAGCGACATCATGTGGCTCAGGAGAAATACGCTTATTCAGTTTGGTATAAATGACTCGCTGTGCAGCATCTTCAATACGTTGTTTAAGCGCAGGATCTTTTGTGGCCTCAGTTTTTAAATAAACATAAAGTGCATTGAGTTGTTCAATACTGGTGCGATTCTTAATTTCCATTGGCATTAAGACAATATCATTACCAGCCATAATGGCCTGTTTGATAGACCAGTTACGATCAAAGTTACTGGTAATCGCCCCCATATCCATAGCATCAGTCAGGATCAAGCCATCAAACTTTAGCTGATTGCGGAGGATGTCGGTCAGGATAGGCTTTGATAATGTGGCTGGAGTACCCACTTTTTCGCCCTTAATATTTGTGAGCATTGAATCATCCAGGGCTGGCACAACCACATGAGCAGTCATAATGGCATCAGTCACTGGCATGACTTCGACAAAGGGTTTCAGTTCGACTTGCTGCCATGCAGCTTTATCAATATTGACTGTCGGCAAGGAAAAGTGTGTATCCGAGGTAACGTTGCCATGGCCTGGAAAATGTTTGAGTGAGGTGAGTACATTATATTTGTGAATGCCACTGATATAACTGCGGGCTAATTCCCCCACCAACACAGGATCATCGGAATAAGAACGTACGCCAATAACGGGGTTGTTCTGATTATTGTTAACATCAACTACGGGGCCAAAATTAAAGTTAAAGCCCAAGCTGGATAACTCATAGCCATGGATACTTCCAGCTTGCTGAGCAAACTTGGATGACCCAGTGGCCCCTAATGCCATATTCCCTGGCATTTCAGTACCCACTCGTAAACGAGTGACATAGCCCCCTTCTTGGTCAGTGCTAATAAACAGAGGGAGATTACTGCGCGCATTTTGAAGATTATTAATTAACTCGACTGTTTGTGGTGTATCAATCAGATTTTCACGAAAAAGAATAATTGAACCTAAGTGATAATCGCGAATCATCTTACTGACAGTATCATTAATTTCAATGAATGCTGTTTTATCATCGTTATCAGTATGGTTCCAGGAGCGAATATCAACCATTAATATTTGCCCTAACTTTTCTTCAAAATTCATTTTAGAGATGATTTTTTCAGCAGATATTTTTGGCGATAACCACATCTCTTTCAGTTGTGCATCTGGAATAACAGCTGCGTAAGTACAGGTGCTAAATAAGAAAATTGCGGGTATTATTTTTTTCATTAACTTATCCATCAGTTATGTTTGTCGGGCGATTTTACTTTTTAACTCGTATAATAAAGTGATAATTATCACAGTTGATTGATTCGTCTTTTCACACTAATAA